>JBBDIM010000192.1:0-11339 GCA_040880405.1 Pirellulaceae bacterium | reverse complement strand
GCGATTTGGGTGATCAATCATACCGAGCCGACGGCCCAGCAGATTGAGTCGACCCGCCGCTCGGCGGCCCTGGTCGAAACGATCACCGCCGAGCGTGGCACCTATTCCCCGCGTCTGGAGGTGCTGGGGAGTGTGCAAGCGGCCAGCGAGATCATGCTCAGCCCGCGGGTCGAAGGGCAGGTCGTCGAGATATCTCCCCAGTTTGTTCCCGGGGGGACGGTCCGTGCGGGAGACTTGCTACTCCGCATCGATCCGGCCGACTTCATGAATGCCTTGTCGGTGCGGGAAAGCGAGCTGGCCCAGGTCCAGGCTTCGCTGGAAATCGAAGAGGGACGGCAAACCCTGGCACAAAAGGAGCTGGCTCTGTTGGAGGGGACGATCGACGAAACCAACCGTGCGCTGGTCTTGCGCGAGCCGCAGATCGCCTCGATGCGGGCCGAAGTCAGCGCGGCCGAGGCGGCCGTGGAACGGGCTAGGCTCGACCTACAACGGACAAGTATCACCGCGCCGTTCGACGCCCAAATTCTCACTCGGACCGTCAATGTGGGCTCGCAAGTCGCACCCGGCGACGAACTGGCCCGCCTGGTCGGGGTCGACCAGTACTGGGTTATGGCCTCGGTGCCGGTTCGCGGACTGCTTTGGATCCGATTTCCGGACCAGGAGGGGCAGGGCTCGCCTGTCACGCTGCTTAACCCCGATACCTGGCCCCCAGGAACCACACGACAAGCGACCGTGGCCCGAATGATCGGGAGCCTCGACCAGCAAACACGGCTTGCGCAGGTGTTGATCACCGTCTCGGACCCACTGGCCCGCCACGGGAACGGGCCGCCGTTGATCCTCGACACGCTGCTGGAAACCCACATCGAAGGACGACCGATTGAGAATGTCGTCCGACTCGATCGAGACTACCTCCACGACCGCGACACGGTCTGGGTGATGAAAGATGGAAAACTGGAAATTCGCGAAACCCAAGTCCTCTATCGTGACGCCGAGTACGCCTACATCCAGGCGGGACTGGAGAGCGGCGAGGAGGTGGTAACCACCACGCTCGCCACCGTCGCCGCAGGAATCGATCTGCGGAAGGCCGACATGGAGGCCATCGATTGAACGCGACTCACGATGCCTCCGACGGCTCGCAGGACTCGAACGATGCCTCGGTAAGCGGCATGGCCCAAGGCCCCATCGCTTGGATGGCCCGGAATTCCATCGCGGCTAACCTGTTGATGATCATCTTGCTGGGGGGCGGGGTCTGGTCAGCGGTGGCGATTCAGAAGGAAGTCTTTCCGCAATTTCAATTGGATATCGTGGAAATTACGGTCGGCTACCCGGGGGCTGCCCCGGCGGAGGTCGAGCAAGGCATCTTGCAGCCGATCGAGGAAGCAGTCCAAGGGGTCGAAGGGATTCGCGAGATCATCAGCGAGGCGCGGGAAGGGCGGGGCGAAGTGCTGATCGAGTTGGTGGCGGGCCAGAATCGGATGAAGGCCTTCCAAGACATCGACCAGGCGATCAGTCGGATTCGCACTTTCCCGGACCAGATTGAGCAGCCGGAAGTGAGCCTCCAAACGCGACAACAAGAGGTCATGCAGATCAGCCTGTATGGGTCGGTCGACATTTGGACGTTGCGGAAGTTGGCCGAGCAACTCCGCGATCAATTGCAGACCAACGAAGAGATCACGCAGGTTGAGCTAAACCGCGCGCCGGAATATGTCACCCATGTCGAGATCCCCCGTCAAAGACTCCGCGAGTATGGGCTCACCTTGCCGGATGTGGCCAATGTCATCCGCACCGCGAGTCAGGATGTCGCCGCCGGGGCGGTCCAAACCAGCGCCGGTGAAATCCTGTTGCGTGTGAAGGCCCGGAAACAGTGGGCCGACGAGTTCGCCGCGATCGAGATTGTCTCAGGCCGGGGTGGGTCGGTGGTTCGGCTGAGTGATATCGCCACGATTCGGGACGGGTTTGAGGAAATCGGGTTTCATTCGCAGTTCAGCCAAACACCCACGGTCGGGGTCGATGTGTTTCGTGTCGGTTCGCAGTCTCCGATTACGATTGCCGATGCGGTCGAGCGGACCATGCAGGAATTCGAAAGTTCCCTGCCACCGGGGGTCCAATGGCGGATCGATAGCAACAGTGCGGAGGAGTTCCGCGGTCGTCTAGGCCTGGTGATGGAAAACGCCCTGATGGCGGTGGTCATTGTGTTGCTGATTCTGGCGATTTTTCTCGAATTTCGCTTGGCGTTCTGGGTCATGATGGGGATGGCGATCGCCTTTGTAGGTGGCATTCTGATTCTGCCGCTGGTTGGGGTCAGCATCAACATGATCTCGCTGTTCGGCTTTCTCGTCGTGCTGGGCATCGTGGTGGACGACGCCGTGGTGGTGGGGGAAAACGTCTACGAGAAGCGGGGAGAGCAAAGCGACTATTTGCATGCCGCGATCGATGGAACCCGCGAGGTTGCGGGCCCGGTCACGTTTAGCATTTTGACCAATATCGTGGCGTTCGTGCCGTTGCTGTTCATTCCCGGAGAAACCGGTAAGTTTTGGGGACCGCTGCCGATCGTGGTGATTGTGGTGCTGTCCGTTTCACTCATCGAATCGCTCTTCATTCTACCGGCCCACCTGGCGCATGCCCGCGCGGCTGGCCGGAAACCACACAGTTGGGGTGCGAAACTGCATGGCCTCCAGCAGGCCTTCAGCCAAGGCTTCAACCAGGTGGTCGAGATCGTCTACCGCCCGATTCTGGTGGTCAGTCTCCGCTTCCGCTACATCACCGCCAGCATCGCGCTGGCCCTGTTTCTGGTGATCGGGGGCTACGCCACCAGCGCCCACATGGGGATGATCCTGATGCCGGAAATCTCGGCGGATGAAATCGAAGCGGGCGTGCGGATGCCGGTCGGAACCACGCGGCAACAAGCTGCCGAGATCGCCGCACAAGTGACCGAGGCGAGTATGCGGATGTTTGAGGAGCACAACCTGTACGAGGTGGCCGAAGGAATCAAGACGAACGTCCGGGGGCAGGATTTCATCGATGTGGAAATCGTGATGAAGCCGCCCGAAGAGCGCAACATGACGGTCAACGAGGTGATTGAACTGTGGCGCGATTCGATCGGCGACTTGCCGGGGGTGACTCAAATCACCTTTGAAGCGGAAAGTGGCCCCGGCGGTTATCGGCGGGATATCAGCGTCGACCTGGGGCACAACGACGTCGAGGTGTTGGCGCAGGCGTCGCAAGCCCTTGTTCGACGGGTCGAACGGTTTGCCAACGCCCGGGATGTGAGCGACAACTACAACAAAGGAAAAATTCAGTACGACTTCCGCCTCCGGCCTGAAGGGCGTGCGCTCGGCCTGACCGACGAAGAACTGGGAGAGCAACTACGCGGGGCGTTTTTCGGGTCGCTCGCGCTGCGACTGCTCCGCGGGACGAACGAAATTGAAGTCCGCGTCAAGCTGCCGGAATCGCAGCGGGAGGATATCCATCACCTGGAAGACCTCATCATTCGCACGCCGGACGGCAGCGAGGTGCCGCTGTTGGATGTGGCGGATCTCGAAAAATCCGAGGCATTTTCCTCCATCAATCGCCGCAATGGGCGGCGGGTAGTGAATGTTTCGCTGGATGTTGAACCGAAGCGGGCGGTCGGCCAGGTGATTGAGGCCCTCCGCACCACCGAGCTTCCGCAACTACGAGAAGATTTCCCCGGCCTCACCTGGACGTTTGAAGGAAGCGACGCCGAAATGCGGCGGGCCACCGCCTCGCTGTGGGGCTCGTTCGGGCTCGCTTTGGCGGTGATCTACGCGTTGTTGGCGATCGCCTTCAAAGGCTACGTGCAACCGTTGATCGTGCTGGTGGCGATTCCGTTCGGGATCGTCGGGGCGGTGCTGGGGCACATGCTGCTGGGCTACGATTTGTCGCTGGTGAGCTTAATGGGTGTGATCGCACTGTCCGGAGTGGTGATCAACGACTCGCTCATCATGATCGATTACGCCAATCGGCACCGCAAAGCGCAACCCGCCTTCGACGCGATCTGCCAAGCGGGGCTGCGGCGGTTCCGACCCATCATGCTGACCACCCTCACCACGTTCGGCGGGCTCATGCCACTCATCTTCGAGAATTCGCTGCAAGCCCAATACATCATCCCCATGGCCATCTCGCTGGGCTTTGGAATCCTGTTCTCGACCGCGATCATCCTCCTGCTCGTACCTTGCCTGTACTTGGTCTTGGAGGATCTTCGGGCACTCTTCGTGGCCCGCCGGGCATAACCGGCCGGTTCAGAAAATCAACAATCCGCTAATCCAACGGGGACTTCGTGTTTCCATTAAGGCCCACGCGGCTCGATTGGTCGATGCTCTCGTCGGCTGCTTGGATCACCCGGGTGATTTCCTGGAACTCGGTCAGGGAAGTTTCGCCCTGGGTTTTGTTTTGGGCTTCGCGGTAGAACATCGCCAGCAGGCGTTCGCCGACGGGGCGTTCCCCTTCCAGCGATTCCATGTGACGCCCCGCAGGGCTGAACCAGATGAGGGTGTTGGGTAAATCGATGAAGGCGACTCCGTTTTCGCAGCAGACCTGCATCGCTGCGGGGGGGCGGAACGAGGCGGCCTCGGGCCATTCCGTCTTGAGATAGGTCCCGGCGCTGATTTGGGCGACGACACGTTGCTGCGTGCCGTTACGGGCTTTGAAATCGATGCTGAGCATCTGATAGTCGAGGGCCCCTTCCTCCGGTGAGCCATCTTCCAGGGCATTGCCTCGATCTGCTTCTTCCGAATCTCCCTGCTCCGAGTCTCCTCGCGTTAAGCCTGGTGACAGGGTTTGGTGGGCGGTCGCGTCGCGACTGTGAGGATAGCGGACAGAGAAGAGCGAGGTGGGGGTGCCATCGACCACGTAGCGGCACCAATCGAAGATCTCCGCAATCACCTTCCGCACGGCCCAGTAGCCCGGCTGACCTTGGCCCGATTGCCCTTTGGGCAAGGCGAGCCGATGGTGACAGAAAATCAGTTTCGGCGGGCCCAACTCGGTGGCGATGAGCTCCTTGAGCCGGGTGGTGGCGGGTGCCACGCGGCGAGGGAACTCGACCATGAACGGTACGCCACTGGCCTTCACCAACCGCGAGATCTCGCTTTGCTGGGCGAACCCTAGCTCGAACGTGGTGTTCAGGTAGATCGCCTTACCCGCTTCGCAGGCGGCTTGTAAGGGGAGCATGCCGGTCCATTGTCCGCCGAGGAAGAAGACGGCGTCGATCTGGTCGGAGTGGATCGCTTGGCGAAACCCCTGCACCCGCCGGGCACCCAACTGGTTGGCGGCATCGCGGGCCCGGAAACCGACTTCATCGTAGATGAATTCGACCTTGAATCGATCTTGCAGGGTATGCAGGGCGGGGCGATGGCGCGATTCCCAATCGTTCCCCAGGCCGATCACACCGACTCGAAGTTGCATGAATGGTTCCAATTTGGCGGCTGGTCGGCACCCGTCCTAGGGCCGTCCACTTCCGAAATCCTGCCGCTATTGAAACATTTTTGGAGGGGAGATTCCAGCCTTAGACGGCACCTAAATCACTTTTCTCAAACGTTTTCCGCAGGATGCCCAGGCGAATTAGGGTCGATTGTTTTCCGTAACTTTTAACTGACATGCTTGCGAGATCAGGCGCAACCGTTAAACTCTGCGAGATCGTTAACACCGGCAAAGGCCCAATTACCCGCGGCGTTTGCCACCTCTGGGTTTTTCGAGCGCAGGTCAATCCGACTTGGCGACGAGAAGCAAATCGGGCCGGCTGTTAGAAACAGAATGATTTTTGTTTCGGCAGTCGGTATTCGCTTTCTCCACTGGCGGCTCGCAAACTCCCTCCCACCTTAGTATCCAACGGATTGTTTCTTCTATAGGGATATGCCTGTTTTTCAGTCGACATGAAGTGACCGCTCTACGGATACGGTTCGCGACTGAGAGCCAGCTCCCGCCTTTCACCAGAACGAATGGAAAAGGAACGTACATGCTCGGAATGACTCTGGCTCTCCTGCTACAGGTGAGCGCTGTCGGCGAAACCAAAGCTCAATACAACCAAGCCTTTCAACAAGCCGAAGAGACCGGCAAGCCGATGCTGGTGCTGGTCGGCGCGAATTGGTGCCCTGGCTGCGTGACGATGAAGTCGTCCGTCATGCCGCGACTGGTTCGCTCCGGCAAGCTCCGCGACGTTTCGTACATTGAAATCGACGCAGACACTTCGATCGGCGGTCGGATGATGCGAGGGGGATCGATTCCTCAGTTGATCATGTATCGCAAGACACGAGATGGCTGGAAACGGAGTTCGCTGGTGGGCGTGCAGTCGGAATCGACGATCCAGTCGATGGTCGACAAGGCGGTCGCCTCCCAAAAAGAGCAGGAAGGCTTGGCGGCGAACTAGCCGCTGAGGAGCCCCCCGACAGTGCGAACGCGGATCTCGGTCATCATTGCGGCGCTGAACGAGCGCGAAATGATCGCCGGGGCGATCCGGTCCGCGTGGGATGCGGGTGCGGCGGAAGTGTTGGTCGCCGATGGTGGCAGTACCGACCCAACCGCGTCGCTGGCCGCTCAGGCAGGAGCCGTGGTGATTGCCTGCCCACCGGGTCGGGCCCACCAACAAAACCTTGCCGCGCGATCCGCCCATGGGGATGTGCTGCTGTTTCTGCACGCCGACGCGCGACTTCCAGCGGACGGCTTGCGGTCGATCACCGATCACCCCGATGCTGTGTTCGGCGGCTTTCGCCAGCGGATCAGCGCCCCCGGTGTGGGCTTTCGCCTACTTGAGTGGGGCAACTACCAGCGTGCCAAGTGGCTGGGGCTGGTGTATGGCGATCAGGCGATCTTCGTCGCCCGCGAGACGTTTGAGCGGGTCGGCGGATTTCCAGAACTGCCGCTAATGGAAGACTATGTCCTCTCGCAAACCCTCCGCCGTGAGGCCTGGCCGCGGATGCTGCCTGGCCCGGTAACAACCAGCCCCAGACGCTGGTTGCGGTTCGGCATTCTGCGCCAAACTTGGCGGAACTGGTGGATCATTCTCCGATTCCACTTAGGGGTTTCGCCGGAGAGGTTGGCAAAAAGCTATCGCCGCCACGATCAGGTTTAGGCTCGCTCGTTGATTTCGAGTCCGATTTGAGATTTAGTCTTGTCGTTCCAAATCCGACATCTATTGATCCAGCGATGCCAAACGGGATTGAAACGCAGAGGCGCGGAGGTCGCGGAGAGAGTCCTCCGCGCCTCTGCGTTTCAAATTTCTACACCGGGCATCACGTTCCATCCTGATAGTTGTTGACGATTCGATGAACGCCATCCGTCAGGCGGACCTCGTGGAAGTTAATTAACAATCCAACGCTGAGATTCATTAATCTGAGGTGGGACAACGTCTGGGCCTTATCCACCGGATGAATCGTGGTTTTCGCCTTCAATTCGACGACGACGAGGCGATTCACAAGCAAGTCGGCGCGAAAGCCGCAATCCAATTTAATATCGTCATAAACCACGGTGATCGGCAGCTCTTCTTGAACTTCGAATTCGCGTTTTCGAAGCTCGTAAGCCAAGCAAACTCGATACGCCGATTCTAGTAGCCCTGGCCCTAAATGCCGATGGACCTCGATCGCCGCGCCGATGACCGATTGCGTGATTTCGTTGATACTCATAAAGAAATTTAAAGTTTAACGGGATTTAAACGCAGAGGCGCGGAGGTCGCAGAGATAGTCCTCCGCGCTCTCCGCGTCTCTGCGTTTCCACTTCTTAAAATCCGACCGGCATTTCTCGGACGATGCTTAGCTAATGGCCCGTTCAGTTCGAGGTTACAGGTGGGAGAAATGTTCGCGTTTCAAACTCACCGGACAAGTCGCCAGTGCCACCTGACGCTGCGGATTGTCGGCGAATAGTTGGGCTAACTATACCCGCAAAAAGCACATGCTGACCGACAACAGGCGGTCTTCCAGCATCACGCTGTCGGAATCGAGGTGCTCGAACGTCGCGCTGACGAACTCCAGCCCCTGGGCAAAGGCCATCTGGTATCCTTCGCCCACAATGATCGACGGGACGGTGATTCCCTGGAACGACCACGTGGTTTTGGCCAACTGCGATTTGATGCCGCCGCAGATCATGTTGGTCACTTCGCCGGCACCATCCACCACCTGCGACGTCAATTTGCCGAACTGATCGCCCAGCAGCCCTTCCACAACGCTAATCGCCATGGGCTCGGACATGTTCACCGTGATGAACCCGGAGACCTTGCCATGCACGCCGATTAGCCCGGTCACCAATCCCCGTTCGCGCATCGGGACCGAGGCGACTCCGACGCAGCGAGCCGTCGTACCGCACATGGTTAGGGCCCGGTCCACGGCGGAGACAATCGCCTGGGTCAACACAGGATTGGTCCCAGCCAGAGCCTGATCGGAAGAGTCAACGACGGTCGCCATCGGGATACCTATTGCATACGGGAAATCGCGGAATGAAGGGGGTCGCGGTGCGTCAGTTACGGGAAGTATGGGTCGAGATTTTCCTTTACTAGGCAAAGAAATGCCGAAAAGCGGCGGCCCGTACGAAGCGGCGGATAGCCAAAATCGCGTTTACCGACACAACCGACCCGCGACCGACAACCATTCCCCACGGATGAGAGGGGATGAGTTCAATTACAAAGAGTCGGAGGTTCAGAAGTTTCGGGCGTGGTCCCCGTAATTGACCTTATCCCCGTACGAATTTGGCGTGTGTACCAATCGCCGCCCCTGGGCTGTCCGTTCCATTGGAGAGAAATTCCGGAATTCAAGATGGAGCGTTTGGAAGGGGATAAGGTCAATTACGGGTGCCGCGGATTAGGGTTCTCATCCGCCGACTCCTTGTAATTGAACTCATCCCCTGTCGCTTCTCCATGACCTCGGAAGTTAAAAAAAAGGAGCCGCGGCTAAAAAAAACTCTCGCCAAGCCGCAAAGGGGCGAATTGGATGGGAGAGACGGCGTTGCCATTGGAAGACTTGTCCGCCAAAGCATGCCCACATTGGAGGGCGTGGGCATGGCACCCGATGGTCTCGCCGGTGAGTGCCACCCGAAAACCAAGGCGCGACGGTGTGCTACGCGTCCGCTTGCGGAGCGATGTGGTAGCGGCGGATCTTGCGGTCCAAGGTGGAACGCTCGATCCCCAGGATGCCGGCCGTGCGGCTTTTGTTCCAGCCGGTTGCCAGCAAAGTGGCGCTGATGTGCCGCTTTTCGAGATCGGCCAAGGAGAGGGGTTCGTAGCCGGATTTGGCGGCGTTGAATTCCGCCGTGTCGCCAGTCGCGGAGAGATTCGAAAGAGCCAGATCCTCCGAACCGATCCGCTCGGCCTGCGAGAGGACGACCGCCCTCTCAATGACGTTTTTCAGTTCTCGCACGTTGCCTGGCCAGCGATATTTTTTGATATCCTCCATTGCGCTTTGCGTGAAACCAAGGATCTTCCGGCCTGTCTCGGCGTTGAACTTGCGGACGAAGTAGCTGGCCAGTTCGAGGATGTCTTCCGGCCGACGGCGGAGTGGGGGGACGTTGATTTCCACGACCCGCAATCGGAAGAACAGGTCGCGGCGAAATCGGCCCCGCTCTACCTCTTTTTCCAAGTCGCGGTTGGTCGCCGCGATCACCCGCGCATCGACCTGGACCGCTTCGTTCCCGCCGACGCGTTCAAACGGATGCCCCTCTAAAACCCGAAGGAACTTGGCTTGGATCGCCTCGCTCATCTCGCCGATTTCGTCCAACATCAACGTGCCGCGGTGGGCCGATTCGAACTTGCCGATTTTGCGGTCGGTCGCCCCGGTAAACGCGCCCCGTTCATGCCCGAACAGTTCGCTCTCCAGCAGCGATTCGCTCAGCGCCGCACAGTTCAAACAGACGAAGGCCCCTTTCTTGCGGGGACTGGCAAAATGAATTGCCCTGGCAACCAGTTCCTTGCCGACACCACTTTCGCCGGTCACCAAAATCGTGGCTCGGCTGGGGGCGACCCGCGTAATTTGCTGTTGCACGTCGTGAATCAAGGGGCTGCGGCCGACAATATTGCTTTCCGCGCCGAGACGTTGCCGCAGTTCGTCGATTTCCACCTGAGACTGCGAGATCGTCTCGGTCAGTTCCCGTTGCCGCTCCAGGTTCTTCAGCGCCAAGGCGACGTTTTCCGCCACGGCCAGGCTGAACTCCAAATCCTCCGGGTCGGGGATCGTGTCGGAATCGGTCGAGTAGAGATGAATCATCCCGACCGTCTTGCCCGATTGCCGGATCGGGGCGCACAACACGTTGGTGGCGTGGATATCACCCTTACTATCGCGACTGCCGAAGCGGCTGTCATCCATGACGTTGCGGGCCAAAACCGCTTCCCCTTCGCGGAGCACCGTGTTGGCCAGAAACCGAGAGACGCGATGGTAGACCGGCAAGGTATCGGTTCGCGAGGCAATCAGTTCCAGATCACTTTCGGTCGGGACACCCTTGAAGCCACGGGGCAACAGCAGCACCGCGCCGGCATCGACCTGGGTGCTCTCGAACAATCCTTCCAAGGCCAAATTGGCAACCGCAATCAGATCGGTCTGGTTGGCCAGTTCAAACGCCAATTGGCAAAGCCGCGTCGCCGCCTTGCCGACCTTGGGTACGAAGGTAGCATCGGCCGAGGCGCTCCCTTCGGCATCTGGTTTCAGAAACCGCGTCTGGACGCGGCGATGGGTGATCATCGTCGGTTCGGCAACATCCAGCACATGCTCGCTATCGGATTGGTCCATTGCCTCCAAATCGAGATCGTGCTCGTCGAACAGGTGGCCATTGCCGGAGGTACCATCGGGGAACGCCGCCGCCAAGTCGTTGACGAAGGCCATTTGGGTGTTCGCGACTCGGATCAAATCGCCGGGCGAAAGGTTGACGTCCCCGCGAATCGGCGAATCTCCCACGACGGTTCCATTGCGGGAATCGAGGTCCCGCAAAATCCAGACACCTTGAGAAATGAAGATCTCCGCATGGTAGCGGCTGCAGCGATCATCCTTGACCACGATCTGGTTGGTCGGCGCGCGGCCGATGGTGACGGTCTGTCCTTCAACAAGCCGAAACACATCGGTCCACTTCGAACCTTCGCGGATGATCAAATAAGCGACCATGGATGCTTTGTTGTCTCTCGATACGTTGAGGTCGAGTCTCGACCGGGGTAGGGGTATTATCGGTCCAATCGGCCGCGACTCTTGGTTTCCGCTTTGGAACATAGCGGAAGTGCGGGCTGCCGGAAAGGCAACCACCTACCGCCTCTGGGTGGAATCCAACCAGCTTTTTTCCTGTCAGACGCCTCGCCCGAATTATTCACGGCCAATCTGCTGCGAGGCCGTAAGTGCTTCCGATGGACGGCGTTGGCCTTC
>JBBDIM010000191.1:0-1946 GCA_040880405.1 Pirellulaceae bacterium | reverse complement strand
TTGACACTGCCCTGGAGAGCAAAAACTCAATACCCCTGCATCAGACCAAATTTCCGACCTACATTCGAGACGCTCACACTTCTCGCTGCCCCTGTCTCACAAAATGTTTGCGAAAATTGCCGTTTTCGGAGACAATGAATGAGAACATTTCATCACCAATACTGTGTGCGGCAACAGCCAGCCATTGGCCGCTGGATATTGGATCGGTCATTAAGGTGGAACAGGTCTAGTTTATGCGAGCCACAAGGCGGTTAGGTTTGAATTCCCAGGGAGCAGGAAAGGTTCGCGGGCTGGAGATCCAGCGTCTGGGGATGCGTCTCATGGCGGCGCTGATGGTATCGCTGGTTTGCGTGACCGCCACGGCCCGCGCCGCCGATCCTGAAGACCATGGCCTGCAACGGCATGGGCGGTTCTGGATCTTTCCCGAGGAATTGCAACTACGGGAAAAGGTCACTTTGATGAACGACCTTGCCCGGCGAATCGCCATCTCCGAGCGGCAGTATGGGCTGATGGTTTCCGACAATCAGCAGCTTTGGCAGCGCCATCAACAGACGACCCATTTGATCGATCAACTCGCCCTGCATCTCAAAGCTAGGGCGGTTGGCACCGATGAGGAAAAGCGACTCGCCGGCCAAATCGAACAATTGAAAAACTCCGCCAAGCGATTTCACCGAGCGGTCTCGCCGGAACATCTCGGCTCGCAGCCACATGCGCGATCGATTTTGGAGGAGATCAGTTCCAGTCGGCAAGAGTTCAGCCTGACGCTGTTTTCCGCCGTGCGAGAAATCCGACAACTTCGCGCGCAGTATGCGAGCTTGCCGTCGGCACTTCGCGCCCAACTGTCCCGTGGTGATGGGCCGCAACTCGGTCCCCTGGTCGCGTTTTCCCGCATGCAGCAATCGCTTGATCGTCTCGAGCCGCTGGCACTCTCGGCCGAGGTCCCGATTTTGACTAGTGGCAAGCAGAGCCGCGTGGTCACCCTGCTCAACGAACAGACGCCAGCCATGCTGACGATTGTTCCGAAAATGCGACAGATTGTTATCACTTCGAATACAGCCCAGGCGGCCGGCATCTCGCTCACCGATCAACCGATGGTCGAGTTTCAGGTACCGCGCGGTGGCCCCAAAGTGCAGGCGCGGATCGCGAAGATACTCAGCGTTCACGTGGGCGGGTCGGTTCATCGCCACGTAGAGGTGCTCGTGCTACCTCCCCCCATGGAACACCTCGGCGGGTTTCTCGGCCTTTCATTTCTTCAGGCCCACGACCCGCAGGTCGACCTGGTCCGGTCTCAATTAAAGTTGGATGGCTCGGCCTTCGACTCTACCGCAGGTCGCTAGCGATGCGTCCAGGTTGAAATTTTGAGTTGGAAAAATGTCTCGCACCTCACGCACACCGGTAATATCGTCTGGTGGAACCGGAGACGGGGAACAGAAATCCGGAACCATTTTCCGAGATCATCTGTCAAAATTACGGCCTTGGTCTCTTCCGCAATGTGGAAATCTGGTAACAATGGGATGTAAGGGATAATTTCAATCGGTTTTGGCCGATGGTTCGCCCACAAGACCTTGAGGGTCGATTTCCCGCAACCTGCCTCGGTTGTTTCAGATAACTGTTAAAACTGGAACATCGTTTGCGGAAAAGGGTATTGTCCTCAATGCGGATTATTGAGAGGTTCCGGTAAGGAAAAATAGGCAAAGCGGAAGGGCGTCTTAACTTCCACTGGTCCGATAGCCGAACTTAATTGAAGCGAGCGGTTCCTCGTGCAATGCGAATCCGATTCTATAATTGGGCAGCCTTGCACTTATATTGGATATCAAAGGAGATATCGGGTTGTCCGATAAACCCAAAATTCTCTGTCTGAGTGATCGAGACGATAGCTCAGGGGTTCTGAACTATCTGCGTGAAATGTACGAAGTAACGCAGGTATCCGCTCCACTAAGGGCTCT
>JBBDIM010000190.1:0-11500 GCA_040880405.1 Pirellulaceae bacterium | reverse complement strand
GGCACCTCGGGATCGGTCGGTTTGACCTCGTGCAGCATCCGTTTGAGGTCGTCCGGCGAGGGGTCGAGCATGCCATAATACATTTCACCGGTGCCATAAACGGTGGGTGCTTCCTCGACATGGGCGATCAGCAGCGTCGCCCCGCTGTCTTTGGCGATCGCGGTCGCCATCCGCATGGCGGCGTCGCCGGTGTGCGAGAAATCGGTCGGGAAGAGGATCTTTTTGAAGTTCATGGCCGGGTTCCTTTCCGGAAAGGGTTGGAAGAGGCCGGAGAAGAGTATTTTCTCGTCCGACCGCTCCTCTTTCTATAGTACGCGGAGGGGGTGTGGGTAGTGCGTGAAAAAGTTCACAGTTGGAAGCCGATTTCCGGAAGTTTCTCGACAAGATTGTCTCATTGATGGTTGCCGATGCCAAGGGAATTCCCCCACGCCTTTTCGCTGGCCGTCATCCGTCCACTCGGGCGGGGGGCGGCCAGAGTTTTTCCAAAAATGATGTCAGGTGATATCAGTTTGTTTTGCAAGGCTCCGGCTGGTTGCTATACTGAGTTGTCCCCTGTGTGATTGACTCTATCCTGGTCACTTACACGTAATTCGTACCTTCCAAGGGAAATCGCTTACCATGACCGAAAAATCAACCCGCCGTACCTTCCTGCAAACCTCGGCCGCCGCGGCTGCGGCCACCGCGTGGGCCCTGCCCGGCAAGTCGACCCAAGCTCAGGGGACCAAGGCTCCGTCCGCTAACGACACCGTGGTGGTCGGTATCATGGGAGTCAACGCGCGGGGTAGTGCCTTGGCCAAAGGCTTCGCCGATCAGAAGGGGTGCGAAATCGCCTACGTCTGCGATGTCGACGACCGCGCCCAGGCCAAGGCGAGCGCTTTGGTGGCCGATCGGCAGGGTCGCAAGCCAAAAGTGGTGAAGGACTTCCGCAAGATCCTCGACGATCAATCGGTCGATGTCCTTGTCGTCGCCGCGCCGGACCATTGGCACGCCCCGGCAACTATCATGGGCTGCAAAGCGGGCAAGCACATCTATGTCGAGAAGCCGTGCAGCCACAATCCGCGGGAAGGGGAACTCGCGATCGAGGCCTCCCAAAAATACAAGCGGGTGGTGAACATGGGCAATCAGCGGCGGAGCTGGCCGATGCTTCGCGATGCCGTCAAACGCGTTCAGGCGGGGGATATCGGGGAAGTCCATTACTCGCGTGGTTGGTACAACAACCGCCGGGGTACGATCGGTAGCGGCAAAAAGGTCGCGACGCCCGATTGGCTCGATTTCGACCTGTGGCAGGGCCCGGCCAAGCGGACCGACTTCCGCGATAACCTGGTCCATTACAACTGGCACTGGTTCTGGGACTGGGGAACCGGCGAGATCGGCAACAACGGCATCCACTGCCTCGACATCTGCCGCTGGGGCCTGGGGGCCGACTATCCGACCAAGGTGGTTTCGGCCGGTCAGAAGCTGCTGCATGTCGATGACGACCAGCAGACCCCTGACTCGCATGTGGTCGGCTACCACTTCGCCGACAACAAGATGATCACCCTGGAATGCCTGAGCTGGCACGCTCGGGGTCGTGAGGATTCGCAGTTCGGGATTAGCTTCCACGGCACTTCGGGATCGCTCGTAATCGGCAGTGGCGGCAGCTACTCGATCTACGACGAGCGGAACAAGCTGCTGGAGGAAAAATCGGGCCCGCGCGACGATGCGGACCATTTAGAAAACTTCCTCACCTGCGTGCGAACCGGCGGGACCCCGAACTCCGATATCGTCGAGGCCCACAAAAGCACCATGCTCTGCCACCTGGGCAACATCGCCCACCGCACCGGCGGCGTGCTAGACGGCATCGACCCGAAAACCGGCCAAATCCCCGGCAACGAAAAAGCGATGGCGCTGTGGAGCCGAGAGTACGAGAGTGGCTGGGAACCGACCGTGTAAGGCGATAATCAACAGGTCAAATCTGGCTCAAGGGCCGCCCCTCGTGGCGGCCCTTGTTTTTTGCGCCCCTTGCAAAATGGCATTGAATGACCCGAAGTGAGTGTGTACGCTTGTATATCACCGAGGGTGATTCGAAAGTAAGAGCGTGAAGGCCTAGCCATGGTGGATCAATTTTTTGATGAGTCGCGAGAGCAGTCTCAAGTCAAAACATCAATCGTTCAGAAGTATCTCATGGCCTGGTTCAATGTGATCAAACGCCATGCACAGCGGAGTGGGAACAAGGTCGCCTATTTGGATTTATTTGCTGGTCCAGGGCGGTACCAGGACGGGACCCTCTCCACCCCACTCTTGATTTTACAGAAGGCGATTGAGCATCCCGAATTGCGGGAAATGCTGATCACGGTTTTCAACGACAAGGATCAGAAGAATAGCCAAGCGTTGGAAATCGCGATCCAGTCCCTTCCCAACTTGGACCGGCTTCGGTACCAACCGGAAGTTAGGAACAAGGAGGTGGGAATTGAAATGATTAACGAGGTCGAACGACTGACCGCGGTTCCCACCATCTTTTTCGTCGATCCCTGGGGGTACAAGGGTCTTTCACTCCAATTGATTAATTCCGTTTTGAAGGGATGGGCATGCGAATGCATCTTTTTCTTCAATTACGCACGCATCAATGCCGGGCTTTCGAACCCATTGGTAAAACAGCACATGGACGCGCTCTTCGGAGAGCGGCGAGCGGACCTGTTGCGTCCGAGGCTTGCGGAGTACTCCGCAACAGAACGAGAATTGGCGATTGTGGAAGAGCTTTCACTGGCATTGCAAGAGATGGGTGGTAAATATGTCCTGCCATTTCGATTCAAGCGGTTGGATGGAAGTCGAACCAGCCATCATCTGATTTTCGTTAGCAAGCACCCAAAGGGGTACGAAATCATGAAGGATGTGATGGCGCGGGAAAGCTCTGGGGATGAAGATGGCGTGCCGACATTCGAGTACAACGAATCCTTTCGCTCCTCAGGCATTTTGTTTGAATTCGCCCGACCGATATCGCATTTGAAAGAGATGTTGCTGGATGAGTATGCCGGGCGAACAATGGCAATGAACGCAATCTACGAATCGCACCATCTAGGCCGAAGATTCGTGAAGAATAATTACAAGACCGCACTTTTGGAACTTGAACAGGCAGGTTCAATTACTTGCAATCCGCCGGTTGGTAAGCGTCGAAAGAAAAAAGGTTTACCAACATTCGGGGATCAAGTTATCGCCCAATTCCCTTTGCAACCAAAAGGCTAAAAAGATGTCCAAATCATCAATCGAATGGACCGAGGCGACCTGGAATCCGGTCACTGGGTGCGACAAGATCAGCCCTGGGTGCAAGCACTGCTACGCGGAACGGATGTCCCACCGACTCAAAGCGATGGGGCAAGCGAACTACGCCAATGGGTTCGCGCTGACGCTTCAGCCTGGGATGCTGGAACGTCCCTTGTCGTGGAAAAGGCCGCAGATGATCTTTGTGAATTCGATGAGTGATCTGTTTCATCGGGATGTTCCAGAGCAGTACATCCAGCAGGTTTTCGACGTCATGCGCCGTGCCCACTGGCACCAGTTTCAGGTCCTAACCAAACGGGCGGATCGACTGGAGGAACTCAGTCCTAACATTGATTGGCCCGGCAATGTCTGGATGGGGGTTAGTGTTGAGAGTCAGAAGTACACGGTCCGGATCGACCACCTGAGAAAGACGGGTGCCGCGATCAAGTTCCTTTCGCTTGAGCCGTTAATTGGACCGCTGCTGGACCTTGATCTGCAAGGTATCGACTGGGCTATCGCCGGCGGTGAATCAGGGCCTGGTGCTCGGCCCGTACTTGCCCAGTGGTTGATCGATATCCGGGACCAATGTCTAGTCGCAGAGGTAGCGTTCTTCTTTAAGCAGTGGGGGGGTGTCAACAAAAAGCGAACCGGGCGGCTGCTGGAAGGGCGAACTTGGGACGAGATGCCACGCTGCGCCGAGTCTCTCTCGCTTGCTGCGGCTGCCTTATAGAGTACATTTCCGCCTCTGAACTTTCTAGTTGCGCCCTTTGTAGCGGGACGTCGCAAGTGAAAGGTCCCCGGTCTCTTGTCTTGGTTCTTGAATCCCCCACCGTCAGATGACAGAATCGGGAATTGCGGGAAGCCGACCCGGCTTCTCTGGTTTCGCTACTTTTTGGGAGATAGGTATCTCATGAAAGTCGTTCCCCTGGGAGACAACGTCGTTGTGAGACGCCTCGATGCGGAGGAAACTACCTCCGGCGGAATCATTTTGCCCGACTCGGCCCAAGAGAAACCACGGCAGGGCCGAGTGTTGAGCGTGGGAGATGGCTTGGTTTTGCCCTGTGGCAAACGATCGCCCCTTACGGTAAACGAGGGGGACCGCGTGCTCTTCTCAGGGTATGCCGGCACGGAAGTGGCTGTCGATGGTCAGGAATTATTGATCATGAGTGAGCATGAGATCTTGGCGGTGCTGCAGTAACGCCGCGGAAATTCGGAGTCGGGTGATTTCAAGGAAAGCGACGGGAACGATTGTCCGCGCCGCGATTCTTGACCGGCGCTTTGCCCTGGCCCGGCGGTGTGGGGTATAATCGGGAAAGATTGCCAGATCCGTGAACCAGCGCGGGGAGTGGACGAGGTCGTGCTGTGGGGCAGCATGGCCAGCGGGTCCACGTCTCTTCCGGTTCGGACGTATCCTTTCCTTTTGACGACCGAGTTTAAACCTATGTCAGTTCCGAAAAATCGCCCCGTGAAGTCTTTGTTGGCCGCGAGCCTGGCGATCTCCATGTGCTTTACGCCGCTGCCGGCGGTGGTGTGGGCCGAAGAAGCCGAACCGGCCGCTGCCCGACCGACGGAGATCGATCCGGGCAAGTACGACCAAGCGGTCAACCGAGGTGTGCAGTTCCTGATGAATCAGGGACAGCGTCCCGATGGTTCGTACAGCTCGCAAAGCGGCATCGGGATCACCTCCATCTGCACGTTGGGGCTGCTGCGGCATGGCCGGACGGTACAAGATCCGGCGGTTGTGAAGGGGATGGACTACCTGAAGACCTTTATCCGCGAGGATGGTGGCATTTACGCCGATGGGTCGATCCACCGAAATTATGAGACCGCGCTGACAGCGCTCGTCTTCGCTGAAGCGAACGCCGATGGCCGCTACGACGATGTCCTGAAGGGGGCGGACACCTTCCTCAAGGGCATCCAGTGGGACGAGGATGAAGGCAAATCCAAAGACGACCCCGCGTACGGCGGTGCCGGTTATGGTGGTCACTCGCGGCCCGATCTCTCGAACACCAACTTCTTGATCGACGCCCTCAAGGCAACCGGGAACGGCCCGGAGGACGAGGCGATGCAGAAGGCGCTGATGTTTGTCTCGCGGTGCCAAAACCTGGAGTCGGAACACAACCAGTTTGAGTTCGCCCAGAAAAACTCCGATGGCGGTTTCTATTACACGATCGCCGCCGGGGGCAGCAGCCAAGCGGGCGAACTTCCCAATGGTGGCCTGCGAAGCTACGGTTCAATGACCTACGCCGGCCTGAAAAGCATGATCTATGCCGGAGTCGAAAAGGACGATCCCCGGATCGTTGCTGCCATTGGGTGGCTCTCGAAAAACTACAGCCTGGAACAAAACCCCGGCATGGGAGACGCGGGACTGTATTACTACTACCACACCTTCGCCAAGGCCCTGGATGCCTACGGCGAGGACGCTTTCGAAACCGCCGATGGCATCAAACACAACTGGCGGGCCGAACTGGCCGCTGAATTGGTCCAGCGGCAGGCCGAAGATGGCAGTTGGGCCAACAAGAACCAGCGGTGGCTCGAAGGGGACGCGAACCTAGTGACCGGGTACTCGCTCCTGGCCCTGTCCTACCTGCGGCCGATGGAAGATGAATAGTCGTGTAAGCGGTGGGTGCAGGCCGTTAGGCCGGAACCCACCAAGGGTTCGCGGTTGGAATTGCGATCGCCGGTGGAGTAGCGGCCTTGGACGCTTTATGAACCCGGGCCGTGTTGCCACGATTACGTTGGCTGGCGATGGTGGGTTCCGAGGACTCCACCCACCTTTCCCTTATCATAAGCCGCATAATTGCCCTACCTCCACCCCGATGGTGGCACGTGAAGTGAAAACTTGACGCTTGTTAAACTGGGCAACTATACTAAACTTTTCGTCGGATTGCTTTTCCGCCGCCGGGGGTGCCCTTCCAGGGTGCTTGATTGCGGTTCTAAACGCGCAGATTTACGCGAGCCTGAATTCGTTATGGTACACACGCTCCTTCGCGGCTTTCAGCTAGCGATCGCCACCCTGATGGTCTGTCCGCTGCTGACGCCTGGTATCGCCTGGTCGCAAACACCGGCAGAGCAGGACATCCAGGCCAATGTGCGCGTGGCTCAGGTCAACACGCCGCGGAGGGTATTTGCGCCCGGGGTCGTGCGGGTGATTCCTAGTGAACCGCTCGCCGAAAGCACCTTCAGCGATCCGGAGCCGTACATCGATATCCTGCAAGGGATTCCGAACCTTGATTGGACCCCCAATTACCTGGCGGAGACTCGGACACTCAAATCGAAGGCGTCCGAAGTGATTTTGCGGCGAGATATTTGGTCACTGGAGTTCGCCTTCAAGCCGCTGCGGACGATGGAAGTGAGTGTGCCTCAGCCGAGCGGTAAATTGCAGCGGAAGCTCATCTGGTACATGGTTTACCGCGTGAAAAACCTGGGAGACCCCCTTCGCCGCTCGCCGGTGAAGGACGAATTCGGCAACATCACGTACGAAGTACGGCAGGTTGAGGGCTTACCGACCAAGCCGATCCGGTTTTTCCCCCGGTTTGTGTTGCGAACCGAGCGGACCGAGCCGGAGAAAGAGTACTTGGACCGCGTAATTCCGGTGGCCGCCGACGTGATCGCCGAGCGGGAAACAGGCGGGGTTAAGCTATACAACACCGTCGAAATCAGCCGCTTCGATATCCCGGTTTCGACTCCGGACGAAGACAAAAGTGTTTGGGGCGTCGTGACTTGGGAAGATGTCGACCCAAACACCGATTACTTCACCATCGATGTCCAGGGGCTGACCAACGCCTACCGCTGGGAGACCGATTCGGAGTCGTTTGACGCCGATGCCCCACCGCTTGCGTCACGGAAGTACCAGCAGCGGACCCTCCGGCTTCGTTTTTCCCGCTGGGGAGATGAATTCGAAGAGTACCAGGATGAAATCCGGTTCGGAATCGATGGGCAGCTTGACTACGAATGGATTTACCAGTAAAAGGTAAGGTTTCCACATCCTGGCTGGGGTCCGGTAAAGGGGCTTCGGCAAGTGGATGTTGGCCGCACCGGTGAGGTGTGGAAACCGAGGAAAGTAAGCCCCCGATCCATCCGATGCCGCTCGCGTGTTGTGGCGGTCTCTCAAATAACGCAGGAGTAGAGTTGCCATGGCCCATAAGAAAGGTCAAGGTTCGAGCCGCAACGGTCGTGATTCGAACCCCCAGTATCGCGGTGTCAAGAAGTACGGCGGGGAAGTGGTCCGAGCGGGCAACATCCTGGTCCGTCAGCTTGGGACCAAGTTCCGTCCCGGGAAGAATGTCGGCATGGGCAAGGACTACACCCTGTTCGCCCTGACCGATGGGACCGTCCTGTTCGATCAAAAGAGCCGCCGCATCAACGTGGTTCTGCCGGAAGCCAACTAAGGTCCGGCGTTCCGGATCCGCGGACCTGAAGTTCAGGGCTCTTAAAATTCAATCGGGGATGGCACGAACCTTCGGCCATCCCCGTTTTTGTTCCCTGAAAGGGAAAAGTCAAAACGCTATGTTTGTCGATCGGGTTCAAATCGAGGTCGAAGCGGGTGACGGAGGGAGCGGCTGTTCCAGTTTCCGTCGCGAACGCTATGTCCCTAAGGGTGGCCCGGACGGGGGTGATGGCGGCAACGGCGGCAGCATCATCCTGATGGCCGAAGAGGGGGTCGATAGCCTGATCGCGCTGTCGCACCAAAAGCACTACCGCGGCAAGCGGGGTGGCCATGGCAAAGGCTCCGGCATGACCGGCCGCAGCGCCGAGGATATCATCGTGAAGATCCCGCCCGGCACCGTGATTTACGACGCCAAGGGGGACTTTGTGTTGAAAGACCTAGTCAGCCCAGGCGATCAGATTGTCGCGGCCCGCGGAGGCCGGGGCGGCCGAGGCAACGCCAGTTTCAAAACGGCGACCAATCGCGCCCCGCGGGAACACACCCCCGGCGATCCGGGCGAGCGGCGGAAGCTGATTCTGGAACTCAAGGCGATCGCCGATGTCGGCCTGCTGGGCAAGCCGAACGCCGGCAAAAGCACGCTCCTGTCGCGGCTCTCACATGCTCGGCCGGAGATCGCCGATTATCCCTTCACCACCAAGTTCCCCAACCTGGGCCAGGTGAAGGTCGACATGGATCGGGCCTTCGTCATGGCCGATATCCCCGGCTTGATCGAAGGAGCCCACGAGGGGATCGGCCTGGGGCATGAGTTCCTGCGGCATGTCGAACGCGCCGGGATCTTGGTCCATCTAATCGAACCGGCCCCAATGGACGGGACCGACCCGATCGAAAACTACCGCACCATCCGGCACGAGTTGGCCTCGTACAAACAGCCGCTGGCCGAGCGACCGGAGGTGGTGTGCGTCACCAAGGCGGAGCTCCCCGAGGCGGAAGAGATCCATGCGAAGATGAAGCAAGAAGTGGGAGACGGGGTACTGCTCATCTCGGCGGTCACCGGGCTGGGTCTGAATCAATTGGTTCTCGAGATTGTGCGGCAGCTCGATCTCGAGAAGGCGAATCTCCAGAAAGATGCCGCGGGAGAGTAACCCTTGTCCGCTCAATCTCGGTCGCCCGCCCAGCCGCTCATCGCCGTCGATATCGGCAACACCAACATCCACTTCGGCTGGTTCCCCGGTGGCCAAGGCTCCGAGACGCTTGCCGAGCCGGCGAGCGATTTCACCACCTCAACCGCCACGCCCAATTTCGAGGCCTTGGCCCAGTGGCTTCCGCCGGGGGCCGAGCGGTGGTTTGGCGTCAGCGTGAACCGAACCGGGCTGATGCACCTGCGGCAGTGGGTTTTGAGCCAAGGCTCGATGGCATTCACTTTGCTCGACCACCACACCCTTGTCATCAATGCCGCGGTCGATCACCCGGAGCAGGTCGGGACCGACCGTCTGGCCGCGGCGGTCGCCGCCAACCATCTGCGTCGGCCTGGGCAACCGGCGATTGTGGTGGATGCCGGTACCGCGATCACCGTCGACGCCGTTTCCGCCGACGGTCGGTTTTTAGGCGGGGCGATTTTGCCTGGCTTGGCGATGTCGGCCAAGGCCCTGACCGGCCAGACCGACCTGTTGCCGGAAGTGGCAATTGACCCCGGCGACGTCCCCGCCGCGATCGGCGCAAACACCAGCCAAGCAATCCGCAGCGGGCTGTACTGGGGGACCGTCGGCGCGGTCCGCGAGACGATCGACCGCGTCGGGCGTCAACTGAGCGAGCAGACCAAACCGCAGGTCTTCTTCTCCGGCGGCAACATGAGCCAATTGGCCCAATGGCTCGGCCCAGAGGTGACACTGGTCCCGCATATCGTGCTGAAGGGAATTGTGTTGAGCGCCAACGCGTGAAAAAGGGGTCAGGACTCTTTTTCGCGATACGTTCTCAAATGGAACACGCCTGATGAAAAAGAGTCCTGACCCCTTTTTCACGCTCCCCCCAACGACACCCATGCCGGAAACCACTACCCTCGCCTCACTCCTGACTCCGCCTGGCCGGGCCGCGATTGCGACGGTTGCCGTGCGGGGGCCGGATGCGATGGCGGCTTGTGAGGCGTATTTCCGTGGGCTGGGTGGTCGGCCGCTGACCGCGACTTCGCCCGGCTCGATTCTGGTGGGGCATTGGCACAGCGCCGCCAACCAGAAACCCAGCCAAGCGGGCGAGGAATTGGTGCTGGGGCACATCGCCCCGGACCACTGGGAAATCCACTGCCATGGCGGCCCGCAGGCGAGCGGCCATATCTTGGCGAACCTGTCCGCTGCGGGTTGTCAGGTGATCTCGTGGCGCGATTGGGCCTTGCGGTTTGAACGTTCCCCCATCGCGGCCGAGGCCCGAATCCTGCTCGCCAAAGCGGCTACCAGCCGCGTGGCGGGGCATTTGCTCGATCAATACCAAGGGGCTTTGGAACGGGAACTCCGGCGGATTTTGGAGCTGCTCTCGGTAGATCGAATGGATGCGGCCCGAGGCGCGATTGCCGCGCTGCTGCGATGGTCCGAGTTCGGCCTGAGACTCACACAGCCGTGGCGCGTGGTGTTGGCGGGTGAGCCGAACGTCGGCAAGAGCAGTCTGATCAACGCCCTGTTGGGTTACGACCGCGCAATCGTCTTCGACCAACCGGGGACCACGCGAGATCTGCTGACCGCCACCACCGCGCTGGAGGGTTGGCCGGTCGAACTGACCGATACCGCCGGGCTCCGAGACTCAACCGATCGCCTGGAATCAAGCGGCATCGAACGCGCCGCGCGGATGATCGCCGAGGCGGACTGCGTGGTGCATGTGATGGACGTCACGCGGATCGGCCAGCAGGACGAAACCACCGCCACGTGGCAAACGCTCCTCGCCGAGTCGCCCCGCCGAGTCGGCGTGCTCAACAAAGTCGACTTGCTGCCGACTTCGCTGACGGAGGCGGAACCGGAGCTCATCCATACCAGTGTCACCACGGGGCAGGGGCTGGACCGGCTTCAATCGGCCATCGCCACCCGGTTGGTACCTGAAGTACCCAGTGCAGGCACGCCGCTCCCGTTCACGGCAGCGCAAGAAGAGCATCTGGCCGCCGCCCATAGGGCGGACACCGTCGATCAAATCAGCGCGTATCTGCGGGCCTTGCTGGGTTAATCAATCCCAAGAAAGAGACTCATGAACAACCATCTAGTTTACGACGACCGCAATCTTCAAACGGCGTGGTACCGTGGCGGTTGGTTGTGGCTATGGGCCCTCGTCTTGTGGGTGTCACCGATCGTCGGTTGTGGTGGCAGTAGTTATGCGCCGGTCTCCGGTGTGGTCCGGCTCGATAGCCAGCCGCTGGCGGACGCGAAGTTGATTTTCGAGCCCATTGGCGACGCGGACGGAAACACCGGTGGTAGCCCTTCCTACGGTCGGACCGACGCCCAGGGGCGCTACTCGCTCAAGTCGCCGGTCGCCAATCAAGCGGGGGCGGCGCTGGGGAAACACCGCGTCCGAATCCTCACCACCACCGCCCCGGTATATACGGATGCTCAGATCGCCCATGCCCGCGAATTCTTACGGAAGCAGGAGGGCAATCCCGACGCGAAGCTCACCGAAGAGCAGATCCGCAACTACCTCAGCGACACAGTGGTCGTCCAATCCAACGAAACCCTCCCGGCCAAATACAACGCCGCGACAGAGCTCACTTTCGAAGTCCCCGCCGGCGGCACCGAGGGAGCGGACTTCGATTTGGAAGCGAAGTAGTGAGTGACAATGTCCGGAGATGGACCCAGGACTTTGTCCTTTTCTAAGCAGTGTCAAGGGTCAAAACGCTAGGGGATG
>JBBDIM010000189.1:0-11524 GCA_040880405.1 Pirellulaceae bacterium | reverse complement strand
TAGTTGGATAAGGGACTTTCACCCTCAAATTGTCAAACATGCCTGGCAAACCACTCCCACGCTTTGGGCAAGCGTGGCTACGGGAGCTTCGCGCGTTGGGATTCTTCTAGCCGCAAAAAAAGGGACGCCCCTTCACGAGGCGTCCCTTTTGCTTTGTTCTGCTACGACTTCCCAGCCGGAATTACACCAACTTGGCGGCGCGCATTTTGGCCGCCATGCCGGCTTGGCCGAAGGCGGTCATGCGGGCGATGCAGACCTGCTTCATCGCTTCGCGGGCCGGTTTCAGATAGGCCCGGGGGTCGAACTCGGCTGGCTTTTCCATCAAAACCTTGCGGATCGCGCCGGTGATGGCCATGCGGTTGTCGGTGTCGACATTGATCTTGCGGACGCCATGCTTGATGCCCTTCTGGATCTCTTCGACCGGCACGCCGTAGGTCTGCTTCATCTGGCCGCCGTACTTGTTGATGATGTCCTGCAACTCCTGTGGGACCGAAGAGCTACCATGCATCACCAGGTGGCAGTTGGGCAGACGGCGGTGGATCTCTTCGATCCGGTCCATCGCCAACACGTCGCCGGTCGGAGCCTTGGTGAACTTGTAGGCCCCGTGGCTGGTGCCGATGGCAACCGCCAAGGCGTCGACCCCGGTCTCCGCGACGAACCGCTCGGCTTCGTCCGGGTCGGTTAGCAGTTGGTCGTGGCTCAACTCACCCTCGGCACCGTGGCCATCCTCGGCCTCGCCGGTTCCGCTTTCGAGCGAACCCAAGCAGCCCAGTTCCCCTTCAACGCTGACGCCCTTGGCGTGGGCCTTGTCGACCACTTGCTTGGTCACCGAGACGTTGTAGTCGTAATCGGCCGGCGTTTTGCAGTCTTCTTTCAGCGAGCCATCCATCATCACGCTGGTGAAGCCGTTCTCGATGGCGCTCATGCAGGTCTCGACACTGTTGCCATGGTCCTGGTGCATGACGATCGGCGTGTCGGGGTACAACTCGGTTGCCGCCAGCATCAGGTGTCGCAGGTAGTTATCTTGTGAGTACGACCGCGCACCCCGCGAGGCCTGCACGATCACCGGGGCGTCGATCTCGGCGGCCGCCTCCATAATCGACTGGATCTGTTCCATGTTGTTGACGTTAAACGCGGCCACGCCGTAGCTGTTTTCAGCCGCATGATCCAGAAGTACCCGGAGGGGTATTAAAGCCATGATATCTACTCCCCAGTTAAGCTCGATAACCGAAATGGTCCGGCGGCCGTTTGGCGCGCCCACTGTGTTGAATGCCGCTTGATGTGCAAGATTAGTATTATCCGCCCAGAAGACGTAAATGGTCAATCCCGGGTGATTTGACGGACGCTGCTCCGGCGACGAGAGCTAGAAAGGGTTGTCCGAGGGAGATTCAAGCTCCGTAGATTCTGGACTAACGGCATCTTTCTTGTCAAAGCTGTCCGTTTCCTGGAAAAGATCGTCAAACTGCGAGCCCGCCAAGCGGATGAGAATCGCGTGGCGCCGGGAGGTGCCATCCCGTTGCCGCTCGAAGAACGCCTGGCCCGGGCCTTTCAGCGGTTCGGTTCCGGCGAGGATCAAGGTTTGCCCGGGCGTCATCTTGGCGCGGATGGTGAGTTGCTCCATCGATTCGCGCTGCTTGTGGGTCTCCATCTTAAACATCCCTTCGGTGCCGGCGAAGTGCTGGCGAGGTTGTCCATGTTGGATCTCCGGCACGATCTCGACTTCCACGCGACCATCGTTCTGGGGGAAGGCGCGGATGACGAATTTGCATTCGGCGTCGTGATAGGCATTGCCGCGGAGGACGCCGTCGCGCTTGTGCAGCACAGTGACCAGCGGCCGCGTGTTGACCACGATATACTCTCCCCGTTTGCCGCGGGGGAACCTTCGACTGTTGACCACCGGCAGCTCCTCGCCATCGACGCGCATCGCGGTCTCGCCATTGAGCCCCTGCGAGCCCCCCTCTTCGCGGTCGAAGATATGACGAATGGAGCTTGGCAGATGAAAATCAATGAGCCCGACGCGAAATCCGTTCTCCTCCAGGTTCCGCCGGGCGTCAACCGCCAGAAACTGTTCGTCAATGACTTCCCAGGCCTCGGCCAGGGCGTCGTCATCCTGCCCGCTGAGCGGCAATCGCGCGATCTCCAGCACGACGGTATCGCTGGCCAACTTCTGCTTAGGAAGGCGCGAAGGCTCCTTGCTCGGCTCGTTCAAAAGTGAACAGCCGCCAAAAACCAGCGGCACCAAAGCCGCGAATAGAAACCAACGCGTGATCAGGTGTGACATGACACCATAAGTAAAACGACCTCGAAAACCAGCCAATTCCCGCGGGCACACATCGCGCCCACCGATGCAAAATCGGAAGGAGAGTACGCAAAGGCCGCGGATGGGTCAAGATGTGAAAAACGACGCTAGCACGACATGTGATGCGTTGATGGGGTGTTTGCGATACGATGGGGTATCTAACTGGCGTTTTGATGTTTGGGAATCGCTCGGGACACAGTACTGCAAACTCGCGGCAGACGAAAAGCATGAGCTCACTATTTGTTGCGTGGCGATCACCTGAGCCCAGTTGCGGCTGGCGCCCTGTTGGTCGCTTGGATCACGAAGGGGGGCTATATCACTTCCTTTACACCCAGGGTGCGAAAGGCGGGGGATTCCACCCCTTTCCCGGGATGAACAACCTAGAGACGGTTTACGAATCGGAGGAGCTGTTCCCGCTGTTCGCCAATCGATTACTGCCCACTTCCCGTCCGGAATATGAAGCATTTATGCGATGGAGCGGTTTCGATCCGGGCAATCCGCCCAGCCCGATCGTGGTGCTCGGAGTTACGGAAGGAATCCGTCAAACTGATGCGGTCGAGGTCTTTCCTTGTCCAAGGCCCGATTCCGAGGGCTGCTACCTCAACAAGTTTTTCCTCCATGGAATCCGTTGGATGGGCCGGGCGGCGGTCGAGCGAATGAATCGATTGCAAATCAACGAGCCGCTCAAACTCCTGTTCGATTTTCAGAATGCTTTCGATCCAGAGGCCGTCGCCGTTCGGACGGAGGATGACCGAGTGATGCTCGGCTATGTCCCCAGATACCTGGCCCGGGATGTGGGGAACTTAGTGAACCAGTGCCATCCCGACTTGATCGAAGTAACGGTTGCGAGCGTGAACGTAGAGGCCCCGTTTCAAAATCGACTTCTGTGTCAAATGAAGTCGTGCTGGCCCGCCGAATTTCAACCTTGCAGTGGCGACGAGTTTCGGCCCATCGCCAGTCATGTCGCGAGCCATCTTCGAACCTAACCCGCGTTTAACCACGACAAGGCTTCACCCATGCCCAAGTTGTTGATCACCGCCTTCGCTCCGTATGCCGAGTGGCCGGTGAATGCTTCCTCGGAGACGCTGGCAGCTTGGCTGGCGCAGTCGAGTACTCGGGCGGGTGGAATGTCGATTGAGACCGCTATTTTGCCGGTTCAGTATGAGCCGGCGGAGCGGGAGTTGGCTCGTTTGCGACGCGACTGGTTTGATTTCACGTTGCTGCTGGGTCAATCGCCTGGCAGCCAGCAGCCCGCTTTGGAGATGTTCGCCTTGAATATCAAGGGGGATGCGGAGCGGGGACCGTTGCCGCTGGATGCCCAGGGTCCCACCGCGCTGCGGAGTCAACTGCCGCTGGCACAGTGGCAAGCGGCGATCTCGGCTGAGGGGGGTGCCGCCCAGGTCAGTTGCCACGCGGGCACCTACCTCTGCAACGCGGTTTACTACTGGAGTCTAAGGCAAGACGCCGCGCAGGGCTCGGCCGACCGCAGCCTGTTTTTGCACCTGCCGCTGATCCGGGAAGCGGGGCCTGCTGCGGAGGGCCCGGTCCACAAGGCGGTGGGAGTTCCGCTCGCGACCAATGTCACGGCGCTGGAATTGGTGGTACGGCAGATCGAGCGGCGGCTTATGCCGGATCACGCCGGGACGGGTATCGCCTGACGCTCTTGGATCTTTTTGATGCCGGTGTAGGTCATCATTCCCTTGATGCAAGCCGCCTTGAAGGCTTCTGGACGGCTGACACCCTTGAGGCGGAACGACTCGCGATCTCCCATGGAGAACACCAAGTCTCCCGCGGCGTACCATGCTTGGCCTGGCCGAACCACGACTTCAATCCGGTCGAATCGGTCAAGCTCGATCGAGCGTTCCGGCGCGCCGGTAAGCCCCCGTTCCACGATCACCCGGCGGTTGGTAAGCCGGTAGCGGGTTCCGACGCCCGGCAGGACGTGCGAAAGGTAGATCAAAATCCCGATCGGGCTGGTAAGCAGGGCGATCAGGTTACCAACCGTGAGGAATGAGACGCCGGCCTCAATCGCGTACAACTGGCCCAAGGTCCGTCCGATACCATGCGCCGCGTTCGAAGGCCAAACGATCATCGCGGTGACTTCCGATGTCGCACTGGATGACATGCCGGGGATGGCCTGTTTCATCTTTCACCTACAGCCGATGAAGTGGGGGGGGAATAGCTTTTACCTGGTACAAACTACCAAACCGAGCAGCCGGAAACCAGTAGCGAAGCAGGAGGAGTGTGAGGAATTCAAGGGAACTAAACCGGAATCCGGTGATCGCCGGGGCCCTCTTCCGCCTGGACGAGGTCCCGCAAGGGGTCTTCCGCGGCACCTTCTTCCGAGTCTGGCTGGATCAAACCGATCAACAGCAGGAAACCGGGGAACAGGTTGGCCGCGCTGGTCATCTCGTGGATGACCGATTTATCTTTGCCAACTTCCCACACATGAAACACCCCGTCCTGGAAGTTGAAGTTGGCAATTTGCCCCCACGGCAGGAGCAGGGTCTCTTGCTTCTTGCCGAGCCAGCCGGAGGGTCGGTACTCGAGCCCTTCGGTGCAAAACGCGACATCCTTGGTCCACTGCACGCGGCCGGTCTCTTCCAGCTCTTTGCCCATCCGGACGGCCATGATCCCGGAGACATGGTCGCGGAGGTTGTCGAAATCGGTGTCTTCATTCTTGAAGGTGTGGTTGAAGGTGATTTTGGTGCCGTCGACGGTCGGCAGCGGCACAAACACCAGGTTGAGCGTGGTTCCGGTGTAGGCCCCGTTGTAGTAGTTGCGCGTCACGCTATAGGTGAACGATTCGAGCGTGTCGTACCGCAACTGTTTTTCACCCAGGCGGCCATGCAGGAAGGTCCCGTTGTAACAAACGCGGAAACACCGTTCCCGGTCGAGCCACCAAAACAGCGTACTCAGCCCGGCGAGCCCTGCCGAAGCGGCCACCGCGCCCAGCAGCGAAAAGAACCCGATCACAGGGAACATCACCACGGAGATGACCAGCAGGATGATCCAGCCTTTGGTCTTGAGCCCTAGCGGTTTCTCGAACATCACGCGGCCCAGCCCCTCGCCGCCGATGAGCGACTCGTCCCGGTTTTCAGGCAACTGCTTTGAGAGCAGATGGACCAGCAGATGTGAGTTGCGCGAGGCGATCGGGAACCGGATCGCGGCAACCTCCTCGTTGATTCTCCAGATGCAGACCTCGTCCTTCAAGATGTCGAGGGCCGCGATCTGCTCGATGGGGACTAGGGTCGCGTTGTCGACCTTCAAGCCACCCTGTTTCAAGGCCCAGCCCTCACCTTGGACCTCTTCACCCCGAGCCAGCCGCTCTGATCCCTCTTCTAACAAGCGGTCGAGGTGCCGCTGCAACAGCTCGGTCACTTGTTCCGGAGATTTAGTGGTAATCCGGTAGGTCATTTGAACCGGTTCGTCTCGGTTGCGGACCCAGAGGCGGACGTTCCGCAGCATCCCCTTATACTCGCCGTTGCTATAGATCGACTTGTCCCACAGGCTGATCGCGACCACATCCGTGTCGGCGATGGTCGACTCGCCGGTCGGCTCGTACAGCGTGAAGCCGGTGCCGTTATCCAACACCCAGACCCGCTGTTTCTGGAGGATGAAGACGGTCACTTCGGTCACCGCGGAAAAGATGGCCCCACCCCAAAACATCACGTTGCCGATCACTTGGCCCTCTTCGCTCGCCATCAGCACCACAACCCCGGCCACCGCCAACAGCGGCCCGAGGATGCGAATCAGCAGAACCCAACCCGAGAGTTCCCCCAAAACCAGCACGGCCGAGCGAGTGGGTGCGGACATGACAATCCCCAGGTGATAGAAGAAGCGGCAAGAAGAGCAAACGCGGGAGCATGAAAACGCCATTTTGCCCCCGCCGAGAGAGGGAGTCAACTCGTTTTATCGGCGGCCAAATTTTCGCGTGCCAATTCAGGCTTCACCCAACAGGGGATGAGTTCAATTACAAAGAGTCGGCGGCAATGAAGTTTTAGCCGCGGTCCCCGTAATTGACCTTATCCCCGTACGTATTTGGCGCGTGAGAAAATCGCTGCCCTATTGCTGGACGCAGCGCCAACTATCCGTCTGTTGAGGATGGGGGCGTTTGGAAGGGGATAAGTTCAATTACGGGTGCCGCGGCTTAGGGTTCCCATCCGCCGACTCTTTGTAATTGAACTCATCCCCGATCGCGCTCGCGCGTTTTGCGTATTCAGCATCCCGTCGGGTGAGGCCGCACGACTCGCTAAATCGATACAACCCGGTCCACGGCGGCCTGTGGCGACATCGGATACCCAGCCACATGGAGGGGGAATCTTACGGATATCCGAGATACGTAAACGCTACCCCAATTGGTAGCGGAATCGCGCCCTATGCTAGCGAATTGTGCGAACAAACTTTTGCTTCGTCCCATACCAGGGTCCCGGTTGCATTGCCCATGCCCATACACAATCCGGAACTTGACTTCCCTTCAGGCCGATCGACAAGTGATCCTCGCTACTTGAACGCGCCGGCATCGGAAGCGGGAGCGCCTAATTATCGAGCCCTCGTGATTCTCGCCGTCGTCCTGTGGGGGTTCGTGGTCACGGCCGGGACACTCTACGGCTTGTGGTATGAAACAACGCCGGCGGTCACCAGCGGTGCCGTTACCCATTGGCCTGAGTCGAGCAGTTGCCAACTTTCGGCCGAGGTCCCCACCTTGCTGATGTTTGTCCATCCCCGCTGCCCCTGTTCCCGCGCCAGCCTGAACGAGCTGGCGCTGCTGATGACCCATTGCCAAGGCAAGGTCGATACCCAGGTCCTGTTCCTACGCCCCACCGTGGAACCTGATAACTGGGCCCAAACCGACTTATGGAAAAGCGCCGAGCGAATCCCCGGAGTTATTCCACAAGGAGACTTTGACGGGGCGGAACATCGACGCTTTGGCGCAAAAGCCTCCGGCGAGGTCTTCCTGTTTCAGCCTGATGGCACGTTGTCGTTCCATGGCGGGATCACCTCCGGTCGAGGGCATGAGGGAGACAACCCGGGCCGCTTGAGCGTGGAACGGTTGTTGCTTGCAGGGGACTCCGCGGTGCAGGGCACCCCGGTCTTCGGCTGCCAATTGGAATGCCCCGGCTCAACCGCTTCTGAATTGAGCGGCCGTGAACCATCCCCCGCCACGAATCTGTCGGAGCCGCGATGAACGATCGAATTGAAAGTAGGGGGGCGAATTCTCGAGCCGAAGAGCTCCTTGCAAGTCATTACCTGCGAATCCACCAGCGGACCGATCGGATGTTCGCGGTGCTGATGCTCATGCAGTGGGTGGCGGTGGTGGTTTGCGCCCTTTGGCTTTCGCCGCGAACGTGGTCCGGCACGGTGGGAAGTGTTCACCCGCATGTTTGGTTGGCGGTATTTCTGGGTGGGGCTTTAGCCAGTTTGCCGGTGACCTTGGCCTGGCTCATCCCCGGTCAAAAGGTGACACGCTATACCATTGCCGTCGCTCAGGTGCTGTTCTCGTCGCTGTTGATCCATATTAGCGGCGGTCGGATTGAAACGCATTTCCATGTGTTTGGGTCGCTCGCGTTTTTGGCCGCCTATCGAGAATGGAAGCTCTTGATTCCGCCCACCTTGGTGGTGGCGCTCGATCATTTGATTCGGGGGCTGTTTTGGCCCGAGTCGGTCTTTGGTGTCTTGGCGTCGAGTCCGTGGCGTTGGCTGGAACATGCCGGTTGGGTGTTGTTCGAAGTGACGTTTCTCATCATCTCCATCCGGCAAACGATGCACGAGATGTGGATCATGGCCCTTCAGACCGCCGACCTCGAATCGACCGGCGCGGAACTGCAAAGGGCCAAGGAACATGCGGAGGCCGCCAACTCCGCCAAGAGCGAGTTCCTCGCCAACATGAGCCACGAGATCCGGACGCCACTCAGTGGCATCCTCGGTTACGCCGAGGTCTTGCGCCGCGGTGGGGGAACTCCGGAAAACCGAGACAATTATCTCGCCACGATCCAATCGAGCGGCCAACACCTGCTGACTCTGATCAATGATATTCTCGATCTTTCCAAAATCGAGGCGGGCCGGATGCAGTGCGAGCGGATTCATTGCTCACCCCACGCGATTCTGTCCGATGTCGTTTCGCTGCTGCGAGTCCGAGCCCAAGAGAAAAACCTGCGGCTGGAATGCGTCTGGACCACCGCGGTGCCTGAGACCATCGTGTCCGACCCCGCCCGGGTTCGACAACTGCTAATGAACCTGGTCGGCAATGCCATCAAGTTCACGGAAATGGGGGGGGTGACCCTCCGCGCCTCGATCGACTTCGACGGACCGGAACCAAGGTTCGCCTGCGAGATTGAAGACACCGGCATCGGCATTCAGTCCGAGAAGATGGAGCGAATTTTCCAGCCTTTTGACCAGGCGGATAACTCCATTACTCGGGTCTATGGCGGAACCGGCCTGGGGCTGACCATCTGTCGCCATATCGCGCGGGAACTGGGCGGCACGATCACCGTGCAAAGCACCCCGGGAAAAGGTAGCACCTTTCGCGTCACGCTAAGGACCGGTTCGCTCGACGGAGTTCCCCTCATCGAGGCGTCGGTGAGTGAGGCCCTGTTGACGAGCAAAAAAACGACTCGGCGAACCGCCAGAAAATTGCCTCCGATGCGAATCCTGCTGGTCGATGATGGCGAGACGAATCGGGAGTTAATCTCCCTGATTCTCCGAGACGCAGGCGCGACCGTCGTCACTGCTGAGAACGGAAAGCAAGGGGTTGAGCTAGAGATTGAGCAGTCGTTCGACCTGATCTTGATGGATATGCAAATGCCGGTCATGGATGGCTACACCGCCGCGCGAACCCTACGCTTGCGAGGCTGCGAAAAACCGATCATCGCCCTCACCGCCCACGCGATGCGGGGCGATCGAAAAAAATGTGTCGACGCCGGGTGTACCAGCTATCTGAGCAAACCGGTGCAAATCGACGACCTGCTACAAGCGGTGTACCAGTTCGCAAGCGAGCTGCCCGAGGACCGGCTGGCAGTCCAAGCTGAAGAAGGCGAAGCGACGGCAGAGCTGGAAGCCGTGGAAGCGATCGTCTCGACCTTACCGATCGAACGGCCGGAATTCCGCCGGATCGTCAATTCGTTCGTCGACAAGCTGGCCGTGAAGATGGATGAAATCGAAGCGGCGGTGGAACACGAAAACTGGGACGAGTTGGCGAGCTTGGCCCACTGGCTGAAAGGCTCCGGCGGGACGGTCGGCTTCGATTGCCTGACCGAACCAGCCAAACAATTGGAAGAGCAGGCTCGGCGAAGGGATGCGGTCGCCGCCTTGGATACGATCGCGGAACTGCAAGGATTGGCCGATCGTATTGCACCCCTCCCTGTTTGAGTAAGTGAAATCACAAACACGACCCGTTTTATAGAATTGAACCTCGGAAATATTGGCTTTATTGCCAGGCGAAACTAGGGGCACGAAAGCTTTTAATCATGCTAACACTCGAACAAACAACCTTGCCTCCCGACTCCGCCGCTGCGGAAAACGCCCCTCACGCGCGGACTCGTGACATTAAGAGGTCGCGGATCCTAATTGTCGACGACGAGGCCCTCAACATCGCGGTGGTGCAGAGCTATCTGGAGATGGAAGGGTACGCCCACATCCGCTCGACCGAAGACGCCGGAGATGCGATGGCGATTGTCCAGCAATACCGGCCCGACCTGGTGCTGCTCGATATCCACATGCCGCAGGTCAACGGCATGGAGATCCTGCGTGCGATCCGGGCCGATGAAAACCTCGCGACGATTCCCGTGGTGATTTTAACCGCCACCTCGACCAGCGAGACCAAGCTCGAGGCGCTCCAGGCCGGTGCGACCGACCTGTTGTCTAAACCGGTGCATCAAGGGGAACTGCTGGCCCGGATTCATAATGTGCTGATCGTCAAGTCGTACCAAGACCGACTCCGCGGCTATTCCGAAGAGCTGGAACGGGCCGTCCGCAAGCGGACCGCCGAGCTTGAGGCTTCACGGATGGAGGTGATCCAGTGTCTGGCGAGGGCTGCTGAGTTTCGCGACGACGACACCGGTCAGCACATCTTGCGGGTCGGTCGTTATGCGCGGATCATTGGTGCGGAGCTGGGCCTCCCGGACGCGACCCTGCAGATATTGGAATCGGCCGCGCAGTTGCACGATGTCGGCAAGATCGGCATTCCCGACGCGATCCTCCTCAAGCCGGGCAAACTGACGCCGGAGGAGTTTGCCGTCATGCGTCAGCATTGCGGGTTTGGCAACGAGATCGTCGATTGTCATCCCGCCACGGAGGCGAAAGTCATTCGCAGCCATACGGAGTTGGGATCGAAAATCCTGGACCAAGTCCGCTCTCCCATCCTGCACATGGCCCAGCGAATCGCCCTAACCCACCACGAACGCTGGGATGGCGACGGCTACCCGCTCGGCCTCTCCGGCGAGCAAATCCCGCTGGAAGGCCGGATCACCGCAGTGGCCGACGTGTTCGACGCCCTTAGCTCCAAACGATCGTACAAACCGGAATTCCCCCTGGAAAAATGCCTCGCCATCCTGGAAGACGGCCGCGGAACCCACTTCGACCCATGCGTCCTCGACGCCTTCTTCGCCCGCCAACACGAGATTTTTCAGGTGCGGATTGATTTCGCGGATGGGGAGGTGTAGTTAGGAGACTTGCCACGGATTCAGTTTTTTAGCCACAGAGGGCACAGAGATCACAGAGGCGAAGAGTGGTTGTGGATCAACTTGTAGTTCGAAGGATTAACCACGAAATACCCGAATGACACGAAAAGAAGAGGGGATTTACATGGGCGGAGATTCTTCCAAATCCTTATTAAATGGCTAGATAAATCGCAAGGCCTGAAGTTTACAGAGCAGTATTTCCGCTGGTTGCTTTTCGTGCCCTTCGTGTATTTCGTCGTAAAAAACTAATCGCTGAAGCGGGAGCGACCCAGCAAAAAAAATCTCTGTGCCCTCTGTGTTCTCTGTGGCTAAACTCGTCTTTGTAAAAGTCATCCGCTGCCTATTCGGCCACGTGGCTACAAGGCGCTCCCAGCAAAACAACCTTACCGCAAAAGCCCCGTTACCACCTCCCCATGCACATCGGTCAACCGAAAGTCGCGGCTTTGGTGGCGGTGGGTTAGTTGGCGGTGATCGAGGCCCAGTTGGTGCAGTAGCGTGGCGTTGAGGTCGTGGATGGGGACTCGGTTTTGGGTGATGTTGTAGCCGA
>JBBDIM010000188.1:0-11683 GCA_040880405.1 Pirellulaceae bacterium | reverse complement strand
GTTTTAGAATATGCCTCACCAGGCTTTTAAGCTTGGTGAGGTTTTTTTATGCGCGGTGCGGTGCGGCAACATGTATTCTTCGAGGGGATTTGCCAATATTGCGTAGGCTTGCCACTTTCGATGCTAGTTCCGATAGACTGGTTGTACTGCATCAGAAGTAGGCTATTGGTCGAATGTAGGGTCAGGTCATGTCGCGCCAAATCTCCCATTGGTTCCAAGCCGGATTGGCATTTGTGCTGACGATCCTCGCTGGTGGCATCCTATTGCCGTTGGTCAGAAGGTATCCGGAATCGGTCCACGCGTATTTCAACGATTTGGGCGATCCGGATTCCCTTGAGATAAACGACTTGGTGCGAATTGGCTTCGCATTTTGTCTATGTGTGGTCTTCACACATGTGCTGTTTAAACTTCTATCACCGAGAGTCGGCCAGCTTTCCCATTGGGCAACCCATCCCCCTGCATGGCTCGCGGTATTCGTCGCTACGGGTTTGGTCGCGTCGGTCGATCTTTTGGGCGGATTCGACCCAAATGGATACCGCGCCGATGTTTGGGAGTGGCTTGGATATGGCGGCGGGGCGCTATTGGTTGTGGCCTGGTACTCTGGGCTTGGGGCGGAGCTTTTTTGGCGGCTTCAAAAACCAATGGAATTGGAAACTCACGCGCCCAAATGTATCACGCTTCAAGATATCGCGAATGCACCCTGGGAAGAGATCGAGGCTTGGCTCGAATCAGATGCACCGGCTCAATATGACTTTCTGGGCAACCAATCGGTGGCGCATCGTGTGAGTTTGCTTATCTCCAAGGGCACTCGGTCTATCGGAATTGTGGGGCCTTTTGGATCAGGTAAAACCAGCATCGTAAGCTGGGTGAAAGACCGACTAAATTCTCATCGAGTCGGAAGTCAAAAATATTTCATCTGCCACCATAGCTGCTGGGGTTTTGAGACGTCTTATTCCGCGATCCGCGAAATGCTTGAGTCAGCGGTCTCACAGCTCGGTGCTGAAGTTGACACCTTTCAAGTCGACTCGCTGCCTGAATCGTATCGGAAGGCGTTTTCTTCCGGCGGAAATTGGATGGAATCAATCTCCAACGTCATGCTGCGGAACCCGGACCCGATGGACCAGTTTGCCAACCTGTCGGATTTGCTCGGAGCCATCGGTGGACGATTAGTTTTCATCGTGGAAGACCTGGATCGAAATGAAACCCGAAACTTCGAGATCCAGGAAGTGTTGGCGTTTCTTGAACGCCTTAAGAAGTTCGAGAATTTCAGTTTTATTCTGACGGGTGGACTGACTTCAACACGCCGTATCGATTACGCCAAGCTCTGCGATAATATTGAGTTACTTGAAATGATCGATAAATATCATTCATCGGGGTTGATCGATCGAGTCAGTGGATATTGTCTGGACGACGCGATCTTTCCTCATGTGAGGCTTGCCGATCCAAATCGAAACTACGAGTGGAATCCCTTAACTGGTTTGTTACTACGGGACCACGAGGAATTTTCAACTCCGCACTCAGTTGCCCTACTGCTCAATACGCCTCGCTCCCTGAGACACGCTCTTGCTCGAACATTTTCTGCATGGCAAACGCTGCACGGAGAAATTGACTTCAATGATCTACTTGCGGTCAATATTCTGCGATTTGGTGCCCCGGAATGCTTCCAGTTTCTGTGGCGGCAAAGGGACCGTTTGGGTTCTGCTCCAGCGCAAAACTCATCCGACTTACCAAGTAGAGTCGAAGGAATTCGGCAGGCAGTCCTGGATGACTGGATCCGCACGATTGAAAACGTCGAATGGAACCCGACTGCAGCAATCAAAGTCATGCAGTTTCTACTTTCGGATACCGAATACTGGCTCAAATCTAGTGAGCACTCAGGATATTCTAAAGGCGGTCTTCAACGGATTTTCGAAGACCGTTACTGGAGACGAGCCATCAATGAAGCAATCGACGCAACGGATGTGCGTGATCAGGAAGTCATCCGTGATATTCAGGAGTGGCAGAAGTCTCCTGATTCCGCGACTGCGTTGACAACAGGATTGACGTCATCATCCCAATACGGGGATGTTTGGGAGAGTCTCGCCGGTGGATTCTTTGCGAATCAGCCCGATCTAATCCTTCTGCTTTGCGAGCAGGTCATTCAGCGGATTCTCGAAGAACATGGTGCATCTTCCTATGACGATTCACCGGGATTCATTCATGCTTGGCGGTTTGCCAATCGGCGAGTTCCCAGGCAATTAGAAAACCGAATATGGTTGCAAAATCGGATCTCCGAAGCTGCTTGTGTTAGCATTCGCATGGTCTACGATTTGTGGTATTTTTTTGGCCAGTCCAGCTCGTATTCAATTTTGAGGTTCGAAGATCTGGAAGTCGTGCGACAACGAACTCTAGACGCAGTAAAAGCCTTGATAACCGATGGTCATTCAATCGTCTCTAGACTGCATCCACGTGCCTCCTCCACTCTATACATGCTAGTGTTCGATTCTGGAAATCATTCAGAGGAGAAGTTTTTGACTGACCCTGAATCGTGGTCGTGGCTTGGTCATCCCATTCTCGAGGCTTTACGGGATAAGAACCCGCTAGCTGCCGCGAATTGCGGAGTACTGCTGGGTGCCCGCGTCTCAGCGGATTCGCAAACGGCAGTTGATTCTGAAGTGCTTGATTCGTTTTTCGGTCAAGATGCGTCAGAAGTCATTGACCTTCTTGAAACCATGATCGATCAAATTCCCGAGAAAGATCAACCATTGGTTAGAAACGTGATTGGCGCGGCTCGCACGTATTTAGTGGAAAGGGCGGATGGCACCATGGATACGGGAGCAGTTGAATAGGGCGTGTTGCGATAACCAGGATGATTTGCCGTGATCTGGGCAGCCCCTCACAAATCCCCCTCCGGAAAATTCCCCGGGCTCACCACCGCTTCCCCCTCACCACCCAAATAATGCGACGCCCGCCAAACATGAAAACCTACTCGATCAACCCAGCGGTAGGTGTCTAACAGGTGCAGGGCGTCGGCGGGGCCGCGGCCTCCTTGGGCGGTTTGCTCGAGGACTTCGGGGCGATCTCCTCGGCGGAGGTCGGCGATTTGTTGGGAGTACTCGCGGAGTTGGGTTCTCCAGGGGGTATCGGTGCTGTCGCCCAGAATGTTTGAAAGTTACGGGGAGACTTTGCCCTCACCCACAATCCAAAGCCTTCCTTGGCGGCGTTCGTAGCGGAGGTCGTGTTGGCTTAGGATTTCGGTCAACGCTTCGGATAGGGTCACTTCTTCCCGCTGGATGGTGACTTTGCCTTTTTTGAATCCATCGCCGGCGGCGGTGCTGATTTCGATATCGACCGGAACGTGATGAATCCGCGCAAGCGTCGCCACCGTTTCGAGCAGCGGGACATCGGTAAATGAGACACGGGTTTTGGCCGCAAGTTGCTCGCCGATCCATTTGTCGACGCCCGCTTCGGTGGTGATCAACAGCCAGGTGCCTCGATTCTGATAATGCAACCCATGATCCAGCAACACAATGTCCAGGGCTTCCCTCAGGGTGAGGCCTTCGATGTGGCGGGTGATTGGCATGTCGGGAGTAATATTGGCGGTCTTAAGGCCGGCGTGATCGAGCATTATCTCAATGCCGTGCAGCTGTTTTAAATACTGGACTACTTCCTCCAGCGGCGTGTCGATGAATGCGATCTTCGTTTCCTGATCGAGCGCGTCCCGCACTCGCTTGGATCGAGCCGGTCTTGCTCGAATCGCGGGGCGAGACGCCTTAGCGGCGGGAGCATTAGCAAAGGGATCACCAACGGCGGCACCAAAGGGATCGTCGCCTGCCGCCGGGGGGGATTGTTCACCGAAGGGATTCTGCTGGGCCGCCTCCGGTGCTTTTTTCTCCTTTGACTCCCCAGGATCGGCCCATCCGGTATTGGCCAGAGAAAAACCTGTTAGCAGTAGGGCCGCGAGGCGGAGCGTGCCCCATGCGGTAACTTGGCGGCAATTCAGGGGGAATACGAAGCGCATGAATCGTCCTTTCGCAATTGAGGATTTGCACGTACCGACGCCAGAGGAGGACGCGGCCCCAGGAAGAGGAGAGGCAGCGATTTCGTCAGATTAACACCGCAAGCTAAGCGCGGCAAGAAATTGGTGAGGAGCCAAAAAAAGAAGGGGCCGCTGCCGGTGGTTCCGATTGTTCCCCTGGTACCGCCGAGACTGCTAGCAAATCCCAAGTCTTCAAGAATCGGCGCAAACCAAGCGCGCAAGCGATCCGTAAACAACGGTGTGAGTCGACATCAGATCTGGCCGCCATTGGTGTGGCTCGCTGTGGCCGGAGAAACCAAGGCAGGGCTGATCGACAAGACGCCCCGTGAATCGATGTAGGGGGAAACCGCTAGCTCGGCTACAGTTGGAGGAGATCGACCACAGTGCCTCGCCAGCGAACGGCACTCGACTTAATAAGCAAAGCAGGGAGTCATTTGTTATGAACAGCCGCAAGACACTACTGTTGCTGGCGGCCCTCACCGTCGGCCTGGGTATCAACCTCAAGGTTCAGGCCCAAGGGCCGTTGATGCAATCGAGGGAGGGCAACGTCGTCCGCTCGTCGATTACCGTGTTGAACGAGATCATGGCGATCCCGGCGCGGAGCATTCCCGCTTCGATGCTCAGTAGCGCGGAGGGGATTGTCATCATTCCGAACATGATCAAAGGTGGTTTCGTGGTCGGCGTGCGGCATGGCCGGGGCGTGGTCATGGTACGCGACGAGAACCGAGTTTGGCAGGCCCCGCAGTTCGTGACGATGACCGGTGGCAGCGTCGGTTGGCAGGTCGGCTTGCAGTCGACCGATGTGGTTTTGGTGTTCACCTCACGCAAGAGTATTGAGGGACTGCTGGGTGGCAAGTTCACCGTGGGGGTGGATGCGGCGGCCGCGGCGGGGCCGGTCGGTCGGCAAGCTTCGGCGGGGACCGATTTACGGCTCCGCTCGGAGATTTATTCCTGGAATCGGAGCCGCGGGCTGTTCGCGGGGGCCTCGATCGATGGGAGCTCACTGCAGATGGATCATCTGGCGACGAACAACTTTTACGGTGGCGGGCAGGCAATTCCCGCCAGCGCCAGCGACTTACTGACCACGGTGGCCGCTTATGCCGATCCGCAACGTCAGGCAGGGCAAGTGGTCCAAGGTGGCCCGATGTTAACGCCGGCCCAGCCAGGCGTGGTCGTACCAGAGGGGCAAGGTATAGAACAACTGCGAGGTGATCTCTCGCGGAGCTCCACCGAGCTTGCGGCCATGCTGCCGGACGATTGGAAGCGTTTTCTCGCTTTGCCGACGCAGGTTTATGAAGACGGGGCCCATCCGAGTCTCAACAGCTTACAGGTTGCCGCGGGGAATTTCGCAACGGTCTCGGCCGATCCGAAATTCGCCCAGTTGACGCAGCGGCCGGAGTTCCGGCAATCGCAACAGCTTTTAAACGCTTACGTCGAGGCGCTTCGCCAAGCGGAGGCGACGCCGGGGCAAATTCAATTGCCGCCACCACCAGGTGCGGTTTCTCAGTAAGTGCGACATTGTTAGACAAAAAAACAACCGATCGCCACCAATACCAGCAGCGTGGCGATTGTGTCTCGGTGGGTCCAGCGGTCGCTCTTGGCCTGATATCGCAGGTGCGTAAGGACCGCGCCGGTGGGGCAGCCATACTTGCAGTAGCCCATCGGAACGAAGGCGGAGAAGATCAATCCGCCAATGGCGATGCTGATCGCCATCCACCCGGCGATCGACGGGATGTAGGCGTTGAAGGGTTCGATCGACGAGAGATTCACGCTGGCCTGGCCCATCGCCGTGAGCACCACCAGCAGCAGTAGTATCGCAGGGAGTGGTCGTAACGCGCTGCGGAGCCACTTTGGCATTTTCCATTGCCACGGGGAATACCGAGCGATGAGAATCTGAGCCTGTCCATGTGGGCAAACATGGTTGCAGTAAAGCTGCTTCTTGGAAACCAGCGGGACCGCGAATGCGGCCGCTGCTAGGACCGCCAGGCCTAAGGTTCGGTGCCATGGTATTCCGTACTGGGCCCAACCGACCCACAGGGCCTGCGAGAGGACATCGCCATTGTAGAAGCCCAGGTAAAAGATCAACACCAGCGGAAAGCCGAGCCGAACCCACCGATTGCTCCGCAGTGACGTGAAGGCGACCACCACGGCAAACAGCACGACGAGGATCGTACCGAGATCGCGGAGTTTGAACGACAGGTGGGGACCGGTGGCGACTCGGGGGGGTGCCGACCGGGCCAGTTCAATCTTCCGCGCCGCGACGAAAATCGCTTCGATCATCGCTTGGCTGGTCATGGTCGCGCCGGAGATGCCTTCGATGCCGGAGGATTCCAGGTCGAGCTCGACGAGTTGGTCCCAGGTGGTTTCGTTGAGGACCTCCGGGAAGATGTAGTCTTCGTTGACGTAGCGGACGTAAGGCTGATTGTCGTAACTGTGCCGCAGGCGAATGCCGATTACCTCATCGTTGTCGTTCAATGCGACCAAGGCATCGGTCGGGCCTTGGTAGCCGACGATGTGATCGGCGTGGGGTGAGGTGCGGAACAGTTGGCCCAGTCGCTCGCCATCGGGGCCGCGGACTTCGACCAATCCGCGCGAGGTCTCTGAAGGGATAATTTCGTGGGCTGCTTCAAAAAACTTGACGGCCTCTTCCAGGTCGATCTCTTCCGGAAAGCGGTAATTGGGCGGATCGCCGCCCAACCGGGTAATCACCGATTCGACGATCGCCATGCTGGTCAATGTGGCCCCGGAGACGGAGTCAAGCTGCGCGTTGGCTAATGGAGCGGCTGGTTGACCGACGAACTGCTGGAAGAAGGGGGAATGCTTTTCAATTGCCTCGACATGTTCCGGGGTATCCCGGCTGGCTAGGATTTCGATTCCACTTAGATTTCCGGCGGTATCGCTGACCACCAAAACGTTGGTGGGGCCGGAGAACCCAACAATATGATCCGCCTGAGGAGAGGTGGTCACAACAAAGCCGAGCTTTTCGCCATCGCTACCCGTGGCAAACCACCCCTCCGGCTTGGCAGAAGGGGTAAGCTCGGTCGCAGCGGGGAGGACGTGTTGAACTTGCCCTAATTCAGGCGGGGCATCATCGAGAATGGTGGCCTGCATGGCGACGCTCTGGAAGCGGATCAGCAGGATCACCGCCACCACGGTCAGAAACCGATACCCATGCAGCAACACGCGGCGGACCGGAGAGGATCCGCCGCGCGGGGGTTGGGCTGGTAAGGTGGAATTAGCCACAGGGCACACCGAGATCACAGAGAGACGGGGTGAGTTTTTAGTGCGCCTAACACAACCTGGAAATGTTCGGTTTCCGCGTGGGAATTACGCCTGTGCGCGAGGTTGTGTTAAGGGATCTTAGCCCCTTCAGGACTCAGGATTTGACTCTCTCACTTACTGAGGCAGCAATTGAATGGCATCGGCGTGGGCGTGGCCGCCCGCCTCCGCAGAGGACACGGATACGCTTGCCTCACCATCCACACTGATTTGGTACACGCCTAACGAGATGAATCCGTCGTCGATCGGTGGCTTTTCACGCATGTTGATCAGCTTGCGCTCGGTTTTGTCTCCGGACTGGATGGTCACCTGAACCTTCTCGCCCCGGTTCACGTGTGGTTGGTAAGCCAAGCGGATCTCATAGCGGCCGGGCTTTTCGACCTTTGCCGGGAAGCGGACGACCGAGTTGCCGCCATTGGAATAGAGGTAGCCATGGGCGACGTACCCACGGAGTCCGGCTCCTTCGGTCCAGGTGCCCATCTTTTCCGCCTGGCGGTCGTCGATCACGATTCCATCTAGCTTGGCCGGATCGAGCCCGCTGGGAGGACCGAACGGACTGGTGGGGAGGAGGTCTTTGGGCATTACAATTTTCGCGGTTACCGTCTCCCGCCGGGCCTGCCCTGGGAGGTGCAACAGTTCGTCCATTTCGTCCCAGTGGCTCTCGTAAATGTCCCGCGGATCGCAGTCGTGAATCTTGCAGAGTGAGGCCGCCTTGCCGACCACTTCGCCCATCATGCCACAGGTCTTCATCACGCGGACGGTTCCCAAAGCCTCGTGCGTGACGCTAATGCAACGACCCGCCATGAACAGGTTGGGGATGTTCTTGGAGTAAAAGCAGCGGTAAGGAACCGGGTAACCGTATGAGCGGTCGACCCCGGTGCCATGCACCGCGATGGAGATAAACGGGTTGTCCGGAAACTTCTCGGCGAACTCCTTTTTGGGGTAGTGCAGGTCGATGGACCAAGTGCTGGGCACACAGCCATCAGGGAAGTCATGTTTCGCGATGATGTGCTCCTCGGTCAGGACCACATCGCCAATCAAGCGTCGCGATTCCCGCGGGCCGCCGATGTAGGCCAGCCAAGTTAGCTGAGCGTTTTTGTGGCGATCCGCTCCGTCGCGGTTCTTCATCGCGTTGAACGCCCCGTATACCGCGCGGAAGTTCCAGTCGCGGATTCCCTCGGCATCACTCAGTGGGTCTTTGTCGTAGCCACTTTCCCAGAACCACTGGCCATGGTGATCGCGCGGGTAAGGGAAATCCTTCATCGTCAGGTCCAAGGCCCAGGGGGTTTCGGGGAACGAAACCTCTTGGTCTCGCTCGTCCCATCGCCACATGTTGCTCATGCCCATGCGGCCCTTTTCGCTCATGTCGTACATCGCACCGGACAGTGCGCCCACGGTGCCATGCCCGGTGGCGTCGACAAAGTGGGTCCCGGTGAAGACGCGCCGCTCGCTGGTTTTGGTGTTGAAGGCGGTGACCGAGTGGATCCGGCCATCCTTCATTTCCAACTCGTTGGCGTGATGATTCAGAAACAGATCGATGTTCTTCTCGGCCTTGACGACCTCCTCCTTCAAATCGTCGCCGAACTCCTCGTAGGTGCCAGGCGACTTCTTGGCCCGGTCGGCGAACTCCTCGATGATCTCACCAATGCGCGGGTACTTACCACGACGGATATTGCCCATCGCCCAGACTCGGACTTCGCTGCTGCCGTTACCGCCCAAGACCGGTCGGTCCTGGATCAGGGCGACTTTGCAGCCCATCCGAGCGGCACTGAGCGCGGCGCCCATTCCGGAATAGCCACCACCCACCACAACCAAATCGTAGGGGCCGTGCGACTGGGGCTCCGCAGGTAGGTTCAAGGTTTCCAAACGCCAATCGGCCAGTCGCTGGCCGGAGGCGGGTGGTTGGAATTCGGGGTCGGAGGTGAAGAAGATCGCATCGCAGCGACCAGCGAAACCGGTCAGATCTTTCAGCCCGACCTTGGTCTCTTTGTTGGCAATTTCGACGGTCCCGCCGTCGTGCCAAAACCACTCGGCACTCTGGGTGCCAAAGGTCTCCGCTAGTGGTTTGCCATCAAGGATCACCTGAAACTTGCCTGGTTGCCCCTCGGCATCCCAGCGGGCGACCCAGTCTTTGGTTCGGACCCAAACGCGGTAGGTGCCGGTTGCGGGGAACTCCACCGTCGTCGCGGCATCTTTGACCGGCCTACCGAGCCCATGGGCCAGGAGGTAGGGAGAGCCCATCTCGTTGATGAACTGGGTATCGATTACCCAGCCGCCGTACTCGTCGAAGCTTTCCGTTTCGACCAACACTTGAGCCGCCGAGACCGGCAGGGAGAACAACAACAGGGCGAACAGCGTCGCGAGGTATCGGGGCATCATGAATTCTTCAGGGGGAGAATGGGAAGGAATGATCGGCAGATGAGACGAGTGGGTCGTGGGCAATAAGACAGCCAAGACCCTAGGCTAATCAATTTTTCCCACGGTGACAATGATTTTCGATCCGGGTCTTGCCGTATCCGGCGCGGAGCACGGATCTCCGGAGGGGCAACTCGCCGCCGTTGTCACCCTTAAATTTAATCGTGCCAATGCACTACAGAAGCCAAAGTCGGTAATGCAATGTCTGCATTCTCGCGTTTAAAAAAGAGGACGAGGGTTTAGTGTAATCCACCCTGGCCCATGTCGGAGCGTGCCTTGGCGGATTCCGCCTTTTCGATGTAGATCGGATCGCGGGTCCCTTCATAGGCCTTTTGGTAGGTGACACTCAAGGCGGTGAAGTTGAAGGAATCGGTTGGTTCCAACTCGCAGGCCTTTTCGGCATGCTCAACCGACTCAGCGAATTGCCCGAGGTTCCCATAGGTTACGGCCAGCGCCAGATGTGCCAACACATGATCCGGCTTTTCCTGGAGCACCGCTTGGAATTTCTCGGCCGCCCCGGCGAAGTCTCCTTGGTCCTTCAGTTTCTCGCCTTCGGCGTACAGTGTTTTCGTATCAGACATGATGGATCTTGGATGTTGAGGGCGTATCGATTTAAATTGAAGTGGGAAGCAACGGGTCCCACCCGGGAAGAGCAGCACCTTCCTTGAATCTGGGGAAGGGGATGCATGAAGTCCCTATTATAGACCGGCGCGGCGGTTTTGGCAGCCACACACTTGGTTCAAGGCCTGCACGCGAGTGACCGCAATTCCATGAAAAACACCTAATTTGCGGTGGAAATTGACCTTCAGCTAGCGGGTGCCAGCTTGTTAAAACAGAGCACCTCCGCGAATTGACCGAATTCCGTCGATCAACCTGGACAGGTTCGACCGATAATCGTATTTAGGTCGAATTAGGCGTGGGGTGCCAATTATACCGGGCGCGTAGCTTGCACGCCCTTCGCTCATGCCAGCGTAACCACCTTCAGCAAAAGGATTTGCTGTGACTGAAATTCATCCATCCGCCGTGGTACATGCCAGCGCGGAAATTGGGCGAGACGTAACCATCGGTCCCTTCTGTGTGATCGAGGGAAATACCAAGGTGGGGGATCGCTGCGAGATCGCGGCGTATGCGTCCATCAAGTCGGGCACGCGGATGGGGACAGAGAATAAGGTCTTCGAGCATGCCGTCATTGGCGGTGCCCCCCAACACTTACGGGCTCCAGCCGAGCAAGGGGAATTGTGGATTGGCAACCGAAACTTGTTCCGCGAGTTCGTCACGGTTCATCGTGGGCTGGAACCCGGGAAGAATACACGGATTGGTGATGACAATTTGCTAATGGTTCAGGCACATGTCGGACATGACGTGACCATTGGCAACCACACGATCCTCACCAACAACGTCATGCTGGGAGGTCACACCCTGATCGAGGATCGGGCCTATATCTCCGGGGGAGTTGGCGTGCATCAGTTCTGTCGGATTGGACGGAACGCAATGATTGGTTCCCATTGTCGCGTGATTCAAGATATTCCACCCTATGTGACGGTCGACGGGGTCAGCGGCCAAGTAGTGGGACTGAACCTGATTGGCCTGAAACGCAATGGTTTCACATCGGAAGAAATCCTCGAACTGAAACAGGCTTACCGCCTAATTTTCCGCTCGAACCTTAACAATAGCAAGGCTTTAGAGCAGGTGGCTCGGCGGTTTCCAAGTGGCCCGGCACGGTATTTCCAGGAGTTCCTGTGCGAAAGTGAACGAGGATTTGTCCAGGCCCGGCAACGTGGACGACATGCCAGTATCGATCAGCCGAAACTTCGCGTTTTGGCGGAAGATAGCAATGTCTCGGACGCTTCGAGACGAGCGGGTTAGCCAATCAAAAAAGACCGCCTGATGGTCGCATGGACAATCAGGCGGTCGGAGTGAAAAAGGGGTCAGGACTCTTTTTCATCAGACGTGTTCCATTTGAGAACGTAT
>JBBDIM010000187.1:0-12390 GCA_040880405.1 Pirellulaceae bacterium | reverse complement strand
ACGAAGGTCCGGCCGCCGACATGGTCCGGGGAATCAGGTTTTTTAGCTGTTGATATTCAATGGTCCGGTCGATCACTTGATCCATCGTTTCCCGCACCACGATCCGATCGCCACCTTCCAAGGTGATGAACGTATCGGGACTCGATTCGATGTAGCGAATCAAGTCGGCGTTGAGCACGAACAGGTCGCCGCCGAGTCGGGTTAGTTTGATCATCCGGATCGTACCGTCACACCGCTCCCGCCGAGGGGGTGGGAGGGCGTCCAAATATAGGTCGTAACTTGTCGATGGGTGAAAAAGGATTTAGCCACAGAGGACACAGAGGTCACAGAGAGACGACATTTTGAATTTTTCATCCTTCATTACTCATTAATCATTTTTTCCGACCAGCGGAATGATTAATGAGTAATCGAAATTGGAAAATGCAAAATGACCCGTTCCTCAGCGCTCCCTCTGTGATCTCTGTGCCCTCTGTGGCAAAAAAACTTCATCCAAGTTGGCTATGTTTTAACGGCGGAGGTTCATTAACTCGTCGAACAATTGCTGGGCGGTGGTGACCACGCGGGAACTACCACGATATTGAGTCGAAGCCAAGATCAAACTGATCAGGTTTTTTCCGATGTCGGTGTTCGATAGCTCCACGGCACCGGCGATGATCTTGCCTAAACCCTCTTCGTTGGGGTCTCCCTGCACCGGCAGACCGGAGTTCACGCTCGCGGCGAACATGTTTTCGCCCCGCTGCTCTAAACCGGCCGGGTTGCCGAACCGGGCCATCTGCAAGGCTCCCAGGTCGCGGTCGACACCATTGGAGAAGACCCCGCGGATGATCCCATCTTCGCCAATGATGAAGCTATTGAGGGTACCGGTCCCCGACCCATCCTGCCGGGAGGCGTTGAGCGAGGCCTTGTCGGCTGACAGACCGGAAAGTTGCGTGAAGTCGAGTTCGAATTCCAGAGGCGACTGCGAGGGGACATCGCGGCGCTGGATGGTGACCGTATTGTTGTCCGTGCCGACAAAATTTCCATCGCCATCAAAGTAAATAAGGCCGGTCCCGACCGCGATTTGGGCCTGACTAGTCGCCCCGGTGTCGATCGCGGCGTTGTTGTCGGGGGAATCGGCGAACCAGCGGTAAATGGTGTTGTTGCCGTCCCGGCCCTCCATCACGGCGGTCATGCGGACGTTGATCGGCATCCCGAGCGAATCGTACACCACAAAATCGGAGACGGCGCTTTGGCCGATCCCCTCCTGGACCCGACCGAAATTCAGGTTCGGGTTTTGCAGGATCCCGCTGTTGTTGTCCAGCACGAACGACGAGAGTTTGATGTCGACGCCGTTGTCGACCCCGTTGTTAGAAACGACCCGAATCCGCCCGTCCTGGATCGAAATCCCCTGCGAGAGTCCTCCCGATTCGTTGGGGATCGCGTTTTCCGAGCCGGGAACCGGGTTGGCGTTGCCGTTGACCGAAGGCTGGATCCCGCTCGCGCTTTGGATGAACTCCAGCAGTTCCTGGACGATCGTGTCGTCGGTGATGGTGAAGGTTTGGGTATCGAGCCGACGATCCCCCTTGTACCCGGTGTACTCCAGGGTGCCGGTCTCGAACATACTAGAGTAGTTCAGCCCGTCTCGCTTGATGACGTTGGTCAGCAAGGTGTTGGAGTCGATTTTGGGGCCGTCCAGATCGAGGACCTGGTTGCCGGGGATGTCTAGATCAGAAATCTGGCCGTCCGGGATATCGTCGATAAACTCCTCACCGGGGGCCAACTCGGTGAGTAAGTAGTAGTTGTCGGAATCGGTCGACAAGTTCCGGTAGACGCGGACGGTGTCGTACGCCGGGAAGCTTCCGTCGGCTGGCGGAGTCGGCGGGAGCGGCAGGTCACGGAGGGTCACGCGGCCATTGACCACGTTCTGCGGACCCAAGAGCAGCGAAGGGCGGCTCTCCTGTTCCCCGGCTCGGGCGAAGGTGACCAAATAGCTGTAGTTGCCGTTGATGGTGGCGGTGTCGAGTTGGTCGCCCAGATCCAGCGGGGTGGTGTTGTCATCAATGTACGGATCGGCGGCCTGGGCCATGGTTAGGGTATCGAGCTCAAAGAAGTCGGACCCGCCCGGCTGCGTGCGATAGATCTTCACCTGAGAATAGCTGGCGTCGGTCGGGATTCCGTCTAAGATTACCGAGTAGTCGTTGCCATCGCCTGGGCTGCCTGGGACGGTAATCGTTTGGGCCGCGGAAGGGACCGACTCGTTGCCGGCGTTGTCGAGGAAGGAGTATCGATACTGGAACGCCGTGCCGCCATCATGGCCGCCGCCGGCTCCGGTGCCGTTGACCAGGTTGGGGTCGAGCGCGGTTCCGATCGAGGCGGAGCCATCGTCGATGATCGTAGCGCCCATTGCGCTCGAATCGTGCAGTTGGTAAGTGGCACCGCCATCGGTACTTTTATAGAGGTTCACCTGCGAGTGGGACGAGGACTGGGGCGGGTCATCAAAGAATGCCGTCAGGTCGTCGGGGGTGGCGTTGCCGTCGGCTGGGGTGTTGACCACGATCTCGTCGGAGGCAAGGGTCTCATTGGAGAGCCCCACCTGCGAGAAGGTCATTCGGTAGTGGAAGGTTGAGTTTTCCGGCAGCGAGCCGCCGGCTCCTTCGGTGAAGCTGTTGGTGGTGCCCGCCACGCCCGGCTGCACGGCCGCGGTGGTCGTACTGCTACCGGTATTGGGGAGGCTGGCGACCTCGACATTGCTGGCGGAAACGTCGGGCCGAGGGACCGCGGCGTTGCCCAAAACCGCGCTATCGATCACCTGACCCTGGCTGGCCAGATCGCCGTCGGCGGTCAGGGTCCCCTCCAGGTAAACATTCTCGGTCGCCTTGGCCACGCTTTTGGCACCCAGGGGAATGGTCAGCGGGACCAACTGCGTCCGCTGGAGCTGGAAGCCGTCGTCAATGCCAAAGCCTAAAACTCGTTGGCCGGTGATCGTCACCAATTCATTTTGCGAGTTGGTTTTGAAAATCCCGTTACGCGTATAGTACCGCTCGCCGGCGGCCCCTTCGACGATGAAAAAGCCATCCCCTTGGATCGCCAAGTCGGAGGGGTTCGAGCTGATTTCGATCGTCCCCTGGGCGAAGTTGGGGGTGATCTCGGCGACTTTCGTACCCAGCCCGATCTGGCGGGGGTTGGTCCCGCCGTTGCCTTCGGTCGGTTTGGAGCCGAGACTCTGCGTTTGCAGGAACTGGGTCGCGAACGTAGCGGTCGACGACTTGAACCCGACCGTCTGCGAGTTCGCCAGGTTGTTACCGGTGACGTCAATCTGCGCCTCGGCGGCGGTCATACCGGTCAGCGCGGTCGAAAGTGCGGATGCCAAACCCATGGATATTCAATCCTCCGTGATTATGTAGACCGCCCCGTCTTGGGCTGCGGCGTGTTGTTTTGGTAAGTGCAGGAAATCGAACCGGGGTTTAGGGAACTTCCGTTTCATCATCTACCGGTGGGACGCCCTCGTCATCGGGGTCGGTGGGCTCATCCGGATCGACCGGCGGGTCCACCTCTAGGTCGTCCGGGATCTCGCCGGGTGCCTCCGGTTGCTGCGAGGCAGCGGGTAGGATGTGGAATACGTCCTCAATATTCATATCGACAATCTGTTCGCCGGTGTCGATCTTCAATTGAAGCTCGCGGCCGTCGTTGCCGGGGATGAACTGAATACTGCGTACGACACCAAAGACGACATCTCCATCCTTGTTCATCGCCTGGACCTGACGTCCGATCATGCTGCTGGCGGTGGCGATGTTTTGCCCGGCGGAGATTTTGTCCAACGTGCCGGTTAGCTTGTCGGTCGCGGCAATCTCGCGGATCTGCCCGATCTGCTGCATCATCTCGGCGTTCTTCATCGGCTCCATCGGATCCTGATTCTGAAGCTCCGCAATCAGCAACTTCAGGAAATCGTTCGGATCGAGCTCCGCCATTCCCCCTTGCGAAACACTGTTGTTACTGCTGCCGCTGGCGGCCGCCGCGCTGGAATCAACTTTTGTCATTGCTTACTTCCGTTTATCGAGTGGACTGCAAGTCCGCCATCGCGATTAAGTGTTACGTGTCTGTTTACTTCCGCCGCCTAGACGACGATGTTCAAGTTGCGACTATCACGATCGATGATCGCTCCGCGCTCGGGCGGCCCCTGCCCTTCCGGCGATTCGCCGGTCGGTCGCTCGCGCGAATCTCCCCGCTGGCGCGGTCTGCCCTCGCTTGGGGCTTGCCGATCCTCCGCCGCGGACGAATCGCTTTGCCCTTCCCCACTGGTTTCCTTGCCGAGCAGCTCGATCTCGAACTTCTCGATCGTGATACCCGATTCCGCCAGGCGATCCTTGAGCTGCGGGAGGTTCTCCGTGAGGAGTTGCCGCGCGACTTCGGTCTCCGCCTCGATCTTGGCGGTCATCGTCCCTTGCTCGATCCGGATCTCAATCCGCAGCGCACCCAGTTCCGGCGGGTTCAAGCGGATCCGCACCGGTTGACCTGGCGGAGCCGATTCGACCGCTCTGGCAACTCGGTTGACCATTCGCATCTGCTGCCGTGTATCGACCGGATTGGTTGGCTGGGGCGTGGGGCTCGACTTGATCAAACCGCGCTGAATGCCTCGTTGAATCAGTGAGGAAACCCCCTCGCCGACCGAACCTTCGGTGGTAACGCCCTGCTCCGCTCCGGTCATTCCACGGGGCGCGTCAACCGCGACGGTCGGCGGAACAGGCGTTCGCTGCGACTCGGCCTGATGGCTGCCTGGGGTCTCTGCCAAGGGTGGTTTGGCGGTGGATTGTTCCGCGGGTGTCGGTTGGTGCGGCCGCTCTTCTTGGTTCTCGCCAAACGAGTGCTCGCTGTTCGGCGAGGAACGGCGTGCCCGGCGGGAGTCGGAAACTTCCGCCTCGGCCGTAACACCTTCCTCCGCGGCCTCGCTCTGGTCCGCGGTTCGCTGTTGGTCCTCGGCCGATTTCACCGCCGCCTGCTCCGCCTTGGTGCTGTTTTGCCGCTCGGCGATTTGCTCTTCCTGCTGAGCCTGTGCGGTCTGATTTGTCTCGGTGGACGACCGCTGGGAATCCTCCTCATCCTGACCCTCCTCCGTGGTAGCTTCTTCCGCCGGCAACCGTGTGGCGATCTCCTCCTCGGTTGGATCTTCCGCCGCCAAGGACTCGACCTCCGGCTCCAGGTCGGCAGCTTCACTGGCCGGGTCCTCCGCTTGACGCGGTTCCCGTGGAGGGGTGATGGTCTCTGCTGAGGTCGACTTTTTCTCGGTTCCCCGATCCACGGCAGCGGCGTCGCCGCGATCTTCCGCGGTCGGTTCCTGATTGCCAGGCCGCGGGACATTCGCCGCGTCTGAAATTTCGACCGTGGCGGCCTCGTCGGCGGGCGCGTCATCCGTTGCCACAGGTGGCTCCTCAATCGGTTGTGGGCGTTCCAGTGCCGCCAAGTCACCGGCCTGGTGATGCTCATCGGTCGGTTGCCGTGGCGTTTCTCGGTCCTCGTCGTCGTCGAGATTCCGATCAGAGACCGAACTCGACGAACCGGACGATTCCGGGCCGGGTGATCTCTGACCTGGCAGCGGCTGGTATTGGCCACTCCGTGTCGCTTCCCGCGCGGAGTCCATGATCAAATCGAAAAAGGCCAGCGGGCTGGTTCCCGCATTGGACGACGCCTGCACGCCGGTCACCCAACGGGCGGCATGCCTGGCGTGATCTGTCGGTTGGGACTGCATGAGTGGCTTCCTATGAGCGCTCAGGGTTGAATTTTTGGAGGTGGTTACGGGCCTCACGAATCACTTCCGCGTCGGGGGCTCCTAAGCGAATTTCATTCAAAATATCGGCCAGCTTCTGTTCCTCTTCCGGGGTGCGGAACTCGCCCATGATCCGTTTTCGTTTATCGGTCGGCATCGCCTTGATGATTTTCACAACGTCCGTCATAGACTGCTTATCACGTTCGAGCATGATCAGGATTTGCTCTTTCGCTTGCCGCGGATCGACCGATTCCAAGGTCCGCTGCACCTCGATGATCGCGTCTTCTCGCACCCCGTTGGCCAGGGCCTCCAGGCGTTGATCGAAAGCGTCTTTCAGTTGATCGTATCGCCGCCGTTCCTCTACCAGGTTCACCTGCATTGCCCGCATGTTCTCAATTCCGGTGTCCAGCGCCTGAATCCTAAAATCAAGGGCCAAGTGCCGCTGGGCCCGGGCGTCGATAATCGTCTGCCAGTCCGGTTCTTCCTGATCGTCGCGGGGTGGCGCGTCCCCATCCTCGTCCTCGTTCAGGGCGTCGGTATCGATGTCGTAAACGATCGCCAAAATCGAGTAGACCTCGTCCCGCGTGAACTGCCGCGTACCCCACAAGGCGACCAGGCCGATCGACTGGGCAATGACCGTCGCGACGCAAAAATAGCTAAACAGGGCTCCCAAGATGCGGGCTATGGCCATGTCGTCACCTCGTTTCGCGCGAACCGCTGCTGGGCGATCTCATCCATCAACTTCGAATCCACCACGTCCAACTGTTGCTGGTGACGCTCCGTCTGCTTTTCCTTCAGTTTTTCCAAAATCCGCACCTCATGGTCCGCCTCCACCAGGGCCTCGCGGCGCTGTCGGATATGCGGCTGAAGCTGCTCCATCAGTTGCTGTTTTTCCGCAATTAACTGGGTAAAATGGGCCACCTGCCGCTGGGCGGCGGTTAGCCGGTCGATATCGATCCGCCCCTGTTGCACGTCGGCCCGGCCCATTTCGTAGGTGGTTTGAATCTCTTCGCCAATCTCAGCCTGTTGGTCCCGCAAACGATCCTCAGCGGCCAACACCTCCGTCAGTTCCGCGCGGCGCTGATCGCGCTCGGCGATCCGAAGTCGCAGCAGCGTCTCTAAGCGAAAGCGAAATTTGGCCATGGTGGTTACCGTTGGTCGTTTTGGTTCCGGGAGTGAAATAGGGGTCAGGAGTCTTTTTGGCAACCCTTGTACGCCCACCCTACCTTTCAAGTGTGAAAAAAAGAGTCCTGACCCCTTTTTCACGGCCCATCCCCTTTTGTTCACACATCGCCGTCAAACACAATTCGTCGGTTGCCATCGGCAACCGGCCATTCCTGAGCCCCGCTGGGGCGGTTTTGTTGGTTTCGTTTGTTGGTTGGGCGCGTGTGAAAAAGGGGTCAGGACTCTTTTTGGCTACCCTGTAACGCCTCACTACTCCGCTCGTGTGGAAAAAAGACTCCTTACCCCTTTTTCACACTCCCGTTCACACTCGCCTACTTCCGGGCTACCGCCGGTCGCGTAATTACCGGGGTCGCGGCCTTGGCGGCGATCTCTAACAATTGCTTGCCCGCCGCTTCCACCGACGACGACTCCTCGACTTGCTGGGTTAAAAATTGGTTGATCTCTTCTCGCATCCGGATTGCCAGATCGATCTTGGGGTTGGAACCTTGCCGGTACGCCCCGATGTTGATCAGGTCTTCGTTTTCCAGGTAGGTCGCCATCAGCTCGCGGATGGTTTGCGAGGCGGTTCGGGCTTCCGGAGTCACCAAGTCGTTCATCAGACGGCTGATGCTGCCCAACACGTCGATCGCCGGGTAATGTCCTTTGGCGGCCAGTTTGCGGGAGAGGATGATGTGCCCATCGAGCAGGCCACGGACTGTGTCGCTGACCGGTTCGTTGGTGTCGTCCCCTTCGACCAACACGGTATAAAACGCGGTGATGCTACCCTTGCTGCTGCGTCCGGCGCGTTCGACCAGTTTTGGGAGCAGGGCGAACATCGAAGGTGGATACCCTTTGGTGGTCGGCGGTTCTCCCGCGGCTAAACCAATTTCGCGCTGGGCCATGGCGAACCGGGTGACCGAGTCCATCAGCAGCATCACGTTGTTGCCCTGATCGCGGAAATGCTCGGCGATGCTGGTGGCGGTGAGGGCCGCTTGGGTGCGGAGAATCGCAGGCTGATCGCTCGTCGCGACCACCACCACACTCCGCGCCATCCCTTCTGGCCCGAGGTCCCGCTCAATAAAATCGTTCACCTCGCGGCCTCGTTCGCCGATCAGGGCGATCACGTTGATATCGGCCGAGGTGTATTTGGCCATCATCCCCAGGGTCACGCTTTTGCCGACCCCGGAGCCGGCGAAGATCCCCACGCGTTGCCCCAGCCCGCAGGTGAGCATCCCGTCAATCGCGCGGACGCCGGTACTGATGGTGCTGTCGATCCGGGGTCGTTCAAACGCGGAGGGAGGAGGTTGATCCAGCGGGAGTTTGGTATCGAGGTAAGGGGTGGGCAATCCATCGCAGGCTTGCCCATGGGCGTCGACTACCCGGCCCAACAACTCCTGGCCAACCCCCACCGTGCGAAAGGTTTTCTTGAGCCGCACCTGGTTGCCGCGGCGGACCCCTTGGATCGAACTCAGCGGGTAGATCAGCGTGTACGCGCCCCGAAAGCCGATCACCTCGGCCGGAATCACGCCACCCGCCTGCCGCTGGATTTCGACGATCGCCCCGACCGGCGCAGGCAGGCCCGCCACGGCGGTGGTCGTGCCTTGGGTTTCGACGACACTACCAACCAGTTCGGTCGGCATGATCTCTTGAATTTGGCGAAGGAGTCCGGTCGCGTGCATGTTAGCTCAACTCCTCGTTGATCCGCGCGAGTTGCGATTCGATCCGCTGGTCGATCCGGCCGAACTCTGACTCCAGCAGACAACCACCCCGAGAGACGTTGGGGTCCGGCACAATCTGCACCGGGGCCAGCTTCTTGATTTCGTCCGCCATCATGGTGTCTCCGTTTTGCATCGTTTCGAGATCTTGCGGGTTCATGTACACGCGGATCTCGTTGCAACCGGCGGCCAGTTGCAAGGTTTCCTTGAGCAGGCCGGCGGTAATCTCTGGGCGGACACTCACCTCGCGACGAATCACCTTCTCGGCGATTGCGGTGGCGACCTCGACCCCAATCGATTCCCACTTGGCCAGCCACGTTTGCTTGGCCAGCGTTAATTCACTGACCAATTGCCCAATCGCCGGCAGCAGGACCGAAACCTGTTGGTCGACCTCCAGCTTGAGCATCTGCCGCGCCTTGGCCTCCGCCGCCTGCTTGCCCTGGGTTTCGGCGTTCCGCTTGATCGCCTCCGCCTCCTCATGGGCCTGCTTGACGATCTCGGCCGCCTTCAGCTTCACCTGGTTGAGTTCGTTCTGGGCTCGGTGGGAGACATCATCCAGGTTAAAGGTCACGGAAGAAACCGCATGCCCTTCCGCCTCAAGTCGTCCCGCTTTAATAACCGACATAGCTTTTTCTAATCCTGAGCCCCAAAGGGGATTTTTCGGTTCGGTTCGCGTGTGAAAAAGGGGTCAGGACTCTTTTTCGCAGTACGTAATCAATTGGAACACGTCTGATGAAAAAGAGTCCTGACCCCTTTTTCACACTTCCCGTCATGCCGCCACTTGCAATCGTCCACCCGTGCCCACCGGTTGCGTTTTTATTTCCTCTACAATCCGCCGCATGATCCGCTGGGCCTGTTCGATATCCGATAACAACAACGGTTGCAGGTCACGGATTTTTTGCTGTAGACCTTTTTGCTCGCGCCGGCCCAACCCATGGGCGATCCGTTTCATGACCTTGGGCGACGCGCCCGCCAAGGCGATCAGGACCACCCGGGGTCCCGCCTGCCGCAGGACGTGGGCCAACGTTTGGTCGTCCAACAAGGCGAGGTCCTCGAACGAAACTTTGGGTTCTACTTCCACCGGTGCCGCTGGCGGGGGCACCGCGACGGGAACCACTTCCGGGGCGACTTCCGCCTGAGGTGGTGCCTCGGGAGTCTCGACCGGTTCTGGTTCCATCGCTTGAGGCTTGGGGGGCGGAACTTCCGCCGCGACCGGTTCCGGCTTCGCGATTGGCATCTGTTCCAACTGGCTGGTGACCCACGATCCACGCCGCTTGAGCTCTCCCAGCAGTTCGGCCGCTTGATCGCTGGTGGAGGCTTGCAGAATCGCCTGAGCGGCGGTCAGTCCCATTCTTCGTCGGGCAAAGGTCTGAGTTTTCTCCGAGACCAGTTGTTGGATTCGCTGGGAAATCTCCAGCACGATCCGCTGGTCCGGTTCGCCCAGTTCGGTGATCCGGTCGATCACATCGGCCTGGAGGGTCGGGGTGAGTTGCCGCAGGATCTCGGCCGCTCGGGCCGGTTCCAAATAGGAGAGGACCACCGCGGTGACCTGGGGGTGTTCCTGCTCGAAGAACGGGCCCAGCATTTCACTTGGGGCGGTGTTCAAGAAGGCGAACGGGGGGGGCTCCGGCGGTTTGGGCGGGGGCGTGGATTGATATGTCTGTTCGAAGTGAATTGAATCGGACAGCTCCAGTTCGTCAGCCAGCACCGGCGGCTTGGCGACCTTGCGGCCCGAGTTTTGGAGGAATTCATCGAGCACCGCCTGACGCTCTTCGGCCGGGATGTCGTCGACATCCAGGGAAAGCATCCGGATCTGCGACGCCAACTCTTCCGGCATCCCCTCCAGCAAACGATCCGCCGCATCCTCATCGAGGCTGGAGATCACGATCGCCGCTTTTTGTAAGGCATCGGTTGGCATGAAGTCGTTTCCGTGGTGGCGTGTGAAAAAGGGGTCAGGACTCTTTTTCGCAATCCGTTTTCATAATCGAACACGTCTGATGAAAAAGAGTCCTGACCCCTTTTTCACACTTTCATTGCCGCATCACCCTGCTTTTCCGATCCAGTTTTGCAGGATATTTAGCGCCGTGTCAGGGTCTTCCCGCACCATGTCGGCTAGTTCGGTTTTTAGGTTGGGACCGCTTTGGGTGAATCGTTTTTTCAGGAGCCCCTGCATGACACTCTCTTCATCGTCGGAGGAGACGGGTTCGCCGCTGTCGTCGGTTTGCGAGGCCAGCTTGATCGTGGGGTCGGCAGAGGACTCGCCCGCTCCGCTTTTGATCATCGAGCGGAGCATCAACAGGGCGACGCCACCCAGGGCGAACATCGCGATGGTCTGCCAGTTCGAGCCGAGCCAGACCAAGGCCGTGTCGGCCAGTTCCGGCTGGGCGTACGTTTTGCTAGGGAGTTGCGGCGCGGTCCAGACAAACACCTGGGGGTAGGGATCGTCTCCCCGTTCCTGCTCCGGGAGTAAGGTGACGACGGTCGTTTCGATGGTCTTTTTGGTCTCTTCCTCAATCTTCTTCAACTCGGCCGGATCGGCTGGCGCGGTGGCCGCGGGGTTCCGCGAGGCCCAGACACTGGCGTAAAACTCGCTCGGCACGCTGACGGAGACTTTTACCCTCCGCGGGATGAGCGAGGCCATCTGCCTTTGGGTGTAATCCTGGTTGGTCACGGCCAAAGTCTCTTCCCGGTTTTTCTCGGAAGTCGACTCGGTGGTATTGGTGCTGACGGCCGCCTGTCGATTGGGGCCTTGGGCCTCCATGCCGGCCTGCCCAGCGTTGTTGGGGGTTCGTTTGCTTTCCGACTGTTTGTCGCTGGAGGCGGCCAACGTGGTGGGCCGAGGATCGTACTTGATCCCCTTCTCCAAGCGGTTCATCTCCGGATCGATCTCGACATTGACCGTGACGTTCGCGCCATCGATGAACCGCAACGCCCCTTGGATCGTTTCGGTCCAGTGGGTTTCGAACCAGCGCTTCCGCGCCGCGTACGGATCATCGTCCATCCCGGCGAGCGCGTTGTCGGTGCCGGAATAGGTGCGGCGGCTGTTCAGGTCGGTGACTGAAACGTTCTCGACATCGAGCCCAGCGATCGAATGCGAGACGTAGTTCTGGATGCTTTTAACCAGCTTGCCATCCAGCTCCTCGGAACCGGTGGGCCGCACCACAACCGACGCGGTATATTCTTTCCGCCGGGGGAAGCCACCCTTGTCCTCGATGTCGTACTGAACCGAGGCGTACTCCAGGCCCCGCATGTGGCGCAAGATCAGGGCCATCTCTTTTTCCTTGGCCACCTTTTTGCGATCCGCACGATGTTGCTCCGATTCAAACGGGCTGGCATTGGCAACCGCGTTTTCCAGGCTTTGGTGAAAGTCGGGCGGGATCGCGTTGTTTTTTACCAGCGCCGCGATGTAATCGACCCGGCGGCTCCGGGGGACGAAGATCTGGCTGCCGATCACCTCGTACTGGTCGAGTCCCTCGGTGGCGAAGGCGGCGAGGATCGCCTTTTGGTCGGCCGGCGCGATCGAAGTACCCGACAGCAGCGGCACGTCCGCGGTGAACATGTTGCCTTGGAACAAGAACGCCACGCTGGCCACGATCAACGTGACCAACAGCCCGGCGATGATCCGGGAACCGGGAGTCATCGACAGGAACAGATCTTTTACCTGTTCGAGCGATTTATTCAGAAAGTCCATCCATGGACCCTTCTATCTTGCCGTGGTGACAACAGCGGCAACCATGCCGCCGCCGGTATTGATCAAATTCGGTGGTTAAA
>JBBDIM010000186.1:0-12407 GCA_040880405.1 Pirellulaceae bacterium | reverse complement strand
CCTTTGTTAACCATACGCCCGCGAGTCGCGGAACTTTCGTTCCAGTTGTACAGCCGACCACTCCATCCGGAGCTATTTGAGATCCACCAATCGCGGACCATCGAGCGGGGCGGATACCAGGCGCGGCTGGACATCACCAGCTCCGGACATTTGGTAACCTGGCGATTCGAAGGCTTGACACTCACCGAGGTCTGTACCAGCAGCCACCACCCTCTGCCGCAAAAGCGGCGGATCATGGCCAACCAAATCAAAGGCAGGCGGAGCGACCAACTGGAGTGCCGCGGCGGGGTGAAGTACCAAACCAACTTCCACCTGGAACGCGTTTCCCCCAAGTTGTTCCGGATGTGCCAGCGGGAATTATCGTACGACCCCAAAGTCGGCCTGATGCACGAGTTCGAGTCGAGCGGCCGCATGACGCTGGGCGCACTCAGCTACATGCACGCGGAGACCCGCAACCGGAGTGTCTTCATCCAGGCCTTCCATACCTTCCCGGATGACAGCGCGATCGTGAAGACGGAATCGTACTTTCGGCTGTCGTAGTCACCACTAAGCGGCTCGGTTGTCCGAGAAATCTTCGCTCAGGTTGGCTTGCTTCAGCGCCAACTTCACCGCGGCGACACTTGGCCCCTCGGTTGCTGGAGTTCCGGCAGATAAGTAACCAGCCAAGGATTGCACCCCGGATAGTCCACATACCGCCCGGCCAACGAGGCTCGACCAGCCTGCCGGGCCGACCAGTCCGGCAATCTGCCGTCGATGTCGGGCATGCACCGTCTTGGCCAGCTTGGCCTCTTCAAACGGGGTGATCCGAGGCTCATTGCTTTGCTCGGAAGTGATCAGGCTCTCCGGCGCTACCTGACACACACCACCCGCCGCGTGCAGGACCAGTGCCAAATCCAAATCGGCGTACGGGCCGAACACCGGGTTCCAACCACCCGCCGCCTTAGCCGCCGCAATCCGATAGAACCCGGCCTGCATCGCCGGACCCAAAACCTGTCGGGCTTGGCCGGCGACGCGGTCCTGACGAAAACCGAGCCGCTCAACTTGCACGCCCATCGTCGTCTTCGAGGAGCCGGCTTGCTGCCAATGCGGCGCGACCATGGCCACCCCGGAATCGGACATCAGTTGCCGCGGCTGATCGAGCCAGCCCTCACTTGCCAAACAACCGGGAGCCAACGTATGGATCACCTCGCCACGGCAGACGGACAGGCCGACATTCAACAGTTCGACCGACGAGGTAGCGGAGGGATGCTCCACAAACCGGACTTCGTCCGCCAATTGGTATGGATCGTCGTAGTGACCCGCGTGGACCACCACGATTTCGCACTGGGGAGGGCGATTTTCCAGAAGCGATAGCAAGGTCGCTTCGAGCAAGTCGGTATCGTTCGGGCTGGGGATACAGATGGAGACGTCTAGCACTGAATCTCGTCCTTCCGGGGCAACATATCGATCACGGCGTGCCTATCAAGTCTCAAGGAATCATTGCCGGGTGCTCTGGGCCGATGGAATTAAGGTTGCCCCGCCGCGAGGTTAGCACTTTTCGCGAAGGGGAAATTGGTTTGGGGGCGTGTCGCTTGCACTCGGTCCCTCGGAAATCAACGACTCATCCGGGATGCCGAGTAAACCGCTGCCATCTGAGGCGACAACCGCCCTGAACCAATTCGGGCCAGTGATAGATATTTCGGTACAACCGGCAGAGGGAATTTACCTGATTTACCACGAATCCTGATGGAAGCGATAATTGCTAGCGGGGCTGGCACTTCCCTTGGTTCAATAGGCGCTCCGCTAACCTACCGCCTCTTCGCTAGGGCGGTAGGTGCCGAAGGTCCAGAGGTGTCCTTCGAGGTCGTAGCAGGTGAAGTCTCGGCCGCCGTAGTCTTGGTCCTTGATGTCGATCACGATCTTCGCGCCGGCGGCAGTTGCCTTGGCGTAGACCGAATCGGCGTTTGCGACCACAACGTAAATCGACTGGGTAACGCCGCCACCGATTTCGTCGGGCTGCTTGATTAGCCGGCCATACTCTGTTTCCTCAGTCAGCACCGAGCCAACCATGATCATGCCGTCGTCAAGGCGAAGCTCCGCGTGGGCAATGGTGCCATCGGGATTGGGCACCACCAAGTGCGGCATAAAGCCAAAGGCCTGGGATAGCCACTCGATCGCACTGGCGGCGTCTCGGTAACGAAGGCAAGGAATGATATTCATTGTTCGGGTCGCAAATGGGTGCTTCGGGAAGAAGGTGTCTTGCTTAATTTATCGCAACTTGCCAGCCTGGCCGCAAGAATCTGGGGTGAAAGTTTTCGCGGTCGACTCCCACCCGCTATCCCGTGCGCCTCTGCGTCGCTGGCCTGCAACGCTAGCGGTACTCCTTCCTTCGCCTTTTCAATGAACCGGGCCTTTCAGTGGTGCGTATCAAAGCTTCAGACACGCCAGACGCACGTGGATCACAGGATGTGGTTGCTTTCCGGCGGGCGTGACGCAGGGACGATCGTATTTGAGGAAAGGGGGCTTACTCGTTTTGAGACCACCGGCGGCGCGTACTCGCGCTGCGCATCACGGAAGGATCACGATCATGCGAAATGGAGTGCGGCATCGCAAGGGAACACCCGGGTTGGCCCGAGGGGCGCGGAAGTTGGTGGCGGTCGTGATCGTTGAAGGGTTGGGCATCGTGGCCTTGGCCTCGATGATTGGCCTGCCAATCCTCAGCCAATCCAATTTCTTCGCGCCAATGCCCATGTCCTCCGGCCAAGTCGAGCCGACCACACAGGCACCCTCTGATTTCCAGGCCGAGTCGATCACCATTCCCGGCGAAAATATTTATCACGCGCAAGATCCCCGCACCCCGGAAAACCAACGCCGGCCGTATCGCTAACCCAAGGGTTGAATGACGCCGGCTAACGTAAGCCCTGGGTCAAGTCAACAAGATCTTGCGGCAGCACGTCATGCCGGGCCAGCGCCGCGCGTTGCTTGCGATCTAGTTCCGGAGCGATGGCAACCCGCTCGACCTTCCAGCCCGCGAACCGAGGCATCCCCTCGAGAAACCGCGTGACATGGCCCTGAAAGTTGTTCACGTCCATCAGCAGCTTCTCCGGCGAACGCTTGCACGAACCGAAACGGATGATGCGGTCCTCTTCGTTGACCGCCACCAAGTCAATTTCAACGCCCGACTTGTCCCAGTAACCCTCAATCCGCCGGGTCAGCGGAAAGTCGCCAATACCCAGGCGGCTCCGCTCTTCGTAAAGCTGACCGCTTAGTTTCTCCAGGGCGAAACCCTCGACATCCTCGAGCCGCTGATCCACCTCGGCAATCAACTGCTGCAATGGCCGAAACGCGACGGCCGATACCGGCCCGGCGAGTGCCGCCAGCCAGGCTCGCAGGAAGTTGTCCGTCACGTAATACCGCGCACGTCTCTGATTGGGCTTGGCGAAGATCGGTAATCGCTTTTCGATCAAACGAAACCGCTCCATCAAAACCTGCAGGTATCCACCGATCTGGGCCTTCGGGTTATCGCTCGCCTCCTGAATCGCGTGCAGCAAGTCGTTGTGCATCCGGCCCGGGTTTCGAGCCACGAATTTCAACACCACGTCGTACCTGCCGCGTAGTTCTTTTAGAAACCAATTTTCCGCTTCGGTCCGTAGCGGCGAGGAGCTCTCGAAAAAGATCCGTTGCAAGAGCGTAGGTCGATCGGCTGCGAGGACCTGCTGTTCAAAGCAGTCGCGATAAAACTTCGGCACCCCCTCAAACAAGTTCCACAAAAACAACAGCCGCTGGGGCGAAGCATCGGCGTGGTCGGCCAAGATCGCCAAGATCGAGGCAATGTCGAGGTGGGTCAGTTCGATGGAGTCGGTCACCCGGTTGTAGAGCGGGGCATGGCGGTCATCGAGCAGCGCGGTCATCTCGGTGTAAATTGACCCCAGCACAATCAATCCGCCCGGGACCTGATCCGCCTTCTCCGACAATCGATCGATCGCGGCCTGGAGCAGCGAACAGAAGTGTGGGTAGGCCTTGCGGTTGAAGTATTGGAACTCGTCGAGCACCACAATGTAGCCCGATTCGGCCATCGCCTCGATTAGCTTCACCAAATGATGCAAGTCGTGAGGCCGCGGGAATTGCTCGCGGGGGACGCGGAAGGTATCGAGCGCGTCATTCACCGCGGAGATCACCCCGACCGGCTCGGAATCGGGGATCTGCACGTAAAAGATCGGCTGCCGTGACTCGATGGAGCGAAGGGCCTCGCGAATCAGGGTCGTCTTCCCAATGCGCCGACGGCCAGAAACTTTGGCGAAGAACCAGCGTCTCCGATCCAGCATTTCCGTCAATGCGGAAAGCTGCTGCGTTCGTCCATAGAATTGCCACCCGGCCATTTCCCCAATGCCCTCGAACCCGGATCTCTCCCGTAAGGTAGAGCGGCTTTACTTTAATAAGGTAAGGCCATTTTATCTTAGCACGTCACGAGGCCAAAGCAAGGGTCGTTTCACCCTCCAGGGTGGTTGCATGGGAAGCGATCTCCCAGAAAACGCAGTAGGCATCGAGGATTAATCGGACTTGGATCGACCTAAGCGTCTAATTGAAAACGCGTTATGGCGAATTTCAATTTAAGATAAAACGGCTTTATCTTAAGTCGAAAGGGCATGGCAGCCTGACATGGTGAGCCGCAAAACATTTCTCCTACTAGGGCCTAGGGCCGGAAGTCAAAGGTAGACGTAATGGAGATGCCGTAAACCATTTATGTCAAATGACTTAACGAACAAGAGTTGATAAGGTAGGGCCACTTTATCTTATTTAGGTAAAGCGACGTGAGCTTACCGCCTCAACGCTACTCAAACCGATTCCCCTCACCACCCTCCACCTTGATCGGAATGAACTCCTGTTCAGGATCACGATTTCGGATGATGCAGCCGTGGATTCGGCTGTCGGTGAGGTTTTTGGCTAGAATGCCAGCGATTTCGCTGTCGGTGATCACGCAGTTAGCGACGATCATTCGCGCGCAATCTTCCAGGGTCAGCGAGGCGGTATCGCTGAGGATGCTGGTCAGGATATTTCCGCTGAAGACACCGTCACTGCAATCTTTGAGCAGCACGGCGTTGCTGAACTCGCTCCCCTTGCCGTAGCCATATCGTGGGTTGCGATCCATCGCGTTGCCGGTGATTGTGATGCTTTGGCAGTCGATTGCTTTTAGGTTGTGCTGGAATCCCTTCCAGATGGTGTTGCCGCTGATGGCGATGGGCCGCGTCGAACGCAAGTCGATGTTGATTTGCGAATCACTCAGCACGTTGGCCGCGATCGTAATGTTGCCGTCGCGGCGCTCGTCCGTGAAGGTCCGGCCCACGCTGGGGCCGAATATCCGGATGTTGGCGGAGTCGGGTGCGTCGTAGGTGTGCTGGATCGTGCAGCCGGTAATCGCGACCTCCCCGATCGAGCCATCGGTACTGTCGATCAAAACATTGGCGGTCGACTCGGTCTCTTTCCCCATGTTCGCTTCGATGTCGCAACCGGAGATGTGCAGGTTGCGGACATCTCCGGCCTTCACCACGATGCCCCCTTGCCGGTTGTAGCTGATATGGCTGCCGACCACGTTGATTTGGTGGAGACTGAGGTCATCGAGAAACAGCCCGATCCCGGCGTTCTCGTAGAAATGGCAGTGGCTGACAATCACGTTGCGGTTCCGCTCGTACAGCCGCACCCCGTGCAGGCAACGGCGGATGTTGGTCTCGCTGATCGTTAGTTGCATCGTGCCGATCGCCTCGATGCCGATCGACTCGGCATGGTGGCCGATGATCTCCAGGCCGCGGACCACCGGCATCCGCTCGTGATCCCAGGTCGACTGCTCGAAAGTCTGCGGCGCGGCCGAGCCTTTCAGGTGCGAGCCAGAAAACCGAAAGGCTGCGCCGGGGCCGTGCATCTCGATCCGGGCCGTCCCATTGCCAACCAGCGAAGTCGGCCCCACCTTTGCCAGGTCGATCTCAACCGTCTTGGTCAATCGATAGACACCCCGCGGAAAGTGAAGATCGCCGAGCCCCGCATTTACCGCCTTTTGAATCGCGGCGGTGTCATCGGCCTTTCCGTCGCCCAGGGCACCAAAATCACGGATCGATTGCGGGGCCTTTTCGGCTCCGGCCGCGGCGCAGGCTAGGGTAGTGACGACGAGAACAACAAGGGCGTGGCGGAACATGGCGTGATTCTCACAGTTGGGTAGGGAGGGAGGATTTGGCGTGTGGCCCTATCGTAATCCAAAGGAGAGCACGGCTTCAACTGTTTCCGGCTTGGCGGACTGTGGGGGACAGGTTCCTAAAGCGTGAGAACCCGCGAATTCGCTTGCAAATCCAAAAGGGTAATTCCGCGATTGGGGGAGTGGCGCTATGATGGTGACCATTGATCCGCACTCGCTCAATCGCACTACGGAGAATTGCTGCGTGCCATCCAAGCAAAAACGTTTCGTACCGCCGATGAATCAACTGATCTCCGGCGACTGCATCGAGGGGCTTGCGGAATTGCCGGAAGGTTGTGTCGATCTGGCGTTCGCCGATCCACCCTTCAACATCGGCTATAAGTACGACGTCTACGACGATCGCCGCGAGGCGGACGATTACCTGGAGTGGAGCCGCCAATGGATCAGCCAAATCATTCGAGTCCTCAAGCCTGACGGGACCTTTTGGCTGGCGATTGGAGATGAGTTCGCGGCGGAACTCAAGGTGATGGCGACGCGCGAACTGGGGCTGACCTGCCGGAGCTGGGTGATCTGGTATTACACATTCGGCGTCAACTGCAAGGCGAAATTTACCCGCAGCCATGCCCACATGTTTCACTTCGTGAAGGACCCCAAAAAGTTCACCTTCAACGACGATGCGATCCGCGTCCCCTCGGCGCGGCAGTTGGTCTACGGCGACCGGCGCGCCAACCCCAAAGGCCGCCTGCCGGACGACACCTGGATCTTGCGGCCGCAGGATGTCCCCCATGGCTTCACCAAAGAGGAAGATACCTGGTACTTCCCCCGAGTCGCCGGCACGTTCAAGCAACGGGCCGGGTTCCATGGTTGCCAAATGCCGGAGCAGCTTTTGGGGCGGATCGTCCGGAGCTGTTCCAATGAAGGTGACCTCGTGCTCGATCCGTTTGGCGGCAGCGGCACCACCTTGGCCGTCGCTAAAAAGTTGAAGCGACACTACCTGGGCTATGAGTTGAGTGACGAGTACGCGACCCAAATCGAAAAGCGGCTCAAAGCAGCCAAACCGGGGGACGACTTGGATGGTGCCCCGGAACCGCTGGTCAGTGCCCCCACAACCGCCAAGGGCCGACGACTAAAAACCCTGGAGGTCTAACCCCACGCTTCATCCGCGGAAGGCCCATACAGCGGCGGCACCGAAACGTCGTTCAGCCGGTAGTAGACGCACAAGTGACCCCGGTGGTGAATACTGTGATTCAAGACAAAGCTGCGGATCACCACCAGCCGCGGCATGGTGAACAGCACCGTCCCATTGTCCAGCAGCGACCAATTCTCACCGAAGGCGGCATCGTCGGTCTGCTCAATCGCGGCCCGACCTTCCGCCACAAATTGATCGAACTGGGCCAGCATCTCCGCTCGGGTGCGGAGGTTCGGCGTCTCGTACTTCGGACCGCCAGGCGGGTTGAGGTCCCACTCGGTAGCCGTCAATGTTCCGCCGGTCCAACCGGCGATCTCGATCAAATGATTGGCGACCCAGCCAATCGTGTTCGACTTTTCGTGAACCCGCCAATCGAGCTTATCTTCCGGTACGCGCTCTAGCATCTTGCGGGTAGCGGCCATTTCCTGGTCAAATTCCGGTAGCAACATTGCGGCAATTGTCATGGCAAAGTCCCTCGCACGTGATAACTTGTAAATGCCCCACGAAGCCCGAGTGTATACATGCGTCCACTGTCCTGCAAGCCGATTTCTTCTAGTTGAGAAGAATTGCGCGGTTTGGGCGGCGGCCCAGTTGGCTTTGAATTCGGAAAGAACCCCCAAAGATGCAACCATCCACTCAACTACAAGCGACCTGGGTCATTTGCCTGGCGTTCGGCCTGACAGGCTGTGTCGACGCGATCGATCTCTCGCAAACCGCGCTGGGACCGTCCCTGGAGGCCCTGGAAAAGGGGAGTCCGGATCAAGCGGTGGTCGAGTTGCTGCGAATCGACTGGAGCAATTTGGAATTCGAGGAACTACCGAGCGAGCAGAAGTTCGTCTGGCAAAACTCCCAGCGACAACAGGAGATCCTAGACCGTCTCACAAGACTCCGGGATTTAGCCTTGGCGGCCATGTCCGCCGCCGAGAACGCGGACGCCGAAGGAAACAAGGAACTAGCCCACAAGTGCCGACAGGCGGTGGCCGACATGGGAGAGCATCTCTCGCAATCGCACCTCTGCAAGTGTGTCCGAGAAATGGGCATCGTCATCACGCGCATCCGCAATGGCGACCTAGAGGCCACGCGTGAGAATGTGGACGAGCCTTGAACGCTACACTCCAGACAGTCCGAGAGGGTGTCGCCGCCATGCATCAACACGTCGCACGTCTCGTTGTTTTGGCCCTCATGCTGAGCATCGGCTCCGCCAATGCGGCGGATCAGCCCCCGCTGAAAATCACGACCAAGCGGGACTCCGATCGCGCGCAACTTCGCGCCCAGCAAGGCAAGTCCGTCGTTTCCCTGCATAGCCCCACGGGCATCAGCCAGGCGGTCATCCACCGCACCGAGGAGAAGTGGCCGAGCCATGTTACCCTGCATTTGCACCTCAAGGGCCTGGAGCATCTCAAAGTGACCAGCGGCGAGCTCACGCTGGAAGCGGCCGTATCGAGTCAGGGCGATCACCACGCGGTTCGGCAGTGGAAAGAGGGGGAAGAGAAATCGCCCCTGGATGCCAACAGCCCTTTCTGGATGGCGATTCGTCTGATTGGCAAAGACGGAAAACCAACATCGACGATCCCGCTTGAAGATGGCTACTTCGAGATCCAGTTACCTGCTGCCCTATTTGAAGGTAATCCGAAGTTGGTGACTGTAGGCTGGATTGATTTTTATCGGTGAAGGAACGACTTCCACTGCTTCCAGAACTCGGCGAGACGAAGCGTATGCGGCACGTCGCGAGCGGTACCTCATTGTCTTATTTCGGCGGCTCGGGAATGTAGGGAATCAGCCCTAACCTCAGGGCCTCCTCCTGAACCTCCCGCTTCAACATCCGAGCGTCCACCAAAAACCCGTTGACCTCAATCATCCAGGCCATCGGGTTATCGTCCATATTGCTTCGGAGGCACCAATCAGGATCAAGAGGCACCATCTTCAACATTTTGCGAATCAACTTCGACTTACCTTGGCCGGTACTTTCGCCGACCCCGAAAGCCTTGTCGATCTCTGTCAACTTCATATGCGGTTGTTGGGTTCGGTCATCCAAGAAATTCACCCAGCCAATCGTCCGCACGATTCCGCAGGCCCAAGACTCCGCCTTGCCGCTGAGCAAAGGCGAGGGGCGTTTACGGGCCAGTTTCTCTGTTAGCGCAAGGCATAGCTCGGCGTACTCAGAATTGAGGTGCTCTTCGCAAAAGGCCTGCACCAATTGACCGATCTTTTCAACCGATGGATCTTTCGCCTTCGGCGTTTTCGATTTACGTTTTGCCAACTTCCTTGCTACTCCCATTACGTTGAATCATTGGTCCGCTTAGCGGATTCTACTTCTTTTCAATCGCCCAGTGCAGGGCGTTAGCCAGCAGCCGCACAAACCCTGGTTGCTTGAAATCTTTAGGATGGCCCAGCGAGGTGTAGAATGTTTTGCCGCCATCGGCCCGGGAAAACGTCCAGGCGACGGGTTCCGGCTTGGAGTCTTGCAGATGCCCTTGGAGCAAGAGCTCGGCACCTTCGGCCAGCGGCGCTGTTTTGTAGAGATCGCCCCCTGGGCTGTAGGGGAGTGGTTCGAACCCGTTGAGGAGTTTGGAGGTTTTGGAGGACTCGACCACTTGGACGCTCGAGCGACCACCGTCGGTGTAGTGGCCGTGGTAGTTGCCGCCGATCACCTCGGCGTCGAACTCCGGCCAGGCCGCGTGCCCTTCCGGCGGTGCCCCTTGCCGCAAGGCGAACCCATGGCTGGAGGTTCGCAGGGCGACCACCGGTTTCCCGGCCGCGATGAACCGGCGAATCCGCTGCATTTGGTCGGTCGGCAGAGAGCGCCGCCGCGCACTGAGCAGCAGCACGTCCGCCTCCTCCAAAAATTCCAGCCCGGGGATTCCTTCGGATTGTTTCTCGTCGGCGTGCAGCACCGTCACGCGGAAATCTTTGCCGAGCGGTTGCACGGCGATCTCCGGCAAAGTGCGGGCAGTGTCGTAAAGCTTCTCGGCCACCACCATCACCACATGGGGCCGCTTATCGGCCGCGAAGCGAAAGGCCTGGCCGCCGATCAGTTGCTCGCTGCTAATGGTGGGGCAGACCAGTCGCTCGATGTGCGCGACGATCAGATCGTTGCCGGTGAAGTGGCTGACGTGGGGCCACATCTTGGGGTTGTACATCGTGTCGGTCAGGTCGCGGAGCAGGACCACGTTCTTGCCGTTTTGAGACAGCCGCCGCAGCCCAAACGGCCGGCCAAGCACACACATGTTGGCGTGGACCCCGGTCAGGATCACGTTCTTGATGCCGCGGCTTTCCAGGATATTCCAGACTTCGTCCCCTTGGTCGGAAATGAAATCACGCTCGTCGTCGATCTCGATCTTGTCCGACTGTCGCTGCCACGGCTGGCCGGGGTTGCGCCCCAGCTCGGCCATTTTCTGGGACCACTCGGCCTGACGCTGGGGGTCGTCATCGCTGCCGCCGTCCGATTGATCCAAGGGATACTTCAGCTTTTCTTCCGCCGGAATCGAATAACACCACTGCCGGATCTCTTCCGGGAGGTTCACTGCTTTGGGAGCCTCGATTGCCTTGGCCCTGGCGGGGTGATCCTTGTAGGCGGGCATGCAATTGCTCGGTGCGTGGATGATGGTCACGCCCCGCCGCCGGGCCTCTTCGACCACATCGTTTAGCCGGTCAACGAACTCACCGAGCCGCGCGTTGGCATTGGGGCTGGAGTGGTAGTCCCAGACATCGCAGACGATCAGAGCGGTTTGCTCGGCTGGCCACTCTTCGGCCCGCACACGGTAATGGAACCGCCCGCTCCCTTCGGCGGACTCCTGCTGCCAGCGCAGTTGCAGGTTCAAAGATTCTTGGCCGACGGCGGACCCGAGAGAAAGGAGCGTGGTCAGCAGCCCGGTGGCGGCCAAGGAAAACCAAGATCGGCAAAGTTGAGTCATGACGGGCTCCGTGAGAAAAGCGGCAGGCGGTGTGGGAGGGACGGTCCAGCGGACCGCTCGTCATTATAAGGGCGGGGGAAGTGAGGGGCCATCAGCTTTTTCAGGCTGGGGGCGTAGTGGTCTGTCTAATCAAAGTTTACGGGTATCCGGGTGCCATGCCCACGCCCTCCAACGTGGGCATGAGAAGTGCGAGATAATCCAGTCTCTTCCAAGAAGTTTGGACGCCTTCTTGGATTCCATGAGGCGGCGTTGCCAGTGGGGGAATATAACGCCAATGATCGGAGGGCTCGCGCCCTTCCGCTTTTATTTTCAACCACTCATTACTCCTTCATCCCCTCGCCGAGCGATACGCCCTTTCCATCACCCCGTTTACTTCGATAGCGTGTTTGGCGGTGACCAGGGGATCGTGGACGTTTTGGATGGCGGAGACGAAGTCGGCGATGAGCGGGGCGGTGAAGTTTTCGGCCGGGGGGAGTTTTTCCTCGGTGGTTCCGCTGGCGGTGGTGAGGCGGAGGGTCCCGGTGTTCAGCGGGGTCGCGTCCAAGGTCCCTTGGGTGCCGACCAGCGTAAAGACATCCGGGTCGACGCCTGCCCCGAACAGGCATTGCAGCGAACACTGCACTCCGCCCTTGAATGTCAGGGCCAAGGTCGCGACGTTTTCGCTTTCGTAGTCGGCCGCCACGCGCGAGGTCTCTGCCTTGACCGACTGGACCGGGCCCAGCAGATCTAACAGCAGGTCCAACCGGTGGCTGCCGACATCCATCAAGGGGCCGCCACCCCCATGTTCCAAGAGGACCCGCCAGTAACCGTCTTCCCCCGGCGCCATGCCCAGCGGGGCGGAGGTGACGATGTTGACTGCGAGCAGGTCTCCCAAGGTTCCATCGGCGAGAACCTGTTTGATTCGTCGATAGGCGGGGTAGTAGCGGCGATAGAAAGCGACACTCAAAACCCGTTGGGCGGCGTGGGCCTCCGTCTCCATTTGCTGACACTCGGCGGTGGTCATCGCCATCGGCTTCTCGACCAGGACATGCTTGCCCGCTTCCAGAGAGGCCAAAGTTTGCGGCAGATGCAGACTAACCGGCGTGGCGATGTAGACGGCGTCGATCTGGTCGTTCTTGATCAAATCGGTATCGTGCAGGTA
>JBBDIM010000185.1:0-12504 GCA_040880405.1 Pirellulaceae bacterium | reverse complement strand
GGCGAGGCGACCGGTTCGTGGGGTTCGTGGAAACAGACCCAGGCGAAGAATGGTTTGTCCGGGTCTCGGCCCGACTTGAGCCACCGCGCGGCCTCATCCGCCACAATCTGACACGAAAATCCTTCCAACGGGCCGACTTGCTTGCCGTTGCGGACGAAGTTGGTGGGGTTCTCGTGGGTCGGCGCGGCGTTGTTTTGGGTGCTGAACCAATGGTTAAAACCATGGTCGTCCGGCTGTGGTTGGTCTGGCGAGTTGAACTTGCCATTGCAGTGCCACTTGCCACTGTGGCAGGTGTCGTAGCCCGCGTCTTTCAAGAGGCCGGCGACGGTCACCTCGCTTGCCGGGACGTGCATCGGGTGGTTGTGGGGGATCCAATCGTAAACCCCGACGCGGCTCGGCGTGCGGCCGGTCAACATGCCGGCCCGAGCCGCCGAACAGACTGGTGCGGCGGAATAGGCATCGGTGAGGCGCACACCCTGCTTGGCCAAACGATCCAAGTGAGGCGTTTTGATTTGGGGGTGACCAAAGCAGCCAAGATCGCCATATCCCAGGTCGTCGCACAGGATGACCAGGAAGTTAGGCCGCCGGTCGTCCGCCGCTGCAGACCGGATCGGCGCGGTGACCAAAAGGAGCAACAATCCAACGAGTGACAAGAGGGTTCGGATCATGGGGGAACTCCACATCAACGGCGGGAGGGAAGGGGGAAGGACGCCTCCTTCACCATAATTCATCCCCCCGGAGGTTTCCACCGCCGGGGCAACCTGCTGGGCGGGCAGTGAAAAACAACTTCCGATCTCGCCTCGTCAAGGCCAGTGATCGATTGCGTGTTCTCGTGGAGGCTATTTGCGAACTTCAATGTTAAATGAGGTGGAAACGCCGAGGGGGGGGGGGGGGGGGGGGGGGGGGGGGGGGGGGGGGAGGTCGCAGAGACTGTTCCTCTGCGACCTCCGCGCCTCTGCGTTTCAAATTCTAGATTCGACCGGCAGACTTTGGACGGCGGGGATAAACCCCGCCGCTCGTTGCTACTAACCCCGAGCGGCGGGGTTTATCCCTGCCGTTTTCTCCCCGATTCAATCCCTGTTGCCTTCTTCGGCGGAGTGCGCTGAGGGAAGACTTTCTCGCAGGTTGTGTCTCCGCGCCTTTGCGCCACTGCGTCTCTGCGTTCCAAATTCTTTACATTCGGCCGGCATTCTCCGGGGTACTACTTCGTGCCTTAACGCGATTAACAGCCGCTCTTTAAATCTCTCGTAAAGGCGCAAAAGGCTAGTCATTGATCCGCTGCCCCTAAAATTTCCCTACAAATGGGACGCGCACACGGAGTGGTGGGGTCGGGAGGTTAATTTTTCTCGCGATCCTTGAGACGGTTCAGATGCAGCCGGGCCACGTCCCACATGTAACGATTGATCCGGCCAGAGCCCGCCTTGAGCGCAGCGTCGCTGGCGGCTGCTTCGAGAACCTTTTGCGCCTCTTCCGGGCGGCCCTGGAGGTCGTGGTACAAACCGACGTACAGATTGGCATAGAACGTGGCGGCGGCCCGCTGGGCGCCTGACAGTCGCTCGTCACTCGCCAGGGCAAACACTTCCTGAGGGGCGCGGTTACCTTGGTAAAGCTCCAGGATTGCATCCATGGCGGGACGGGGGTCGGGCTCGGTCTTGAGCATGCTTTCTCGGGCGACCTCAAGGCTTTGAGCCTTGGCTTGGCAGAGAAATCGCCAGATCGTGTTTTCCACGTCGGCGTTGTGAAAATTTTGGTAGTTCTCAAACTGCTTCGCCCCTTGGGCGAACTGCCCCGCGTAGAAGCAGGCAATACCCCGTTCCCATTGCCGGGAGGCCTGGTCCGGCCGGAGCTCCACGTACCGATCGAAATCGGTTACCGACTGGGCGAACCGCCCCAGGCGGAAGCGTTCGCGCCCGCGCCAGTAGTAGAGCTGGGGGTCGTCCGGCTCGAGTTCGATCAGGGAATCGAGGATCCGCGCCGCCGCGGCGCTGTCATGCCGCTGGATCGCCTGCTGGGCTTGGTCCAACGTGGGGGGCTCCGCTCCCGTTGCCAAAGTGGAGATAAGGCAACTGCACAATATTAAATTGCCGGTGAGAACCTTTGGCATGGGAAGAAGCTCGCGAGGTGAGGGTGGGAAGGGGAAACATTCTGGTCCCATTCTCCCATCCGCAGCGCTCAGATTAAACCGGCGAGCGTCGATATTTGCTCGTGATACTGTTGTTCCACTAGATCGATCAATCGCTGAAGCCGTTTCCGCCGCAGGCGGTATCGAGCTTCCTCCGCCAGACACCACCGCCGACGGAGGAAATTCCGCCCGGGCCAGGTATCCACCTCCTCGCAGGCGAAGTACCCAAACGTGATCATTTTGCCGGCCGGGACGTTACGTGAAGGGGTGAGGAGCGAGATGGGTTGCGCTTGGATCGGCTTGAGTTGGAGCCCCAACCTGACGCGTGAGCGATCTCGATTCAAGCATCGCGAGCTTACCTCGTCGCCAGAAACGGCGGGAAATCTGATTGCCAGACAAGCCAAGTGGTCGCCTAACGACCAGCTAAGCCACCTACAACAATCCCGCTCCCCAGGGATTTGCCAGCCGGAGAGAACAACCGGAACGCCTTTAAAGCCCTTAAATAGGCGAATTACCAGTAATGAGAGGGTCGTTTCTCAGATTGATCTACTCGTCTCAAAGAGAGACATCGCGTCGGCATTTGGGCTTTCAAACTTGAGTAAATCTCGTCCCGCAAAAAAACCCACAACCTGTTTTGATGCATAGGGTTACAACCACTGGGTAAAATTTCGTGGCTATTTTTTTGGTTTTGGCCCGGCTCTTGCAGATAGCATGGTGCGGAAACGATGTGACAGGCGTCGCGGATGATTGTTTTGTCGCGAAGGCTCGTTAGGTCACGATGATCAACACTTGCTCGCACGGAGGAGCTCCCAAATGTTAGTTTTAAGCCGAAAAATTGGTGACACGATTCGTATTGGCGACGACATTGAGATCGTCGTGAACCGGATTTCCGGGAATCGGGTCACGATCGGAATCGACGCACCCAAAGATGTAAGAATCTTGCGTGGTGAAGTCGAAGACGAGACCAAAGAAGTCGTTCGCCACGAAATCGAGATCCCGCTCGACGCGCTCGCATCGTTTACGATAACCAATGTCGACTGTCCAGCCGGTTCCAACTAGCAATTTAAGACATCGCTTGGCCGTCGCGTAGAGCCGTCGAGCGAGTTGTTCCGCCCGCCTTTCCCGAAGGGAGACGTTGAATCGCCCCATGCGATGGTTACGCAGCAATTCATCCAACTCAATTTGAATCACCCTGGGTCGCTGACCGAGGGTGTTTTCATTTGGTGGCTTCTTACTTCGAGAGGTCCCCAACCTGGGCGATCATCTGTCGTCCCCGCCTCTGCGCGTCGTAGCCACGCTTGCTAAAAGCGTGGGAGAAGTGCTCGCCCACGCAGCCCCAGGGGGAAACCTTACCCGCGGGGCCCCCACGCTCTTCGCGAGCGTGGCTACGGGAGGATTTTGAGAGCTTCTTTCTGTCGTCCCCGCGCCTGCGCGTCGTAGCCACGCTTGCTAAAAGCGTGGGAGAAGTGCTAACCCACGCAGCCCCAGGGGCAAACCTTGCCCGCCGGCCCCCACGCTCTTGGCGAGCGTGGCTACGACGCGTCTAAGGTCCGCTCTACCACGGCCCGAATCGTTTCGCATAACTGATGGATCGCCGAGTTTCCGTGCAGCAGAATCGGATGGTGAAGCACGACCGTCCGCTGGGCGGCCTCCGTGGCATGTGTTAAAGGCCCCACTTTGCGGCACTGACTGGCGGGCCTTTTGGTGAAGCCGCGAAAGCCCTCCCCCAAGGGTAATTTCACTACTTCGCTGGCCGCCAACAAATGGCGACGCAGATCCTCGCCGCGCGGGCCGGCACAAAGCCAGGCATGTTTGTAGAAGCCGGGCAGGTTGTGTTCGAAATCGCAAACCACCGGAGTGAGTTCACCTTGCAGATCCGCCAAAGAGTCGCGGAGCCCGCGTATCGCGGCGGCCCGGGTAAGGTCTCGCGGAGCCAGTTTCTTCAGTTGGGGCAAGAGAACCGTTGCCTGAAGTTCGCTCAAGGGAAAGGCGTGATTGCCCCGCTCGCAGTAGATTTTCGCCCGCTGCATCACATCCCCGCGGCAGGTGAGGACCGCTCCGCCACGTCCCGCGGTTAGTAACTTACTCCCGCCGAAACTCACGACCCCCACATCTCCCCAACTCGCGACTCGGTGTTTGCCGATCAGGGCCCCTGGGGCCTGACAGGCATCCTCGACGACCAGCAGGCCGCTGCGTGCAGCGAGATCCATGACCTGCGGCATGGGAGCGAGCCCGCCATGCAGGTGCGAGACAATCATCGCCGCGGTCCGGGGAGTGCAGGCCGCTTCGATTTGGGATAGGTCTATGCACCAGGTTTCCGGATCGATGTCGACCAGGACCGGCCGCAGGCCCGCCTCCTGTATCGCTCGGAAATTACCAGGGAAGTCGTATGCCCCGAGCAAAACCTCGCTCTCTGCTGGCAGATGCAAGCCACGCAGCGCGATCGTCACCGCCACCGTGCCGGAACTGCAGGTGAGCGCGTGGTCGACCTGATGAAACTCCGCGAGGCAAGATTCCAGTTCCTGGCCACGGGGGCCATGGTAATGCCCCCAGGTACCATTACGGTAGGTCTCTTGTAACGCCTCTTCCACATCCGCGTCCGCCGGTGGCCAATCGAGCCAGGTTTGTGGAATCGGAGGTAAGTCGCTGAGGTCGATCAACGTGAATCCCCGGATTCACGGGTGGCGGGCCACCAGGCGTCAATCTTCTTGCTCAAGCGAGCGACCAGGTCCGGCTTCTCGGTCGCCAAGTTTTTTTGCTCGTCGGGGTCGTCCAAAAGGTGGAACAGCTCGATCTCCGCATCCGGCTCGACCGCCGGGTGAGGGACAATCAGCTTCCAGGGGCCTTCGATCACCCAGCGAAATCTGAGGCTCGGGACCGGGTCGGTCATGTGGCGGATGTCATGTTCGAAGATATCGCCGTAAATCGCGTCACGCTTCTCGACCGCTTCCCGGTCGAGCAGGTTGATCCCTTGCATCGCCTCGGTTTTTTCCAGTCCCACGGCGGCCAGCGCGGTCGGTACCAGATCGATGGAACTTGCCAATTCGGTCTGCTCCAGCCGGGGTTCGACCTTACCGGGCCAACGCACCATGATCGGCGTCCGAAGACCGCCATCGTATTGCGAGCGTTTGGAGCGGGGGGCGTAGCGACTGGCCTGGGTGTCGTTGATCCAGCCGTTATCGCAGACGTAGAGGACCATCGTGTTGTCCGCCAATTTCCGTTCGTCGAGATGCTCCAAGAGCTGCCCCACTGTCTCATCAAACCACTCGCACATCGCCCAATATTTGGCAATCGGCAGATGAGGTGTTTTGTCGCGGTACTTCGCTAGAAGTCGCTCCGGTGGATTATGGGGCGTATGGGGCAGGAACGGGGCATAGTAAACGAAGAACGGCTGTTCCTCTTTTTGGGCCGTGTCGATGAAGTCGAAAACCGGCTCCATCCCTTGGCGGCCGATTTTGAGCCCTTCGTCCCCATGGCGACCGCCGCGAGTCCGGTCGCCGTGGGTCATTCCATCGGTAAAGCCCCCTTTGCTGAAGTGCCCCTCCCACCACTTCCCGGACTGGTGCGAGACATAACCCAGTTCTTCTCCCAGGATCTCGGCCAGTTTGGGGACGCGGTCGATATGCTTCAGATACTCTTGCCGGATGGGCAGGTACCGGGGATCGGCGAATTGTCGCCTTTTCGGCTTGTCGAGCATATCGGCCGGCGGAGGCGGGTCGTTCCCCACGATCTTGTGCTGATGCGTGTACAACCCGGTCACGATCGTCGCCAGCGAAGGGCGACATAGGCTATTGGGAACGTACCCTCGGGTGAACGTGAGGGATTCCCGTGCTAGTTGATCGATGTTTGGCGTTTGGATGTGGGGGTGCCCCGTGAAGCCATAATCGGTCCAGGCCTGATCGTCCGAGATGATCAGAACGATATTCGGCGGGGTGTCGGCGTTTGCCAGGGTAGGGCCTCCAAATGACCAACAGGCCGCCATCAGTCCTAGCAGTACCAATTGTTTCGTTCGCATGAAGTCGCCTATGGGAAAGGAGGGGCAGGGGGGAGGAAATGGACTCAAACTGGGGACTTGGGCTAGGCATAAGCCTGGGCTGTCAAAAATTCGGTCTTGACACAGGTTTTCAAGGGGGTGGTTTTATTCCTTTCACAGCCCACAACCAACTCGCAGTTCTCCCACGGTCTTGCGACCGTAGCTACCTCAAGAATTCCTCGTAGCTACGCTTGCAAAAGCGTGGGAGAAGTGTCTAACCGCTTCGCCTCAGGGGCCAACTCAACTCGCAGGTCCCCCACGGTCTTGGCGACCGTAGCTACCTCAAGATTTCGTCGTAGCTACGCTTGATCGATCGGACCTTGGAGACGACGCAAAACCCGCGCAAACAAAAACCACCGCAAGACCGAATTTTTGACAGCCCAGCATAAGCCTGCCCTCGATTAGAGAAAAAAGATACGCATTGACGCCGGTCGACCGATCTCGCTATTGTCCCCACCGGGCCAGCTCTCTGTCTAGTCACGGATCCCACAAATCCGGCGGGGAGTATTACGGCAATACCAACGTGGTTCGGGCATCCGATGTGTCGACGCCAGATACCCCTAGGGTATTTAAAAATTTTAACAACGCCAACCACGCCACTTCTGCTGGTGGTGCTGGTGCTCTGCGCGGGCTGTAGCAACTCACGCTGGGCAACCGTTCGCAAAACCCCCAAAAACCCGCTGGAAGGGCCACTGCAACTCGTTTCGTGGGAGGGACCAACGGTCACCGAAGAGACACGGCTGGTCCTCCGCACCTACGATTTGGAGCAGTACGCCAGCAAGGATTACAGCAAGGGACTCGATGGCCTCGCGGAGGAAATCAAAAAAAATCCCTCGGCAAACAAGGCGTATGCCTTCGCCGAAATGTCTTATATCGCGGCCAAACGATCCGAGGCTGCGAACCATAAGGCGATCGCGTTGGAACGTTACGCCGGCAGCGTGGCCCATGCCCACGAGTACCTCTTTAGTGAGGAATTCGCGAACGACGATGGGGCCTACGATCCCCGCTTCCGCCGAGCCTGCGACCTCTACAATGGCTCGCTTGAAGGGGCACTCCGACTGGTCAAGGCGCAAGGCAAGCTCGTGCCGGGAACCGCCTATCGCATCAAAACCCCTCAGCATGATTTCCAATTTTCGCTAAAAACGACCGGGCGGTGGTCAGACGATGACTTTCAGGAGTTTCACTTCGCCTCCGATTTTGAGATCAAAGGTCTGAAAAACCAGCATCGCCGGTATGGGCTGGGTGTCCCGCTGATCGCGGTCTGCAACGACGAAAACCGGGATCAACTCCAGCGAAAGTACTTCCCGCCGAAGCTGACATTCGCCCTGACCGCCTTCCTGAACGTCTCGGACACGCCGCTGGTCGATCCGGAAACCGGCGATAAGGTTCATCACTGCGAGATCACCCTTTACGATCCGTTGGAGATCGATCATGTGACCGTGCAAGACAAGCCGGTGCCCCTGGAAGCCGATGTCAGCACGCCGTTGGCCTATTTGCTCGATTCCAACACGATGGCCTCCACCACCTTGGCCACGCTCGGCCTGCTCAATCCGGGCGAAACGCAAAAGATGCAGGGCGTGTACATGTTGGAACCGTACGACCCGAAGAAGATTCCGGTGGTGATGGTCCACGGGTTATGGTCCAGCCCCATGACGTGGTTGGAAATGTTCAACGACCTGCGGGCCCAGCCCGAGATTCAAAAGGATTACCAGTTCTGGTTCTACCTGTACCCCACCGGACAACCGTTTTGGACCAGCGCCACCCAGTTCCGTCAGGATTTGGCGGAGATGCGGGCGGAACTCGACCCCCAAAACCAAGCGGTCGCCCTCGACCAAATGGTCTTGGTGGGTCACAGCATGGGTGGTCTTGTCTCGCGAATGCAAACGATTGAAAGCGGAGACGAATTCTGGAATCTGGTGACCGACAAACCGGCGGAGCAACTGACCGGAGATCCCGAGGACAGGGAGGAGCTGATCAACTCCCTTTACTTCCACCCGAATCCTTCGATCCGGCGAGTCGTAACGATGGGGACGCCTCACCACGGAAGTGATTTCGCGAACGACTTTACCCGCTGGTTGGGACGTAGCTTGATTGTCCTGCCAAACTTCCTCGCCGATCGCAAGACACGGTTGATCGAACAAAATCCTGGCTATTTCAACGATACGGATCTGTTGCGGATCGCCACGAGTGTCGATTCACTCTCCCCTGAGTCACCCATGCTGTCTCGAATTATTGAGGCACCCAAGGCACCCTGGGTCAAGTATCACACGGTGATTGGGGTGGTAGATCAGGACACCTGGCTCGGTTACTTCTCGGGCAAGAGCGATGGAGTCGTGGAGTTCGAAAGCGCGCAGCTAAAGGAAGCCAAGTCAGAGTTAGTCGTGACATCCGACCATAATGCGGTCCACCGGCATCCTCGCAGTGTGCTGGAAGTCCGGCGGATTCTGCTGGAGCATGTCGCAGAGCTGCGGGAAGAATACCAAGCGGCGTTGGACGAAGCGGAGATAGAGCCTCAACCGCTGGCCGATGCTTCCAATGAGTCGCCTGAGGACGTTCAACCGGCAAGTTTTGAAGCGCCGGTAGAAACTGACCAGGCCAAACTCTCCCGCTTTTCACAACCAGAGCCTCGTACCACCGAGTCCGATCCGACTAACAAGACCAGCATCTATTCCCTGGCCCCCTAGCCGGGCCGATTGGGGTCTCTAGGATGCTGGTCCGCCGCGGGTTAATCCAGGCTGTGTGAGGACCGGAGGGCCATGAAATCCCGCATCGATTGGACCCGCGTGTTGGTCGCCATGTCCTCTGTTTTCGGCTTGGAGGAGGCCTCTTGTGAATCGCCCATCACGCGGAACGAAACGATTTTATAGCCCTCACACCCCTCGTCTTCGAAGTCCGTGGCAGTCAGATCGGATTCTTCGTGCGCCGGGGCGGAGCTGGCGGGGGGGGATACTTCAGCGGCTTCCTCTGATTCGTGAGGCGAAAGCTCACTACGAATGATCCGGACGTCGGAGGGGGCTTCAATTCCGATGCGAACCGAACCACCTTTGATCCGCAGGATGGTGATGGTAACGCCTTCGCCGACTTGGATTTGCTGCTGCTGTTTACGGGTCAAAACCAACATGACACACTCCTTTGCGAGGTACTAAATTCCTGACAGTTGACTTGGGTATGGTCAGGTACAATTGCAAAGAGGATGCCAAACCAGATCCGGTTTCTCGAATTTTCCACTAAGTGGTTCCCCTGAATACACTTACGGAAATTCCAGCACCTTTTGGTTGCCAGACAGTTAGTGTACATAGTTACAATGATCGGCCGATTCGATTGTCATTTTGACAATCTACCCGTCAGTCCGCTGGCCTCTTTGACCTCGCACCGACCAATAGATGCATTGCTTTCAGTGCAGCTTGCACCTGCTCGACATCGCGGACCGCCAGATAGCAGCGAGAGCGCTAATCTCCGCCAGCCAAAGGTTTTTCGGGAGAGCGAACCCGCTGGACGCAGTTCCATTTAACCACCTTCTCCTGCAGTTCCCCCACGGTCTTGGCGACCGTGGCTACCTCAAGATTCCGTCGTAGCCACGCTTCCAAAAGCGTGGGAGAACTGCAGGATTGCCCGCGAGGAAACATTTTCAACCGCCCAGCTCAGGCCGGGGGGCGGATTTCGCCCGCTTGCTCGCCGCGGGCATCGAAAAACTGGTAATCGGCCAAACGCCATGCCTGGTCCGCCTCCTGCTGGAAGGTGAGAATCAGGTAGGTCGGGAAACGCCCCTCGGAGGTGATCCCGCTTTTGAGGTTGCCGATGAATACCACATTCATCTTGGCCACGGCCACGCGTGGCGTGACTTGCTCGACAAAGTTGACTTCCATGTTGCGTTTGATCTTCACCGCCTCGACATGGACATAGTTTAGCTTTTGCTCGACTTCCCGTTGGAGGTCCGCGGCGTCGTCCGAGATGGAGCGTTGGACACGCGCCGTGTCGTTCGCTTCCAGGGCGGCGGCGATCTCGTAGACGGTGGCCTGGACCTGCTCGCGATCAGTGATTACCCCATATTCCACCACCAGCAAGAGGCCAAACAGGGTGATCCAGGCGAGCAGCAATTTCAGAAAAAGGCGATTCCCGGTTTGCGCAAGGGTCCCGGCGAGGATCGCCCCACCCAGGACTCCCACGATCAAAATGGGTAACGGTTGGTCAAAGAGCCACGTCATGGTCGTTTGCGTCGCTGTCGATCGCCTGGTGAAGTGGTCCGCTCGGCCGACGCATCTAAGGGGTCAGGACCGACGCTCCGCTGGTGATCCTGAGGAAACCAGGCCCCGGCGAATCGGGAGTACCAGAGCCGGCCCCAAGCAAAAATCAGGACCCCGGCCAGGAGGTAAAAAAAATACTCGATTCGGATGTGGGTGGTTTCAGGCTGGATCAGTTCCCCTTCAATTGCTTGGCCTTCCGCCAACCGATGCGAAAACTCCCGCGCCTGGTGCTGACGTTCGAGCCAGGCCTGTCGGTATTGGAGCTTCGGCTTGGAAACCATCAGTAAAGCCAAAGCCGCCGTGGCGAATAGGTAGACCCAAAACCAGGGGGAATCGGTAATCGGAGGGCGGGTTTCAGTGGTGCTTGCTGCCATTTCCCTAGTGTAACCGAGCCGCGGTTAATTTCGACCGCAAAAAAAGGGAGGAACCTCGTGGTCCCTCCCTCTGATTGTTGGATTCTCGGAGACTCGAACCGGCTCAAAGCAACAGCGGCCCGCCGTACTGGGCCGCTTCGCCCAGTTCGCTTTCGATCCGCAGCAATTGGTTGTACTTGGCCATCCGGTCGCTCCGCGAGGCGGACCCGGTTTTGATCTGCCCGGTACCCAGGGCGACCGCCAAGTCGGCGATGAACGAGTCCTCGGTCTCACCGCTACGGTGGCTGGAAATGCTGGTGTAACCGTTGCGATGAGCCAATTGAATGGCGTTAATCGTCTCGGTCAGGCTGCCGATCTGGTTGACCTTGATCAGGATGCTGTTCGCGATTCCTTCGTCGATCCCACGCTGAAGCCGCTCGGTGTTGGTCACGAACAGGTCGTCACCCACCAGTTGGACCTTGTCGCCCAGCTTTTCGGTCAGCAGTTTCCAGCCATCCCAGTCATCTTCGTCCAGGCCATCTTCGATCGAAACGATCGGATATTTCCCGGCCCAGTTGGCCAGGAAGTCGACCATGCCGGCCGAATCCATCGGCTTGCCATCGACGGTGTAGGCTTTCTTGTCCTTGTCGTAGAACTCGCTGGAGGCGGCATCCAGGGCGATGAACATCTGCTCGCCCGGCTTGTAGCCCGCTTTCTCGATCGAGGTCATGATCAGGTCCAAGGCTTCGATGTTGCTCCCCAGGTCCGGAGCGAACCCACCCTCGTCACCGACCGCCGTGTTGAGCCCCTTCTCTTTGAGCACCTGCTTCAGGGCGTGGAACACTTCCACGCCGGAACGAAAGGCGTCGCTGAAGTTGTCGAAGCCCAACGGCATGACCATGAATTCCTGCACGTCGACATTGTTGTCGGCGTGCTGGCCACCGTTGAGGATGTTCATCATTGGGGCGGGGAGCATCCGAGCGCCAACGCCGCCGAGGTACCGGTACAGCGGCAATCCGCAGGAGATCGCGGCTGCTTTGGCAGTCGCCAGCGACACACCCAGGATCGCGTTTGCGCCCAGTTTACCTTTGTTGGGGGTGCCATCCATCTCGATCATGATCTCATCGATCCGCGCCTGATTGGTGGCGTCTTCGCCAATCAAGGAGTCGGCGATGATGTCGTTGACGTTCTCGACGGCTTTCGTGACGCCTTTGCCCAGGAAGACCGATTTGTCGCCATCACGCAGTTCCAGGGCCTCATGCACTCCGGTGCTTGCGCCACTTGGTACGGCGGCCCGGCCGACTTCGCCGCCGTCCAGAATCACCTCAACCTCCACGGTCGGGTTGCCACGGCTGTCCAACACTTGCAGGCCACGTACGTCGACAATCATGCTCATCGTTTTGATCCGTCTCTCACGAAATGTTCGGAAAATCGGGTGACTTAGCTCACCCATCCAGGTAGGAAAGGGCCTGAGCCCAGGCTGGGAACGTGCCCCTCGCCGCGCTCAGTCACTATCTGGTCAGCGACTGGCCCCCCAACATAGCTCCAGCGGAGCGAAGGGCCGAATCGACCGCCTTATTCTTAACGATCCACTGCCCCACCGCTAGGGATGGTAGGGCGTGTTGTCCGAAAAATTCACACAGACTACATTCGGAGTCCTGAGTCCTGAAGGGACGTCTAACGACAGCCCAGACGAAGTCCTTTTCTAAGCAGTGTCAAGGGTCAAAACGCTAGGGGATGCTGGATTAAGGG
>JBBDIM010000184.1:0-12662 GCA_040880405.1 Pirellulaceae bacterium | reverse complement strand
GGGGATAAGGTCAATTACGGGGACCGCGGCCGGAACTTCTGGACCTCCGACTCTTCGTAATTGAACTCATCCCCTGGATGCGAAGTGACAAAATAGCGGATCATTTTTCCGCAAATAGCGAAAGACAGGCGGAGAGATCCTATTTAAGATTGTGGGAATCACATGCATAAACCCCACTTCAAGGAGCCTCCTCATGCCCCAACGCCCCTCTCGCGACCTCCCCAATCGTCGCGCGTTTCTTTCCGCCTCGGCAGTCACGACTACCGCGGTCGCGACGAGCGGCTTCTGGAGTTTTCCTGCCTTGGCTCAAGACAAACCCCGAAACAAAGTCGAGCGTCTGGGCGTGGGATCGATCGGTCTGCGATACCAAGGGACCGTCATCGCCGAAAAGGCCCAGCAATATGGCGATATCGTCGCGGTCGCCGATGTCGATTTCCATGTCCGCAAACAGGCCAAGGCGAGCTTCGGTAGTAGCCCGGGGGACTACGAAAACTATCAGGAGTTGCTCGCCCGGAAAGACGTCGACGTAGTGACGATCGGCGCGCCGGATCATTGGCACGCGAAAATGCTGATCGACGCCTGCCGCGCCGGCAAGGACGTCTACTGTGAGAAGCCGCTGACTTTGACCATCGATGAAGGGAAGGTCATTCGCGATGTCGTGGCCGAAACGGGAAAGGTGGTGCAGGTCGGTTCGTGGCAACGAAGTGATTCTCGCTTCCGCCTAGCGGTCGAGATGGTGCGGCAAGGTCGCATCGGGAAGCTGGAAAGCGTGGAGGTGATCCTCGGCCCCAACGAACAGGGTGGGCCGTTTGAGACCCGAAAGATCCCAGGACATTTCAATTGGGAACTATGGCAAGGTCAGACACCCGACATGCCGTACATTCCGGAGCGCTCGCATTACACGTTCCGTTGGTGGTATGCCTACAGCGGTGGTCAGATGACCGATTGGGGCGCCCATCACTTGGACATCGCCAACTGGGCGATCGGAGAAGATCCGGTGCTGATCGAAGGGACCGCCGATTACCCCAATGCGGGCGACAATCATTTCGATGTCGCGAAGTCGTTTAACGCCAAATACACCTATCCCAGTGGCGTGGTAATGACCGTCTCCGACACCGGCCGCAACGGCATCCTGTTCACCGGTAGCGAGGGCCGGCTGTTTGTGAACCGCGGCACCATCAGTGGCAAACCGGTCGAGGACCTAGCGACCAATCCCCTGCCCCGCGACCAGTTCAAACATTACGACTTCGATAACCAGGAGCGCCCCGAACGGGCCGGGAAGTTGGATGCCATTGTCAACCACATGGGCAACTTTTTCGACTGTGTCCAGGCCCGGAAAACGCCGGTCTCCGATATCGAAAGCCAGCATCGCAGCGCCACGGTATGCCACCTGGGCAACATCGCGATGCGAGTCGGCCGACCGTTGACGTGGGATCCCAAATCAGAAACGTTTCCCGGCGACGACCAGGCCAACACCCACCTCAGCCGCGCACAGCGAGCGGGATATGAGGTGGCTTGAGAAGCCGTATCCACCCCCAATTTTTTTTACTGAGACCTAAGCGTTTTATCCTTTTCATTTTTGTCACAAATAAGCTTCGCCGAAGGGGTTTGGCGACCTCGCTCCCTTCGTGGAGAAGTGTGACACTTTTCTCTTTTTGGTTGTCATCTCGTAATCTTTTTTTCGACAAGGACTTCACAATGACGAATGCATCCGTCCGTCGAACCGCTAGAGGCTTTACGTTAGTTGAATTATTGGTGGTCATCGCCATTATCGGCGTGCTGGTCGCGTTGCTTTTGCCGGCAGTGCAGCAAGCCCGCGAAGCGGCCCGCCGAATGCAGTGTGTCAACAACATGAAGCAGATGGGACTAGCGGTCCACAATTTTCACGATACCCACGGCGTCATTCCTGCCGCCAGTTTTTCACAACCGCCTGACCCGGACAACCAAGTTGGTATTTGGCGTTACGTTCGCTTTAGTGGGTGGGTGGTACTATTGCCGTTCATAGAACAGCAGCAATTTCATGATGCTTTCGATATTGAACAAGCGGTGGATTCTACCTTCAATGTAAATGTCTTCCAGCAGGTCGATCCGATCGCCGGATACTTCTGTCCCTCGCGTCGGCCACCAGAGCGGGTTCCCGACAGTGCCTACCACCGGGGCGACTACGCGTTCTGCGCTGGAGGTGAATTGCCCAACGGTACCGCCAGTCACTGCAACACCGTGAATCCGGCACTAGCTAATGGCATGTTCCTCCGACCGCGAAGTGAATCCAACGGACAGCCCTACAAAAGGCCGGGGCAACTGACCTTCGCCCAAGTCGAGGATGGTTTGTCGAACACTTTCGCCATTGGGGAAAAGCGGATCGAGGAGTTTCGAGATCTGAATAATGACCTGATCGACAATGTGGAGCAAGCGCAAATCGACTGGGTCCACTTTCGATGGGGATATCATTCCACTCGGAATACTACTTCCCCGATGAATGGACCACTGCTCGGTGCCCTAAACGATTTGGATGCAAACTTCGGCAGCAAGCATCCGGGTGGTTGCAACTTCTTGCTGGGCGATGGATCGGTCCGCTTCGTGCCAGAGACCATTGACCATCTCGTTTACAACCTGGTAGCGGCCCGCAACAGCGGTCGTCCCGCCACACTACCATAGTGAACCTTTTTTTTATTACGGACTTCCATAAAACAACTCTCGTCACGCGGCAGCGTGCGGAGATTGGACAACCCAAACTCAAGCCACTCCCGCGTAAATCGGCTACCGCGCTCCCTCGCGGTTGCGTTTTTCAACCTCCCCCTTTGGAAACACCTTGATGTATCGTACTACCCCGTCGCTTCGCCATCTCAAACAATGGCTCGTTCTACTATTATTTGTCCTCTTAACTGTCACCGTCGGTTGCGGCGAATCCGGACCAGCAACGACCACCGTCAAAGGCAAGGTTTCCTTGGATGGCAAACCACTTCCCCGCGGCAGCGTGCTATTCAATTCTACCGAAGAAGCAGCGTCTCGTGCGCGTAGCAATATCCAACCGGATGGCACCTATGAGCTGCAAGCGGTTCCCGGCGAGTATAAGGTGATCATCACCTACCAGACCGAAACCGATACCACACTCGACCCCGATGATCCGAACTATGTCGCGCCGGAATCGCTGCTGCCAGCCAATTATTCGAGCCTGATGCGAACCCCCCTCAAGGCCACCGTGGGTGAAAGTGCCGGAGAGGAGCCGACCGTGATCGACTTTGAGCTCTAGCTCGCATGCGGCAATTGCCAAATGTCCTATGTACGTTTTTTCCTTGTTGTCAATTTTCAAGAGGTGCTTTTCTCATGCGTATTCGAACAACTTCCCCAGGAGCCGCCAAAGGCTTCACGCTCGTTGAGTTGCTGGTGGTGATCGCCATCATCGGCGTGTTAGTCGCCCTGCTACTGCCCGCGGTTCAGCAGGCCCGTGAAGCGGCCCGGAGGATGCAATGCACCAACAACCTGAAACAGATGGGATTGGGCGTTCACAACTTTCACGACACCTACGGCGTCATCCCGGCGGCCAGTTTTTCCAGGCCACCGGAGTCACACACCGGAGTTTGGCGTTACGCCGTATTCAGCGGCTGGATTGTAATTTTGCCCTACATTGAACAGCAACAATTTCACGACGCGTTCAATATCGAACTCGCGGTCGACCATTCAGACAACGTGGCGGTTTTTCAGAACTTGGATCCGATCAGCACGTACTTCTGCCCCTCACGACGTCCCCCGGTAAAAACCGGCTCGACTCACCATGGAGACTACGCCTTCTGCGCTGGCGGCGAATTGCCCAATGGCGTCGCGAGTCATACGAACACCACCGATCCAACCCAGGCCAACGGCATGTTTCTGCGGCCTCGTGACACCGGCAACCAGCGGAACGGCCAGCTAACATTCGCCATGGTCGAGGATGGCCTGTCCAACACCTTCGCCATCGGAGAAAAGCGGATCGAGGAGTTTCGCGACACAAACGGAGATCTAATTGACGGCGTCCAGCAGAGCAATGTAGATGGACTTCAGTACCGCTGGGGCTATCACTCTACTCGCAGCACCGCCTCGCCGATGAACGGCCCGCTGCTTGGCTCTTTGAGCGACCGTGACAACAACTTCGGCAGCAAACACCCCGGCGGGTGTAATTTCCTAATGGGTGATGGCTCGGTGCGGTTTGTGCCGGAAACGATCGATTTCCTGCTGTATAACCGGATCGCCGCCCGCAACAGCGGCCAGCCGAAAACCTTGCCGTAATCGATTCGCACTCTCGGCCCTTCACTCGTTTGGGAAGGGCCGAGGCAGTGCAATCCGACAATTGTTTTACCAACACCCTCACGATTTTCCGCATGTCAATCATTACCGACACCCACCGCCAGCAATACCAAGAGGAAGGCTACTTCATCCTGGAACGGGCCATTCCCGCCGAGCACCTGGAAGTCCTCCGCAACTCGTGCGATTACCTGATCGACTCGATGCATCAGGAAATGGACCGTCTGGGGACCGACCACATCCACATCAGTCATCGGGGCAAACGATACCACATTGCCAAGAAGTACGATCAAGCGCCACGACTTTCGGAGTATGTTTTCAGCGATTTGATGGCCGAAGTCTGCCGGGCCACCATCGGGCCGGAGGCTTACCTGTTTTATGATCAGTATGTGGTGAAGGCCGCGGAGCAAGGGATTTCGTTCTCGTGGCATCAGGATTCCGGTTACCTCGGCTTTCCGCATCGGCCGTATGTCACCGTTTGGGCGGCAGTTGACGACATGACGCTCGAAAACGGCACCGCCTATGTGCTGCCCTACTCTACCGTCGGCATCAAGTCACTGGTGGAACATATCCGCGATCCGGTAACGGGAGACAAGGTCGGCTACTTCGGCCGAGAGGAAGGGGTCCCGGCGATTGTTCCGGCGGGCAGCTTGGTGGTGTTTAGCTCACTCACATTCCACCGCAGCGGCCAAAATCAAACCGACCAAATGCGACGGGCCTACGTCACGCAGTACAGCCCAGAACCGCTATATAAACCGAACACAGAAGAGCCCATGCATTTGGCCGTCCCTTTTTTGGGTGCCCATGCCTAACACAGCAGTGTCACCTGCCGCGCGTGAAAAAGGGGTCAGGACTCTTTTTCATCTGGCGTGTACCAATTGACAACGGTTTGGGGAAAAGAGTCCTGCCCCCTTTTTCACGCTCCACCAATATATAGACAACTCAACACCTAACAACTATCAACGACCCCACAAAGGTTCTATATCATGAATCACTTTTCACGCATCCCTCGCCGAGATTTTTTGGCGGGTGCGACCGCGACGGCCTTGGCGCTACCCATGCTGGGCCGCCTGCAGGCTGCACCAGACACGAAGCTCAAACTCAACTATATGCTCCCCTCCAGCATGTATGGCTACATGCCCTTGGAGGAAATCTTGCCGGAGGCGGAGAAGATTGGGGCGACCGCGATCGATATCTGGCCCAAGGTCCACGGCAACCAGCGCGAACAAATGGAAGAGTTGGGGCACGACCGAGTGGCCGAGTTGCTCGAGCAACACAACGTCCGCTTGGGCTGTATCACGCAGTATCCGCTGGGGCCATTCGGGCTGCAAAAGGAGATGCGGGTCGTCCAGAAGTTCGGCGGAGAACTCATGGTTTGCGGCGGTCGAGGAGAACGGGGGCTGACCGGCTCGGCGCTCAAGGCGGAGGTTGGCAAGTTCGCCGAGCTCATGAAACCACATCTCGAAGTGGCGGAAGAGACCGGCGTGACGATCGCCATTGAGAACCACGCTAACAACCTGATCGAATCACCGGACTCGATGAAGTGGCTGATTGAGCTGTGCCCTTCGCCCCACCTCGGCATCGCGCTCGCGCCGTATCATCTGCCGCAGGAGGAAAAGTCGCTGGCCCAGCTCATCCGCGACCTTGGCAACCGCACGCGGATGTTCTATGCCTGGCAACATGGCGAGGGGAGCCATAAGAAGATGCCCAAAGAGGACGAATTGAAGCAGATGCCCGGCCGCGGGCCGCTCGACTTCTGTCCCCTCATCGAGGCCCTCGCTGACATTCAATACGATGGCTGGACCGAAATTTTCATGCACCCCTTCCCCCGCGGAATTCCGATTCTGGAAACCACCTCGGAAGTCACCGCGGAAATTAACCGGTCCCGCGATTACCTAGCAAGCTGCGGGTAGCCTTATGCCACCCTTTTGGGTATCATTTCTGACACTCAAGGCCCTGTCTTGCCACGTGGCATGCCGGCACGTTTATCGATAATTCAAACCGTTGCTTGAAAATCAACGGACCACCTCGAGGAACCGCTTCATGGACAAAGTCCTAATCATCATCGGCGACGCCACTGAGACCCTAGACACGATGTACCCCTATTACCGGCTCCAGGAAGCGGGCTTCCAACCGGTGGTTGCCGCGCCGGAGAAGCGGAAGTACCAGATGGTCCTGCATGAAGTGAAGCCTGGCTGGACCATCACCAAGGAATGGGAAGGCTACACCCTGCAAGCCGATATCGCGTTTGCGGACATTCAACCGGAAGAATACGCCGGCATCATGTTCTCCGGCGGTCGTGCCCCGGAATACATCCGCTACGACCAAGACTTGGTCCACGCGACCCGGCACTTCTTCGAAGCGGGCAAACCGATCGCCAGCGTTTGCCATGGGGTCGAGATCCCGGCCTACGCTGGCTGCGTAAAAGGCCGCCGGATGGCCACGGTCCCCAAGTGTCAATTCGACCTGGAGGTGTGTGGCGGAATTTTCGTCGACGAAGCGTGTGTGATCGACGACAACCTAGTCAGCGGCCGCACCTTCCACGACAACGGATTCTACGTCGGTCCCTGGATCCAACTTCTAGAAGAGGCCCGCGTAGCGGTTTAGGCCACGCGTCAACTTTCCGGTATCGGGTGCCATCAGGCGGCGTTGCCATTGGGGAATTTTCACGCCAAAGACCGGAGGGCTCGCGCCCTACCGCTTTTATTTTTCGAGCGCAAACATGCCCACGCTTGAAGGCGTGGGCATGGCACCCTTGGTCTCACTTGGTCCGCCACTTCGCCTATCGCCGAAGTCCCCCTGGCGCAAAACTTGTTCCGCTGCGGGGCGGATCGTTTTGGAGGTTCGAGACACCACCGATCACCTGCCGCGAGGCGACATTGGCGGCGGGCTGACCGCTGGGTGGATCGGCGATTGCGATCCGCGTGATCCGTTCTTCCTCGACCATTCGCAGAGCCGTTTGCGGGCGACTGACAGTCCGTTCTTCCGGCACCAAATCTCGGCGAGTTACCGGCGTGCGGACCGTTTCGCTGCGGGTCTCCCAGCGGGTTCGCGGGACCCAGCGATACGCGACTCTGGGTGGCGCGAAGATATTCAACGTAACCGGCGTGTACGCCTCCCACTGATACTCCGTGACCGGAGCCAAGTAGGTCCGCTGCGACTCCTGAACCTCGGTGGTGTACCGCTCTTTGTAAACCGTCTCGTTGTAGGTTTGGTAGGTGGTTTCCGAGACCGGTTTCTTCACTCGTTCGACGGTTTCCCGATAGGTAATTCCGTCTCGATTGACATACCGCACCTCTTGGGCAAGCGTGGGCGAGTTCCATCCCGCCAACACCGCCAGGGCGACCAATGCAGATCGACGCATCCTGCGTTACTCCCTATCCATGGCTGTTCACCGCGAAAAGCCCCGAGTCCCTCCCCTTCCCGGCCGACATCCTGTCGCACCTTGAGGGCACCTGCTAGCAATGCACCCATGAAAAGAAGAACCCGGGCAACCCCAATCTTGCCCTGCCTGTTTCAACTTCGGCAGTTTGGGTCCCTCGCGTTGATTGAAAACAGGGCGAACACGCCAAGCCGCACGGTGGCGGTTTTGAATCAACCGATGTGGATCGATATCAATCGACCGGCCCGGTTGGAGTCAACACCCAGCCGGTTTCTCCCCGCCGCCGGATCGCGATTTCCCGCCCTCTGTCTTGGAAGCCATCGGCCAAGACGTTAGTCTGAAACGAACATTCCAAAAGACCACCACACGACCAGCCCACCCAATGCGCGGAGGACCAATCCTATGCCTGAAAAAACCATCTTCAAGAAAATCATCGACGGCGAAATCCCCGCCAACATCATCCACGACGACGAGCATTGCCTCGTGTTCCACGACATCAGCCCCAAGGCCCCCGTCCATGTGTTGGTGATCCCCAAAAAGGAGATCGCCACGCTGGACGACATCGCCGACGAGGACCAAGCTCTGATGGGTCACCTGTGGTTGGTCGTCCGCGATGTGGCTCGCAAACTGGGCCTGGAGGAAGGTTACCGAGTGATCGTCAATTGCAAAGAAAACGGCGGCCAAGAAGTCCCGCACGTGCATCTGCACGTGATGGGCGGAAGAAGGCTCAACTGGCCGCCGGGGTAAACGCCCACCCAATGTCGTAGCTACGCTTGCAAAAGCGTGGGCGAAGTGCGAGTACGGCCTGCCCTGCTGGCCAACCGGGTACGCGGTTCACCCACGCTTTTAGCAAGCGTAGCTACGACAGGTGGAACTCAATATCCACTCCTCTCAACCTTCTTATCCGAGGGGGATTGGTAGAATGAAAAGGGGTCAGGACTCTTTTTCGTTTGGCGTTGACCAATGGAAAACGGGTTAGGAAAAAGAGTCCTGACCCCTTTTTCACGGCCACCGTTTTGCCAACAATTCCGGATTCACGTTACGAATCAATACCACCGAGGCAACCGAGACCGCAGTCCTTCCAACCACCCGCGGCGTTCCGCTTCCTCTTTTTCCGGTTCTGGCTTCTTGGGCTGTTCCGCGACTTGGAGGGCTTGTTGTTGCTGCCGGGCCAGGGCCGGGGCGACGGGGACGTGTTGGCGGAGGTAGTTGGCCCAGTAGCTATTGAGGATGCGGTAGAGGTCGCCGACTTCGCCCGAACGGTATTTGGCATCGGCCAAGGTAATCAGCCGTTGGAGCTGCGCGATCTCCGCTTCTCGGAATGCCACCTCGATGACCTCCACCTTGTCGACTAGGACATTGCCTGGGCCCATCAAGTCGATTCCCACCTTGAAGGTTTCTAAGTCGGCCGGCAGGTCGAAGACTGGGTAAACGTAGGGGCTCCAGGCGGATTGCAGGGGAATGTCCGAGTCGCCGCCGACCTTGACCGGCTGATAGTAATTCCGTGTCTCATTGCTTCCGTCGACCGAGATCCGGACCGGTGGCTGCTGGCCGCCGGGAGAGTCGTTTAACAGACTCAAGCGGATCATCACGCGGCGGCTGGGTGGCACCGGTAGCTCGTCGCTCCGGACCCACAGCACCGGCCCTTCACTTTGCAGGCGGAGGGCCTGCGTCCCTGCGGCCACCTTTTGCGACTCCGCGGTAACTCGCGTGCCGGGCGAAGCTCCGTGAGTCCAGCCGATCAACGTTCCCTCGTCGGTCCGCTGTTCGAAACCACCGTTTGTGAGTCCCCCACTCGGTTCCACTTCGCGGTGGCTGCGAAGCCTAGCCGCCAGATCGCTCAAGTCGTACTTGAGATTATTAAGCACCCCCTTGGGGACGTGAATTTCATCGACCGTGAGGCGGAGGTCCGCCACATTGATCTGGGCCGCCGCTAAACCATAAGGCGGAATCAAAACCGTCCACTGCGAGGCCCCGCTGCTTTGCGGCCCGCGGGAAATCTGACTACCACCCAGCGGCGTGACCGTCCCCGCTTTGGAAAGCTCCACGGTAAAGATCGCCGTCAGGTCCCAAGGAGTCGGGTTGGCAAAGTAAACGAATGTCTCGCCCCGCTGGTTCGATTTTCGCACGACCAGTGGTTGGGCCTGGGGCAGGTTCAGGGTCTCGAACTTCTGGCCCGGGATCGAGCGGAAAATCTCGAGCGTCTCCCGGAGCGAATCCTCTTGCCCCAGCGGCATCATCCAACCGCCGAAGAAGACCGCCTTATCGTCCGAGAAGGCGAGATGCTCCAAGATCGGCCGACGCACGGCCGGGCCGGAACCGGAAAACTGCGTCGCTAGCCAGGTATGGTTTCCCCCTTTGCCAAACGGTTGGGCCGAGTCGAGTTCCGGCACAGCCAAGGTATCCGGCACATGGAAATGGAGGACCGCGCGGTTGAGTTCGTCGCTGTAGGGGGCGTCCGATTCGATCGAGGCGGTGAAATTCTCGTAAAGCCGTTTCCGCTGCGGATTCCCCTCCGGCCGAACGAAGCTGGCTTGCATCAGGGCCACCGCGTCATCTTTTTGGTAATGCCGCCGATCGATCCCCATCTCCAACAAAATGTCAGGCACCGAGGTCGTGAGCGGAAGTTCCGGCTGCAATCGACGTTGGGCGTGGGTTCCATCGAAACTGTCGGTCGTGGAAAGATAGAGCACCGTGTCTCGTTTGACACTTTGCAGCGTGGCCGCCATGCGGGAATGCAAGCGATACATCCGCTCGGCCCGCCAGGCTAGCCAAGCCTCCCACTGGTTCTCCAAAATCCAGGTGGCCTGGGCGGTGTGCTCTTCCGGCACCCGCTGGTAAACGGCTCGCGAAGCGGGCGAGAGCGTAGCGACGAACGCCTCCCTTGTCTCGGCGTCCAAGCCCCACTGCGGCCCCGGCAACAGGCCGTAACCATCGCTGTCCAAACGCAGGGTGATTCCCGCGAACGACTCGTGATGGCCATACCGCGCCGCAAGTTCCATGATCACCTCTTCCATGGCGATCTGCACTTCTTCCCGCAGCGGGTTGTAATAGGAGTACTCGCCGGCGACATGCCCTAAAACCTCCAGCACCGTGCGTCCCTCATGATCGACCAGCGTGAACTGGTCGGCCCGGGATGGGACATCGGCGTCTCCTTCGAGCGACCGGAGCGGCGTGTTCAGTTCCAGGGCCGGAATGAACTTCAGCCCGGCACTATCGAACTGCCGCAACAGCATTTCCAAAATGTCTTTTTTGACCGGGTCGCGGCCGTCGTCGAAGAATTGGCCGTTGTCGTACTTCGGGGTCGAGCGAACCACGCGGCTCGGATAGATCGCTCCGCCATCGCACCACACCGCGACACTCGCCGCGTTGTAGCCACCCCGGCGGACCTGCTCAATCATCCGCTCGCCCCCCTGATAAAACGTGACCCAGTCCTGCAAGCTGCGACCGGAGGCGGGGTTCAAGGCCTCCGCGGCTCCAAAATTCCGGGCGAACAGTGGTTTGTCCATGTAGGCGACCGCCAGCCGCTCTTCAGGACGCTCGGCCGTTTCGATTTTGGGGCGACCGCTGAGGACGCGAATCCGCCCGAAGTAGGAGGGGCCCTCCTCACCACGGCAGGTAAACAGGACTAACGGCGTATCGGACCGCGGCCAAAACACAATTCGGTGCCAACGCGGATCGGTCGATCCGCCCGGTTCTAGCGGCGCGACCTGCACACCGCTATCGGTGCCGGTGGGGGTAATCTGACCCGCCGCGTCCGGTTCGATGATGCTGATTCCCAGGCTTTGTGGCAAGTCGCCGGGGTACTCCACTTCCAAAATCAGCGGGGTCCCTTCCCCTTGGGTCGGCAAGGGGTAAGCATGCCAACCACCGACGGCCAGCTTCTGCCAGCGCCGTTGATTGTGTTCGTGGGTGGTGGTCTTTTGGTTGTGTAGCTCGCTGACCTTCGAACGCTGCCACAAGTTGTAGGTCGGTAGCTTCGGCAACCGGCTCCACCAATCGGGATTGGCGGGGTCGATGGTCGATAAGAGCTGCGGCTCGCCGGAGTCGACCGGGGCCTTCTTCGTTGAATCGACCACCACCAATTGAATCATCCGCTCGTGGACGATCCGGGGGCTGAACACCAGATTGGTTAGACGCGGTTCGGCCAAGGCCAGGGTCAGTTCGTAAACCCCCGCCGCTTCCGGCAGTTCGATCTCCAGCGGATCTCCCAGATCGAGGTTCCCCTGGTTGTCCGTGGTGCTCTCGCGAGTGGTCTCCCACAAGGTCCGGCCTTTTCCCCGCAGCCGCACCTGAAGCTGCGCTGCCGCTCCCGCGGAAAATCGGGTCAGGTATCCTTTGACCGGCAGGCGAAATGTCTCTTGCGGGGCAAAGACCAAATGCCCTCGGCTAACGGTCGCGCGGATGACATCCCCCGGGGCGCGGCGGATTAAGAGCCGGGTTCCTGGTGGGTCGAGATCGACGTTGAAGGGGGAATGCACCAAATCGGCGACGTTAATCCGGATCGGCCGAGGAGGATGTTCCGCTTCGTCACCAGCCAGCAACACCTCCAGCGTGGCACCGGCCGGGGCGTCGATCTCGAAATCGCACCCATCGTACGTCCGCTGCGTTAAATGCCGGATATGGATCGTGTTCTCTTGCTGACGAATGGCTCTCGCCTCGTCCGCTTCCATCCCCAGCAAATTGGTAAGGGCAATGGTCCCTTCACTTAAGGTGATATGACCCTGCCATCGCTGGAGCGGTCCACCACCCCAAGCCAGACGCACCGTCAGGCGTACCCGCTCGTCGGCCGCGGGAGTTACTTGCGCCGCGAGTGGCTTAGTTAGCAGCGTCAGCCAGACCGTGCAAGCCAGCAGCAACACCGCGCACCAGCCGGCCCCAGGCCCCGACCTTCGCGCGTTTCCGCACGGAGAGCCTCGTTTAGAATCGCATGGTGAGCTTGGACATCCTTGTCCCAGTCGTACCAGCATGGCTACGCTTGCATGTCCAGAGGTACCGT
>JBBDIM010000183.1:0-70453 GCA_040880405.1 Pirellulaceae bacterium | reverse complement strand
AGCACACGAAGCAACCGGCCAAACCGCCGCTTAAAATGCTTCACAGCGTTGCCCTGCCGGGGCTAAGAATCGGGTGCCATACCTACGCCCTTAAGCGGCAGCATCGAGAGGTCCTTTTCCGCTGCTCCTGGTAAAAAATCCTCTCTTCCGCGCGAACCCTCGCTCCGCCATTGTGTCCTCGCGCGGACGAGCGGCCATCTTTTCTCGCGACCGTTGGGATCGTAAAGAGGGTGTCTACATCCTGCACTTCTTTGTGATAGACCGATTAAGGTTCGCTGATGCCTCTCGCGATTCGTTGCCAAAACCTCGTCAAAACCTACCCGGGTCGTCCCCCGGTGGAAGCGGTGCGTGGGCTCGACCTGGAAGTGCCTGCCGGCGAGTGCTTCGGTTTGCTCGGTCCCAATGGGGCCGGGAAGACGACGACCATTGAGATCCTGGAAGGACTTTTAACGCCCACTAGCGGCGAGGTCGAAGTGCTTGGCAAACGCTGGGGCACCACGGGGGAAGCGGAGATCCGGCAGCGGATCGGGATCTCGCTGCAAGAGACCCGGCTCAGCGACAAGCTGACGGTGCATGAGACGATCACCTTGTTTCGCAGCTTTTATCGGCAAGGAATCACACCGGACGCGGCCTTGGATTTGGTTTCGCTACAGGAAAAAGCCCAGGCCCGGGTAGTGAATTTGTCGGGGGGGCAGAAACAGCGTCTGGCGGTGGCGTGCGCCTTGGTGGGGAACCCTGATCTCGTGTTTCTCGACGAACCGACCACCGGGCTCGATCCGCAGTCTCGGCGTCAACTGTGGGACGTCATTCGGAACCTCCGTAACGCCGGGCGGACAATCGTGCTCACCACGCATTACATGGATGAAGCGGAACGATTATGCGACCGGGTTGCGGTGGTCGATCACGGAAAGGTGATCGCACTCGGTTCGCCGGTCGAGTTGATCACGCAGTTGGGGGGCGATCAGGTAATCGAGTTCGAGCTAAGTGAGGAGAGCCCAGAAATCCCCCGTGAAACATTCACGCGGTTGCCTGGCGTGCAATCCACCTTAGCCGATGACGGGGTGCTGGTCCTGCATGTCCGGGAACTTCACGCAGCCCTGCCCGCGGTGATGGACCATGTGCGCGGCAGCGGCGCGGCGCTCGCCCGGCTCACCACGCGGCACGCGAGTTTGGAAGATGTGTTCGTGCAACTGACGGGTCGACACCTGCGAGATGGAGGAGATTAGAGATGGGGTGGTCGATGCGTCCGTTAGGACAACTGATCCTGTGTCGGCTCCGCGAGTTCTATCGCGAGCCGGAAGCGGTTTTTTGGGTGTATGGATTTCCGATCCTGATGACCGTCGCCCTGGGCATCGCCTTCCGCGATCAGCCGCAGCAGTCGTTCCGCGTCGATGTCATTGGCCCACAAGCGGAAGCGACCGCCGCGGCCCTGAGTGACGAGCGGTTCGTCGTGGCCTTGAATGAGGCCGGGATCGCGAAAGAACGGCTCCGCACCGGTCGGATCGATCTGGTGGTGACGGCCGAGTCCGAAAAGACCTACGACTACCTGTACATTCCCACGCGGCCCGAAAGCCAACTCGCGCGGAACGAGGTCGATCTGGTGTTACAAACAGCGGCCGGCCGAGTCGATGCGGCGGATGTCACCTCGACGGAGCTAAAATCGCCCGGCGGACGCTACATCGATTTCCTGGTTCCCGGCCTCTTGGGTATGGGGCTGATGGGTGGTGGACTGTGGGGCGTCGGTTTCGTGACGGTCGACATGCGGATTCGCAAGCTGCTCAAGCGATTTTTGGCCACGCCCATGCGGAAGAGCGACTTCCTGCTCTCGCTGATGATCAGCCGGTTGCTCTTTATGATTCCCGAAGTGCTGCTGCTGTTGGTCTTCGCCTGGTTTGCGTTTGGGGTCGGGATCGCCGGCAGTCCGGTCACCGTGGTGTTCTTTATCCTGCTCGGAGCGGTCAGCTTCGCGGGCCTGGGGCTGTTGATCGCCTGCCGAGCCAAAACTCTGGAAACCGTCTCCGGGCTGATGAACCTGGTGATGCTCCCCATGTGGGTCCTCTCCGGCATCTTCTTCAGCCGAGAACGTTTCCCAGAATTCCTGCAACCGGTCATCCGCCTGTTACCCCTGACCGCGCTGAACGACGCGCTCCGCGGCGTGATGCTGGAAGGAGCCGGCCTAATGTCGTTAGGTCACGAAACCATCACGCTCGCCCTGTGGGGAGTCGTCTCGTTTGTGTTGGCGTTGAAGTTTTTTCGTTGGCATTAAGGCGGGGCGATCCGTCTACTCAAACCGGTTCTGAATCACCACTTCATTCAGCGGCAGTTGGCCCGGTTTGGGCCAGGCTTCTTTGATTGCTTTGCCGACGGTGATCATCATTCCCAGGACGTGATCTTCCGGTAGGTTGATGATGTCGGCCACCTTGTCCGGGTTGTAACCAACCATCGGGCAGGTATCGTACCCCAGGGCCTTGGCGGCCAGCATGATGGTTTGGGCCGCGATCCCCAGCGAACGCATCGCCTCGTCCCGTTGCAGTTGCTCTTTGCCGTCGTAAATGCCAACCAGCATCTTGACCATCATCGCGGTCGTCTCGGCCGGGGCATTGGCCCAGTACCGCTCCGGGGCTTTCTCAAACGATTTGACATCGGCCGTGAGGATCAGCAGGATCGACGCGTCGGTCACCTGGTTCTGACCAAACGCGGCCCCTTTGAGTTCCTGCCGCAGGGCGTTGTCACGAACCAGGACAAACCGCCAATGCTGGATATTGAATGACGTGGGGGACTGGAGGGCGGAGTCCATCAGCTTTTGGATCTCCTCCTCGGTCATCCGGTGGGCCGGGTCGTAATGTTTGATCGAGCGGCGCTGGTAAATGGCGTCGAAAGTATCCATGGCGGGAGCAAGTCTCAGGAAAACGGTTGCGATTTTTTGGGGGCCACACCCCATTTTGCCCGCTCCCAAGCAACACGACCACCGGGGTCAACTCGCGATAGGAAATTTAGCCACAGAGTTCACAGAGGTCACAGAGAGAAGCGAGTTGCACGCACCCGGGGTCAGCACTCTTTTTTAGTGCAGACGCACCACTGGAACCAGCGCGACAAAAAAGAGTCCTGACCCCTTCACCAATCACGGTCGCACAACGAAATTTAGCCACGGATGGACACAGATACGGATGAGTACAAGAAATGAAATTGCCCGCAAATTACATCGACCAAGTTCGGCCTGGGACGACTAAAAAACCGGCTCAGGTAACCTCAGGCTCTGTGCCCTCTGTGACCTCTGTGGCTAAAAACTTTTTCAACAACTCGTTGGCTCCGTGGCTGCATAGCTCGCTCGGCGGGCGCTACTTCTGCAAGATCAGCTTGCCGGTTTTGGTTTCGCAGAGTCGGTAGAGGGAGTCGCCATGTTGGATCCAGACTTCGCGCCGGCCTGCGAGAATTTCCTCGGATCTGATGGTCCGCTGGCCCAGTTCTTCCGGAAGAGAGGAGGTCCTCTCGGCTTTGGGTTGTGGCTGGTCGCTCGATCGGTTCATCGGTGGAAACTGCCGGTTGGTGGTCCGCGAAACGGGGACGAGAGGGAAATTTTTTGAAGGAAGTTGTTGACGGGCATCGGCCCGACTCGCTAAGTTATAAAGATATTGATACTCGATATCAATACTGTGCCGCCCGAGATTTCCCCTTTTTTCAACAGGAGTTCAAAACCTCATGCGTTCTTTCAATTCGACCCGGCGTTTGCCAGGCGCGCTCGCGCTGCTGACGACCGGTCTGTTGTTGATTTTCGGGAGCATCGCCCAGGCCCATTTTGTGTGGCTCGACTTGGGTGGCACCAAGGCCAAACCGGTTGGGATGTACTTTGGCGAAGCGACCATTTCCGACTCCGCCAGCCTCTTGGACCATGTGAAGCAAACGGAGCTTTATGGTCGTGACAGCGAGGGGAACTACCATCGGCTGACGATGGAGAAACAGGTGGATGGCCAGCTTGGCCATTGGGTTGCGGGGCCGGAGCAGAAGGACGCAGAGGCAAGCTGGAAGGTGCTGGAAGCGGTTTGCGATTACGGGGTGCTGGCCAAAGGGGACGCCCCCTTTCAGCTTTGGTACCACGCCAAATACGCCAACAAGGAGGCCCTTTCTCAGCCGGCGCTGCTGCGGAGTGAGAAGTTGGGGTTAGATGTAATTCCGACCCTGACCGACGACCAACTGCAATTGGAAGTCCGCGCCGGTGGCAAACCGGTGGCGGATGCTGAGGTGGTCATCTCCGACGAGGCGGACAAGGCCACCACCCTTCAAACCGACGCCAAAGGCCTGGTGACGCTGGCCCAGCCGGAGATGATTCGGTATCACATCCGGGCCCGGCACATCGACCCGGTCGCGGGAGAGCGGGAAGGGAAAAAGTACGATTCCATTCGCCACTACAGCACCTTGGTGCTCGACCTGGGTGACGCGAAAGCCGCGCAGTAGCACGGAGGGAACGCTTCGCCCACACTTCCTCAATGGTGGGCGAAGCGGTGCCCGGTTCGGTCCGAAAGTTCCGCGAACCATCGAGTAGAATGGGGGTGGTTCTTTAAAAATTTGTAACACTTCAGCCGTCTGAAGTTGATCTTGGTGGAAACGGTGATTGAGGTTATCAAAATAGCATCTGTGGTTTGGCGTGGATGCTATGGGAAAAGCAACGACCGACAATTCGATTGGCGCGGGGTTGACGCGCGAGCAGGCCGAGGCGATTTTCGCCCGGGGCCAGGAAGCGGTCGTCTTTGCGCTGTTGGAAATGGCCAAGCGATTGGCCGAGGCGGAAGGGAAAAGCGATCCTTCGACCACGCCCAGCACGCCTTCGGGCATGGTACCGGTGTACGAAAAGCCGGCCGCCAAGCCACGCGGCAAGAAGCGACCCGGGGCGAAAAAGGGGCATCCCGGCTCGCGACGCGAAAAACCGCAGCACATCGACTGGCAGGCGGACCATCGGGCCGAGAGTTGCCCCGACTGTGGCGGTCGCTTGAAACCATGTGCGGAAACACGCACCCGCTATACCGAAGACATTCCCGATCTCAAGCCGGAAGTCACCGAGCACACGATTCATCGCGACTGGTGCCCCCAGTGCAAAAAGAAGGTCGAGCCGCCTGTGGTCGACGCCCTGCCGGGTGCCACGCTGGGCAATCGCGTGCTGGTACTCTCGGCCTGGCTGCACTACGCCCTGGGAAACACGCTCTCCCAGATCGTGGAAGTCTTCAATTTCCACCTGCAACTGAAGGTCAGCGAAGGCGGGCTGGTCGACATGTGGTACCGCCTGCAAGCGATTCTGTTCGCCTGGTACGAGGAAATTCAGAAACAAGCCTTGCATTCGGCCGTGCTGCACGGCGACGAAACGGGCTGGCGAGTCAATGGAAAAACGCACTGGTTGTGGTGTTTTTGTACGCAAGATTTGACGTACTACATGATCGATCGGTCGCGTGGCTCGCCGGCGCTGATGAAGTTTTTCGTCGAAGAATTTTCCGGCACGCTGGTGAGCGACTTTTGGGGCGCTTACAACGCGGTTTGCTGCGCCGATCGGCAAATGTGCCTGGTGCATCTGCTGCGCGAACTGGAGCAGACCGAGAAATACAAATCGCCCGGCGAGCACTGGTCGGCGTTCTCGAAAAAGCTGCGGCGTCTGCTGGGGGACGCGATTCGCCTGTGGCGTCGGAAAGCGGAAATGCCGCCGGAGGAATACGCCTCGCGCCGCGCGCGGCTGACAATGCGACTGCAATCGTTGATCGATACGGCTTGGGACGACAAAAATGCCAAGCGGTTGATCAAACGCCTGCGAAAGTATCAAAACGAATTGTTCACGTTTCTCGATCAAGACGGGGTCCCCTTCGACAACAACCACGCCGAGCGATGCATCCGCCCGGCGATGATCCTCCGCAAAAACAGCTACGGCAACCGCAGCCAGCGGGGTGCCGACTGCCAGGCCGTCCTGATGAGTGTCTTCCGGACCTTAAAACAACGCGGCCACGACCCCATCCGAACCGTCGTCACGGCCCTTGAGGAGTACCTACTCACCGGACAACTACCCCCACTGCCAACGAAAACCACTTCAGTTGGCTGAAGTGTGACAAAAATTTGAGGGGGTGGGGACTGTGCAAAGGTTCACAAAAATCCAAACGCAAAGGATCTCAGTGACCAGACCCGTCAGCGGGGGTCAAGATCCACAAAGTAGCGACACGCGATCACGGCCCGTTCGGCCGCTTCCTATTTGGAGAGATCCTCGCTGGCATTTGCCACCACATTGAGCGGGGTTTCCCGCAGGTGAAATATCGAAAAAACGGTTAGGCCATTCGACCGAAAACCGGTATCATGTCTCACAGTCGAGTTATTCTTCCTGACAACTTACTTTGGCCTGATGGAGTTTTTCGAGTATGCCTGATAATCCGAACCCCGAAAACGTTTCCGAAGCCTCCCCGGTCGCCTGTTGTGGCGGTGGCTTCACTGGTTGGCTCCGCGGCATCACCTACACGGCGGCCATTCTGGCGATCGGCTCGATGGTTGCCTTTGCGATCGCCCCCGACGCCGTGATGAACGCCGCGAGCTACCTGCCCAACTCGGTCCAGGATTCGCTGGTTAGTACCATGGCGGGCGAGTCCGACGGGGCCGAAAGCTGCTGCTCGTCGAAGGCGGAAGCGGTTGCGACCACCGCCAGCCCCTGCTGCGAGAGCGCCGCATCTTGCTGCGAGTCGGAATCGACCGCGGAAGACCTGCTCACCAAACTAGGGGTCGATGGTGCCGCCGCTTGCTGCACAGACAAAGGCGAAGCCCCAGAGATTAAGGTGGCCTTGGAAGACTAGGCCCGCTTAAGTTTTCGCTACCGATCAAAGCGCGCCATCCGATTTGGATGGCGTTTTTTTATGGAACGTGTTCAAGCCGGTTCGCGGTCAACTGAAAACAATTGTTGACGTTACGGTGTCTACTCGATACGGTAATTGAGTGCGAGGGACGTTCACTTCGCCACCCGGCTACGTTCTCCCAGGCCGGGGTTCTTAGGGTTCGGACACGTTGATGGCCGAAGGTTCATTAATCGTTCGGATCGACCTTTTGATTTCCAGTTTTGGGAGAAACACAGATGATTCGTAAGACAGCCGCACTGCTTCTCGTCCTTCCTCTATCGTTATTGGCCGGTGGAATCGCTTCCGCCGGAGAGCCAGCAAAGCACAATCACAGCGAACACATGGAGAAGTGCTACGCGGCCTGCGTCGAGTGTCAAAAGCTGTGTTTGATGTGTGCCGATGCTTGCCTTGACGAAGTCGCGGAAGGCAAAAAGGAGCACAAGCATTGCCTTAAAATGTGTCAGGACTGTGCCCTGATCTGTGGTGTGATGGCCCAAGTGGCCGCCCAGGATGGCCCCCTGGCCTCCACGCTTGCCGAGGCCTGCGCCAAGGCGTGTGAAAAGTGCGCCGAGGAGTGCAAGAAACACGCCGACGAGGACATCCACAAAAAGTGCGCCGAGCAATGCTTGAAGTGCGCGGAAGTGTGTCGCGAGATGGCTAAGGGTTAAGCGAGGACTCATTCCAACCGTAGCCACGCTTGCCAAAAGCGTGGGGGAAGCGTTAACCCGCAAGGCACTTCAGGGCAAACGCAACCTGCGGGACCCCCACGGTCCACGGAAGCGTGGCTCCATAAGGAGCGTGGGGGAAGGGCCAAAGCACTAGCCAAAAAAACGCGGAGCAGGGTTCTGCTCCGCGTTTTCTCATTTCGATGTGTCTAGCGATCGCTGGCTAATTACTTATTTTCTTGCTGTTCGATCGCGAACAAGTGGGTCTTGTTCGAGATGAACATCACGCCGTTGGCGATGACCGGGGTGCTGTACACCGAGTTGCCCATGTTGATCTCAGCGATCGGTTCCGCGTCATCCGGATCGGAGGAGTGCTTGAAGATCGCCAGATCTCCATCTTCGTCGCCAATGTAGACGTGGCCATCGGCGATGAGCGGGGAGCCCCATGAGGCGGCCAGCATGTCATAGGTCCAATGGACCTCGCCGTTGGTGGCGTTTACGCAGTGGAATAGTCCGCTAAAGTCGGCGATGTAAAGGATGTCGTCCTTAATGGCGACGGTGCCACAGGATCGATGCATCGTCTCTTCAAAGTCGATTTCGTCATCTCCGTTCTGATCGAAAGTGGAGTAGTGCCACACCACCGCACTGTTGGGGTTGGCCACGGCCACTTCGCTTTCTTCCGGATCGACCGCTTGCAGCCGACGGTGCGGAATCGGAACGCGTTTGTCCTCTTCGATCTTCATGGCCAATTCAGGGCTAACATCGCCCCGTTTGGTTGGATCGATACACCACAGGTGCCCTTCACCCTCGCCATGCTCCGGGTCTTGCCCGACGGCGATATAGACCAAGTCGTTGTAGATGACCGGCGTGCCGATGATGTTGTTGCGAGTGCCGCGCCCTCCCAGAATCCACTCGGTCTCTTTGGGGTTGCAGTCAAACTTCCAAAGCAACTCCGGTTTCCCGTCGTTCCCTTTATCCGCCTTGAACGAGTAAAGCCAGCCATCCCCGCCGGGGAAAATCGCCTGAGGCACTCCGCCGAGCTCCGCGATCGCGGGGCAGGACCATTGACCGTGCAGGATGTTGTCTCCGGGGGAAGCATCGCTCCAAAGCAGTTCGCCGGTGTTCTTGTCCAAAGCGATGAAGCTGGGGGCTTGGGGCGAGGGCAGCACGAGGTGTGACTCATCGACCCCGTTAGAAGTAATGACAAACAGGATGTCGCCCAGGGCGGTGACCGAGCAGTTGGCCATGTTGTGCTGGGAGACGCCCAGTTCCGTCATCATGTCGTAAAGCCAGATCACGTCGGCCTCAAGTTCGCCGGTGTGTTCTTCCTCGGTGTAGGGCCCTTCGTTTTCGCCGTCGTGAAAACCTTCGGTCGACAGACACCGGACCTCCCCTCGACTGGTCACGAACCAGACTTTCTTTCCCTCGACGTACGATGCGGAGCAAATCCCCTGCAAAGGCCAGTCGTGGACCCGACCGGTCGGCAACTTCTTACTGGAATGCTGCCACAGCAGTTTACCGGTTTCCTCGTCAAAGCAGAGCAGCACGCCCAGATCGACGTTGGGGGGGGAACGCTCGATATAGCCCGCACCGTTATTGGTGCCGACAAACACCTTGCCATCCGCCACGACCGGATTGCCGTAGGTCTGGCTACCTAGCTGCGATACCCATTTAATGTTTTTGGCATCCTCCCTTTTCCAGTCGCCGGACTGTCGGTCGAAACCGCCGATATCGAAGTCGACGGGGATACTCTTAGCATCCGGGGTGTTATTGCGTTTGGAATCGCCACCCCATTGTGGCCAGTCGCCCGATTTGTTCTCGGTTGAGACAGTCTGGATAGCGGTGTTGCTTGCGGCTTCTTGGGCGGACGCCTTCTCTTCCGGCAGCATCGCCATGACAAAAAGTCCGAGAAGGAAGGACGCGGAAATCGCGAAAATAGTAAACGTGGATCTCATGGGTTGGATATCTCTTTGAGGAATCGTTGTGGATGTTGCGTACGGCTTGCCTTCGGGGATTGTTGGCAATCAGCTACTCGTTCGGCGTGACCATGATGTTATCGAGGAAGATTTCACCGTTGGTGGCGTTGCCAAAGAGGCCGGGGCTTCCGTCGACATTGGGGATGGTATCCTCCGCTTCAACCGACCATTCATCCGGTTCTTTGTCCCCCTGCTTCCAAACCTTACCTTGAACCAACGCCTTGTCTTCTACATTGGAGACTTTGAGTTTCATCGTGTACCAAACTTCTGGTTCCAGGATAAACTCAGCCTCCTTTGCCATCCGCATTTGGGTAACCCAACTGCGAACTTGCATATTCTTTTGATTGCCGTTGAGGACAAACTGGTAACCCTGGGCGATGACTCCGATTTCCGGCAATTGGCCGCCTGTCTCGTGTCCCATCACGTCGGCTTGAATGGTGTAGTCGTGTAAATCGGTGTGCCCCATCCAGCCTTGGCTGCGAGTCCCCACGGGTATGGTGGTGACCTTGACCATCACCTTTTCTCCCTCTTCTTCCCGAATGACATGCCGATACCGCATCCCCACCCAGGTAACCGGCGGTTCACCGATCCCGTTGTCGTTGAGTGCCGTATCTTCGAAATCAAATTTCCAGGGGAGGTCCGGTACGACACGAATCCGCGCTCGACCGGAGATCTCGCCAACTTTTGCGGTGACATAAGTGGCCTGATGCGATGCACTATTATCCGCTTCGAAGCTTCCCTCTGCCGTGACTTTCCCAGGTCCCTCGACCTGAAAACCCGCCTCGACTCGCTCCTCCAGCAATTGGCCGCCCGCGTTGAAAACCCTGACGGTGAAGTCGACTTTTTCGCCCGGTTTGACCAGAACCTCTGCCGGAATGACCTGGACTTGAGCCGGTTCGCGATCTTCATCCACTGGTCGTTCCGGTTGGGACTCGGGTAGGCCCGCGAATCCCTTCTCTTTGTCCTCAGCTTCCAGGCAATACATCGCTCCGGTGGTGGGAACGTAGATGCGGCCCTGAGCACAAATGGGCGAACCGAGCGATTCCTCCCCGCGGGGTAGACGTCCCTTGCTGAGGATCTCCAGCTTGCCTTCCTCCTGAACTTCAATCACGAAGTATTGGCCATTCACCGACAACGCGTAGATTTTGCCATCGGCGTAGAGTGCGGAGCTGAACATAGCTCGACTGAGGGTCAAGCGATCACCTACTTGCTCCCCATCCTTGATATTAAAGACGAACATCTTCGCGCGGTCGTCGATCACGTAGAGATAGTCGTCTATCAACAGTGGCGTGCTGCGATTCAACACGACCTCCTCGATCTTCCATTTTTCTCCGCTAATGGTGATATCGCCCCGCTTGGTCGCGTCGATCGTCGCGATCCCGCCCATGGTGGTGGCCGTGCGAACCTTGACTTGCCCCTCCTCTTCACTCGCAAGCACGTTTTCCTCACCCTGTCCCATGTACACGGTGTCTTCATGGACCAGGGGCGTGGCATACAACCCCCGAGCGGAGAAGGCGTAATTCCAGAGCGGTTTTCCGGTTCGCGGCTGAAGGCTCCAGATGTGACCATCGCCGGCCCCAATAATGAACTGCGGCACGCCCCCGATGTTCTTGATCGAGGGGGCGCTGTAGGTGGTATCCTTGGGCATGTTGGTGGATTCAGTAAACCAGTGCACCGCGCCGGTCCGCTTGTCGAAGCCGATGAAGCGATGCGCCGGTTTGGCCATTTCCCCCCAGCCGATAATGATTCCGCTGAGGATCACGAGGTCCTCGTGAACGACCGGAAAGTTGGTCCGGCCGCCATAAGTGGACAGCATGCCGTACTGCTCATGCATTTTGCGGAGCCAGACGGTCTCACCGGTATCGGCGTCGAGGCATTGAAAATGTCCACTGACCCCCAGGGCGTACACCTGGTTGGTCTCTGGATCGGCGGTCACGCTTGACCAGCCGACCCGCTCGAGCGGCACGTCCGAGAGGTAAACATTGAATCGATTCTCCCAAATCGTTTCGCCCGTCTCGGCGTCTAGGCAGACCACCTTTTCCCCTTCACGCGGGGTGCCCGGCTCCGATGCCATCAGAAAAAACAGCTTCCCATTCATCGCAACAGGTGTGCTGCGAGTTCCCATGTCTTCCCGCTTCCATTTGACATTGCTCCCTTCGCCACCTTCGGGGTCCCAAGCGTCAGGCAGGCCCGTGGCGCGGGAAATCCCATTGAATTCAGGGCCTCGCCAATAGGTCCAATCTTGCGGGTCGCCGGCCGCGGCCCCTTCGCGTGGTTCGCCGGTCGCCGCAGCTCGCTCCGGCACGGCGGCCAATTCAACTTCCGGTTTTTCCGTGGCGAGCTTTTCCGAATCGTCCCCCTCTGGGGCTTTCTCGGTCTGACCGACATCTGAGGGTTCCGGCTCGGGAGTCGCGGGTTCGCTCTTCTCTTCAGCGGGAGCGGTCTCCGTCACGGGAGGTTTCATCTCCGCCTCGTCACTCTTCGCATCGGCGACCGCGGCTTCGTTGGCTGCCTCAGAATCGTCTTTTGATTCAATCGGCGCGGGTGCCTCGTTCGGAATAATGACATCCGCTTCAAGGGGCGTCGTGAGATTGCTGTTGGTCGTGTCGTCCGGTGCGGTGGTGGTATTGTCACCCTGAACTGGCTTGCCGGAGGGGGGCGGTGTGCAGGCGGAAAACGCCACCAGCAAAACCATGCATGCTAGTAGCCGCAAGGGAAGGTTTCGCGCGGCGAGGGTCGTCAATGTTTGCATTGTCATGGTGGGACCGAAAGGGGGGAAGGTTTGTTCGAGCATCGATCTTTCCAAAGGGAACAATTGTCGGACTGCGGAACTCAGCCCTCAAGAATAAGCCTCTTGGGCGCGACAAGCAAGGATCGTGAGGCAAGTTGTTTCGGTGCTGACGATTTTAGGAAGTGGCGAACGACGTAGGTTTTACGTGCTAATTTCGGTGGAATTGGCAGCGAATGCTTCAGTCAAACCACTCGTCGTCGGGATCGAACTTGGGAAACACGATGTTGAGGATCTTCATCCGACCGACTGCTCGGTGACGCGTTCCGGGACGGATCATAACCAGCATGCCGGGGTGAACATTAAGAGTGGTGTCGTCCAGTTCCAACTTGGCGTCCGGTTCACATTCAAGGAAGTAGTAGGTCTCTGTCAGGGTTTTGTGGTAATGCGTCCTGGCCTCGGTGGAGATTTCCGTTAGGTGAATCGTGCCGGGATGGTCCTCGACATTCGCCAAGCCGCGTCGCGCGGTTCCACAAGGGCACGGGACACCTGGCATCGCCGCGAAGTCGACGACCTCAAAGCCAGAGGCATGGGTGGATCTCATGGGGGATAGGGTCTCCAAGAAGTGAGGTTTTGTCGATTGGGTAGGATCTGGCGACGATCAGGCCCGCGACGATTCGTGCTGAGAGCCAACTGGCACCCAGCCAACGAGGCGAAACTGTCTGCCCATCTGGGCGAGCGGGGTTGTGACAACAGGAATTGTAGCCGCCAGCCGGATGAGGGGCCACCGCCATGCTCCAGGCAGCCTTGGTCGACTTTAAGGGCTCGTTGGGAGGTCCGTGCCGCCGTCTAGCCGTTAAACTTTGCGCCACCCGACTACCGTGCAAAGTCAGCCTGATGGGAGTTGTAAACCAAGTGCTGAAAAATAGTTCCGATCGGTCAAGGCATCTTCGCTAACTCGCCGATATCTTGCATTAACGTCTGAACACGGACGTGAAAGAACGACCAACCCCCAGGCGGTTCGACGGGGGGCCGATGGCTTTCGGAGGGGAAAATCGAGTCATGGAACGGCTCGACGGATGCCATCGGATCATCAGTGTGGATCATGAATCCCACACCTGAACTAAAGGGTTCGACTACACGCTCACCTCATAGGTGAGTTCATCGCTCCGCCTGCGATGGACAACCAAGTTGCGAGCAATCGCGGCGTGGAAGTCGCATACCGTGATTGTTCACGAGAGCGCCGGCCCCGAAGTACAGGTTAAGTGGCGAGACAAGATTCTACACGGAAGGAGATTTTGCTCAATGAAGTGGAACATTTTATTGGCGACGCTGGTACTCGGATTTATGACCAGCCAGTCGTACGCCGCGGGGCTGTTGGACCAAATGCTCGGCTCGGGCTGCGGTGCCTCCACGTCCTGCTGTCAGACCCCGTCGTGTTGCACGCCTAAACCGCGTTGCTGCATGCCCAAGCCTCGCTGCTACGCTCCTCCGGCCGCAACTTGCTGTGCCCCGGAACCTAGCTGCCACGCTCCTGTCGATTGCGGATGTGCTTCGACCTCTTGCTGCAAGCCGAAGTTCGGCACCCCGCTGCGGGACGCGTTGCACAACCTATTCCACAGTTGCAAGCGTTCGCATTGCGGATGCGGTGTGGAAGCGACTTGTGCCGCTCCTGAAGTGACCTGTGCCGCTCCTTCCGCTTGCGGTTGCGATCCTTGTGCCAAGCGTCACCACGGTGGTCTGCTCGGTCACTTCGGTCGCAAGAGCAACTGCGGATGTGCGGTTGAGCCGACCTGTGTCGCTCCGCAGGCCGCTTGTGGTTGCGATGCCGCCCCGAGCTGCTGCCAGCCTAAGGTTTGCTCATGCACCCCGATCCGTGACGCGATCTCGCGGTTGTTCTGCTGCCACACTCGCTGCAACAGCGGCTGTGGATGCGACACCGGATGCGATAGCTGCGGTGGATGCGATAGCTGTGGCTATGACATCGGTAGCCCTTCGCCCGCCGCTGGCGAAAGCGAAATGGACGACATGCCTCCGGCTCCCGTCCCTGCCGACGCCATGACCTTCGTTCCGGCTCGCCGCCGGGTCGTTAGCAGCCGCTAAGCGAAGCGTGATAACTTAAGATCCTGGCCCTCGCGGCCAGCACAATGAAAGCCGGGTTGGTTCACCAACCCGGCTTTTTTTCGTTTCATGTTTAATCAAGATGAAAGGTGCGGAAGGAGGGACTCGAACCCCCAACCCTTGGTTTCGAAGACCAATGCTCTATCCAATTGAGCTACTTCCGCTGGGTCGCAACGAGCTGGCATCCGCGCGCTCGAATAATTCAAGGTTATAGCAGGTTCCCCCCCGCGAACAACGGGCTGTCCGCAGGAACTCAGCCGCCGGGAGTTCTAACTTTAAATTCCAGGGGACTGTCTTCACGCCGTAAGCTGCTTTCTCGTTTCAAGATACGCAGTCCATTGGATTTTCGCCCACTACTCGCAGGTAGCCCTTCGACACGACATAATGAAGAGGCACTGGAGAGGATTTCGAGTTCGCGGATTGCGCAAAATTTCATGGCACACATCACATTACGAATCATTGACGGGGCAGATCGGGGAACCGTCTTTGAAGATCTCGACACGCCGGTTTCCATCGGCAGGGAAGAGGGGAACACCCTTCAGCTTAAGGATGACCGGGTCAGCCGCTTCCACCTCAAAATCCAGGAAGACCACGGCAAGATTGTCCTTACGGACCTCGAGAGCACCAATGGGACCCGCGTTAATGGCGAGGACATTCATTTGCGCATTCTCCGTCCCGGTGACATGATCCACCTGGGGCGATCCGTATTGATCTATGGCAGTGAGGAGGAAATCGCGGACCGGTTGGCTCAGCTTCGTAAGCAGCAACAGGCGGAACGCAAACTCCGCGATCCAGCCGACGAGGATCCCACCTGTGATCCGAAAGAGATGGTTGCGGATGCGCCTTCTTCGCTGGAATTCGAACTCAATTGGAATGAACAACAGGACGATCTTCAGGCGACCATTTACTCACTCCAACCACCCGATTTGCCGGAACGATTGAGCCCCGCTCAGGCCGCTCAACTCTCCGAAATCCTCGATTACATCCACATTCGCATTCGGCACTTGTTGCTTTCCGTCGAGATCAACGACCGAGCCGAGAAAGTCTCCCTGGAGACGCGGGAATGGCAAAATCTACTCGACCTCCAGGCCCGGCTGGCGATGCTGTTGAGGTCGATTAGCGAACCGGACTGACGCTCCGGAAAATTTTCCAACAGTATTCCCTATCAGCGGAAGTCCAGTCTCCGGGGCCTGTTGCGCCCAGCCGACCAAGCCGGGGTAAAAAGTCAATCGGTTTGCAGGCAAAATCTACTTGGTAGAATCGCTTCTCTTCTTTGCTTTCCCGCAGGTGTTGAGGCCGCTTCGCCCAACTCGGCGGGTTGGCACGCTCGGTTGTTCAACGCTGGGGCTGAAACGATGACTGCTCGTCCATTTGTACATTTGCACTGCCATTCCCATTACAGCTTGCTGGACGGCGCCGGCTCGATTCCGCGGCTCGTGAACAAGGCCAAGGACATGGGGATGAACTCCCTAGCCCTCACCGATCATGGCAATCTGCATGGCGCTTTGCAGTTTTACAATGCCTGCAAAGGGGCCGGGATCAACCCGATCATCGGGTACGAGGCGTACATCGCCCCGAGTAGCCGCCTGGAGAAGCATGGCGGCATCCGGGAATCGAACTACCATCTAACGCTGCTTGCCCAAAACAAGATCGGATTCAAAAACCTGGTGAAGATGGCCTCATCCGCCTATCTGGAAGGCTTTTATTTTAAACCACGAATCGACAAGGACCTGCTCGAAAAGCATCACGAAGGTATTGTTTGCTTGTCGGGTTGCGTTTCCAGTGAATTTTCCCGGATTGTGATGCGGGGCACCAATACCTCGGAAGTGCTGCGCGACGCGACTGAAACGGCGGGCTGGTTCCATAAACTGTTCGGTGATCGCTACTTTGTCGAGATCATGAACAATGGACTCGATATCCAGTCGCGACAACTGGAGGGGGCGGTCGATATCGCCAAGAGGATGGGACTTCCCCTGGTCGCGACCAGCGACACCCATTACGTCGATCGAGAAGACGCCGAAGCACAGGATATCATGCTGTGCATCAATACCGGCAAGTTCCGGACAGACTCCTCGCGGATGAAAATGGAGAACGATCAATTCTACCTCCGCTCGCAAGAGGATATGTACGGCAGTTTTCCCGGCCTCGACGACGCCGTTGCCCGCAGCCAAGAGATCGCCGATACGGTCGATATCGATCTGGAACTCGGCAAGCGACACTTCCCCACCTACAAGATTCCGGAAGGAAAAACCGCGGCGTCCTACCTCCGCGAGCTCTGTATCGAAGGGCTTAAGGATCGATACCAAGACAACGAGGAAATGTGGGAGAACGGCGAGCTGTGTGAGGTGGTCATTAAGCGACTCGACCGCGAGTTGGGCGTGATCAACAAGCTCGGATTCCCCAATTACTTCCTGATCGTGTGGGATTTTGTGATCCATGCCCGGGAACAAAACATCCCGGCCACGGCTCGTGGTAGCGGTGTGGGTGCGATCGTCTGCTACGCCCTCTACATGAGCCACGTCTGTCCGATCAAGTACGACCTGCTGTTCGAGCGATTTCTGGATGAAAGCCGGTTGGAAGCGCCCGATATCGATATCGACTTCGATAAAGAACGACGGGAGATCGTCCTGCGGTACGTCAAGGACAAATATGGCGAGGCGAATGTCGCTCAGATCGGGACCTTCGGCACTTTGGCGGCTCGGGCCGCGATTAAGGATGTCGGTCGGGCGATGGGGCTTCCACTCGACATGGTGAACGAAGTGACCGGCATGGTGCCGGAGACCCTGGGCATCAAGGTGAAGGCGGCGATAGAACAGAGCGAAGACCTCAAAAAAGCCTACGACAACAACGCAGATATTCGCGAGCTGCTTACCCTCGCATCGAAAATCGAAGGCCTGGTCCGGAATGTAGGAACACACGCATGCGCGGTGGTGATCGCCGATGAGCCGCTGACCGAGTACCTTCCGCTCTGCCGCGTATCCGGCAAGGACGACGTCATCACCCAGTGGTCCATGAACGACGTTGAGGCCGCCGGTCTTTTGAAGATGGATTTTCTCGGGCTGCGCAACCTGACGATCCTGCGAAACGCCGTCGATCTGATCAAAAAGACCCGCGGGGAAAACCTCGACCTGAATCGCATTTCCTTAGAGGACAAACCAACCTTTGAATTGCTAAGACGAGGCGAGACCAAGGGGGTTTTTCAGTTGGAAAGCGGGGGCATTCGCGATCTGCTGAAACGGATGAAACCAGATCATTTCCATGACATCATCGCGACCAATGCGTTGTATCGTCCTGGCCCTTTAGAAGGGGGCATGGTGGACGAATATATCGAGGTCAAGCTTGGCCGTAAGGAGGCCGAGTACCTGCACCCGGTGCTGAAAGACATCCTGGCGGAAACCAACGGCGTGATGGTTTACCAGGAGCAGGTGATGCGGATTTTGAACCGCCTCGGGGGCATTCCCTTGGCCAAAGCGTATACCTGCATTAAGGCGATCAGCAAGAAAAAGGAAGCGCTGATCGAGCAGAACCGCGAGCAGTTCCTCAGTGGAGCCACGGAGCAGGGCTTGGCCCAGGATAAGGCCCAGGAATTTTGGGATATGATCCTCAAATTCGCCGGCTATGGGTTCAACAAAAGCCACTCCACTGCCTACGCCCTAGTCGCCTACCAGACCGCCTATCTGAAGGCCCACTACCAGGTTGAGTTTATGGCCGCCCTCCTCTCGGGCGATATCTCAGGCCGGAACTTCAAAACGAAGGACGCCTTGGTCGAGCATATGGAGGATGCCGAGCGGATGAACATCGAGGTTCTCCCCCCGGATGTGAATCGGTCGGACGCCGAGTTTGCGGTGCTCGACGACAAAATCACCTTCGGACTGAGTGCGATCAAGGGTTGTGGTGGCGGTGCCGCCGACGCGATCGTCGCCGCTCGGGAGAAGGATGGTCCCTTTTTGGACATCTTTGACTTCTGTGAACGGGTCGATCCGACGATGTGCTCCAAGGCGGCGATTGAAACATTGGTCAAGGCGGGCGCGTTCGACAATATGGGTGGGCACCGCGCTCAGTACGCGACGGTGCTCGAAAAGGCGCTTCAGTCCGGCGCGTCGGCCATCGCAGACCGCAAGTCGGGGCAAAAGAACCTGTTCGCGGCGGTCGAGGAGCCAGAAGAAGTCGCGGTCGAAGCGGCACTTCCCGACTGCGACCCTTGGGATGACCGAGAGAAGCTGACCTACGAAAAAGAGGTCCTGGGGTTCTATTGGTCTAGCCACCCTTTGGCGGAGTACGAGAAGAAGTTCAAGATGTGCTGTACCCACACCACCTCCTCTCTCAAAACGGTGAAAGACAAAACCGAAATCGTCCTGGGCGGGATTATGTCCTCGATAAAGCTGGCTCATACCCGTCGAGCGCGGCCTGGTAGTACCCATACGAAGTACGCCAACTTCGATCTGGAGGATATCGACGGCGGGATTCGTTGCATCGCGTGGCCGGAAGATTATGCGAAATTGGAGGAATTCATCCAGCCGGACCGGGTCTGCATCGTCCAAGGCCGGATCGACCGCCGCGGCAGTGACGATGAGGCCAATTTGATCGTCAACGAGGTGATTCCAGTCGAAGAGATCGAAACTCGCTATGCACGGGGAGTCATTGTGAGGGTCAATGAATCGGTCCACGGCAAAGAGATCCTGCGGCCCCTCAATGAAATTTTGCGAGGCTACCCTGGCAGCGCGGAACTTCGTTTGATGTTAATTCTGCTGGACGGACATCACGTGATCTTGAAGAGCCAACGAGGCGTCGATCTGGCTCCCGAGATGAGAAATCGGGTCGACGAGCTACTAGGAATCGGAAATTTCGAACTTTTACTCTCTCGGCCACCGATGAAAGGGCTAAAAAATACAGCCTAAGGCATTTCACGACCTACTTTTTAGTACGCCAAAAGGTGACATTGCGATCGTGGCAGGCGGCAGAAACCACCCATGTGGGGTTCTTTTCGTGATTTGCTTGCCTTTCCTATTCCCTCAAATTAAGATCGACAAGACGTCACTCGATGGCGCGGGGGCTGAAACGACGCGTTTTACCTCCTCCCAATCTCGGCACTCTTACGTGGATAAATCGCGGGGCGTGTCACTGGTAATCTCTTTTCACTGTGTGCCATAGAAACCAGGGATCTATCATGGGCTTGCGACTTTTCAAGCAGATGCCACTACTTTCGATTGCTCTGTTGGTATTCGCGTCTTCCGCGTATGCACAGCTTCAATCACCGGCCGGGGTACACGTGGACGCCAAAGGGGTCCTGCGGATGCAACGCGCCGCCGATCCTTCCGGGCAACTGATGCGGCAACGGGTGCAACAAGCTAAGACAAGCTTGGCCCCGGAGTTGAATCGACCCAGTCCGCTGCGAAAAATCTCGCTCAATCGGTTGGAGGCGGTCGTCGATCAAGCGGTCGAGGCCAACGCCGGCCTGACAGCCGAGATGCTTAATTTGGCCGGATTGACCGAAATCCGGTATGTGTTCTTTTATCCGGAGTCGGGCGACATTGTGTTGGCCGGGCCGGCTGAAGGATTTGTGGAGGATCTTACCGGTCGTGTGGTCGGGACAAGTACCGGTCGTGCCACCTTACGGCTAGAAGACCTTGTGGTCGCCCTGCGTGCCTATGCCCCGAATACCAAAGGGGTGAATTTCGTGGGTGTTTCGATCGACCCGACTCAGGAAGGTTTGCAGCGGATGCAGCAATTCCTGTCGGCCGCCGGCACAACCGCCACTCCGGACGACACTCAGCGAATTGTCCTCGGATTGCAGCAGTCTTTGGGGCTACAAACCGTGACGATCGCCGGTATTTCGCCTCAAACTCATTTCGCCCAGGTCCTGGTCGAAGCGGACTACCGGATGAAGCTGATCGGCATCGGGCTGGAACAACCACCGGTGAGGATCCCGAGTTACACGGAAAACTCCAGACCCGGCGGAAGTTCCCGCAATGCCCTTAAACGTTGGTTCTTCACGCCGAATTATGAGACGGTCAAGGTCACCGAAGACGGGCTCGCCATGGAATTGGTGGGCCAGGGTGTCAAACTGATCGGAGAAAACGAAATGGTGACCGCCGATGGTGGCCGCCAGCAAGCGAACCAAACCGATCGGGCCAGCTTCCTGTTCACCTCCACCTTCACCAAGAAGTATGATGAGTTGGCTGATCGCTCCCCCGTCTATGGGCAACTTCGCAGCTTGATCAACCTGCTGATCGTTTCGGCTTACATCCATGAACAGGATTACTACTCACAGGCCGATTTTGATCTAGGAATCTTCAATGACGAGCAGCGTTACGCGGTTGAGACCTATCAGGCTCCGGAAACCGTAGAAACAGCCGTCAATGCGGTTTGGAAAGGGAGTCGCCTCCTCACGCCGATCGGCGGCGGTGTTTCGATTAAGGCCAAAGAGGCCCTGTCGCCGGAGCGGATCCAACAGGACGAGGACGGTAGCTTGGCTAAGACCCAAAAAGACGTCACCCTCGAGAAACTGGCTCCAGGCCAATGGTGGTGGGACTAACGCCCGGCTGACAATTCAAACGAAAACAGGCCGCTTGCCCAACCGGGAAAGCGGCCTGTTTCATTTCTTGTTGACAACACTCAGGTAACGGCTTCCTTTCTTCTCGAGTCTGACGGATCAATAAATGGTGTACACTCCGGGCCCCCAAGGCCCGAAGTGTACACCGGCTCCAAACATGCACGGGTAGCGATCGGCCCCCGGGAGTGCCGTTGAGGGCCGATCGCAGTGCCGTCGCCGGACGCTCCGGGCGATTACGCGGCACTCAGTCGCAGGCTTTCAAAGGCCTCCTGTACGAAGGGTAGATGCTCAAGATCTCGGTCGTCCTCGGCGGCGACCTCGGCGTCACTGGCCGGAAGTCCGAACTCCGCCGGGGCGTCTTCCATTCGATCGAGCACGTGGCGAACATAACCGGTCGCCATCCGGCATAGCTGATGCAGTTCGATTTCACTCAGGCCCAATAGCTCCAGGGTTCGCTCATTGCACAGCGGAAGCATGTAGTCGGTCCCGCTCACCTTCACGGTATCTCCGCTCGCGGTGATGTTGTTGATCAAGGCCCGGCGAACGAACACATTGTCGTCCGTTCTCTCGCGGGCCACCTTCGCAATTGAAGGGAAGGCCTTCAGTGTCTCTCCGTCGCGGTAAACCACCACTCGCAGTTCGTATTTGTGGCCCTCAAACTCATGACCTTCTTCCTGGACCTTGCAGGCATCGATGTATTCGCACACTGTGTAGGGGAGGGCTCCTCCGGAGATGCCGTAATACTCGCCGGTCAACTCCAGCGACTGATCGATCCGCTCGATGATGGCCTCTTCCCCTTCGTCGGACTCTAGGAAAAACTCGATCCCATGACCCAGGCCGGTGCCATGCGGTTTGATCACGACTTCACGACCGCCGCGAACCCAATCTAAAACGGTTTCAATCAGTTCCTTCCTGGTGTGGCAGTGGGCGAACGGGACACCGTCGGGCAGCGAGCTGTGGGGATGATCCTGGACAAACTCGTTCATCAGCTTGTACGCGATACCCTTATCGCTGCCGGGTGAAAAAGTTCGGTTGATTGTCTGGAACTTGCTGAGGTCGACCCGATCGTGGAACTGGGTCAAAAGGTTGCGGCAGAACCGATCATTCAACGCACCGGCGATGTGCCGACCATGCATGGTGAGGGTTCCGTCCTCTTCCAGGTTGATGGCCTTGAGCAGATCCTTCATATAGCCCATGACGACGGTGGGGCCTTCAGTGGCGGTTCCCTGCTCGGCAGCGGCTTTCATCTGATCGACGTTTCGCACATCGCAGCGACCGTACGTGGCAGTCAAACCGCGACGCAGGGCCTCGGCAAACAGCATCTTTTCGTGCATCAACCGGTTCAACCGAGGATTGGCGTTCGATTCCTTCCCGGAGATTGCCAACAGAATGATGCCGTTGGGACAATCCAGTCGAGAGGCGGTGTCTTCGAGCGACTCCAGGATCGAGCCAACTTGTTCTTCCGGCATATTGGTGACGCCGCCGATGCCGGTCCCGTTGAGTTCCAATAAATGGAATTGCTTGCGGCCTTGGTTCTCTGAGACGAGGATATCCAGCGGAGCGACGGTGAACAGATCGTGTTGCGATTGTCCCCGGAGCGAAACCTCAGTGCGAAGCGAAAGGCGATCGGCGAGAAGTTCGTTTTGGGCCTGATTGATGCAATCACGATTCTCAAGTTCGTGACCCATCAGGGGCGAGGCGGCAATCACGGTTTCCATTGAAACTTGCATGTTTTGGTTTCGCATCTTGCGTCTCCAGGAGCTGGTGGAGAGTTCGGCGGAGGATTCCTGATTCCGAGATAAGAGCAGGAGTACTTCGCCGTTCCCTTCCATGGGTTGGTTAATTGGTTTTCGCCATAATGACCCAGGGGGTAGATCTGGGCGAGTTTGGGGTTTCCTACCCCGACATCGCCGATGGGTCACGTTTGTTCGATGAGATCAGTACATTGCAAGAGGTGTGCCAAAACGTCCACAACCGCCGAAACTGACGCGGAAAACCTCGAAATGGGCCTCTGGGTCCCTGGTTTTGCTCGTTTTGGTCAATTCGGCCGTGAAAAACCGGGATGTCCGTTACTGGCACTGCTAGCACGTGGATGGCGACTTGTAACTCTTGCAATCCCGAAGTTACAAACCGAGGATTTGGGCTCTGCTAGCAGTGCCGCTCTTTCGAGAATCGGCAAACCGCGGTCCTACCCGGCGACCGCTCCGATGATCAGCAGCAAGATTCCGGCGATATGGCACAAGGTGCAAAAGCCCCCCAGGCAAATCCCAATCCACGCATGCACGCTCCCCTTAATCGCGGGATTGGCCTTCCGGGCGTTCAGTCCCATCACCCCCAGCACGACCGCGGGAATCGAGAGCACGATCCCCAGGCAGGGAAACAAACCGAAAATCGACAGATAGTAAGCTGTCAGGGCGTAGGGATTTTTGTAGGGAATCAAGCCACCGGTAGCATCGCCTGAGCCATCGGGTGGACTCGCGCTGCGTTCCATGCCTTGGGGTGTGGCGTAAGGGTTGGACGGGGGATCGGTTTCATCGCGGAAGAGGTTCATGAAAGCCGGGTCCTGAAGGAGAATGCGGAAAGGTTGATTCACCGTGAGACTTAAATGGCCGCTCGCGGAAGAAGTTAATAAGAATCTCGCCCCGGGGCAGTGTCAAACTCCGAATCGCGTTTCGGCGAGGAAAAGTCCGCTGGGGTGCGACATTTCCGCCCGTTGACGAACCCAGCCAGGGGCCGGACAATAGGCGGTTTGGCATCGAGGCCTGGGCCCTGGATAGGGCCTATGCGTGGGCCTCTTCGATTCCCATGGGACAACCACCACGAGACGCATGAACTTCATCAAGCAGCACGACCCGGAAGTTTGGTCCGCAATTCAGGCCGAACAGGTCCGTCAGGCGGATGGCCTGGAAATGATCGCCTCGGAAAACTACACCAGCGCCGCGATCCAGCAGGCGGCCGGGAGCGTGCTGACCAACAAGTACGCCGAGGGTTACCCCGGTCGACGGTACTATGGCGGCTGCGAATACGTCGATGTCGTCGAAACCCTCGCCATCGACCGAGCCAAGCAGTTGTTCGGGGCGGAGCACGCCAATGTCCAGCCGCACGCCGGATCCCAGGCCAACTTCGCCGTCTATTTGACCGCCGTCGAGCCAGGCGACACCATCCTCGGGCTCGACCTGGCCCATGGTGGGCACTTGACCCACGGCATGAAGCTGAATGTCTCCGGCAAGCTGTACAACTTCATCAGTTACGGGGTCGATCCCAATAGCCACCGGCTGGACTTCGACAAAATCGCCGCCTTGGCCAAAGAGCACAAACCGAAGCTCATTGTCGCCGGAGCGAGTGCCTACCCTCGGGAAATCCCGCACGATAAGTTCGCCGAAATCGCTAACGACGTCGGCGCCAAGCTGTTTGTCGACATGGCCCACTATGCCGGTCTGGTCGCCGGTGGGATCCACAATAGCCCGGTCCCCCATGCGGACTTCGTTACGACGACCACCCACAAAACCTTGCGTGGCCCCCGGTCGGGACTAATCCTCTGCAAGGAAGAACATGCCAAACTAATCAACCGGAACGTCTTCCCAGGGACCCAGGGTGGCCCGCTGATGCATGTGGTGGCCGCCAAGGCGATTTGCTTCCACGAGGCACTCCAGCCTTCGTTCAAACAGTATGCCCAGCAGGTCGTGGCCAATGCCAAGGCACTCGCCGAAACCTTGATGTCGGGCGGCTTGGCCCTGATGTCCGGCGGAACCGATAATCATCTGATGCTCGTCGATGTGACCGCGGTCGGGACCACCGGGAGCATTGCGGAAACCGCCTTGGGCGCGTGTGGGATTACCGTCAATAAGAATATGATCCCCTTCGACCAGCGGAAGCCGATGGACCCCAGCGGGATCCGGATCGGTACCCCGGCCCTCACCACACGTGGGATGGGGACCGACGAAATGAAGCGAATCGGCGGCTGGATCCTGGAGGCCCTCAAGGCCCCCGAAGATGCAACCGTCCATGGCAAAATTCGGGGTGAAGTGACCAATCTGTGCGAGCAATACCCAGTCCCCGGGAAACCGGTCGAGCTTCAGTAGGGTCGAAAATGTTCACCGCGATAGGTGCCGCTCCCTTGTAATCTGGGTGCGGCACCCTTTAGAGTGAGGTTGTGCGGTACGCCGTAATTCCACCGGCGAGCCCCTTTATCCCCATTACTTCTCCGGGAACCTGGTCCCTTCAGCCGCATGAAAATCCGTCTGCTAATGCCGCTGATCGAGCCGGATGGATTTCTCCATTTTTCGATCTCGGCGCTCATCAACGACGAAGTCGCGATTGACGCCGGTGGCCTCGGCTACTTGACTCCCATGAAAGCCCAGCGGAAGGTTCAACACCTGCTGCTGACCCATTCCCATATCGATCACATCGCCTCCCTGCCGGTTTTCCTCGACAACGTCTACACCCTCGGGCCGGAATGCCCCACCATCCTCGCCAGCCAGGCGACCTGGGATTGCCTGGAGCAGGACATCTTCAACGATCGCGTCTGGCCCAATCTCCGCCGGATTTCCAGCGAGCAGTCCCCCTTCTATCGCCAGCAAATTATCGAGCCGGGCGATCAGTTGGAGTTGGCCGGTTTAAAGGTGACGCCACTTGCGCTGGAGCATGCGGTCCCGACCCTCGGCTTCATCGTCCAGGATGAAAACGCCGCCGTCCTGTTCGCCTGGGACACCGCACCGCTGGACAACTTCGAGCAAATCGTCCGGGCCATCCCCAACCTCAAGGCGATCTTCATCGAGTGCAGTTTCCCCAACTCAATGCAGTGGTTGGCCGACAACAGCAAGCACCTTTGCCCCAGCGAACTGGGCGCTATGGCCTTACGAATCCCCCGCGATATCCGCCTGATCGCCGTCCATCTAAAACCGGCCTACCACCAGGAGCTGATCAACGACCTGGGGGATATGAACCTAGAAAACATCGAAGTGGCCGACCGGAATATGGAGTATGTGTTTTAGCCGGGGGAGGGCGTGCTCGCTCCACTATCCCAGGCGATGCAGCAAGACCTCTTGCGCGAAATCTTGCGCCACTTGCAGCGGATCGACGTCGTGATCGTAAACGGAATTACCACTCGCGACATCCAGTCGTTTGCGGAGGATCTTTCCTTCTACCACTAAGACTTCGCGCAGCGTCACCCGGTTGTCGTCACTTTCTCCCAACCGGACGGGACTCTCGTCTGCAACCTGTTCGCTGACCAACAGGCAAGCGCTGGGCCCTAGACTGGATACCGCGCGATCTTCCGGCCCGAAAAAGTGCCGTCCGAAAAAGAAGCAATATTGAATTCGATCTTGCCCCCGTCGGAAGTTGGCCCAGAAAAACCAGGTCTTCGCCACGCGTCCTCCGGAGCGGAGGGTTTCCCAAGTGGATTGATCGATAATATCGAAGGAACGAATCTGGAGTTCGATGGCACCGTCTGAAACACTTGTTAGCTGTGTGGCGCAACGTTCGAAAGCATCTCGGATTTGTTCCATCTGACGAGTCCAACGGATGTATTCCAATTTTCGCCTTTCATCAAGGCGAGACTGGGTCTCTCCGGCGATTTTCGCGGCCCAATCTTTCAGCTCATCTACTTCTCGTTGAGCGTTGACATAGATCTGGAGGGTCTTGCTCAACGAACGGCAGACAAGTTGGGTCAGCGGATTGAAATTCCCTTCGTCGGCGGCTCCCAACGCACCATAGTACTCATTACGGTCTTGTTGGCGGATAATGGCCGCGGTGTAATGGTTGCCGAATAGGATCAAGTCCTGCCAGAGTCGAGCCATCCGGCCGTTTCCATCCAGAAAGGGGTGGATCCTGGCAATCGACCAGTGGGTCCACGTGGCCAGCAGAATCGGCTCGTATTGCTCAGCTCTTTTTAAAACGTCAAACCACCTTGCCAGTAAATCCTCAATCATCGCCGGATTCGGGGGCTGATGCCGAGCCCCGGTGATCATCACACGTTGCGATCGGATCACGCCCGCTCCCTCGTCCAGCACGTCCGAGAGCAGGATGCGATGAACGTTGATGAATCGCTCTAGGCTACCCCATGATTCCGGGTCTTGGATCATCCCCTCGATTTCGGCGCTTGCCTTTCCCAGATTCAGAGTCTCGGTCGCTTCACGCTTGCGACCGACGTCGACGATCTCGCCGGTTTGCAGAATATGCCTTGTTTCGCGGAGCGTTATCGAACTCCCCTCGATCGCGTTGCTGTTATACACCTGCTCTCCGAGAAGTTCCTGTTTGATCTTCGTGAGTGACTCTTCGGGAAGCGGCCGAGAATTATTGATGGTTCGGGAAAGCTTCTCCGCATCCTCGATCAACTCACGGGTAACGGCATCTAAGGAGATTTCATCGGGGATAAAATATTCCATCTCACTTGCCTTTTTTGGGGTACCACCTTTGACTTGATCGCGCTAACGTAAGTCGCCAAAGGCACGTCGTCGCAGTGGCCATCGTATCCGATCGAATCCGACAGCGTCCACTATCCGATGCGTTTTCCAAAACGGAGTGAACACTCACCTCAAATGAGCCGCGCCCCATTCGGCACCGCCCGTTCCATTGCAGCCAGGACAATCTCCCCGTCCGCATCGGCGAACCCGGTGACCAGCACTTCCGAGACCCACGGCCCGATCCGCTTCGGCGGGAAGTTGGTGACCGCGATTACCTGTCTCCCCAGCAGCGTTTCCGGCGTGTAATGGGCCGTGATCTGGGCGCTGCTTTGCCGGATACCCAGTGGCTCGCCAAAGTCGATTCGCAGCTTGTAGGCTGGTCGTCTGGCCTCGGGGAACTCCATCGCCTCGACAATCGTCCCGGCCCGGAGTTCTACCTTTTCGAAGTCCTCCCAGCGAATCGGCCCTGCCTCGTCTCGCTCGCTCTCGCTCATGCCAAGTACACCGCCAACAGGGCAATCGTTTGCTCTGTTCCCAGGTCCCGTTTGCCGAAGCCTGGTTCTGCCCCGGCGGCCACGGCCGTGTCTTGATGCTCGGGGTAGTTGGTGATCATCAGCACCGGGGTGTCGGCCAGCTCCGCGTCCTGTTTGATCGTCTGAATGATTGGTAGCCCCGCGCTTCCGTCGCGGTCCATCACTCGGTTGACCAGGACCAAATCGTACCGCTGCTCGCGCAGGGCTCGGAGGCTGTCGTTTTGGCCGTGGGCCCGGACGACGACCGCGTCGAACTCACGCTCAATCAAGCGTTTGAGCGCATGATGGTCGGGGTCGCAGTTACCGATGTCGAGGACACGCCGGGGCATGGGGTGGTTCCGGGAAAGCAAAAGTGGTCAATCCAACGCGGCTCCCTCTCAGCATAATGGATCACGCCCAGGACGTCAGGCGAGGTCCCCTCGACTGCAATCCCTTTCTCCCCCTGCGGGGCTGCTCGATTGAGAATCTTTTGCCCCTCTTCTGGTTTTCTCTTGGCCGCCCCGCGGCCGGGTGGTTGGCCCATTCGGGGGTCGTGCATGTAGTGGTGTCGAGCCCATTTTCGGCCCTGTGAGCGCTGTATCTTGTGAACCCCCGATTGGGGAAACGCGCGGCCAAGCGGCCGAGAATTTTAAAACCGCAGCCGAGGCCCTCTTCCCTTAATTAGCTCTCACGGACAACAAGGGAAAACACCAGGACCTAAGATACCCCCATTTTGGTGTTTTTTCCGTGGCCGCGCGGCCAAGGGCTTGTGGATCCCACACGAGATCCTTTGCGATTCGGTTTTTGTGAACCTTTGCACACCACCGCACGCCTCAAATTTTCAAAGAACCACCCCCATTCTACCCACATGTTCGCGAACCCCGCGCTCCCCCTGGGACGGCTGACATCGTGCGTCGGCAGCACTGCGAGAGACGTTGAACGTGCCGGGGCGACCACGGATTTCAAAGAACGGAATAACCACGAAAGACACGAATGGGAGTGCTTGCCGAAGGGAAAACGGCGGGTTGGCACTGTCGAACCGATCAACAGCTTCGTGTGCCACTGGCATCTTGCCAGTGCTTGGCTTCCCATTTTGAGGCCGGGTCGAAGCCTCGCCCACAGTTTGCCCGAGGCCCATTATGGCAAAGTGTGAATCATGGGATAATTCGGATGTTGGAGAGGTTCATTTCCCATGGAACCGAGAAGAAGGCAGGCCTCAATCGCAGTTCCAGGCACAGGCAGGATGCCAGTGGCACACGGGATTTTTTCACGTGACGGTGCCACCCGGCCGAGCAAGTGCGTGTGAACGTTTGTCAATCGGTGGGTTGTTGAGCAGTTCCCAAAGGTGTGATAGCCTAATCCCACGACCCTGGCAATGGCCGGAGGTCAGTGGCACACGGAAGGTCGTGCTTTTGATGGTGCCACCCTGCCGCAATCCTTGCCGTGCTTCTGGAAGTCCTTGAATACGACTCGAGACACAGCAATTCACGCGATGAGTCATTTGATTTCGAAATCTTCTGCTGAACTACTCGGGTTGAGGTGTCCAATCGGAATTCGTGGTTCCAACGCTCTCATCCTCTCGCCAACGAGCCGACAGTGCAGCCCCGTAAACAGGTAGCCGTCCTGATCGATCCCGCCGACAGTTGGGGAAAGCAGGTGATCCTGGGCATTTCGGGGGCGGTTCGACATCGGTTACCCTGGGACCTGTTGATCGCTTCACGAGACGATCAGTGGCGATTTCGCGTTCCTAAAACATGGCGTGGCGACGGGATCATCGCCGCGATCCGCGATGTCAAGACGGAACAACATATCCGTTCTTTGTCTCTCCCTACGGTAAACGTCTCTGCGCTACAGCTCTCGGACCATCCTTGGTACCGCGTGAACACAGACGATCAAATGCGGGCCGAAATAGCGTTCCGTCATTTCCGAGATCGCGGCTTCGAGCATTTCGCCTACTATGGTCCGCCGAGCCAGCGCTACCCCGATCAGCGCGGAGAGTATTTTCGGCGAACGGTATCTCAGGCGGGATTCCACTGCGAAACCTTTAAGATGGGCCGCACCGGCCGCTTTGGCTGGAGTGCTCAGCGTGAGCAGGCACTCGGCTGGCTGATGGACCTCCCCCGGCCTTTGGCTGTTTTCGCGGCGGATCCCCACCCTGCCTTGCAACTGTCGGAGGTGTGCCGCTCCGCGGAAATCCATGTTCCCGAGGAAGTCGCTATTTTGGCTGGTGATTTCGATGACCTCCTGTCCGAGGTTTCCGCGCCTCCCTTGTCAAGCATTGTGCTGGGGAGCGAGCAGCTCGGCGTCGAGAGCGTTCGCATGCTGTCGGGCCTGATGCGGGGTCAACCGCCACCCAATCCGCTCGTGCTCATCCCGCCGATCCGAGTCGTCCCGCGCGAGTCGACCGACACCCTTGCAATATCGGACGACGAATTCGTGAGGGCACTGCGCTACATTCGGATTCATGCCCATGAAGGGCTCCGCGTCAATGACGTCTTGAAGGTGGTGGGGATTTCGCGTCGGCTGCTGGAACTTCGATTCCAGAAGTATCTCAATCGATCACCAGCCAATGAAATTCGGCGGGTCAAGCTAGAGCACATCAAGAAGCTACTCGTCACCACGGAACATCCGATCGAGGTCATCGCCCTGGCGTCCGGTTTTGCGGGCTCGTCGCAACTCTGCGCCTTCTTTCGCCAAGCGACTTCTTCTTCCCCTCAAGCCTTCCGTCGAGAAATCCACCGTCGCGACGGACAAACGCAGCGGCGTTAGCGGAACGCGTCATCGCGTCGTCTTGGCCACCCGGTTGCGCAACGGAAACGGCGGATTGCGCAAAGTGAAATTGTGATCCCCGCGATTTTCCTTAACATGGAATTCATCGAATGCGTCGGACGACCACCTCTCGGAGATGCGTGGTGGCCTTTTCCCGTTCGGCGGTTCCCGTGGACTATCTTTTTCTCATAGAGCGGGGCCATGCGTTTGAGGTGGCTTCCCGTAACTACTCTCTCAAAGGTCAACGAAATGCGTACACTTGCCCGTAGCCAACTCGGCTTCACACTGGTCGAACTGCTGGTCGTTATTGCCATTATCGGCGTTCTGGTCGCTCTGCTGCTTCCCGCGGTGCAACAGGCCCGGGAAGCCGCACGCCGGATGAGTTGCCAGAACAACATGAAGCAGATCGGCCTGGCAATGCACAACTATCATGATACGTTCCTGAGCTTTCCTTCCGGCTTCCTGGTTGAATCGTCGCGTTCGGTACCCACCTTCGGTTGGCAGGTTGAGCTTCTGCCGTTTATCGAGCAGGACAATATCTATCAAGCGCTCAATCCCACGCGCCGTCGCCTGGGGGATATCTACTCCGCGAGCAGTTCGGTCGAGGATCGGGCACTCCTGCAAACTCCTATTCCCGCCTACCGCTGTCCTTCGGACGTCACGAGTGATTTGAACGACCTTCTTCCTTTCGGCTCACCGGAACATTTTGATGTGGCCACCTCGAACTACGTGGCCGTAGCGGGGCCGGGCGGAATGGGGTCGATCGGAGGAGCGGTGGTCAATGGAGAGCGAGTTTACATCGACATTGGCGGGATGTTCTGGGGCAACAGTTCCGTCAAGATGCGTGACGTCACCGACGGAACCTCCAACACACTCGCGATCGGTGAACGGGACGGTAGTCCTTCAAGAGTCAGTGGCGAGACCTATAAGGCCAGCAATTGGCCCGGAGTTGGACGCATCGACAACATCAACTACCTCTATCACAGCCACACACTGGGCAGTTTCCCGATTAACTTTGATTTCGCACTCGCCGGATCTCCGGAAAACATGGGAAAGCAATGTTCCAGTCTCCACCCGGGGGGAGCACTGTTTGTCCGGGCGGATGGTTCTTCTCATTTCATCAGTGAGACGGTTCCGGAAGCGCTCTATCGAAACTTGACGCAACGCAACGATGGCAACGTCGTTTCCGGCCTGTAGTTTGTCGCGGGTCGGACGCCGCGTTTGCCTCCTCCTGCCCCCTCTCGATCGAAAAGGACGTAATACGGAATGAATCGGATAATATCGCCTCTTTCTCTTGGCATTTTGCATCTCGCTGGCCTCCTCGTGGTTGGTACGATTTGCGGCTGCACCAATGGGCAGTCGACAGGAACCGTTAACGGTATCGTCACCGTCGATGGAAAACCGATGGGAGGTTTCGAAGTGATATTTACCTCTTCGGACGACGGGACCACTGCCCGTGGGTATGCCAAGCAACAGGGCGAGTACCAGCTATTCGTCGGTCGCGGAAGTCACGAAATTCCTGTGGGGGAATACAAGGTAACCGTCATCCCCTCGGCATTCGTGCAAGGGGTTCCCGAACCTACGGTCAAGTTGCCCGCCGCTTTTGCCAGCGTCGAAGATACGGACCTGGTAAAAACCGTTGGCTCCGGGGCCAATCAGTTGGATCTGGAAATCAGCACGAAATAGGCACGCTGCCGCACGAATCATTCACGCACAATCCGAGGAATCGAAAGAAATCTCTATGAAATTTTTCCCGGTAACTTTGGCGGTGGCAGCGGTGCTGTCGGCACCGCTGTTGGTGATTTTTTCCATCCCCTCTGTTTTCGGGGCGGAAGAGGCGAACTACGACGAGTCTCGCGTACCAGCGTATACGCTGCCGGACCCGCTGATGTTTCCCGATGGCAGTCCCGTCGACACGCCAGCGAAATGGACCAAGCAGCGTCGTCCCCAACTTCTGGAAGCTTTCGCCGAGCACGTGTATGGTCACACGCCCGAGAGGCAACCGCCGGTCAAGATGCGCGTCAGCAAGCAGGTAGACGACTTTCTCGGTCGAGACGCAACGCTCAAAGAAATCGAAATCGTCGTCGGAGAGGGAGAGGCGAACCGGGTGATCACGATGCTGTTGATCATTCCCCAGCTTGACCATCCGGCCCCGGTTTTCCTGGGGCTCAATTTCGGAGGCAACCACACGGTCCATTCCTCTCCGGAGATCACACTGAATCCACACTGGCTGCGGTCGAAATACAAGGGGGTCGTCAACCATCGGGCCACCGAGGAAGCACGCGGATCTCTTGAGCAACGGTGGATGGTTTCTACATTTCTGGATCGAGGTTATGCCCTCGCGACGATCTACTACGGCGATCTCGATCCTGATTTTGATGATGGCTTTCAAAACGGCGTTCATCCCCACTTTTATCAGCCTGGACAGGCCCATCCGGCCGAGCGCGAGTGGGGGAGCATCGGTGCCTGGGCTTGGGGGTTGTCGCGGGGCATGGATTACCTGGAACAGGATCCTCAGGTTGACGCCTCGAAAGTCGCGATTGTGGGGCACTCGCGTCTTGGCAAGGCGGCACTTTGGGCGGGGGCCAGCGACGAGCGATTCGCGATCGTCATCTCCAACAATTCAGGTTGTGGTGGAGCGGCTCTCAGCCGCCGCCGATATGGAGAAACCGTGCAGAGAATCAATACCTCGTTCCCGCACTGGTTTTGCGATCGGTTCCTTCAGTACAACGGCCGCGAAGCGGAACTTCCCGTTGATCAGCACCAGTTGATCGCTCTCATCGCTCCGCGACCTGTTTACGTGGCCAGCGCTGAGGATGACCGTTGGGCCGATCCGCGGGGCGAGTTCCTCTCCGCCCGGCATGCCGATCCGGTTTATCGTCTGCTCGGAACGGACGGCCTGGGAGGCAAGCAGCCGCCTGAAATGCCTGAAGTGGATCGGCCTCTCGCGGGTGGAACGATCGGCTACCACATTCGCTCCGGCGGCCACGGCCTGCGAGAGTACGATTTTCTACGGTACCTGGAATTTGCCGACCGGCATTTCGTCGAAGCCGCCGCCTCCGAGCTAAAACAGAAAAACCGATAAACCGGCTCCCAGTCGTTTCCCTTCGGCTTGGCAGCTTGAGCATGCCACCGGAAAGGGGGCAGGAGGGTGCCTCGGCCATGGGTATCAGCCCGATAGGGTGTCAACTCGCTTCGTTCCAAAGGCCCGACGGGCCGGTACAACTTCCGCCGGGAGCAACACGCCTCTTTATCCTACGCAACTCCGAAAACACCCATGCGAGAAGGCATCGGCAAGATGCCAGTGGCACACGAGATAATCAACAAGTTCAGACCAGCCGGGCAGTGCCACCGAGCCGGCTTGCCTAAACCGCCTGGAGAGAAAAAGGGGAGGAGTCCAATTTGTTAATCAAACGGCGGCCCGGAAGCTCAGCCGAGGGCGGAGGGACGAATTGGACTTTTCCCCTTTTTCCTTATCACCAACAATCTTTCGAGTGGCTGCCTGAAAAGGTTTACCATTGCGTGGGAATTTTTGTCGTCAAGGCAAACGGCAGTTCGCCTGCGAGCGACCCCGCACGATGGTTTTCACTTCCTCTCACGCCAAAACTGAAAAAGGGGAAAAGTCCAATTATCCGCACGGTGGCCTGCGGCGTTCGCTGGAGATTTTGATAATTGGACTCCTCCCCTTTTTCGCGACCACGTGGCACTTTCATGTGTAAAACTCCCGTGTGCCAGTGCCTGAGCTTTCCATTTTGGGTAAATGCCAAGGCCTCGCATTGGGGAAGCCTAAGAACCATTATGGCCAGGCGTGAACCCCCGGGCCACTCGGTGGTTGGAGAAGTCGGTTTTTCGATCGAGCCGGAAAAGTGGTGCCTCGTTAGCCCGCTCACCCCGGCTCAGTTGACCTCCAGCTCTGTGGTCTCTGTGCCCTCGGTGGCTAATAAAAGGAGCCGCGGATGAACGCAGATGTTCGCGGATAAGATTGCTCGCTATTCGCCGTTCAACCCGCTTGCGATCCGCGCCCGTCCGCGGCTAAAAAGCGATAGCCACAGAGATCACAGAGATCACAGAGGAGGACTTTTTGATGTAGGTCTTGAGGAAGAGTTTTAGCCACGGATAGGGAAGAGCGCGAGGGATGAATTAAGCACGAATTGCTTCACTCAAAATCGGCCTGGGGTGACCAAAAAGACCGGCTCAGGTGACCTCCGGCTCTGTGGTCTCTGTGCCCTCGGTGGCTAATAAAAGGAGCCGCGGATGAACGCGGATGTTCGCGGATAAGATTGCTCGCTATTCGCCGTTCAACCCGCTTGCGATCCGCGCCCGTCCGCGTTCATCCGCGGCTAAAAAGAGAGATAGCCACCGATCTCACCGAGGTGGCGTTTGCTCGACTCGGCGGCGGCTGTGGCGTGGGGTTCGTTCGCGTTCTATGGGCTGCTCAAAAAAGGTGCGGGAAATCGGGTGTGGGCAATCAAAAAATAATTGACCGCCGATGAACTTCCCGCTATTCTCATAAGCCATGCGCCCGGGGGGTGCGAGTTGCCTTGATTGCCTATTTGAGGAGTGACCATGTCCACCACGTCCGAGAATCCGTACGCTTCGCCACAAACCACCGCGGGACCAACCCTCGAACCCACGCCGACCCTGGGGCCGGTTTCGGTTTCGCAGAATACGCGGTTGGCGAATTTCATCATCGATTCGATTTTGATTTACATGCTTTCCTTCGCGGTCGGAATCGTGGTCGCGGTTGTCGCGATCGCTGGGGGAGCGGACATCCAAAGCCCGGGCTTCGCGGTGTGGGACCTGGTCGCGCAGGTGCTGGCGTTGCTGGTGATTGTCGCCTATTTCGTCGTCATGGAAGCGGCCACCGGTAGGACGCTCGGGAAGTTGATCACCGGCACCAAGGTGGTGAACGCCCAAGGTCGAGCGCCCACTTTGGGGCAGATCGTCGGTCGGTCGTTTGCGCGGATGATCCCGTTCGAGCCGTTTTCGTATTTCGGCAAAGAGCCTCGCGGCTGGCACGATACGTTGAGCAAAACCTACGTGGTCAAGGCGCGGTAGCCCGAGGGGGCTTCCGCTTGGGAGGCAGGGCTCTTTTTATGCGATCGCAGACCACAGAAACCGGCGCGGAAAAATGAGTCCTCGCCGAATCACCAGCCACGGCTAATATCAGAGCCAAGTACCTTTGCGCACCACTTACCGGGTTGGTCGCCCCACGTTGCCTCGGGCAACCGGTTGATTTACTTCGTTGTCAGGTCGAAGTCAAACGTGTTTTTGCCGGATTGGACCGTGCGAATCAATTCCGTTTGTTTATTGAACCGCGGCGGAATCAATTCCTTGGGGCGATCCCGCAAGTTCGCGGTCCCGTCTTCCGGCATCCGAGGGATCGTGGAGATACGCACCTTATGGTCCCCGAGTAACGCCCCGCGGGTCGTCCGGATGTAGATCAGCTCGTAATTGCCCGCTTCATCCGTAATCCCTTGCGAAGGACGCTCTCCACCTTGGGGCGAGAAAACGATCATGGCATGGGAGTACGGTTCGCCATCCAGGGTAACCACCCCCTGGACCACCCCCAAGTCGCCGTACTCGTCCCGACCACATCCCGTCAAGCTTGCCACGCAGAGCGGCAGCACAACCCAAAACAGCAAAAACTGGCGCATGATTCATTCCTATAAGTCCTAGTAATTACCAACAACCGCTCCGTCCTGACGATCGGACAGGGCGGTCAGGATGCCAAAGTTGGTCGTTTCGGCGAAGAATCGAGTGGAGCCGTCGGCCAACGTAATGAGCACTCCGCCGGGATGAGCCGAAATAAGCGGAATGTTTTCGTGGTAGTTGTCTTCATTGCCATCTCCACCGGCGGTCGCGATTGGGTACCGAATCGTCGTCACATTGGCGGACCAGCCGGCGTCGCCCCATTCCGGATTGGCACCGCTCCCGGCATTCCAGGATCGTCCCACATGCCCGCAACTGCGGCGCGCCACCTTATTGCCGTATAGGTCGTAGAAATAATCGCTCTGTTCACTCAAAAGCATCGTATTGCTCGTTCCGTCGGTCGCATTCTTCAGGCCAATGGAACCAGGGCCCTTGCTGGAAGGAACGAACATGCCATTATGGACCGCCACGCCGGCATAGTTGGTGGAGATGCTGTTGAAGGTGCTCTCCACATCGGAAGTCCCTCCCTGCCAGTAGGAACCGGCAATTCCGACATAGTTGACCAATTGCAATTCAACCTCACCATTGGAATTGGTCGTCTGAATTTCCTTCTCGGGCAAAGGGCTGGAGGGGCAGTTGAGTATGGGAAGAAACAAGCCATTCAGAATCTGCGCGTTGGGACTCGGCCCATCCTGCATGCTCCAATCACCCGCGAAGACAATTTGGTCATAAGCCGCGCCCTGTTCAAGATAGGGCCAGACGCGTACCAGCCACGAGGCACCGCGGATGAGGTCTCCCGCTCCGCCGACTTCCGGCTGCTGATTGTGGGGCAGCTTGTTGAAGGTGTCATGATAGTTGTGCAGGGCAAGCCCCAACTGTTTCTGATGGCTGGTGCATTGCATCCGCCTGGCCGCTTCCCGGGCTTGCTGGACGGCCGGTAACAACAAGGCGACCAGAACCCCAATAATGGCAATCACAACAAGCAGCTCAACGAGGGTAAATCCGCGTCGAACCGGAGAAGTAAAAAGTGACATTGTCGCTCTCCCACGTGAGATGAAAACGGAAAAATTTAGGCCCGACTATCTCGACTCTTCCAACTAGGCCTCGAGATGGTACCTACAAAAAACGTTCCATTCGAAACGGAAACCGCTAGGCATGGGGGTCATGCTCCCCATTCTGCCTAGGCTTTTATTGGGCCACAAACAAACAAAGGGGCCCAAGCTGCCACTGTCAGACCTTAATGCAAAACAAAGCTTGATGCAAAGCAAACTTCCACGAAAAAACAAGATATTTTCCTCCGCTGCGATCTGCATCAGCGGTCTGAAACGACCGCCAGAAATCGCGATTGCAGCAATAAGCGGCAATGCCCCAGCCCTATCTGCTAAATATCCCGGCACTTCAGGAAGGTTTTTTGTGGGGGCCGGGCGTGGAAGCGGACCAACTTTTTAAATCCCCCCGGGGCTGCCGTGTAACCAGGGTAGCGCGGGTGAGCACTTCCCCCACGCTGTGCGCCAGCGTGGCTACGACGCGCGTGTCGCATTTGGGTTGCCACGCTTACGTAGAGCGGGGTAAGGGATCGGCGGGGTTGAACCCCGCCGCTCGGCAACTCTTCGCCCAATCCGACAGCGCAAAAAAGTAGGCAAGATTCTCGACTTTCGGGCGATTTCCATTGCCGGATCGCCCGATTTGAGAAATAATGAGGGATGCGTGGCTTTCCTGCCCTGATTGCCGTCCCACCCCTCATTGCAGTCCCGCCTCCTTGTCCGTAACACAGTCCCTGTCTGGCCCGGGTGTCCTTATGTCGGTTTTTCTCTTGTTTCGCGCCTTGGTGCCGCTGACTCGCGCAAGGTTTCTGCCGACGGGGACGTCGGCGGTCCCAGGGGGCTTGTTCCGCGGCTTGCTCACGCTGGTTATTTCAACCGGCGTCGGCGGGCTGGCTTGGGGTGACGATGCGGTCGAGTTCAATCGCGATATCCGGCAGATCCTGGCCAGCAACTGCCTGATGTGTCATGGCCCGGACGAAGAGACGCGGGAAGCGGGTCTGCGGTTGGATCAGCGTGAAGCGGCGATTGGCGAGCTTGAGAGCGGCTTGGTAGCGATCATCCCCGGGCAGCCGGATGAGAGTGAACTGCTGCAGCGGATCTTGAGCGACGACGCCGGCGAGCAAATGCCGCCGCCCCATCTGGGCAAACATCTCAAGCCGGCGGAGATCGATCTGCTCCGCAAGTGGATTGCGGCAGGGGCACCTTACGCCGAGCACTGGTCTTTCGTGCCGCCTCAGCGGACCGAACCGCCAAATGTGTCCGATTCGGCCTGGGTCCGCGATCCGCTCGACGCGTTTGTCCTGGCGCGGCTCGATGCCGAGCAGCTCAAACCTGCCCCGGAGGCGGACCGCTACACGTTGGCCCGGCGGTTATCGCTGGCGATCACCGGCCTGCCACCCACGATCGAACAGGTCGACGCGTATGTGCAAGATGAATCGGAGGACGCCGACGCGCGGTTTGTTGATCGCCTGCTGCAAGACCCGGCGTACGGCGAACGCTGGGCTCGGGTTTGGTTGGACATGGCCCGGTACGCCGACTCGGCCGGGTACGCTCAAGACCCAGTGCGGACGATCTGGAAATATCGGGACTGGGTGATTCAGGCCCTCAACAACAACATGCCGTACGACCAGTTCACCATCGAGCAGCTCGCCGGCGATTTGCTAGAAAACCCAACAGAAGACCAGCTCATCGCGACCGCGTTTCATCGCAACACGATGACCAACAGCGAGGGGGGGACCAACGACGAGGAGTTCCGCAACGTCGCGGTGGTCGATCGGGTGAACACCACGCTCGCCGTTTGGATGGGGCTCACCATGGAGTGCGCCCAGTGCCACACCCACAAGTATGATCCGATCACGCACGAAGACTATTTTCGATTTTTCGCGATCTTCAACTCTAGCGAAGATGCCGACCGCGGGGACGAGGCCCCGGTGCTAAACACTTGGACTCCGGAGCTGGAAAGCCAGAAAGAATCGCTGCAAAGCGAGATCGCCGCCGTCAAACAAGAGATCGAAAAGGCGTCCGCCGCTGACGAGGCGTATGATCTGGCGGAGAATCCACCCCGCCGTGGCCGCTATATAAGGGTCGAGCACCCCGCCCCCAAGGCGCTACTGCACATCGCCGAGGTCCAGGTTTTTGCCGGTGCTGAGAATGTCGCCCTGGGTGGGACCGCCTCGCAAAGCAGTGTCGACTACGACGGCGCGCCCAACCTCGCGATCGACGGCAACACCAATGGCGAATACTTCGCCGCGATGTCGACCATCCACACCAAAACCGAGGACAACCCTTGGTGGGAAGTCGATCTGAAACAACCGACCGAGATCGAAAAAATCGTCGTCTGGAACCGGACTGACGGTGGTTTGCATGCCCGGATGAAAACCTGCCGCGTGGTGATACTGGACGAGGCTCGCACCCCGGTTTGGGTAAGCCAGCTCGATCAGCCGTTCACCCCAAGTGCCGAGCTCGCCCCGCCGGAAACCTTCGCAGGGCTCGATGAGCGGCATAAAAAGCTGTTGGCCGATTACTCGCAGGCCAAATCGCCGGAGTTGGTCAAGCTAGAGGAGCGGCTCAAAGGGCTGGAAGACCGGTTGGCAAAGGTCCGCCCGATCCCCACGCCGATCATGCGTGAGCTTCCGCCGGAGAAAAAGCGAGCCACCCACATCCAGCTCCGCGGCAACTACCAGGCCCTGGGAGACCCGGTCGAGCCGGGCGTTTTATCCGCCTTCCACTCCTTGCCAGAGGGCGCGGAGCCGAACCGACTAACGGCGGCCCGGTGGTTGATGGACCCCCAAAACCCGCTTACCGCCCGGGTAGTTGTCAATCGCTACTGGGAGCAACTGTTCGGGCTGGGGCTCGTCGAAACGAGCGAAGACTTCGGCTCGCAGGGAGAGTTGCCGACCCATCCGCAGCTGCTGGACCAGTTGGCCCTCGACCTGATCGAAAACGACTGGGACATCCAATATCTGATCCGGCGGATCGTCCACTCCGCGACCTACCGGCAGGCGGCCCTCAGCACGCCGGAGAAGATCGAGCGAGACCCGCGCAACCAACTCCTGTCGCGCGGGCCCCGGTTCCGCCTCCCGGCGGAGATGGTGAGAGACCAGGCCCTTGCGGTCAGCGGGCTGTTGAGCGAAAAAATGCTCGGCCCTTCGGTCCGGCCACCCCGGCCCAACCTGGGGCTGAGCTCCGCGTTTGGGGGCTCGACCGACTGGACGACCAGCCCCGGCGAAGACCGTTACCGCCGCGGACTGTACACCAGTTGGCGACGCACCACCCCGTACCCATCGATGGTCACCTTCGACGCCCCGAGCCGCGAGGTCTGCACCATCCGCCGGATTGCCACCAACACCCCGCTACAGGCCTTGGTGACGCTGAACGACCCGGTTTACGTTGAGGCGTCGCAGGCCCTCGGCCGCCGGATGGCCGCGCATGCAGGGGACAACCTGCACGAGAAAATCCGCCATGGACTGCGGCTCACGGTCCTTCGCCCACCGTTGGATGCGGAAGTCGACCGGATCGCGGCCCTGTATGCACAGGCCTTGGCCCATTACCAAACCGAGCCAGAAGCGGCCACGAAGCTCGCAACCGACCCGCTCGGCCCCTTGCCGGAAGGGGCCAATGCCGCGGAACTGGCGGCCTGGACCGTGGTGGGTAACGTGCTGCTCAATTCCGACGAGTTTTTGAATCGCTGAGGGAAAAAAGGGGTCAGGACTCTTTTTAGGTGCGCGTGTACCAATGGTTAGCGGGTCGTTAAAAAGAGTCCTGACCCCTTTTTTCCCGCCCCGCTGTTCGTGACGCCACCCATTTCATCCATCGCAATCTCCTCCACCGACCAACGGTTCGCCCCATGGATAACCAACTCCCACTCCAAAACCTGCAAACCATGACCCGGCGGCACTTTTTGTCGAGCTGCCAACTGGGCATCGGCGGGATGGCCCTTTCCAGTTTGCTGGGGGACTCGGCCAGTGGTAATGAGGAGGCCGCGACGCACCTCACGCGGCCTCACTTTCCGGCCAAGGCCAAGTCAGTCATCTATCTGCACATGACCGGCTCGCCGCCGAATTTGGACATGTACGACCCCAAGCCGGAGCTGGTCCGACGGACCGCCGAGGACTGCCCAGCCGAGTTCTTCGCTGGCAAGGAGTTCGCCTTCACTAAAGGAACCCCCACGCTGCTCGGCTCGCCCCATAAGTTCCGGCAGTGTGGCCAGAGCGGGGCCTGGCTCTCCGACGTGCTGACCGACCTGGAACAGGTGGTCGACGACATTTGCTTCGTCAAATCGACCACCACCGACCAGTTCAATCACGCCCCGGCGGAACTGCTGCTGTTCACCGGCTCGCCCCGGATCGGCCGGCCGGCGTTTGGCTCTTGGGTAACGTATGGCCTGGGGTCCGAGAACCGCAACCTGCCGGGCTTCGTCGTATTGATCTCCAGCGGCTCGAACCCCAGCAGCGGCAAAAGTGCCTGGGGGAGCGGGTTTTTGCCTTCGGTTTATCAAGGGGTGCAGTGCCGCAGCGAAGGGGACCCGGTCCTCTACCTTTCCAACCCCGAAGGAATGAACCGCGATGTCCGCCGGATGACGCTCGACGCCTTGGGAGACTTGAACCAATTTCAATCAGAACGAACCGGCGACCCTGAAACGGCCACGCGGATCTCGCAGTTCGAGCTGGCCTACCGGATGCAGATGGCGGCCCCCGAGGCAATGGACATCTCGCGCGAAACGGCCGATACCCTTTCGGCCTATGGGGCCGAGCCAGGCAAGTCGAGCCTGGCCAACAACTGCCTGCTGGCCAGGCGGCTAGTCGAACGAGGCGTCCGCTACGTGCAACTGTTCGACTGGGGCTGGGACTTCCACGGCACCAGCGGCGGCACCGGACTAGGAGATGGCCTCAAGAACAAATGCCGCAGTATGGACCAACCGGTCACGGCGCTGCTCAAAGACCTGAAACAGCGGGGCCTATTGGACGAGACGCTCGTCGTCTGGAGCGGTGAGTTCGGCCGCACCCCCTTCCGCGAAGGCCGCACCGCCGGGAGCCAGGTCTTGGGCCGCGATCATTTCCCGGATGTCTTCACGATGTGGATGGCGGGCGGCGGGATCAAACCAGGCATCAGCTACGGCAACAGCGACGAGCTCGGCTTCCGCATCGCCCACGACAAGGTCCACGTCCACGACCTGCAAGCCACAATCCTCCACCTCCTCGGCTTCGACCACACCCGACTCACCTACCGCTACGCCGGCCGAGATTTCCGCCTGACGGATGTGCATGGGCATGTGGTGAAGGATTTGTTGGCGTAGATGCCAAAAAGAAGTTAGCCACAGAGGTCACAGAGATCACAGAGAGAAGCGAGTGGGGCGTACCTGGGGTCAGCACTCTTTTTAAGTGAGGACATTCCACCGGAACCCGCGCAACAAAAAAGAGTCCTGACCCCTTCACCAGCCCAGGTCGCGCAAGGAAATTGAGTCACGGATGGGCACGAATACGGAAGCAAGTGAGGAGCGAACTCTACCACAAATCGCATCGTTCAAGTTCGGCCTGGGGCGATTAAAATACCGGCTCAGGCGACCTCCGGCTCTGTGCTCTCTGTGACCTCTGTGGCTATCAAAAAGAGCCGCAGACCGGCGCGGATGAAGTCGCCCGCGGCCTCGCAGGGGATGAGTCCCCTCACTTTCCACTCGCGGCGAACGAGGCCTCTCGGACCAGGTTTCCATCGCGGGACTTATCCCCTTTCCGCGCGACAGACCAAGGGCACCCCCTTTTTATTACCGCATTTTCCTGCCGCCATCTCACCTCAACGCGGGGAAGGGGATAAGTCCAATTATCGCCGGGAGCACGGGGCAGCGTGCCTTGGCGATTCTAGATAATCGGACTCATCCCCTGCGAGGTTGCCAGCGTTTCAATGTTACACTCGCTTGCGATCCGCGCCCGTCCGCGGCTAAAAAGAAATTGCCACAGAGGTCACAGAGGGCACAGAGAGAAGCGAGTAACGCGCACCCGGGGTCAGCACTCTTTTTTAGTGCAGACATACCACTGGAACCAGCGCAACAAAAAAGAGTCCTGACCCCTTCACCAACCCAGGTCGCGCAACGAAATTTAGCCACGGATCGGCACAGACAAACACGGATACGGAGGAGTACGAGCAGTGAATTTGACCACAAATTGCACCTTACAAAATTGGCCTAGGGCGCCTCAAAAACCGGCTCAGGTAACCTCCGGCTCTGTGCTCTCTGTGACCTCTGTGGCTAAAAAAGGAGCCGCAGATTAACGCGGATTATCGCGGATAAGGTTGTTCGCTATTCGCCGTTCTACTCGCTTGCGATCCGCGCCCGTCCGCGTTAATCCGCGGCTAAAAACAGGTTCAGAGATGGCTGCTTCAAGTTGGAACCTACTTCCGCAAGGTTCCCAAATACTCCACCACGTCGACCAGCTCTTGCACGGTCATCGTGCGCTGGAGGTCGGCTGGCATCAGGGAGACGGGGAGTTTGCGGATTTCTTCGATTTCCGCCTTGGGGAACGCGCGTTCCAGGCCTTCGGCGTCTTTGATTTTCACCTCTTGGTCGGTCTCGCTGGTTTTCAGGCCGGTGACTACGGTGCCGCTATCTAGGAGGACGGCGAACGTTTCGTAGTTGTGACTGATGCCGGCGCTGGGGAAGAGGATCGATTCGTAGAGGGTCTCGCGGCTCAGTTTGGTGCCGATCTCCGTCAGGTTGGGGCCGACCTCTTTGCCCGCTTCGCCGACGATATGGCACTTGACGCAGGTGCCGGTCGTATCAAAGACGGTTTTGCCTTTGGTGGCGTCTCCTCGGCGGCCAACGAGCGCGTGCAGGTTGGGCAGCGGTTGGTTGTCTTTCGCCGGGGGAGGGGGGAACAGATTGGCCGCTTCGCTCCGGATATCGTTCCAGACGCCGGTCGAAAGGGGCGCGGCAGCGGCCTGTTTGAGGTCCTCCTCTAGCTCCCCTTTCTTGGCCAGGGCGATCAGTCGCTCGGCTCCGCCTCGGTTGGCGGCGAGTGCCTTCACGGCGACCCGGCGGAGTTCGATGTCCTTGCCGCTATCGGCCAGTAGTTCGAACATGAGGCCATTGGCCCCACCGGTGGCGCTGTTGGCCAAGGCTTGGGTCAAGGCGGTGGCTCTTTGGACGTCGGAATCGGCGAGCCCCTTGCGGAGCATCTCTTCCTGGCGTTTTTCGACTAGGACCCTTGCGGCCGCCACACCGACGGAATCGTCGGGCCGTTCGGTTGCCAGCTTCAGGAGTTCCGCGTACTGGTCCTGGAGGTTGAATCGATCGACCAGTTGCACGAATTGCGGTGTGCCCGCCAGCTTTTTGAGCAGGCTTTCCATCGCCTCGCGTTGGCGCGAATTCTTTCCAATATCAAACCCTTGCAGTCGACCAACCGATTCGCTGAGGATCAGCCCCTCGGCGTCTGCGCGGATCGCACCGGAGAAGGCCAGGTCGGCCAACACCTGGGTGACGTTAGCCTTGTTTTCCTGGAAATCGAAGGCCCGGAAGTAGCGGGGCAGTTCGTCCGCCGGGACGGACGGATCGGCGATGATCTCGGCTAAAAGCTGCGGCGTTTGCTCGGCCCGGCTCCGCCAGATAACGTCCCGCACGGCGGGTGTGTTGCGGTTGTTGCCCACCTTGGCCAAAAAGGCGTCCAAGCAGGCGTCCCATTTCAGTTCGGCCCCGATTCCCAGGGCCTCCAGGTACCAGCGGTCCTCACCGTTGTGCAGCGCGGCAAGTTCGGCCCAGAGCTTGGCCGCCTCGGGGCTGTTATCAAACCGGAGGGTGAGGGCCGCCTCGCGGCGGACCTGCGGTGAAGGATCGTTCACTACTTTCGCGACCACCTGATGCGGCGGCAGCCCCAGTTGATGGGCCAGGCGCAAACCGGTGATCTGGATGTTGGGATCGCCATCGGCCAGGGCGAGGGAAACGTAATGTTCTCCCCGGTCTTTCATTTTGCCCAGCAGCCACAAGGCCCGGGCTCGGTACCGAGGATCGTCGGCCGATTTGAAGACCTCTCGCAGCGCCGGTTCCGCTTCCGCCTGTTTGGCGTGCAGCGCTGTCCAGGCCATGTAGCGAACCGAGAGGTTCGGGTTTTTCAGGGCTGCGATCGCCCCTTCAATCGTGTCGAAATCGAACTTCGGCACGTCGTACTTCGCCCCTTTAGGGGCCACGCGGAACAGCCGACCTTGGTCCAGATCTCGCTGGGCGTGGCCGCCCACGCCTGGGTCGTACCAGTCCGAGACGAAGACCGAACCATCCGGGGCGACACAAACATCGGCCGGGCGGAACCAGTTATCGCGGACCCCCTTGAGGATCTCGACAATCTCGGCCGAGTAGCCCGCTCCGTCGTTCTTCACGGGGTACGCACGGACTACGTTGGGGCCCGGATCGCAGTGGATCATTTGGTTTTGGAATTCCACCGGGAGCAGATCCCCCTCGTACAGGCAGATGCCGGTGGGGGAACCGGCGAAGGTTTGGAGCAGGTTGGGGACGACGCCTGGGTCGTTCAAGTGCCAATGCCGCTCCGGCGTTTCCTCCTCCCAGTTGGTGCGCGGCTCTCGCCACCCGGCGCCGGTTCGTTCGTCGAGATAGCCGTAATTGCCATACTGCATCACGTAGTTGATGCGGACGCCTCGGTTGCCGTCGTCATCGTTATCGCTTTGCCAGAGGGTGCCGAACGAGTCGACGGTGGTCTCGTAGTTGTTGCGGAAGTTGTGCCCTAGGGTCTCCATCTGGCTGCCATCTAAGTTGCAGCGAAACGGCATCCCGCCGAAGTAAGGCTTGCCGTTGTCGATGATTTTGTTGCCCGCCAAATCGGTGACCACTTCGCCGTGCTTGTCATGAACCGCTTTGCCGGTGTTGCCGAAGTTCCAGTACAGCTTGCCGTCCGGGCCGAACAGAAACGAGTGGACCGAGTGGTCGTGCTGCGGTTGACCCGTTTTGGTGAACAGCAGCTCCTTGCGATCCGGCTTGTCGTCGCCGTTCTCGTCGGTGAAGACGATCACGTTGGGGGTGGCGGAGACGATCACCTTATTGCCCAGCACGCAAATCCCCATCGCCGTATCGACATCGCGGCCTTGGTAGAAGGTTTTGATCTTGTCGGCCACGCCGTCGCCGGTGGTATCCTCAAAGATTAGGATCCGATCCCCCTCGGGACGCGTGCCGTTGTTGCCGCGGTAGTTCATCACCTCGCAGGCCCAGATCCGGCCGCGGTGGTCGATATCGATGTTGGTCAGGCTGGTGATGTCGGGCTCGGAGGCGACCAGCGTCGCTTCCAGCTTCTCGTGGACATCGAGTCCGGCGACGGCGTTTTCCGGTTCGCGGACCGCTTCCTTGCTGCGGTTCAAGGCCTGACGAGGATCTTGGGTGAAGACATGGAAGCGAACGCTGCTCGACTGGCCGTTGAATTGATCGCTGCCGCCGTTATCGATCCCGCCGTACGCCTTGAAGTGGGTGTAGCCCGGGGGCAGGTCGTAGGTAATGACCGAGTTGGCGTGGGTGCCGATGCCGTACTCGACCGGCTCTCCGGCGACCCGGAGGCCGCGGCCACCGGCGTTGCGATCGACATGGGTCTCGCCCCAGTCCGATTGGACCGCTTTCCATTTCAGCTCGGTCAGCTTTTTCTCACCATCGGGGCCGACCAAGCGGGGCTCGATCCAAGCGGCCCAGTCCGCCGAGTAGCCATCGTCCCCATCGCTGACGACCAAGTGAAGCTGTTTCGCGCCGGTGATCTCGACTTCGATTTCGGTCCGGTGCCCCGGGGTCTTGGTGGTGACCAAGGGGCTGGTAAAGGTTGCCGCCTTTAGGTCAGCGGGCTTTTTTTTTTCGGCAGAGCTGGTTCGCTGGGGCGGGGCACCGCCGATGATCCCTTCCAGGTCGCTCCGCGTGAGGGAATCAGAAGTGACACCCTCCTCCGGCACTTCGACCTTCGAGACCCAGACGATGGCGTTGAGCACCACCTTGCGGAAGTTCTCGTCACCCCAGTTCCAGTGATGATGCCCGCCGGTGAACCCAAAACCGCGTCCGCCATCTTCCCGCTCGGCGGCCCAAGCCAAGTGCTGCGGTTGCCCTTTGGTCTTGCGGACGTGGGGGTTGCCACTGTGCGGGCCGTCAGGGCGGTCCAAGGTACTTTCCGGCGGGATAGCGGTCAGGATGGGGGTGACATCCTCCATGTTCTCGCGAAACCGCATGTGGTAGTACCACTCGTCGTTGATCTCGAACGGCTTAACGCCCCGGGTGATTTCATGCTCCGGCAGCTTCTCAAATTTGGCGACCCAGTGCGGGTTGACGCTCCAGTTCGCCTCGAAGTAGCCACCCATCCATTTGAGGAACAGGTCGCCCGGTTTGCCGGCGGGGATTTCCACCGCGTAGTGAAGCTGGACCAGTCCAGTCCCTCTTTTCATCACTTCGTCGAACTTGTCTAAGTGCGGCATCAGGAGGTGTCCGCCACCCCCATCGCCGTAGACGACCACGGTGTCGGCGTTGTCAAACGCGGTCGGATCGGCGGGCCAGCCTCCTTCGTACAACGTGGTGACGAAGCCTTCCATGTTCTCTTGCAGGGCGATTTGCAGCAGCCGCGAACCACCCATGTGCTCGTGGGCACCGAAACCATGGCTCGGTTTACCGGGGACGAAGACCACCTTCTTCTTGTCTTTCAGGGGCAGTCGCTTGAGCTGGATATCTTTGAACTGCACCTTCATCGGCGGACCGGCATGGAGCTGCAAGGCCAACACACCGCTGCGGCGGGAGTCCTTTTCGCCTTTGTCGATCACCTCGGACATGACCTGCCCGTTGATCTTGTGCGTCAGGTGGTTCCCCTTGGCGATGATGTGGTATTCGTTCCAGTCCTCATGTTTGATTTTGGCTTGCAGGTCCTCGCTTTTGGCGAAGGTCTCCGCCTCGTAAGGGCCCTTGCCATCGGTGACGGTCGCCTTTTGGCCACGCTGGGCCAGGATGCCGCGTCCCCGTTCCTCGTAGTTGATGCCGCTGTAGGTCTTGCCCGCTTCGAAATCGGCCTGGTATCCCTTGGCAACAAAGTTGCCCAAATCGACCGAGCGATACTGAATGCCGGAGTTGCCGCCAATCAGCTTGTACTGGAGCTTTAGCTCGAAGTCATCGACCTCACCTTGGTCCCAGAAGATGAAGGTGTTCCCCTGGGTTGGGTTTTCCGGCGTGGTGACGCCGGTAATCGCGCCATCCTGGACGCTCCAGAATTTGTCGTCACCCCGCCATCCTTTGAGGGTTTTGCCATCGAAGATCGCCTTGAAGCCATCCTCCTCGGCTTGAGCGGGGAGACTGGCCGAGGCAAACAGGAGCCCCAAGAGGGCGAGACAGTTCGGGAGTAGTCGGGTAGAGAACTGGGTGTGCATGGTGTTGGGGTCTCTCGATTAGCGGATAGACAGTTGTTTCTCGGCGTGGTTTAAAACGTTGTCCCTGGGGCGTGCCGCGAAAGGGATTTGGAATAAGGCGTGAGGAGTCGGCGAATTCAAGCGAAGGAGTGAAAAAGGGGTCAGGAATCTTTTTAGGTAGACGCTCACCAATGGATGACGGGTTGGTAAAAAGAGTCCTGACCCCTTTTTCACGGCCACCTTGGCCCCCTTGCAGGGCTTGACGCCGTGCAGCCATTTTAGGCCGAAAATCACCCGTTGTGAATCGTTTTACAGGTAAAGTCGGGGTAAACTTCCCGGATGGTACCAACCGCAAGCTTACTGCGATTGGTTGTGAAGGGGAGGGCGCGTAAAAATCGGGGGTGGAGAACATCTAGCGGTCCGTCCAGTCAGAGATTCCCGGTGGCACGCGACAGATAGTTCATCGGGTGCCATGCCCACGCCCTCCAACGTGGGCATGTTTTGGTGGGCCTATTTTCCACCGGTAACTCAATTAACAACCAGCGAAATCGCCGACCACGAACCTTCAGTCGACTAGCAATCTTGGTCGCCTTCACTCACTGTTTAAGCCGCTAGGGGATAGCTGTCGCCTCGGCACTATCGTCTGATAGAGCCCAAACCGGCGTCCCGATCTTCCCGGAAAAGTCTTGATCATCTCGCACTTCTCATGCCCACGTTGGAGGGCGTGGGCATGGCACCCAGCGACCAATCGTTTGGCCCACCAGACTCACCCGAGAGCCACTAGACTCACCCGAGAGGTTGTCTGGGCAAATAACGACCAGATTATTTTTGGTACAGCTCTTCCAGCAGGCGTTGCTGCTCGCGAAGCGCTTCCAGCTTGGCCGCCGCTTCCGCCATTTTCTCCGTCTCTTCTCGGGCCATTTTGGCCTTGTCGGAGCTGGCCGAGCGGTCTTTGTTGAGCAAATCCTTGGCGGCGGTTAGTTTTTCGGTCAGCTCGTCGACCGCCTTCTTCTTGGCCTCCATGGATTTCTCCAGTTCGGCCATTTGGGCCTCGGCGGCGGCGATATTCTGCTGCATCGCCTCGACACTGGAGGCGAGCTGTTGATCCTCCTGCTTGAGCTTGGCGGGCAACGCCTGGAACTCGGCCCATTCGGCGGTTAGGGCCTCATGCTTGGCCTGGATATCGGCGACCTTGGCGGTGGCCTGCTGCATGCCTTGTTTTTTGGCGGCCAAGTCCGCATCCAGTTTCCCTTTCTCCTCCGCCAGCTTCTTCATTTGCTCGTCCGACTTCGCGATCGCTTCGGTCAGCGGTTTGACCTGCCCCTCGTAGCTGGCGAGCTGCTTGCCGGTTTCCTCTTGCTGCTTTTTGGAGGTGGTAACCGCGGCCTGGGCCGCTTCGATTTTCTTTTGACCCTCGGCCACGACCGACTTTTGGGCTTCAATCTTCTTGTCCAGTTCGGCCTTCGCGGTGGTCATCGCGGTTAGTTGCTGGGTGGTCGCTTCCACCTGCGTTTTGGTCTCGGCCAGCGAGGCGGTTAGCTTGTCTGCGACCGCTTTGTGGTCGGCCACGGTTTTCTCGGCAGCGGCCGCGGCGGCGGTCGACTTTTCGAGCTCGGCGTTGGCCGCGACCAGTTGGGCCTGGGCCTCCTCCAGTTCCTTCGCGACCCCGGCCTTCGCCTCTTCAGCCGAGTCATTAAGCTTCGTCTGGGCCGCTTCGACCTGCTTGGTCAGCTCATCCCGCTTGGCGGTTTCCGCTTTGACCTTCTCTTGCGATTGGGCCAGTGCGGTGCTCGCCGTGGCCAGTTCGGCCTGCTTGGCCGTCAACTGAGTGGTCAATTCAGCCTGTTGCTTTTCCTGTTCGGTTTTCTTGGCGGCGAGCGCCACGAGCTGCTTCTCGGTTTCGTCACGCTGGCTGGTCATGGCGACCATTTCCTTTTGCCAAGCGTCCATCTGGGCGACCAGTTTGGTGTGCTCGTCCGCCTGCGTGGCGACTTGCTTTTCAAGCTGGGCGAGGGCCTGCTTGGTGGTCTCGATCTGCTTGTTGGTCTCGCCGAGCTTGGCTTTCGACTCTTCCATGGACTTTTGTGTCGCCGCGATTTGCGCGACTTTATCGGCGACCGATTTCTCAGCGGCCGCAGCGGCGGCAATCGCTTTTTCGCTGGTCTGTTGCCACTCGGTCAGACGGGTGGCCTGATGCTCGATTTGCGTGGGGTAAGTTGGCACGTTGGCGGTCAGGTCCGCGACATGGGTGCCGCTTTCGACATCCCAGGCCTTGATTGTGCCGGCCCAGTCCCCCGCGATGACCCGTTTCCCTTCATGGTCGAAGACCGCGCGCGTGGTCAGTTCGGTGAAGCCTTCAAACTTCTTGAGCTCGTTCCCTTCGGGGGACCACACCTTGCTGGTTTTGTCTCGGCCAGCGGTCACCATCCGGCCATCGTGGGTGTAGCTGACGAACTGGACACCGCCCCCATGGGCGTTGTAGCTTTTCACGTTTTTGCCATCCAGCATTTCCCACAGCTTGACCGAGCCATCCGCGCTGGCCGAGGCCAGGATGTTGGAGTCGGGCTGCCACGAGACACTGTTGATGCCGGCGCTGTGCCCTTGCAGGTTCAGATACTCTTGCAAGGTTTCCGCTTCCCAGACAAACAAGCCGTTGGCCCGATCTCCGGTGGCCAGTAGAATCCCATCCGGGCTGTACTCAATGGCGGTGACCCAGTCGGTATGTTTACGGATTTCGTGCAGCAGCTCGCCATCGGCGGTGGAATAAATCCGCACGATCCGCTGCGGTCCGCCCAGGGCGATTTTCGACAGGTCGGGCGAGATGTCCGCGGCGAGCACCGCGTCGAGCTCGTCTCCCACGGTCACCAGCGATTTGCCGGTGCGAACGTTGTACACGGTGACACTGCCGGAGTGGGCCCCTCGGCCGCCACCCGCCATCAGCATCTCGCCGTTGCGGCTGAAGCGGAGGATGTACGGAACGCCAGCGGGGTAGGGGAGCACGCCCAGCAACTCCATCGACTCGGTTTGGTAAATGGAGATCTGTTTGAGCCCGGCGATCGCGACGATCGGGGCCCAAGGGCTATGGGCCATGGCCGTCAACGCGCCGGTGCTGGGGGTGTGAATGACCGGTTGCCGCCATAGTTTCTCCGGCATCGCAGCGGGGCCTTCCGGCTTGCCGATACTGGCCCCCGCCTCCATGGCGATAGCCGGTTTGTTTGACTTCTTAGCGACGGAGCCGCTGTTCTCTAGGGCCCCCATCTCGATCCACTGCTTGATTGTGTCGAGCTTGGCGACGGCGATGGAGTCCTGATTGGGTGGCATCTTGGGCGACTCCGCCCCAGTGACCAAAGCGTATAGCCGCGAGCTTTCAAGGTCTCCTCCGATGACCACCTCACCCCCGGCCCCACCTTCCATCACCGAGCCATAGTTGCCCAACGAAAAACCACCCTTGGCATCGTCCGGGTTGTGGCAAACCATGCAATGTTCGCGGAAGATCGGTTTGATGTGATCTTCGTAGTTGATATTGGGTTTATCCCCGGCGGGCTTTTCCTCTTGCGCCTGGGCGAGCGACCCGAGTCCGGAAACCAACAGGCAGGTCAGGGTCAACTTCGTCAATTCCGACTTCATCGCGATTCTCATTTTTTAGTGATTAAACACGAACTCACGCGAGTTCAGCACCGCCCAGAAAACATCCTCCAGGCCCCGCTGCCGGTTTTCGTCCTCGGCCAGGATCGCATTGAGCTTTTCCCGCTCCTCGGCGGTCGGCTTGCGGCTGAGGCTGCGGATGTAAATCCGGTCGACGATCTCGTCGTTCGTCAGTTCTTCCTTCAGCCAACCTTCGACCAGCTTGCCATTGGAAATTTTCCCTTGGGTGGCCGAGCCATTGAGCATGTGCAGGGCCTGAGACAGCGTCGGTGACGAGGAGACCTCGCAACTGCAAACCGTCGCTCGTTCCGATCGACCGAAGGTGGTCAGGAAGTAGGTGGAGGTCTGACCATCGGCGATCTGCACCGCGCGGGCACCGAGCGGCAACCCGCGGAACTTCTCCGGCGAATCGGTCACTTGGCTCAGGCAGTCGCTCAACAGTTCCGCCGGAATCCGACGGACCTGGGCGTAGGCGAAGTTCTTGGTGTCGGTTTTGTTGTTGTCGTTGGGGACGGTCGAACGCTGGTAGGCGTTTGAGGCGCAGATGTCTCGTACCAAACGTTTGAAGTCGTAGTTGTACTCGATCAGCTTATTGCCCAGCGTCTCGAACAGTTCCGGGTTGCTGGCCGGATTGCTGATCCGAATGTCGTCCACCGGATCGACGATCCCTACACCAAAGAAGCTGGCCCAAACGCGGTTGGCCACGCTCGTGGCGAAGTACGGATTTTCAGGGGAGACCAACCACTCGGCCACCACCTCGCGGCGGTCTTTGCCGGCGGTATCGGGCTCCTCACCACCGAGGAACTTCGGCGTCATGTTTTCATTGGAAACAGGATGCCGCACGCCGCCGCCACCTCGGTTGAAGACGATCTTCTCGCGATAATCCTCGCCGTTTTTACGTCCAATCTGCGAGAAGAACGCGGCGAAGCTGTAGTAGTCGTCCATGGTCCAGCGATCAAACGGATGGTTATGGCACTGGGCGCACTGGGTACGAATGCCCATGAAGACCTGGGCGACGTTCTCGGAGGTCTTGAGGGTGTCCCGCTCGATCTCGTAGAAGTTGGTGGCGGGGTTACTGAAGGTACCACCAGAGGCCCCCAGCAGATCGCGGATCATCTCGTTCAAGGGGACATCGTTGGCAATCTGCTCCGTCAACCAGGCGTTGTACAAAAAGGCGCTTTTGCCGCTCACTTGGTTGGAGCTTTTGATCATCAGCAGTTCCGACCAACGCATCGCCCAAATCTCGGAAAACTCTTTTCGCTGGAGCAGGCGGTCGACCAGCTTGGCTCGCTTGTCGTCCGCGGGGTCCTCCATGAACTGGTGGTACTCCTCATTGGTCGGCAACATGCCGGTGATGTCGATCGTGACACGGCGGAGGAATTCCTCGTCGCTGCAGAGGCCGCTAGGGGTCATCCGCAGTTTGTGCAGTTTGGCACCGACCAGTTCGTCGATGTAGTTGCCGACGATCTCCGGCTTTGCGTAATCAAGTTCTTTGGGCAGGACGATGACCTGGCTCCCGACCGTGTGGGTATCGAACCGAGCCATCACGAAAGCCTCGCCCCGTTTGCCGGCGATTACCGAGCCATCTTTTTCGGCGGTGGCGGAGTTGTCGTTGTTGCTGGAGAAGACCGCCAAGCTGGTCACGTCACGCGTGGTGCCATCGGCGTAGAAGGCTTTCACGGTGAAGGTCTGCCGAGCGTCTTCCCCTTCCAGGACCGCCTTGGGCGGGTAGACTTCGATCTTCTCGCACGCCGGGACGGCGGCCGGATCGGGATCGTCCAAAGCGCCGGCTTCGAGCCAACGCATCATCGTGGCATAGTACTCCGAATCGGTATCGAACAGTTTACCACCGGTGTGCGGCACCGACCCGATCGACTTCTCGATCAGGAGGCTCGCCTCCGGCATCGCCAGATTGAGGCGACGGATCGACTGCTCGCGCGTGATATTGTGGTAGTCGCTGGCCGGATCGAAACCGAACAGCGAGAGGCGAAACCCGTCTTTACCCCGAGCCGCGCCATGGCAGCTACCGGTGTTACAACCGGCTCGCAACAAAAGCGGCATCACATCCAGGCGGAAGCTGATTTCACGGTCGCCCGTCGCCTGCTTCACCTCGACCGGGACCTCGACCTTATGACCGGCGTGCTCGACCGTGAGGGTGGTCTTGCCGTCCGCCTTGGGGTGCAAGATGTTGCCGGCGAGCTCCGCCAGCGACTCGTCCGCCAGTTTCCAGGTCGCCTCACTGGTGACTTCCAGCGTGACATCATCCTCCCGCGTGGCGACGACAATCACCCGCTGCAAATCGCGGCTGGTGGTCAGGTCGATCGAGGGTGGGTAGACATCGATTCGTTTGATCGAGCTATCGGCCCGCGAGATGTTGGCCCACGAACTGCCAACAAGTGCCACGACAACGGCCAAGGCGGTAGTGAATCGAGCGATTCCGTTACGTTTCACGGTAGCTCTCCTGTGAGGGAAATTCCGCATGGCCCAAAGGATGAGCCGTTCGGAGGTGGGTCGGATGTGTCTGGTATGTTTTTTACAGTAGTGGGTGATTCGCACTCGCCGGACGAGCCGCCGGTGCCACCTTGATGTTTAGCTGGGTAGGCTTACTCGCCACCCTGGGCCGCTGCTTGTCGCAGTTGTTCCAAACGGCTGAGGGGCTTGGGAGCCTCCTCCGCCTTCGGTTTGGGGGCTTCTTCCTTCGGCTTGTCGGCGGCCGCCACTTGAGGTGCGGGCCGCGGCTTGTCGATCCGCAGTTCGCCGGTCCCTAGGGTGTGGAGGATCGGTTCACCGTTTTCAATGACGGTGGTCCGCGTCAACACCGACTTATGCCGACCATCTTTCGCCTCGGGAGTGGTCTTGATGGTGAAGACCGCCTTTTCGGAGTCTTTGGTGATCTTGAGCGGTTCGGCGGTTGCGCCGGCGGGTAGTCCCACAAGCTCCATCACCGCCTCCCCTTCAAAGTCCTTTTTCTTGGTCACTTCGACCACGAACGGGACCTCGTTGCCTTGCTCCACGGCGGTTTTGCCCAAAGCCAATTCGAAGTAGCGATCGGCGACCTCCAGGTCGATAAACGGAGTCGCGATCTCGACGCTGCCCGCCTTGTGCGGGGCGGTGCCGAGAACCGTCATTTTCCAAGTTCCCATCGCCGCGCCGCCGTTGGCGGTTACCGGGATCAGGGCTTCGCTCTCTTTGGCGGGGATTTTAATCGAGCGCGATGCGGAGACCCCGGCCGGATCGTACAACAGCCGGAGCGAGATTTCCCCTTCGAACCCCTCGGCCCGTTTGGCGACGACTTTGAGTTGCATCGAGCCATCCCGGACCAGCGGCACCTTGGGTTGGACGATTTCCAGCGTGAAGGGAACCTCTTCGGTCACCATCAAAGCCATCCGGTCGGCGTCGTGCCCCCACATGTCGCGGTTGTTTTGGCCCCGGACCAGCATCGAACGTTGGGCAAACTTGCCCATCACACTGACGTTGGAATCGGTCGACCGCGCAGTCACCTTGGTCAGCTTGCCATCGAGTGGGGCCTCCGGCTTGGCCCGGAACAGGACCGGCAGGTTCGATTGATCGGCGGCCAGGGGGAAGGTGATGACCTCGATCCCCTCCGGCAAGTCCTCGAAGTTGAATTGGAGCTCACCGCCCACATTCTCGCGCCGAGCGGAGAAGACCGCGGCCATGTAATTCCCTTGCGGTACACTAACGGTCCGTGCGACATACTGCTGAACTTCCGGAATGCTTACGGCGATCGCTTGCGGAATCGCCGCGATCTCTACGCGGTAGGCATGGATCGGGCTGCCGGAACCGAGGTGATCTTGGACTCTCACCAGGTACTCGCCATCCTCGGGAGCCTTGAAACGGTAGTAGCTATCGACACTCCCGGCGTTGTCGTCGTTACCGCCGACGTTACCCCCCTTGGCGTTGAGCACGTTGAGGACCGGATCAAGCGGTGAACGGAGGATATCGCGAGCCTGAGCCCGGACGTCGAACTGTTGATCCTTCTTGGCGGTGAATTTGTAGAAGTTTTGTTCCCCTTTTTCATTCAGGATGCCAAAGGCGGCCCCGGGGGCCTCCATAACGGTCGCCGTTTCGATCGTGTTGTTGGGCACTTGGGCCGAGACGTTGGGGACATTGGCCACATACATCCGGTTGGGAGAGGGGGCAATGCCTTGCTCGTCTGCGGGAAAGTACTCGAAGACCCCTTCCTCGGTCGGCAGCTTGACGGTGGCGGTCTGCTCGCCCGCGACATCGCCGAGCCAGGTGACTTGCACCTCTTCGCCCGGTTTGCCACCCGCGGGATGAACCCCGAGCGGCCGAGGGAAGGTGCCGACATGCAGCCGGTAAACGCAATTGCCATTGCCGCCGTAACTGCTTTCGCGGATCTGAATGATGTACTTGCCATCCTCCGGGGCGACGATCGAGCAGAGACAGTCTTGGTAAACCAGCGGGGCGTCGTCGCTTTTGGTAAGCTCGAAGCGTTCCTCGTTAAGAATCGCGACGTAGGGGTCGAAGAAGGTTCGGCCCAGCCGCAAGCCTTCTAGCTCCGCCGTGATCCGCTGACCCTTTTTGGCCTCGACCACAAAGTAGTCTTCGTCTTCGTTCTGCACCACGCCATGGATGGTGCTGTTCAGATCGATCGCCTGCGGTTCGAAGAAATCGCTGTTGGGCTCTTTTTCCTCGACGATCGGCAGGGCCCCGACATAGAAGAGTTGGACCTCGCTGACGCCCGACTTTGTCCGAATCCGCATCGCCTGTTGGCCTAGTTTGCAATCGGCGGCGACGGTGAAGGTCGCCTTGACGTTGCGGTCGTCAACCGGCGCGACACTCTTCACTTCGACGCCCGGCTCGTAGAGGAGGATCTCCTCGGCGTCCGCCAAGCGGTTGCCGCTGAAGGTGACCTCCACTTCGGTCCCCCGCTGGAAACCCCACGGTTTAAGCGAACTAAACTGCGGCTGGGCCGCTTGTACGACCGACAAGAAAGATACGGCCAGATAGGCCGTCAATCCGAGGGCCAGACCTTGATAGCGTTTCATAGACTTGCGCATCCAGGTTTTGGAGGGAAGGAAAGTGCGGTGGGTGCGAGACGTTCGTGCCCTAAGCCTAAGTATGGCACTGGGCACGAGCCATCGAAAACTCCGCCGCGTTGGCCTTGGCCCCGCGCGGCGAAACTTTTGTCTCGGTTTTATTTTAATCCGCCGGATGAAATCGCCAAGCCAAATTGGCGAGGCGACTCTTTCCATGGCGGTGGGCATCCCGCTTGGGTGCCGCTGCTTGATCGCCGGCCGTGGGGCTTAGCTGATCAGTTCTTTGACCAACTTGCCGCCATCGATAATTTCGATGGGACGATCGCCCGGGGCCATTAGTTCCTTTTCGGCCACGATGCCCAACTGGTGGTACATGGTGTAGGCCAAATCCTCCGGTCCGACCGGATCGTCTTCCGGTTCGCTGGCGGTCGCGTTCGAGGTACCGTGGATGTAGCCACCCTTAATGCCACCACCGGCGATTGCGACGCTGAACACCTTCGGCCAGTGATCGCGACCGGCGTCCTTGTTGATCTTCGGGGTTCGGCCGAATTCGCTGGAGACGATGACCAGCGTCTCGTCCAATTGGCCCGAGCGATCCAGATCGCGGATCAACGCGGCGTACGCCTGATCGAAGGAAGGCATGAGTCGCTTCATGCTAGTCGTGACGTTGGAGTGATGGTCCCAACCGCCATAGGTCATGGAGACCATCCGAACGCCGGCTCCGACCAACCGCCGGGCCATCAGCATCCGCTGGCCCGCCTGATTGCGACCATACTCGTCCCGGATCTTGTCCGGTTCGGCGTCAATGTTGAACGCCTCTCTCGCATCGGGCGAGCTGATCAGGCTGTAGGCCCGCTCGTAGAAGGTGTCCATCGCCCCGACGTTGTCGGCCTGGGTCTTGGTCGCGAAGTGGGAGTTGACCGCTTCCAAGGCGGAACGGCGGCGATAGAACCGCTCGTCATCGACCCCGCCTGGCAAGGACAGGTCGCGAACCTTGAAGCCTTTGTTGGCCGGGTCCGATCCGAGGGAGAACGGGGCGAACGAGCTGCTGAGGTAGCCGGTGCCGGCGTACTCGTTCGGCTGGTTCGGAATGCAGACGTAAGGGGGCAGGTTTTCCCGCGGGCCATACTCGTGGCTAATCACCGAACCGAAGCTGGGGAACTTCAGGGCCGGGCTGGGACGATACCCGGTGAACATGTTGTGCGTGCCCCGTTCGTGGGCGGCCTCACCATGGGTCATCGAACGAATGACGGCGATCTTGTCCGCCAGCTTGGCGGTGTGCGGCAGGGTCTCCGAGAAGACTTCGCCGGTATTGGTCTTGATCGATTTCATCTCGCCGCGGTATTCAATCGGAGAATACGGCTTCGGGTCGAACGATTCCTGGTGAGCCAATCCGCCTGGCAGGAAGATATGGATGACACTCTTCGCCTTGGCGGCGATGTGGTCGTATTGCTGAATTTCGGCCTTTGCGCTTTCAACCCTCAGCAGGTCCGTTAACGAGAGACCCAGGCCTCCCAAGGCACCTACGGTTAAAAAGCCACGTCGACTGACTGGACTACCCTTGCAATTCATATCGCATCTCCCATCCGGCAAAAAATCGGACCCGGTAATAAATCGGACCCTGTGTAACTGGCTATGACAAAAAAGCGGGAAAGGTTACACCGAGACAGCCATGGGCTGCGCCGGTTCTTGATGGAAACTTCCGTCGACTCATTCAGGTGAAGCGCAAGGGTTGAACGGGAGTACAACAGGTTCCACACATGGCCACGATAGCGAAGTCCCTAGCAGGAACCACGCGATGAAGGCGGGTTAACGTTCGCTTCAAATTTCGGGGATTTGGGGCGGGCAGGGTGCCGAGCGGCAAGCTCACCTCAATGGGCAGGCGCGACAACACGACACTAAAGAGTGATGATATCCGTATCGATCGGCGATGTCAAAGCAATTCTATTGTTCGCCCGGAAAATTCGGATTGGGTAAGGGTGAGGCATAAGTCTGCATTGGGATAAGGTTTACGCAGCGAGAAGAGTTCACAGGAAGGCTGCTTAAACGAACTTTAACCCCGCATTTCCAGCAATCGATGGGATTCACGTGGTATCAAACCGGGCGGTGAGGCGCTACCACTGGAAGATCGCGGTACCCCAGGAAAGCCCCGCCCCGAAGCCGCACATCAGGACTTTGTCGCCTCGTTTAATTCGTCCGGCGCGGTTCGCCTCGTCTAGCACCAGCGGCACGCTCCCGGCGGAGGTGTTGCCATATTGGTCGAGGTTTACCAGCACCTTCTCGCGCGCGAAGCCGAGGTTTTCGCAGGCGGCGTCGATGATCCGGACGTTGGCCTGATGCAGCACCACCAGCGAGAGATTGTCCGGTTTCAAGTTGGCGTGGTTTAAGACGTCGGCGATACTATCTTCGATTAACCGAACCGCCCACTTGAACACGCTCCGGCCATCCATGTGCAGGAACTGCCGCTCAAGCCGCAGCGACTCTTCAGTAATCGGCTCGCGCGAGCCCCCGGCGTGCATACACAGCAGTTCGCCCCCCTCACCTTCGCTTCCCAGGGTGTAGGACAAAAAGCCAGGGGATTTCGGATCCGGCCCCAAAACCACCGCCCCCGCGCCATCGCCGAACAACGGGTAAGTTTTCTTATCGCCGGGGTTCACGATCCGCGAGAGTAGATCAGCCCCGACCACTAAGGCCCGCGTGCTGGTTCCGCTATGCACAAACTGCGACGCGGTCACCAGGGCATAGACAAACCCAGCACACGCAGCGCTCACATCGAGGGCGGCGGCCTTGATCCCGAGGCGCTCCTGCAAGCGGCAGGCGACACTCGGCGTGGCACTATCCGGGGTGAAGGTCCCGACGACAATCAGGTCGATCTCCGCGGCCGAGGTCCCGGAGTTTTCCAGCGCGGCCAAGGCTGCGGCCAGCGCCATATCGCTCGTGGCCATGCCAGGTGGAGCATGTCTCCGCTGCCGGATCCCGGTCCGCTGGATAATCCATTCCGGATCGCAACCCAAGCCGGACAGGGCCTCGTTGGGGACGACGTTCTCCGGCACATAGCTCCCGGTGCCGAGGATCCGAATTCCGGCGAGACTGCGGAGGTGGCTCCGCCCGGAGGTTCCCCGCAAGGGGCGATCCGCCGAATTGGTCGCGTGGGTGAGACTCGCGGCGGATGCCGATTTCGAGGGATTAGGTTGCACGGTCGCCATGGATCAAAGTGATGCGAAAAGTCCGTTCCAGTAACCTTCCCACTATAACATAAAACAAAGCAGCCAGAAATCGACCCCCCGCAATGGGTTCGCGGCACCCTTGTGAACGGCGGGGTTGAACCCCGCCGCTCAGCAAAGTTCAACCCCGCCGCACTTACGACAACTGCGACTTCAACTCTGCCGGGGTCACGAACTTGGGCCCATCGAGCGGGGTCGCAAAGACCGCGACCTTGAATCGCTGTTGGGCCAGTTTATCGAGCCACCGCTGGGTGAAGCTGGAGAGCTTGATCTGTTTCGGCACGTAGCCGGGGAACCGCTCGTCGGCGATCAATTGGGCCGTGGCTTGGTCCGGCCAGACCATCATCCCTTTTTTGCCATTCTCATCATTCATCTCGGCCCACCCGTCGTCGTACAGGCCCCACAGTTCCTTACTGGCAAGCGCACTTCGCACGAAAAAGTGCAGACGATCCTCCGCGCTCAGGTTGACGGCTCCGGTACCGTGCGAATGCATCGACATTTTTTGTCTCTTCCTCTCTACCGCGGTTCTTCCGGAACATCAATCCACCGTCGCTCGGCGTGGGACTGGAGCACCGAATCGGCGATGACCTGGGCCACCAGTCCTTCATAAAAGCTGGGTACCGCCTCCCGCTGTTCGCAAATGGCGGAGACGAATTCCCAGATCAAATCATAGCGGAATGTCGTGGCCGGTTCACCCACTTTCACATCGCGAGGCGAGCCTTCCGGCTTGAGAAACTGATCCGGGACCGGGACCGGTTTCAGGTCGTCGCCGGTTTTTCCCAGGAGGATGGTGTTCGGCTCGTGCAGTTGGTAGACGGCGGAGCCCTCACTGCCGTTGATCTCGGCCCATTCGTGTCCGAACCCGTTGCGGTGATAGCCTTTCGCGAGCGTGGTTCCCTCCCAGACACCCACTGCGCCCGACTCAAACTCGCCGATCAGGCTCGACCAGTCATCGACATCGCTCGGCGCACACGCTTGACCATCCGCGGTCTTATCCCGCGGCACGAACCGCGCCACCGCGCCGGACAGGCTTTTCAGCGGTCCCAGTAGGTCGACCGCGAAATCGATCCGGTGGATCGTCATGTCGTACAAGTCGCCCGCCCCGGCGGTCTTCTTGTATTGACGCCAGCCCCAACTGGTCTCGGGCCAATCGAGAAAGCGTTGGCTGCGGAAGTGTCGCGGTTCGCCTAATTGTCCCTCTTTAAGGAGTTGACGCATGTACCGCATCGCCGGAGCAAAGCGGTAGGTGAAGGCGGTCATGTGGACCACCTTATTGTCGCGGGCCGCGTGGTACATCTCGCGAACTTCCTGCGCATTCACGCCCAGCGGTTTCTCGCACAGGATGTGCTTGCCGTTTTGAGCGGCCAGAATCGAGATCTCACGGTGGGTAAAGTTGGGGGTGGCGACAATGATCGCGTCGACGTCTGGATCCGCGCAGATTTCCTCAATCCGGGTGGTGAGTTTCTCGATCGCCCAAGGGCCGCGGCGTTGGTCCAAGAGGGCCTGGCTGGTATCGCAGGCGGCCACAAGACGGGCTCTCGGGTCGATCGCGATCCCCGGCACGTGGTGGTAGTCGCTGACCGCTCCGGCCCCGACGATAGCAATTTTGACAGGGTTTTCAGCGGAAAATTTTGTCATGGCGCTTGTTTTTCCTACTTCCGGTGAGATTATTGCTTGGCCCCTAGGGTCCGGTCTATGGCCACTTGGTCGCCATTGAAGCCTCCCACATCCCTCCAGAAAAGGCCCCGGGACCGGGAAATTGGAAAAAACTAGGTACTTGCCCCCTATTAAAGGGTGTCGAACCTCGGGAAAAAGAATACACTCTTAGAGATTGAGTCCGCCTGGCGTCGTAACCAGGGGGGAACAAGTCTCCTACCTTTAACCCTCGATCTTTTACAACATGTGCCTACTGGCAATTCAATACCGATCGGTGCCGGAAGCACCTATTCTCGTTGCTGCCAACCGGGAAGAGTTTTATGATCGTCCCACCTCCTCGCCCTCGATTCAATCGGGGAAACCGCGAGCACTGTGCGGGATCGATCAGCAAGCTGGCGGAACCTGGTTGGGAGTCAATCAGCATGGGTTGTTTGTCGGCTGCTGCAATCGCCGCAAAATGAACCGACCCACGGTTCCCCGTTCGCGGGGTCTGTTGTGTCGCGAACTGCTGAGGGCCCAATCGGCCCAAGCGGCGGTCGATATCGCCATGGAAGGGTTGGCGTCCGAGCAATACGACGGCGTCAATTTCATTGTGGCCGACGCCGAGAGTGGCTGGGTCGTTCATGGTGGCGACGATGTCAACGCCCAGCGGCTGGAAGAAGGCCTGAACCTGATCGGCGGGATGGATCTGAACGATCCGCGTGACGAGCGGGTTCGACTGGCTCACCGGCTGCTAACGCTACAAACCTTGGATTCGGCCGTCAAGTTTTTGGCCGTCTCCAGTAAGGTTTTCGCCAGGCCCTCGGCCGCCCAAGGGCGACCCGGGATGGTGGTGAACGGCCGCGAGTGGGGCACCGTTAGCTCCACCCTAATATCCCTGGGCAAAAAGCCCCGCGACGCCATCTTCCAATACGCCGATGGCTCCCCCGCGAAGGTCCCCTTCGAAGACCTCTCGCCCCTGCTACGAGACATCCTCAGCCGAGGATTACGCGAAGCTCGGGCCAAAGCGGAGGCGTAGTACACGCTTTGCGAGTGGAAAACATGAAGAGCACTCTGGCCTGAAGGCTGGAGTGCTTTTTTGTGCGCGGTGGTGTCTGAGGACCAGGGGGCATCGTGGGTTTTTTTCACCCTTCCGAACTAAATGGTCCTATTGCCGCTGAAACGGTTGCAACGAAATTGATGGCCACCACAATGAGGGTGTATCGCCCCATCCAAGATGTCCGATCGCATATGGTGTAAGGGGTGTCTTAAAGCGTTTGACTTTATGCGATAAGTGTACAAAATAACAGTATCGAGCCAGCCGCATGAGCCTGCGATTACCCATTGTCTCACGTGAGAGATTCGAGCAATCGGATGGGGTCAACGATAGTTGGACGTTCCGTGTTGAAGGGATTGGCAAGGATAATTCCACTCACCCTTACGTGATCGTCAATGAATGGGTCTCGGCGAATATCGCTTGGTTCCTCCATTTGCCGATTCCCGCGTTTAGCTTGTTTCAGGATGGTGGGCGGGCCACGTTGATGTTCGGCTCCATCAAGTTTTCAGGAGACACTACTCCGCCAATAAGCGATGTCAGGGGGTTGTGGCAGGCGTTGCCCCGGCTATGCACCGGGATTACCCTCTTTGATATTTTGGTTGCCAACTCCGATCGACATCGGGGAAACTTAAAGGTGGACGATCGGCGGAAGCCAACGAAGATATTCCTATTTGATCATGATCGAACGCTGCTCCATATTGTAGAGAATGAAGGAGCGGAACGACTCGGTACGCTGGTTAATCGCTTGGGGATCGGTGGTGGATCGGCAACAGGTGGCAATCGCCATTTCCTAATCGACGAGATCGACTCAGACGAGCATTTCGGATATTGGCTTGACCGGATACGCGCGATGCCGGAGACCTTTATTGGGGATGTTTGCGATAGCGCCCAAAACCTGGGGGCGCGAAAAGTTGAAGTCGACGCGGCGAGAGATTTTCTTTTGCGGCGAAAAAACGAATTACGTGAGATCATTAAGATGAACCGCAAAGAGTTCACCGGAATTTCGAACTGGACGTTACTGTTATGAGCGAGCCAAGGTACCTGCTTGTTAAATACGCGCCGGACTTATTGCGAATGGAACCCCGCAATATTGGTCTGTTTTTATGGCACGAAGGGAAGATCGCGGCCCGATTCATGTCGTCGGATGCCGCCAAGTTTGTATCTGATCGGAGAAACTACCAGGACTGGGTCGACTACTGGATGGAGATGGTTAGTGCCGGCGTCATCCTCGATAAGCGGGGCGGTGACGTGGACGTTTCTTGCGAAAAATGCCTCGATGCGCTGCTCTCCACCCAGGATGGAAATTACCTGGTCGTCGATTCAGGTTTCGTGGCCGCGAAGCTCCACGAATCGCAGATTGAAACGGCGGCCGATTCCCTTTTCCGGGAATTGGTCTCCCCGCCTGGTTGGGGTCCTGCGACCGCTCACGCGCGGAAGCGAGCCCTTAAGTCTGCAAGTAGAAAGGTCTTTAAAAGGCTCGGCGTGGCCCAGCGATCCGATTTTAAGACGGACCACAACATCCAGTGCGACACGTTTGGCGTGAAGCGGCACATCACCTGTGACATCTATATTGGTAATGGCACACCAAAAGTGTTGTTCCAAAACGCCGACCTGGCGAAAGAGCAAAGCGTCAATAGTTCCGCGATGGTCCTGCATTCGATCACCTCCAGCCGTTTGCTCGACAAGAGATGGTGCCGGTTCCTGTATCGATCCTCTGATCTCGTCAATAGTCAGGCCGAAGAGAACCTGGAGATGCTGAACAGCATATGCGAGACGATCGACATTGAGTCGGCGCGTTCGACCGAAGCGATACCGAAGCTTGTTGGGGAGATCGATCGTTGAACGACCCGATTTTGGGGTCCGTTAACGAACCTAACCAACCCACGGGGCAACAAGAAACGCCGCCCCGCCAAAGAAAAAACCAAGGGTGGATAGAGGGACTCGAACCCTCGACCCCTAGATTCACAATCTAGTACTCTAACCAACTGAGCTATACCCACCATAGGTTGAGCCACTTAGTCTACGCAGACGGCGGCTTGGGGTCAATCGGCGGTGGCCCCGCCGATTGATCATTTTGTGGCAAATCGTTCCACCGGCAAAGGTTAGGGCTTCGCTTGGGTACTACTTGCCGGCCGATTGGAAGGGGAATTGGTCGTCCACCTCGGCCGCTGAGAGTTGGACCAGGAACGGGGCCAGTCGGTTCGCGAGAAACTCGACCCACTGCTGTCCTTTTTCCGGTGTCGCCGCATGGGGGTTCGTGGAGCCGCTGTTGGTGGTGAGGAGGTGCCATGGCCGGGTGATCGAAACCCAGCCCTTGTCCACCGCTTCGAATTGCGAGGTTCTGACCTCGCCGGAGTCGGCGTTCAAGGTGCCATCGTCATTGGTGGCGACCAAGTGAGGATGGGCCGCCATGATCAGCGAGGTCTCCATTTCGCCCGCGTGATCATCCATCGCCTGGAAGACCGTGTGGTATTCCTCGGCGTTGAAAGCCTTGAACCAACTGCACAAAAAGACCTGGGCTTCGGTCTTGCCGTACAGCTCGCGGATCAGCGGCTTCATCTCGTTGCCGCCATGGCTGTTGAGCAGCACCACCTTGCGGATTCCGCTTTGGACCAGGGAATCGACCAGGTCGGTTACGATCGCGAACAACGTGGTGGGGTTCACGTTCATCGCCAGCGGAAACTGCCGCATGTTGGTCTCGGTGCCGTAGGGGATGGTCGGCAAGAGGACGACGCTGGCCCCTTGGTTGTGGGCCAATTCGCACATGGCGTTACCAATCAGGTCCGCCTCGTAATGGTCGGTCCCGTACGGCAGATGCAAGTTGTGCGGTTCGGTCGCACCGAGCGGCAAGACGGCCACCTCGTAGGGGTGCTCCTTCACGTAGCCGTAGTTCACTTCGGAAAGAATCCAGGGGCGCATTGGTGGCATCGTCTTGGTGACCTGTTCGCGGAGGGAAGGAGTGAAAAAGGGGTCAGGACTCTTTTTAGTTAGACGCGTACCAATGGATGACGGGTTGTTAAAAAGAGTCCTGACCCCTTTTTCACGGCCAGTTGCAATCTAGCCCCCGATTTTACGGCCCGGCCGTATGAATCTCCACCCCAGGCACTGCTTGGCGGAGCCGCTCGACTGCCTGCGGGGTAACTTGGGATTGCCGCACGTCGACCATCTGCAGCTTGCGGCACTCGGCCAAATGAGCCAGACCGGCGTCGCCGATTCTAGTCGCCGCGAGCCGCAGAATCTTTAGCTCGGTCAGCCCCCGCAGGTGACGCAACCCCTCATCGGTCACCCGGGTGCCGCTCAGGTCGAGCTCTTCCAGACGGGTCAGCTTGCCGATGGTCGCCAGCGACTCGTCGGTCATCACGGTGGCGGCTAGGCTGAGATCGTTCAAGTTACCCAGCTCCGCCAATTCGGAAATCCCTTGGTCCGTCACTCGAGTGCCGGTCAGGTCGAGCCAGCGGAGTTTTTTGAGTTGCCCGATGCGGCGCAATGCCGCGTCGGTTACCGCGGTTCGGGCCAGGGCCAAGTCGGTCGTGGGTAGGTTTGCCGGGAGGGCCAGGATATCGGCGTCGTGGACCTCCAAAAATTTGGCGTACGACGCGTCGAGCTGTGGCAGGGGGACACCGACGCTCTTTTCCAGGCTGTGGGGATCGTCCCGCTTGCGGTAGATCAGTTTCAGGTACTCGATCATCGGCTCGCGGAGTTGGGCGTTATCGCCATCGATCAGGAAATGGGCCAGCCCGGCTGCTTGGCTGTAGATCGCGCTGATTCGCTCGTCCCGTTGCAGTTCCCTCCGCGAGAGCGCGGTTAGTTCGGCCAGCGGCACGTAAAAGTCCCCCACCAGTTTTCGGTTCCGGGCAAACTGTAACCGCCGGGCGTCGATCCCGCCGAGCGTCACGTAACCCTCAAACGGCCGCAGCGATTCAAAGTAGAGGGCCACCCCTTCCACCATCCAGAAGTTGGCGTTCGCCCCGACATCGCCGGGGGCGGTGCGGTACTCTTGAAACAGTTGATGGGCCACCTCGTGATACCAGTTGGGCCGCAGGTCGTGGGCCTCTGTATTGTGATACAGAAATACCTGCTGCTGGTCGAACAGGTAGATCCCTTGCGTGATGCCGATCCGCGGTTCGGTCTTTTCCAGGTAGCCGACATACTCGGCCCGGGTCTTGAAGTAGACCACCTTGAATTTCCGCCGGCTGGCGCTCGGCATTCCCCCTTCGAAGTAACTGGTCAACTGCCGGGGGCTGCTCCAAAACGAAAAGAAGAGCTGTTCCCAGGCGGAGTAAACCAGCTCTAGTTCCTCCCCCAGTTCCAGTCCCTCCGCTTCGCTTAGGTTCGTGGTGACCTCGAAATGGGGCGTCTCGATCTGCCAATAACTCCCCCCAGGCCACTCTAGCCGGGCATGGGCCAGCCGAGGCTGGGTCACCTTGGTGGTGGTCCCTGGTCGACGCCAATCGGTTCCGACCTGTCGATAGCCCAAGATCCGCCGGGCCTCGGCATGGTCAGGGTTTTCTCGCAGGACCTCGTGCAGGGTTTGATAAGCGAGCGGCGCAAATCCGGCGTCGAGCTGCGCTCGCGCAAGCGCGAACAAACGCTCGGCCTGGGCCTCTCGCAGTTGAGACACACGCTGGTGCCAGAACTTGGTCAGGTCCGAAGCCGATTCGTCGATCGCCAGCGGATCGGCTTCCGGGGCGATGTACAGCAGATTGCGATCAGCGGGGGCGGAAACCCGCCAGTCACGGGTAGCTTGGGCGAGTTCCGGAAGTTTGAGTTCGTCACATTTCGCGGCGAGCGATTCCAGTTGGGCGGCGTATTGGGCGTCGAGCTCGGCGCGATCCGGTGGTGCATTGCCGGTTTGCCCGGGCAGATGAACCAACGTCAACACCAACAGCCAAACCATGCCGAATACCGTGTGAGACAAGCGAGCGCGAAACGGGTCACATCCTAAAGGGTCGTTGGCCCTCAAGTCTAGGTTGCCAAGCATCACCCGCAATCACGCTCCGATTATATCGGTCGTGCCGACCGCGCTACTCCCCTTTGTCGTCTTTCAGCTTCTCAATCCGGCCGAACATGTGCCCTGAGACTTCGCCGTGGGTCCAGGTGCCGGCGTATTTGTCGCCGTCGATTACCACGTACGAACTGAAGGTCCCCAGGCCAGGCAGGGTGACGTTATCCAGCGAAATGACCGGCGTGTTGCCGGCCCATTTCACTTCCAGCGGCATGGGGAGTTCCACATCCTTATCGCCATACTTGATCCGCGCGCGGAACAGCCAGACGTCGCCGGTATCGAGCTTGCGGACACTCCGGATCTCGTACCGCTCCGGCTTGGCGGGGACATCCTTGCCGACGATCGTGAAGCTGCCGACCAAGGCCACACCGGAGAGGGTTTGCTCGAATTTCTTGTAGTTGGCGGCCATCTTCTCGTCCGCCGGTTTTGCCGCGTCGTCCTGGGCCGGTACTTCCTGGGCCATAGCCGCCGGGGTGTGTTGTCCGGCGAGAACGCCCACGGCAAGTATCATTAGCAGGGCGGAGCGAAATCGGAAGATCGGACGTGCAAGGGACATGAGCATCGACTCCGTAATGGGACCAGGAAACCGCATCGTTTCCATTATGAACCGTAGGTCCAATCAAGGCAAAGAGGAATTACCAAATGGTCGGCGGGGTGAGAAAAAGGGGTCAGGACTCTTTTTAATAACCCGTAATCCATTGGTGCGCATCTAATTAAAAAGAGTCCTGACCCCTTTTTCTCACAGCGATCCATTCTCGTCGTATCAAGCCCGTTGGATTTCCCGGAGGTACGCCAGCGCATTCCCCAGTTCCTCTTCCGGGTGTTCTGGGTGCTCGCGTTCGACGGTCAGGTAGCCGGAGTACCGCATGTCGTCGAGCAGCGCCAACAGCAGCGGGAAGTCGACCGTGCCGCGGCCTAGGGGCACCTCCAGGCCTCGGCCCCTAGCCAAATCGCGGACACCATCCTTGCCGCGGACGTGGCGGATGTGTTGATGCAACGCTTTGAACGAGTCCTCGGCCGAAAATCCGTTGATGATCATCGCCCCGGGGTCGAAGTCGACCGCGATCAGGCCATCCGGGAGTTGGCTGAGCATCCGCGCCAAGTCCTCCCCATCTTCCGAGCCGGTTTTAGCGGCGAGCACCGCTCCGGTGGTCTGCCCAAAGTTGCCCAAGTCGAGCAGTGCCTCCTTCAGTTGAATGAAGCGTGGGGAGGTGGGGTCTTCCGGGACGGTGCCGATATGGTTGACCAATAGCGGCGCGCCGAGTTGGTAGGCCAGCTTCATGGCACGTTTGGTGCCGTCGATGCGGCGGTCCAGGTCGTCGGGATTGTCGTAGCCGCGACGGGTCGGGTAGCTGGCGGCGCAGATTTTCAGGTTCCAGTCCGCCATTTGCTTTTTGAGGTGCCGGATGCCGGTGATCGACATGTCCTCAGGCCGCAGTTCGTTTCGCAGATCGAACTCAATGGCATCGGCCCCCAATTCCGAGGCCTTTTTGAGCGCCTGCCGCAGTGGCATCCGTAAACTTCGCAGTTGAAGTCCCAAACGGAACATAAACCCGCAATCCTCTCTCATAGGTGAGCGGCGGTTGACGCCTGCTCGAAGAACCGGAGGGCTCGCGCCCTACCGCTTTTATTGTAAGTCGTGTCGATTGACCCGGTTGGTCCGGTCGTAGGGACCAAGGGGCTCTCGCTCGTACTCACGAGTGAGGTATTTCCAGGATAACGAACTCCCGCTCCCGGGGCGATAAGCAACACTTGTAGACGCCACGCTAGGCGTCAATTTCCCCGAGAATCGAACGCTTTCCCCCGTACCCACCTCCCATGCAATCGCTGCTCATGCTTCTGCTGCTGTCGGTTGTCCCGCTCCCGGGTGAAGTGCCGTTGGATGCGCGACACCCGGAGGCGGTAGAATTGTTCGCCTGCGAGTTCGGCGTGGATGTCGATCAAAATTACGATCAATGGCCCGACGAGTGGACTCGCCGGGGCGGTCCGCGGTTTCCTCGCTATATCGATATCGGGATTGTCGACGACGAGGCGGCCGTGGGTGACCACAGTTTGCGGATGCAGCTCAACGGCGGGGCGGCTACCGTTTACAGTCCGCCGATCGCCGTCCGCGATATCTTTAGCTATGTGCTCGAAGGGAGGCTCAAAACCGAGGGACTCAATTACGATCGGGCCTACCTCTCGATCACCTTCTACGACCACAACAACGAGCCGGTCGAAACCCACGAGTCCGATTACTTCCG
>JBBDIM010000182.1:0-13061 GCA_040880405.1 Pirellulaceae bacterium | reverse complement strand
ATGGTTCGATCCGGATGGAGCCGGTGTTCATGATTTTGGGGCAATCGGCGGCCACCGCGGCCGCGATGGCGATCGACGAAGAGATCGCCGTGCAAGATGTCGAGTATTCCAAACTGGAATCGCGCTTGCTGGCCGACAAGCAGGTCCTCGACCTGCCGCGGACGAACCGGCAGGCCAAGGGGCTGGACCCAAAGTCGATCAAGGGGACGGTGGTCGACCTAGTCGACGCCAAGAAGACCGGGACTTGGCTTATGAGTGATTCGGTTGGCGGTTTCGTCGGCAGCGGCTATGTGCATGACGAGAACAGTGGCCAGGGCCAAAAGTCGATCGAGTTTCCCGCGAAGCTGGCACCCGGCAAATATGAGGTGCGGCTCTCCTACCCACCCAACCCCAACCGAGCCACGAATGTGCCGGTGGTCATCAAGTCAGGCAATAAGGTGGTTCACGAGACGACGATCGACCAGAAGAAGACGCCCAACGTGGACAAAATCTTCATCTCGCTCGGCAAATTCGACCTAGAGGGTGAAGTCAGCGTGACCCTCAGCAACGCCGGTGCCAACGGTTACGTCGTGGCCAACGCGGTGGTGTTTGTGCCGGTGGAGGATTAAACCGGGTGCCATGCCCACGCCCTCCAACGTGGGCATGAGAAGTGCGAGATGATTTTGCCTTTTCCGAGAAGTCCAAACGCCGTCTCGCACTTCCACGAGACGGCGTTGCCGTTGGAGTAATCTCCCGCCAAACGACCGGAGGGCTCGCGCCCGTTCCGCTTTTATTTTCAATGAAATCTTTTCCCGCGGAATGCTTGACGTTGGCAAGTGTGTTAACGATAACCGCTTATACTGCTCATCTCCATGCGAACGATTCTCCTCCCTCCTTTGTGCCCCATGATCTCTCCGATTCGACTTGTCGCGCTCGGCCTCACCCTAATTGCCTGGGGGGCCGCTTCTCCCGCTGCGCGGTTTGAAGCGGCGGAGCCGCTGCGGTGGGAGGAAACACCGGAGCGGATTACCCTGTATCAAGGGGAGCGGCCGATTTTGAGGTACAACATCGCGCTGGTCCCTTCGCCGGATGCATCGAAACCGTGGTTTGGCCGGAGTGGGTTTATCCATCCGATTTGGGATCCGGCGGGCCGGGTGCTGACCGATGATTTCCCGCCCGACCACATGCACCAGCATGCCTTGATGTTTCCCTGGACCAAGACCCAGTTCGAGGGGCGGAAGATCGACTTCTGGAACAGTGCCCTCCAGCAAGGGAAAGTGGAACACCGCCGGATGGTCTCGCAGTTCGTGGAGGAAGACCTCGCCGGGCTGGAAGTGGAGCTGGCCCATGTCGATATCACCGATCCGGAGAATCCGAAGGATGTGCTGATCGAACGGTGGAACGTGGTGGCTCACCGCGACGAGGATGCCTTCGTCTTCGATCTCACGAGTGTCCAGCGGTGTGCGAGCGATTCTCCGCTGACGATCCTGGAGTATCATTATGGTGGCCTGGGGATTCGGGGTGCTCGGGCCTGGGCGACCAAGGGGCAGGGGGACTTCCTGACTAGTGACAGCAAAACCAAGGTCGATGGCAACCACACAACACCACGGTGGGTCGACGTGCATGGCAAGCTAGAAGGGGAGGTGAGCGGGATCACCGTGATGGGCCATCCGGAGAACTTCCGCTTCCCGCAACCGGTGCGGCTCCATCCGGATAAGCCTTACTTCAGTTTCACGCCGCAGGTGAAAGGCTCGTTCGCAATCAGGCCGGGCCAGCCGTACACTTCCAAATACCGTTTCGTGGCCCATCGCGGGATGATCGACCAAGAGACAACCGAGCGACTGTGGGAAGATTTTTCAGGCATTCAAACCGAACAGAAGCAAGCAGAAGAGGCACCTTAAGCTCGGGCTAATTTGACAGCGCGGCGGCGAGGGAGCTCGGCCAGAGGTCCCCCCCATCGCCACAACGTGAATTCTCCAAAGGGTGTTTGGCAGGTGCGCGGAACCATTTTACAAATCGCGGTCGGGCTGCCTCGGGAACTTCCGGAGGAGACTCATGGAGGTCGTGCGCACAAGGCGTGGACCACGGCGTTTTATAAACACCCGGTAGCTCAGAGGGTCGCGCTGCGTTACCTGGGGCTGGAAGGGGATGGCCAGGCCGACCTCAAAGTCCATGGCGGCCGCGACAAGGCGGTCCTTTGCTATAGCTCCGCTCATTACCGCCGCTGGAAAGAGGAGCTCAAAGGGCGGCCAGAGGCCCAGTCGATGATCGACCGACAGCAGTTCGGTCCAGGTGCCTTTGGCGAAAATCTGACGATCAAGAAGATGTCGGAGGAATTGGTCTGCGTAGGAGATATCTACCACGTCGGTTCGGCCACCGTGCAGGTCTCGCAACCGCGGCGGCCCTGCTGGAAACTAGCGCGGCGGTGGAACCTGCCGCAGTTGACCGTGTGGGCCATCCAAACCGGCCGAATGGGCTGGTACCTCCGTGTCCTGGACGAGGGGGAGGTGGTTCAGGGGGACGAGCTGATTCTCGTCGATCGACCCCACCCCGATTGGTCGATCCAGCGACTCAACCGGATATTTCACTTCGAGAAGAAAAACCTGGAGGCGGCGCGGTTCCTAGCCGATTGTCGCGAGCTGTCCGAGACGTGGCAAACCGAATTTCGGAAACGAACCCAGCGGGCTGCTAGCGATCAATCTTCGTCTGAAACGGAGTAATTGAGCGAAGTTCTCGCGAATATCGCGGGAATTCCGCCGGATGCCTCTTTTCTCCGAAAGCCTCGCGGTAAACAATGTGGGCCGAAAACGACTCAACCTTGTCGGCCCCGTTTGCCGATGAGAAAATTCGGTGTCGAACTACCAAAGTGACGACATCGAGTTAAAATAAGAGACAGACGAAACAAACCTTCGGCTGAACTTTCCGGCAGAGGGACCAATTTATTGCGTGGGCCCGATTCACAAACGGCTAGTGCAAGTGCACGCTAGAATCGCGCTCTTCTCGCAGCGACTCCACTCGTCGCATTTTGGCCGAAGGTTTACTACAAAAGGTCGCCATACGCTGGTCGTATGGAGGCCTTTTTTTATGCGCCACCGGTGCCGGTGTTCTTCGCCGAATCGGAAGTTCCGCGGGAAGACTCTCCGATTTTTTGGGAATGTGCCCAGGATTTCGGGGTTTGCCAGTTTCGCCAGACCGCGCCCCGCAATTAAAATCTCTCGTTTGGCATAGACCGGTGCCGCGGCGATCCGGCGATTGAATTTGAGAAGGGGAGTTCCCTCATGCATAAATATGTTCTCATGGGCGTGCAGGGCTCCGGTAAAGGGACCCAGGCCAAGTTGCTGGAACAGCACTTGGATCTGGTCCATATCGGGGTCGGGGATATCCTGCGCTGGAATATCAAGAACCACACGAAACTGGCCGCGCGGATCAAGCGAATTATCAACGCCGGTCGGTTAGTCGACGACGAGATTGTCGAGGAAATTGTCCAGCGGCGACTGCTCGAACATGACTGGAACTACGGGTTCATCCTGGATGGCTTTCCCCGCAACGCCGCCCAAGCCGCCTTCTTCCTGGAAAGCTACGACATCGACGCGGTGATCCACATCATCGTGCCGGACGCCGTGATCAAAAAACGCGTGCTCGCGCGGCGGTTGTGCGAGGACTGCGGGGTCGACTTCAACGTGATCGACCACCGCCCGAAGATCGAAGGCCGCTGCGATATCTGCGGCGGCAAACTAGTCCAGCGTTTGGACGATACGGCTGAGGTGCTTGCCAACCGCCTGGCTGAATACCACGAAAAAACCAAGCCGGTATTGGAAATCTTCCGCCGCAAGGAACTAGTCATCGAAGTCGACGGCACCCAAGACGTGGAAGCGGTCCAGTTCGAGATCCGCAAGCGGTTGGATATCGTGTAGCCACGCGACACGCTTCGCAACCCCGCGATGCGCGTCGTAGCCACGCTTGCCAAAAGCGTGGGGGAGTTGCTTACCCGCTTCGCTAGCAGGGCAGGCCGTGCTCGCACTTCTCCCACGCTCTACGCGAGCGTGGCTACGTAAAGATTCGCGCGAGCGTCGCTACATTTATCCTTCCTCCTTCCGCCTTCTCCCTTCCCTAAACGGGGCGGTCTCAGATTGCTCACTGCTTAAAGCCCACCCATGTGCTCGGGGCCGCAGTGCCTGGAAATCGCGCATTCGGGGCGGCCTGGCTGGTGCTTAACGGGAAAATCTCCCCGCTTCATAAATCTTTTATCCCCGTCAAGGGGAAATCACCTTCCCTTCACCTCGGATTCAGGGAACCCGCTGGTTCCCTAACCCCTAGGTCCGGCGCAACTGATCTCAAATTGCGCTTCCGGTAACCTCAATTTGGCTCGCCACTCGCATTTCCCTCATGGCACGGGCCGGCGGAGAAGAGGCTTTCCGCAGGTCCCCATCATCGCGTTTCCAACATCCAACACGTGGAACAGAAAAGTTTGAGGACGAGTATGCACGGTTACTTGATCGACATGGACGGGGTCATCTATCGCGGCGCGCAGTTGATTCCCGGGGCGGAACGGTTTATCGCCAACCTGCGTGAGCGGGACATTCCCTTTTTGTTTCTCACCAACAACAGCCAGCGGACCTGTCGTGACGTGGTCACGAAGCTCCAGCGGTTGGGGATTGATGTCGAGGAACACCACATCTACACCTGCGCCATGGCGACCGCCCGGTTCCTGGCCAGCCAAAAACCACGCGGCACCGCGTTTGTGATCGGAGATGGCGGCCTGATGACCGCCCTGCACAGCAACGGCTATTCGATCGTCGATAAAGACCCGGACTATGTGGTGGTGGGGGAAGGCCGCTCGATGAACTTCGAGATGGCTGAAGCTGCCCTCGGCATGATTTTGAGTGGGGCTAAGCTGGTCGCCACCAACATGGACCCCAACTGCCCCACCCAAACCGGCACCCGGCCTGGCTGTGGGGCGATTGTCGCCATGCTGGAATCGGCCAGCGGCATCAAGGCCTTCAGTGTCGGCAAGCCGAGCCCGGTGATGCTGCGGGCGGCGCGGAAGGAGCTCAACCTTTCGAGCGATCAAACCATCGTGATCGGCGACACCATGGATACCGATATCCTGGGTGGCGTGCAGATGGGGTACAAGACGATCCTGGTGCTCAGCGGCGGCACGCAAACTTCCGACTTGGCGCGGTATGCGTTCATGCCGGACCGGATTGTGGCATCGATCGCCGACTTAGATCACGACAGCCTGGTCCGCGATTTCGCCCCGCCGGTCCGGCATGATCCACCGATGCCACCCAACCGCCGCCGCGAAACGATTTTGGCGTAAAGGTGGGACTCAGCCTTATACCACGCTCGAATCGCATTTTTTGAAACGCGGAGACGCGGAGATCGCAGAGAGAGTCCTCTGCGCCTCCGCGTCTTAGCGTTTCAAATTCTTAATATCCGACAAGCAATTCCCGGAAGATGCTTTGCGAAAATCCATTTGGGCTGCACCCTTTCTCAACCCCGATTTGGTCGCTAGCTGATCAGCTTGATCTCAGCCGAACCGCACGCCGCCGCCTGCGGAGAACCGCGGCGTGCGTCCTTCTCTTGTGGACGGGGCCTTTTTTTCTCGGCAAATTGCGCGGTCTGGGCTTCCGCGAGCGTTGCTCTCGCCCCCGTTTTCAGCCCACGGCACGCGAGTTGCCATAATCGATTGATGGTTCGCCCGCAACCAATTCTCAATTCGTACACCCCTTTGGAGCTTTTAACCATGGCGATGAAAACTTTGGCGGACGCCTTTTATGAAGAACTGCGCGACATGCTCAGCGCCGAAAAGCAACTGCTCAAGGCCCTTCCCAAGATGGCCAAAAAGGCGACCTCCGATGACTTGAAGGAGGCGTTTAGCCATCACCTGGAAGAGACCAAGCAGCACGTCGAACGCGTCGAACAGGCCTTCGAGGACACCGGCAAAGCGGCCCGCGCCAAGAAGTGCGAGGCGATGGCGGGTCTGATTGAAGAGGGTGAGGAGATCCTGAAGGAAGAGGCCGATGGCGATGTGAAGGACGCGATGATGATCGCCGCCGCCCAAAAGGTGGAACACTACGAGATCGCCACCTACGGCACCCTCTGCACCTGGGCGGAATTGCTCGGCTATCGCAACGCCAAGAAGCTCCTCGGCGACAACATGAAGGACGAAAAGTCGGCCGACGACAAGCTGACCAAGTTGAGTCAAGCGATCAACGTGGAAGCCAACGTCTAAACGGCTTGTCGAGTGCTGAAATACGCGCGAGGGGCGTTGCCCGGGGTGTTTAGCGCCCCGGTAACGCCCTTTCATTTTTCATGGATCCACTCTACTTCAGGTGTAAGGCTCAAGCTCATGGCAAACAAATCTAAAGCACGAGGCCCTTCGGAACAGAAAAGCCCCCAGCCGCCGCAGTCGCAGTCCCACCAGCCAGGTCGGCAGGATGAGATGGAGTCGCAGCCCCGCGTCATCCGGGACGGCTACCGAGGCAGTGACAAACTGCCTGGCAAAGTCGCCCTGATCACCGGCGGCGATAGCGGGATCGGCCGGAGCACGGCGGTGATGTTCGCGCGGGAGGGGGCCGATGTCTGCGTGGTTTACCTGGAAGAGACCAAGGACGCGGAGAAAACCCAGGAATTGGTCGAGGCGGAAGGGAGCATCTGCTTGCTGATCGAAGGGGATATCGGCGAGCAGGCCTTTTGCCGAGAGGCGGTCAAGCAGACAATCGAGAAATTCGAACGGTTAGATATTCTGGTCAACAACGCCGCCGAGCAGCATGTCGCCAAAGACCTGCTGGAAATCGACCAGGAGCAACTGGAAAAGACCTTCCGCACGAACATCTTCTCGATGTTCTATATGACCCAGGCCGCGCTGCCGCACCTGCGGAAGCAGGAGGGGGCGACGATCATCAACACCACCTCAGTCACCGCCTACCGAGGCAGCCCTGGGTTGATCGATTACTCGGCGACCAAAGGGGCGATCGTCAGTTTTACTCGGTCCCTTTCGCAAAGCCTGCTCGAAGATGGTATCCGCGTGAACGCCGTCGCCCCGGGGCCAATTTGGACGCCCCTCATTCCAGCGACCTTCGACGCGGAAAAGGTCGCTGAATTCGGCAGCGACGCCCCCATGGGCCGAGCCGGCCAGCCGGACGAATGCGGGGCCTGCTATGTGTTTCTGGCCGCAGAGGACTCCTCGTACATCACCGGGCAGGTATTGCATCCCAATGGAGGTGAATTGATCAACGGGTAGTGGTCGGTCTGGTCAGAATTTTCTCCACTAGGCCAACGGGTGCCATGCCCACGCCCGGAAAACGTGGGCATATTTTGGAGTGTGAGTTATCCAACGGCAACGCCGCCCAAATGGAACCCGAGACGGCGTCCCAACCTCCCCGATAAGGCACCATCAACTCGCAGTTCACCGGACGGCTCGCGCCGTTCCGCTTTTATTGGAAAATGAGTAATGGAGATTGAAAAATGCGTAACACTTCAGCCGTCTGAAGTTGGCCTTAAATTGGGTGTTCTGCAATCGAATAGCGAAGCTGTCATTGGCACGCTAGCGAGTTCTCTGGTCACACTTGAATTCCCCAGCTTGACGTATTTTGGTCGATTACTTCAGACGGCTGAAGTGTTACAAAAATGCAAAATAGAAGCGGTAGGGCGCGAGCCCTCCGGTTTTTGGCGGGAAAATCCTCCAATGGCAACGCCGTGTAATAGAACCCAAAACGGCGTCCGAGCTTTCCGGAGAAGACAAGATCAGTTCGCACGTCTCATGCCCACGCTTTCCGGGCGTGGGCATGGCACCCACGTTCTGCCCTAAAACTCAACCGGGACGCACCCCGTGCCTCGGTCTCCCGCTTCGCGCCTCGGGGCGACATCGGGTAAGATAGGCGGCAATTGATGGCGCGGGCCGCCTTCGTTCAGGGAACCTGTTTCCCTGGGACGGGGATGGTTGTCGTCATCAATTGCGACCAATCTTACCCGGGAGTCCGGTATCCCCCAAAGCTGAGAGGCGAAGACATCATGGCCGATTTTCGTGTCGAAAACGATTCGATGGGCGACGTGCAAGTTCCGGCACAGGCTTATTACAGTGCCCAAACGCAGCGAGCGGTCGAGAACTTCCCGATCTCCGGTTGGCCGCTCCCGCCCGCATTGATCCATGCCATGGGCTGGGTGAAGTATGCCTGCGCGATCGCCAACCGCGACCTGGGTAAACTGACCGGCAGTGGCAAAAACCCGCTGACTGATGCCCAAGTCAAGGTCCTGCTGGAGGCCTGTATCGAAGTCCGTGAAGGGAAGCTGGATGGGGAGTTCCCGATCGATGTCTTCCAAACCGGCTCCGGCACCTCCAGCAACATGAACGTCAACGAGGTGATCAGCAACCGCGCGATCGAACTGCTGGGGGAAGACCGATTCGAGCAGAAAAAAGTGATCCACCCCAACGACCATGTGAACATGGGGCAAAGCACCAACGACACCTTCCCCACGGCGATTCACGTCGCGGTCGCGATGCAGATCGAGAACCACCTGCTGCCGGCGCTGACCCGGTTGCACGCGGCTTTGAAGGAAAAGGCCGAAGCGTGGGACAAGATCATCAAGATCGGCCGGACTCACCTGATGGACGCCACGCCGCTGAGGTTGGGTCAGGAGTTCGGTGGGTTCGCGCGGCAGATCGAGCTTTCGATCGCCCGGTCCAATCTAGCCCAGCAGGCGGTATTGGAACTGCCGGTCGGTGGCACGGCGGTCGGAACCGGGATCAACACGCATCCGGAGTTCGCCGCGAAGGTATGCGAGGCCTTGGCCGAGGGGACCGGGATTCCGTTTATCGAGGCAGTCGACCACTTCGAGGCCTCCGCCAACCGAGACGCGTTGGTCCACAGTCATGGCGAGCTCAAGACGATCGCCACGACACTGTTCAACCTGGCCAACAACATTCGCTGGCTCGGCTCAGGGCCCCGCTGCGGGTTCTTCGAGGTCAGCCTGCCGACGCGGCAACCGGGTAGCTCGATCATGCCAGGCAAGGTGAATCCCGTGATGAGCGAAAGCATGATGCAGGTCGCGGCCCGAGTCATTGGCAACGATAGTTGCATCAGCCTCAGCGGCGCCGCCGGCGGCAACTTCCAGCTCAACATCATGATGCCGGTGATGGGCCAAACCACGTTGGAAAGCATCCACCTGCTGGGGAACTCGTGCAACGCCTTTGTCGAGTTCTGCGTGGAAGGGATGGAAGCCAACGAAGAGGAGTGCAACGCCGCGGTAGAGCAAAGTCTCTCGATGTGTACCAGCCTCAACCCGCTGATCGGCTACGACAAAGCGGCCGCGATGGCCAAAAAAGCCTTCGCCAGCGGTAAGACGATCCGGGAACTAGCCCAAGAGCAAGGCGAAATCGACCCCGCGGCGCTCGAAGACGCCTTGGACCCCTGGAAAATGACCTACCCGCACGAGTAAGTCGCGAAAGGTAGGGTGGGTGAAGCCCGATAGGGCGTAACCCACCATTGGTGCGCGGGTCGAATTGCGGGCGCGGATTGGGTCGTAGGTTGCCGAGGTTTGTTTGAACCCTGGCAGGGTTGCCACCCCAAAATTGGCTGGCGATGGTGGGTTCCGAAGACTCCACCCACCCTACCGCCTCTAGTCCGAATACACCGTGGTGCTTTCTTCCTTGGTGATTGGATCTTGGATGCTTTGGGTGGAGACCCGGACGATGGTTCGTTGGTCTCCGGCGGCGATGCCTTGGACTTGGATCTTGAACTGCACGGTTCCCTTCGGTTCGATCCGCGAGACCGGCTCGAAGATGACCTGTTGTCCTTCGATCACGCCCCGCGTCGCCCCGTCCGCTTTAATGCCTCTGAGGCCAGCGGGCAACTGGGCCACCACGCGGACATCGGTTGCTTCCTTCGAACCTTGGTTCACGACGCGAATCTCGTAGGTCGATTCCTTGCCCACTTCAATCGGATCGGCTAGGTCGGCCACTTCAAAGAAGATGGCGGCGAGTCCTTCCACCTTGACGCTCGACTCGTTTTTGGCTGTCAGCCCCATCTTGGCGGTCCCTTCGACTAACAGACGATGGTCCCCCGCTTCGATCGGCAGGGCCACCAGTTCGACGTTTCCGGTCTGACCTGGCGGAAGTTCCTCTAGGCTCCACAGCACGGCGTGCTTGGCGGAATCGTACTGGCCGGCGTTGTTCGCTTCGACAAATTGCAGCCCCTTGGGCAACTGGGTCACTAGATCAATCGCCTGGGCCGGGGCGGTCCCCGGGTTCGTGACCGAGACCGTGTACTTGGCCGGTCGATCGAGGTACCGCATCGTCGGGCCGTTGATCGCGACCTCCAGTTGCGGGGCGATCACCTCCAGGTCCAACTCATGCTCCGCTTGCAAGTCGCCATCGGCGCGGACCACCAAGCGGTTGACCGTCCGCGCGGCTTGTGCGGCCGTGAGATTCAATTCCAGTTGGCGGGTTTCGCCCGGTTTGAGGGTGCCGATCTCGAATTCCAGCTCATTCCCCGCCTGATGCGTGAATCCACTGGGGACATTCGCTTCAATGACGACTCCAGTCGCCGGGCCGGTGCCGGGGTTGTTAAGCGTGATCGCGATCCGGAGTTGATCGCCAACCAATACCTTCGCGGCACCATCTTGTTGAATGCTCAGCCGGGGCCGCGTCACGGTGGTTTTGACGGAGGCCATTGTCGCGAACGACACGGTCGCCACGCTGCCGACATCCCCTTCTTTTTCCGGCATCAGCTCCATCTTGAGTAGCTTTTTCTCGCCGGGAGAAAGGGAATCGATCTGCCAGACGAGGCTCCCATCGGCGGCCGCTTGGGCCTCCGGTGAAGTGCTCACCAAACTGGTTCCGGCCGGGACCATGTCTCGGACCACCACCTGCCGCGCCTCGACCTGGCCGACGTTTTGGAGCACCAGTTCGAAGGTCGCCTTCTTACCGATTTGGATCTCCGGCGGGGCAATTTTCTCCAAGCTGAGCGAAGGGGTCAGGTGCCCTTCCCAGCGGACATCGCCCGGCCGCGCGGCGACCGCCATGCCGCCCGCGGTGCTGGGTGGCGGAGGGGCGGAACCGGTATTGCCGGAAAAGCTTCGCGGCGCGGTCCCTTGGTCGCTGGAGGTCATGGCGGAGGGAGGAGGTCCTCCCATGGCGTTGTTCCCGCCGCTGGTATTTTCCGTGCTGAATCTTCCGGGCGAAGCGGTCGGTGGCTGTGCGCCACCACTTCCCACGAATCGAGCCGGTGGCGAGGAGCCACCGCTCTGAGGATCCTGGGATGGAGATTCAGAAGTTGAGGGCTCCGCTGCTGAGCCGGAGGGCTGGGCGAATCGCCCGGACGCCGGTTGGGGCTCGTTCTCCATCGCCTGGCCACTTGGTGCTTGCGCCTCGTCGGCCGCCGCGGGGCTTTCGCCGGAGTCGCTAAATCGCATCGGGGCGGGCGTCGGACCTGTGCCCGAAAATCCGCTGGTGCCGGTCGGACGACTCGGAGTCTCCAGGTCGTCCTCTTGCTCTGGGTTTGCGGGCTGCTCGTCGTTCATGGCTGGGGATGATGCGGCCCCTGCGCCGTACGATCCATACCGCGGACGTGGCGTATTCTCGGCGGCACTGGTTGGCTGCGGTTCCGGCTGCTCGTCTCCTTCGTCTGAGACACTAACCGTCGCGGGACTGGTGGGGGGGGCGTCCGAGTCGGCAAGGAATTTACGAAAGCGGCTCGGAGGGGCCGCGCCATCAGCGGGTGTTGGTTGGGGAGGCTCCGCTGCGGAATCCGCTTCCGTCGGTTCGCTCTCGGCTGCGGCCGGAGACGATCCGGAATCGGAGAGCCGAAACCGAGTGGAAGGTTGCGGAGGATTGTCGTCACTGTCGCTGGCGCGAAAACGCCGCGTGGGAGGAGCTCCCATCGGCTCGGAATCCGTCTCCGCGGGGGTCTCGTTGGCGGCGAGTACCACTTGGGTGCGGTCATAAGGGCTAGCGGCACCCGCCGATCCGCCGAGCGCGGTCGGCTCAGTATCTTCGGCCCCCGGCGTTCCTTCGGGCAGTTGGCTCACCACGATCGGATCGGGGTTGTCGTTATGCGGTTGGGACTTATTACCGGTCATCAACGACTGAGCAATCGCGGTAGCGCCTAGGGCCACCACCACGCCAATGACTCCCAAGCGAACGTAGATGTTTTTCATGGCGTCCATGCCTAACATGCCGATCCCGTACTGCAAGTTAAAGTATCCATCTTGCCCCCTCTAGGAGCTCACCCTCACTGGCGAAAACTCCCTTCGGGAAACCCCCTGAAAACGGCACTCCCGGCCGCTGACAGCAAAAGGGTTACTCTTTACCTAGCAAAATTGGCGATTTCATAAAAGATCAATTCAAGTGGCGAGGCCTCCAGGTCGAGAGTTTTTTCTGCAATCCAACCGTAGCCACGCTTGCGCATCGTAGCCACGCTTGCCAAAGCGTGGGAGAACTGCTCACCCGCTTCGCCTGCGTGTTCCGCTATGGCAATCGATTTTGGCGTCAATGAGGACGCGGGCCATTAGGGGATGAGTTCAATTACAAAGAGTCGGCGGCAATGAAGTTTTAGCCGCGGCCCCCGTAATTGACCTTATCCCCGTTCACTCGGGATGCATGCGATAGGGTCCTCCACCTTGGGTTGGCGAGTAAATCCGCCCCTGAAAATGGCACGTTTAAAAGGGGATAAGTTCAAATACAGGGGCCGCGGACTCGGGGCAGACCGCCGCCTACTTTGTAATTGAACTCATCCCCTTTATTAGGAGAACTGCTCACCCGCTTCGCCTGCGTGTTCCGCTATGGCAACCGATTTTGGTGTCAATGAGGACGCGGGCCATTAGGGGATGAGTTCAATTACAAAGAGTCGGCGGCAAAGAAGTTTTAGCCGCGGCCCCCGTAATTGACCTTATCCCCGTTCACTCGGGATGCCGGCCATAGGGTCCTCCACCTTGGGTTGGCGAGTAAATCCGCCCCTGAAAATGGAATGTTTAAAAGGGGATAAGTTCAAATACGGGGGCCTCGGACTCGGGGCAGACCGCCGCTTACTTTGTAATTGAACTCATCCCCTTTATTAGGAGAACTGCTCACCCGCTTCGCC
>JBBDIM010000181.1:0-13119 GCA_040880405.1 Pirellulaceae bacterium | reverse complement strand
AATTAGAGGGGTTGCGCATGGTTTCACCTTGAAAAAGTTGCAGGGATGTAAATGATGTAAATTCACCAACTCGAAACGACATTCTAACATCAACTACAGCTAATGCCATCTTTTTCGACAGACTATAACCATTTTTTCAAACTAACGACACCAAAGACCTGGACCGATCCCCAAGAAGGGCAGGGGCTTGGGGTCTCGCGGGCTGCTCGGGTCCGCGACAATTTGTTCGTCCAGACGCTCCTAAATACCACTGATTGACACCCCGTCGCAATTTTTCATACTAATTGGAAATGGTTGTCCTTGTTCGGTTTATGTCGCGGGGGCTTGCGGGCGTGGGCCCGCCTTCCAACACCTCCCTCTCACGAAAGAATCTATCATGCCGCGTGGTAAGACCTTTGCTGACGCCTGTAATGCGATTGGCGATAGCCCCATGATCCGCATCAATCGGCTGATTCCCGCGGGTCAGGCCGAGGTGTTTGCTAAGTGTGAGTTTTTCAACCCGCTCAATAGCGTGAAAGACCGCATCGGGTACGCGATGATCGCCGATGCTGAGCAGAAGGGGCTGATTGGGGCCGATACGCACATTGTGGAGCCGACCTCTGGCAATACCGGCATCGCGCTCGCCTTCGTCTGTGCCGCCAAGGGGTATAAGTTGACCCTCACCATGCCGGAATCGATGTCGATGGAACGCCGAGCCCTGCTCCGCGCGATGGGTGCCCACTTGGTGCTGACCCCGGCCGCCGATGGCATGAAGGGGGCCATTAACACCGCGCATGAAATGGTGGAGAAAGAGGCGGGAGCCTGGATGCCCGCCCAGTTCGAAAACCCCGCCAATCCGGCCATCCACGAGACCACCACCGGGCCGGAAATCTGGGAAGACTCTGGCCACAACATCGATGTTCTGATCTCCGGCGTCGGGACCGGCGGCACGTTGACCGGGGTGGCGCGGTATATCAAGGCGCGGAACCCCGACTTCAAAGCGATCGCGGTCGAGCCGAAAAACTCGGCGGTCATCGGCGGCGGCAAACCGGGCAAGCACCGGATCCAAGGGATTGGGGCGGGGTTCATCCCCAAGAACCTCGATGTCTCGCTGGTCGACGATATTGTGCTGGTCGAAGACGAGCAGGCCTTCGCGTGGGGCCAACGACTGGCCAAAGAGGAAGGCATCGTCGCCGGAATCAGCAGCGGCGCGGCGATGTACGCCGCCGCGGAAGTCGCCGCGCGACCGGAGATGAAAGGAAAACGAATCGTCACCATCCTGGCGAGCCTGGGCGAGCGCTATCTCTCGACGCCGCTGTTCGGCGGGCTCGAAGGGTAGGTTCTTGGTGCGTGGCGCTGTGAGCTTTATTACCCCGGCGCGAAAGAGAATCACTTTTTTAGCCACAGAGCACTCCGAGGGCACCGAGGAGAAGAGATGAGGTTTTGGTCCATTGCCCGGCTGAACAGCGGTAATTTCCAATTCGGATGAATGACCACGAAGGACACGAAAAAGTGAGAGAGTCAACTCCTTGAGTCCTGAAGGGGCTCAGGACGATGTCCCTTCGGGACTCGGGAACATGTCGCGCGGTACGTGTTGGATAGGTCTTTTCGCCATTCCCCTTTTTCGTGTCTTTCGTCTGTTTCGTGGTTGAAAAAAATCGTTGAAATTGGCGCTGTCCGGTCAGTGACGATCTTTCATGCCGTGGTGATATGGTGGTATCGCGAAGGCACAAAAGCGGGTGTTGACAAGTGTCAACACCTGAGATAGACTGTTAGGAAGGCGGCACGTACCCGTCACACAGACAAGCACATTGAAATGGCTGAATTTGAATTCACTCTGATCCTTTCCGGGCTCACCGACTTTGACGACGCCATGGTCGATCAATTGGTAGAGGCGGGCTGCGACGATGCCACGGTGGCCCAGCGTTATGGCCGTGTGTACATCACATTCGCACGCGAGACAAGCTCGCATCAAGAGGCGATACTCACCGCCATTCGCGACATTCACCGCGCCAACATCGGTGCGACGGTCATGCGGATCGAGGATTGCAATCTAATAACCCCCGCCGAAATTGCCCGGAGACTTGGACGCAGTCGACAAAACCTCGATCAATACATTAAAGGGACGCGTGGGCCCGGGGGATTTCCCGCCCCGGCTTGTAACATCACCGAAGGTGCGCCCCTTTACTATTGGTGCGAAGTCGCGTTTTGGGCGAACCTGCACGACCTGTTGAGCGATCAGGCCAACATCCAAGCCCAAGAGATCGCGACGATCAACACCATTTTGGAGTTGTCGCACCAACAAAGAATCGTCCCCACGATTGCCGAGAAGCTAATTCGAGAAATGCAGATCTGCGCTCCGATCGATTGCGGCCCAACCTCCTGAGGACCGTTGAGATAGCAACCGCGAATTCCGGGCACCGTCTCCGGATTATGCACGCCTGCTAGCAGTGTACCGCGATTCTCTCGCCCCGCGCTTGCGCATGAAAATGCCTTGATGCGTCCGCCATGCGGTACCCTGCACTCCGGTTCTTCGTCGGTCAGGCTGGTCGAGTGGTGAGCACAAACCAGCTTTTGTGCTGAGGTCGAGCGACCATTCCGGGTCGGGAATCCGGTGAAATCTTGGTCTTGGCTCATTGGCATACCAGTTGCAAGACTTCTCCTGGTATTCAAATCCCCGTGTTCCCTTCACCCCGGGAAGCCGCCCGCGCCAAGTGGTTGGGGATCTCAATGGATCAATCGTTAAGTAGGAATCTGATCATGAAGTGTACCATTCAACGCAGCCTCGCCGCACTATTGTCTTTTGCCTTGATTCTTCCTCTGTCGGTTCATGCCGCTCAGGACGACGATCAAACCAAGGATAAACCGGAGAGCGAGACCCAGGTCGAGCAAAAGGACGATCAAGAGAGTCCGATCTTCCCCGCCGCCGAGAGTGACCGGGACGATGAAAACAAGGACAAAGAGAAAGAGCAGCCCCCTCGGATCCAGACCGATCGCCGAAACTTCGACGATCCAAGCGCCATCCAGGGTGACAAGCAGCACCAGGGAAACAAAACCGCTAAGGCCTTCGAGTTGAAGCACCGTAGCCCGGAAGAAATGAAGCAACTGATCAAGATGTGTGACGAAGGACTGAAACCTCACGAAGTCGGCGCGGCAAGCCAACAGCCTGGCGTGCGACAACAAGAAGGTGTTCGACCAGGACAGCAGCGACCCGGGGCCCAGCCTGGGCAACGTCCCGGCGTTCAACCTGGACAACAGCCCGGTCAGCAGCAACCTGGTCAGCAGGCCGACTCGCGTCAACAGACCAACCGGGCCACGTATGACGGCGCGATGAAGCACGACAAGAAGAAGATCGACGTCGCGGTCTCCGAAGACAGCGACATCCTGTTTGTACGTGCTTCCGAGGAGCACATGAAGCAGGTCCAAAAGTTGGTCGATTGTTTCGATGTCGAAGATAATAAGCTGAAAAAAGCCGAACTGGTTAAGGTTACCATCATTCCGGTGAGCCTTGAAAAAGCCCAGCAGGCTGAATCGACTCTCCAACGCGAACAACTGCGAAACCATCAGGTTTTCAAGATGGGACAGGTCGCTTTGGTCGTAATTGGTGACGACGAGCAGAACGGCGAAAACCGGAAGAAGGCGGAAGAGGCGGTTGCCGAGTTCGAAAAGGATAAGGACGCCGATCAGGAGAACAACCAGCGAGATCCCTTGAATCCCCAAGCCCAACCGGGTCAAACTCCAGGGTCGCAGCCCGGTCAGAATCCGGGAAGCCAGCCTGGTCAAACTCCTGAGCCGCAGAGCGCCGACTAACCGAGCGTTCCGCGATCGCGGGAGATCGTAAGTTTTGCCCTCCGCGTGGCCATTGGCCGCGCGGTGGGTTTTTTTGGTGCGCGGAGATGTGGCGACCTCGTTGGGAGACGGGATTAGCCACAGAGGACACAGAGGTCACAGAGAGGTTGGCTTGTCGTCGTTTTCGTAAATTGAAACATCCTATAATCGGAAAAATTTAATCCGTACTTCCTCCCGTACTTATCATGAAATAATAAGAACCTCCGTCCCTCTGTGATCTCTGTGCCCTCTGTGGCTAAACCTTTCTTCGTCAGCCTTAAAGCATTCCATGCTGACAGACCCGCTCCGTTTGCTATATTGAACTTTGGTAGGCCGCCACCAAGTTTCAAGCAGGGAGCCTCACCGACCCGCAACCGCCTGATACATCTCCACATGCCCTTGCACCATGGCTTCGATTGTGAAATCTCGCGCGATGGTGGCTCGCGCGGCGGCGGCTAGCTGGGTGCGGAGTTTTTCGTCCTCGAGGAGGTACTGGGCGAAGCGGGCGTATTCGGCGCGTTGGCCAACGCCGACCAGGTACCCGTTTTCTTCGTGCCGGACGAGGTCTCGGTTGCCGGCGATGTCGCTGACGACCGGGGGGACACCGGCGGCCATCGCTTCCATCAGGGCGTTGGACTGGCCCTCGTAGCCGCTGGCGAGGAAGAACAGATCGGCGTGGGCGAGGATCTCGCGGACGTCGTTGCGGTGTCCGGCGAAGTGGACCTTTTCGTTGATGGTCACCTGCTTGGCATAGAGCCGCAGGCGGCTCGACTGGGGACCATCTCCCACAATCAGCAGATGGGCGTCGTCTCGCACGCGGCGGAGGATGTCGGTCGCCCAAATGACGTCCTTGAACCGTTTCTGAGGCCAGAGCCGGCCGACCGCCACCATCAATCGTGCATCTTCCGGCAAGCCGAGTTCCGCAAAAAGCTGGGCCTTGGTTTTGGTCGGCGGCGCGGGGTCGATCCGCATGCCGTTGGGGATGACCTGGAACTTCTCGGCGGCGCGGCCATGCTCGATGTAGAAGTCGCGGATGCCGCTGCTGTTGCAGGCGATGCGGTCGGTTTTTTGGTCCAGCTTCCGATCGATCCAGTGTTCGTAGCTCGCTTTCCAGCGATCGACACACCGCTCGCCACAAATGATGTGGGGCGTCCCGGCCGCTTGGGCGGCGCGGCGGCCGTAGCTGTTGGCGGCGAATAGCCAAGTATGCACAATATCGGGCTTGTGCTTTTGGATGTGCTGCTTTAGGCGACTGTAGGCGAGCGGATCGAGCTTGAACTTCTTGCCGATCACGGTGACCGGCACGTCGTTGTTACGCAGGTTGTTTTCGTAGGGGCCCCCTCGGGTCAGCGTGCAAACCGACACATCAAACTGATCGCGAGGCAACTGACTGGCCAACAGCGTCAACTGTTTTTCGGCACCCCCTTGGTCCAAGGTCGGGATGATCAGCATCAAACGCTTCATAGGAAATTCGACATCCGTGGGGGCTTATTCAAGGGGAGATACCAAAGGGACTCGGAGGACTGTGTCTCGAAAGTGGCACCACGAACGGCCCAGGGCTAGGTTCACCAACTTTTTTAACCACGAAATATACGAATGACACGAAAAGCAACCGGCCAAAACTCCGCTCTCAAGGCTTCAAGCCTCATGGTCAAAGGATCAGGAATCAGCCAGTTCATTGTCACTCCCGTCCAATTCCCCTCTTTGCGTCTTAGCGCCTTTGCGAGAGCATTTCCTGTTTCTAAGAGATCTCTCGCAAAGGCGCAAAGACGCCAAGGAAGAAGGACTTCTTGATTTTGGCGCGTCTGGGTGGGTTCTTGACCCATTCTCTTGAACCGGGAAGTTTTGATTGGTGAGACATTAAAAGAGTACGAGCAATCGACATCCCTTGAGTGGCCTCTTCTTTTCGTGTCATTCGTGTGTTTCGTGGTCATACTTTAACTTTGAACCTGACGCTTTTTAGCCAACGTGGCGTGTTTAATTCAGGCGACTCGTCGCCGCTCCGCTTCCAGGCTATCCCACAGGAACTGGAGCGCCCTGTCGGCCATCAGGCCATAGTATGGGGGCCCATGGCCTCCGCCGGCGGTTTCCATTTCGCAGGTGAAGGGGACACCGAGCGAGTAAAGCTTCATCCGAAGCCGATCGGCGCTGTCCCACCACGTGCGGTCTTCCGGGCAGCAGCAGAAGAACTGATGCCGCGGCCAGTTGAGCGGATGGATATGCAAGGTGGCCGTATCTTGCCGGGCCTGTTCCGGGGAATCGTACATCTGCCACAGGTTGTCGTCCGGGTCGGCTTGCATCCGGATCTGATAATCGATCGCCGGGCTGATCGCCGCCACCACCGGAAACCGGTTCGGAAATTTGTACGCAAACCGCAGCGCCCCTTGGCCTCCCATGCTGGTTCCGAGCAGGCCGATCCGAGGGGGCCGGGCGTCGAACTTCTCGTCCAGGTGGGGCATTAGATGATCGATGAGGTACGACTGGGCGGAAATTTGGGGGTCGAACTCGGGGCAAATCCGATCGGTCCACCAGCTACGCTCGGTGATCGGGGCGATGACCGGAAAGCCGTGCCGCTCCAGGGCCTCAATGAATTTTGGTTGGTCGCGGAGGCGGCCCAAATGCACGCCATGCAGGTACACCAGCAGGTAGCCGTGGGGGTTGGGCGTTTGCGGGGTGAACTGCTCGCAGCGATGCCCGGCGAGGGTGAATTCCGTCCAGTTGCCCTCCCTATTAATTCCCGTAGCACCAGCCATGGGCTTATCTCCTCCTTCAAGTGAATCGCGAACTCCCAATTATCGGTTTTTGGGACCTGCGCGGAAACCATACCGCCACGAATTTCAGCCAGACTTCCGCAAGCGAGCCGAGCATCTTAGAATGAGACCCAATCGGAAACTCGAGAACTTGCGGAAGATCTGAATGGTGCGGACCTTAATCACGGAAAACCAGCTCCAAACGCGCGTCCAGCAGTTGGCCGCCGAGCTCAACCGGCATTATCACCGCCGGCCGCTCACTGCATTGGGGGTCATGACTGGGAGCCTCGTCCTGCTGGCGGACTTGATCCGACTGCTGGAGATGCCGCTCCGCGTGGGCGTGATGCAGGCGCGGAGTTATCGCGGTGGTGACACGACCGCTGGCGACTTGGCCCTGAACCTAGACATGATGCCGGTGATTGCGGGGCGGGATGTCTTGATTGTCGACGATATCTTCGATACCGGGAGGACACTTGAGCGGGTGCTGGCCGATATCACACCGCTCGGCCCCGCCTCGATGCGGACCTTGGTGCTGCTTAACAAAACGGCTCAGAATCAGGTCGCCATTCGCCCAGATTATGTGGGGTTTGAGATTCCCAGCGAGTTTGTCGTGGGGTATGGCCTGGACTACCAGGACGAGTACCGCAATTTGCCCTGCATTGCCTCGCTGGAACCTCACGAAATTGGGTCGCCGTCGCTATGAAACCGCTCCGTTTGGCCCTCATCACCAGACGTTATTGGCCCTTGATGGGTGGCGCCGAGGGGGCAATGGCGAACCTCGCCTGCCAACTGCAAGAGATGGGGCATCATGTGGAGATCGTCACTGCCCAGTGGCACCCCGCCTGGCCTCGGCAGATCGTCCATCAGGGAGTTCCGGTAACCCGGATTCCGAACCCACCGATTAGGGCCTGGGGCACCTTGCGGTACATGATGTCGCTGGGACGTTGGCTGCGGCAACATCAGGGGCGGTTTGATGTCGTCTATGTCTCGATGCTCAAGCATAGCGCAACGGTCGCCGTCACCCGGTTCAAGAATAGTCCGCTGCCGGTTGTCCTCCGGGCCGAGGGGCCCGGCGAGAGTGGCGATTGCCACTGGCAGACGGTCGCCAACTTCGGGATGCGGATTCGCCGCGTTTGCCAAGAGAGCACGGCGGTGGTCGCCACGAGTCGCGAGATCGAGCAGGAACTGCTCGATGCCCAGTACGACCGCGACAAAGTCCACTTCATCGCCAACGGCGTCCGGGTCGGGGCGGTCGCGACTCCGGAAAGCCGCCTCCTTGCGCGGGAAAATCTGGCCGCCGCCAACCCCGCCTTGGCCTTGCCGGAATCGGCCCCGCTGGTGCTTTTCACCGGGCGTCTGCATCCTGGCAAGGGGCTCCTAAAACTAGTGAAAACCTGGCCCAACGTGCTGGCGCGAGTACCCAATGCCCGGCTCTACCTGGTTGGGGAAGGGCCGCAGGAAGGGGAGCTGCGGGGGATGATTTCCGCCTTGGGCTTGCAAAGCCGGATCATCCTGCCAGGCGTGTTCGACAACGTCGAAGACCTCCTCCACGCGGCCAACGCCTTCGTGTTGCCTTCGCACTTCGAAGGGATGTCGTACTCGCTGATGGAGGCGATGTCAGTCGGGCTACCGGTCATCGTCAGCGACATCCCCGGCAACCGGGGGATCATCGAGCATGGCGTCACCGGCACGCTGTTTCCGCTGGAAAACCCACAGGTGATGGCGGATCAAATCATCCACGCCTTGGTCCAACCCAGGCAAGCGGAACTGCTCGGGCAAGCGGCCCGAGAAGCGGTCGTGGCCCGACACAGCCTACAAGCCAACGCCCAACAGCATGTCGATTTTTTCCGGGAATTGTTGGAGCGCCAGCGGTAGGTGTTGCCCTGAGTGATGCCTGCGGTAGGTAGGGTGGGTGAAGGCCGATAGGCCGAAACCCACCGTAGGGGCGCGGTTCGAATTGCCAACGCGGTTTGGGTACCGTGTTGCCAGCGACAGCATGAACCCGCGCCGTATTGCCGGTGCAGTATTAGATGGCGATGGTGGGTTCCGAAGACTCCACCCACCCTACCAGTCACAGCTCCAAAAACTGGGCGACTGTGAGGGGTGCTTGGCAGGTGTAATTCTCGCAGATGTAGATGCGAGTTTCGCCCTCGGGGCCGGTGGTTTTGTCGGCCAGCCAGGGGATGTCGAGGGTTGCTTGGGGTTGGTCTTCTAACTTGAGCGCGACGACCGCATTGAGCAGGGATTTCTGCTGGAGGGCGACCAGCAGGTCGGTTAGCTCCCCGGTTTGCGAGGCGGCGACGATTGCGATCTCTCGGCCGGGGTGGGTCAGCATATCGTGGGCGATTAAGGCCTGGGTCGCGGCCGAGGGACTTTGGGAAATCACCTGACCGGCAGCGGCGACTGCGTTGGTTGCTTTCTCCAGGTAATCGTCCCGGTCAAGCAACCGGCCCAACTTGGCCAACAGACAGGCGGCCAGTCCGTTGCCACTGGGAACGCTGTGATCATAAAAATCCTTGTTCCGGGTAATCAGTTGCTCGTGGTCGTCCGCCGTAAAGTAAAACCCGCCGGTCTCGCGGTCCTCAAAGTGGAGGATCATCTCTTCCACCAGCTCGACACACTTTTCCAGCCATTCATGCCGTAAGGTGCTCTCGTAGAGGGCGAGTAGGGCGTCGGCCAAGTAGGCGTAATCGTCCAGGTACGCTTGATGCTTGACGCGGCCATGTCGGTACCCGTGCAGCAGGCGGCCGTTTTCGTCGCGGAGGGTGGAGAGCAAGAAGTTCGCGGCCTTCTCGGCCGCGCCGAGGTAGCGAGTGTCGCCGAGGGCTGCCCCCGCCTTGGCCATGCCGGCGATCATCAAGCCGTTCCAACTGGTGAGGATTTTATCGTCTTTGGCAGGCCGGATGCGCTGCGAACGAACATCCAGTAGCTTGTCCCGATTCACTCTCAACCGCTGGTGCAGCTCCTTAGGATCAACCTGCAGCGCGGCGGCGTGCTGGTCGATCGACTGGGCCAGGTTCAAGATGTTGGCCCCTTCGAAGTTCCCCTCGGGAGTGACGCGGTAGATCTCGCAGAACTCGGCCCCGTCGTCCTGCCCGAGGATATCCAGAATCTCCGCTTGGCTCCAGACGTAGAACTTTCCCTCTTCCCCTTCGCTATCGGCATCCTCGGAACTGTGGAACCCGCCCCGCTCGTCGGTCATGTCGCGAAGGATGTAGTCGCACGTTTCGCGGATGACGGTGGCGTAGTCCGCGTCGCCGGTCAGGCGGTACGCCTCGACAAAGTTACTCACCAGCAGGCCATTGTCGTACAGCATCTTCTCGAAGTGGGGGACCAGCCACTGGGCGTCGACACTATACCGCGAGAACCCGCCTCCCAGGTGATCGTAAATTCCCCCCTGGGCCATCTTGGTCAGGGTGTGGCGGACCATCTCCAGGGCGTCCGTGTTGCCCTCATGCTGAAACCGCCGCATCAGCCACTCGATGTTCATCGTCTGCGGGAACTTGGGTGCCCCGCCAAAACCGCCATCCCGGCGATCAAACGCGGACTGTAGCCCTTGCAGCAGCCGCGGGGCGATATCGCTCGGCACGCCGGGCACTTCAGCCGAAGCCCCACCGATCGCTTGGAGCTGCGCGGTCAATTTGTGCGATTGTTCGACCGCCATCTCGCGGCGACTTTTCCAGGCGTCCGATACCGCATTCAAAACCTGGTCGAAGCCCGGCATCCCGCGGCTGGAGGTCGCTGGCCAGTAGGTCCCGCCGTAAAACGGTTTGGTCTCTGGCGTGAGAAACACCGACATCGGCCAGCCACCATGACCGGTCAGCATTTGCACGGCGTTCATATAAATCTGATCCAAATCGGGCCGCTCTTCGCGGTCGACCTTGATCGCGATAAACCGCTCGTTCAATAGCGCCGCGATCTCCGGCGATTCGAAACTCTCATGCTCCATCACATGGCACCAGTGACAGGCGGAGTAGCCGATCGACAGAAAGATCGGCTTATCGGCATCCTTGGCGGCCTGCAGCGCCTCTTCACCCCAAGGGTACCAATCAACCGGGTTCTCGGCGTGCTGTAACAGGTAAGGGCTGGTTTCCTGGGCGAGCCGATTGGGCATGATGGTCCTTTCGGTTGATTACTTAAACGTGTGTTCGGGTGCGGGGAACTCGCCTGATTGAACTTCCTCGCAGTAGGCCTTCACTGCCTCGGTGATCGCGCTGCCCAACTGGGCGTAGGCTTTGACGAAGCGGGGGACGTGCCCTTGGGTGAGGCCCAGAAAGTCGTGCAGCACGAGCACTTGGCCGTCGCATTGGTTTCCGGCCCCGATGCCGATCGTGGGGATTTGCAGTTGCTGCGTGATTTCCGCCGCCAACTCGGCCGGGATGCACTCCAGGACGATTCCAAACGCCCCGCTATTCTGCGCTGCTAGGGCATCGCCGATGAGGGCGTCGTGGTCGCGTTGGACGCGGTAGCCTCCCATCTGATGCACCAGTTGTGGCCGCAGGCCAACATGGGCCATGACCGGGATTCCGGCGGCGACCAACCCTTTGATCACGTCCGCCTGGTCCGCGCCCCCTTCCAGTTTGACCGCCTGCGCGCCGGTCTCTTTGAGGATCCGCCCGGCGTTCTCGATCGCTTTATGGACACCCAGCAGGTAGCTGGGAAAGGGCATGTCGACAATCACCAATGCTTGGCTCACACCCCGCACCACCATCTCGGCATGGTAGATGATTTCGTCCAGGGTGACCGGGATGGTGGTGTCGTGGCCCTGCACGACCATCGACATGCTGTCCCCCACCAAAATCGCATCGACACCGGCCTGGTCCAACAGGCTGGCCATCGAGTGGTCGTACGCCGTGAGCATGCTGATCTTGCGGCCCTCTTGCTTGCGCTTGACGAAGCCGGGAACCGTGAGTCGTTTGGACTGCGGAGGATGGGCGGACATAGCGGTTGCCTGGATGTATGGAACTCAGCGAGTGAGCTGGATAAAGTTGAAATCGCAGGGGTTCTCGGTTGTTGGCATTTTTCGAGGCGGCTAAGCTCCAGCGGATCGTGATCCCTCCGCCGGGGAACCATCCCCATTTCAAGGCCCGAAGGGTCGACATAACCTCTGCCGGGGGTGAAGCCCCCGGTTGCGTGGCCGCACTAACTCTTGAGGCCTGAAGGGCCGACACAACTGCTTCGCGCGGCAATTGTGTCGGCCCTTCAGGCCTAGGTCACGGGTTGATCGATCCATGAAAGCCCAAAAGGGATTTCAAAATTGCGGTTCATCCAGCCAGACGCATCGTGCGGATCGCCCACATTTTCACCCGCACAAGCTTTCTATTCAACCGGATCGCGCGAAGACATGCCGCGTCAGGGGGGCCTTTAAGGGGTAAATTCGGGCCGAGTTGGCGGTTGACCGGAAATTATTTGGCAAGACAGGGGTTATTCCGATATGCTGTAGATGTTGCGGTAGGACGTATTTCCACCCCATCGCCCCTCCGGTACGGATCCAAGAAAAGGCTAAGGCATGAGTTCCCAAGTTCGAGCAACTTTCCTGAAAGTTTTTTGCACACTGGCAATCACGTTGACATTTTCCGAGACCGAGGCCTATGCCCAGGGCAACGGGAACTTCGGCGCGCGACCGGGTCAGGAACGGCAGCGGATGTCGATCGAAGGGAAGCTGACCGCCGTGCAGGGCAATGTCATGCAGGTCCAAAACAAGGATGGCAAGCCGTGGATTTTGCGGGTCGATTCTCGTCCGACCGACATCACCGTGCAGGGTGAGGCGGAGAAGGGTTGGGTCCAGCCCGGGATGTTTATCTACTTCACCGGTAAATTCGATCGTCGCGGCAACGGGGCCGAGCCGGTCTCCAAGATCAACGTGTTCACCCCCAACCCGGAGAACCAGTTGCGGCCAGGCGTGACCGAGGTCCCCGGCTTTGGCGGTGAGGGTGGAGCCACCGATTACGAGGTGGTCGGTCGAGTCGCGGGTGTCGCACGGGACGGTAAATGGACGGTCGCCGCCGGTAATCAAAAGCTGACGGTCGAAGTGGCCGACGACGCCGAGATCGAGGTCAACATGGCTAACCCGCTGTTGATTCAGATTGGCGACACCGTGAAAGGTGACGGCATCTACTACACCGCGGGCCAAGGCATTCTGTCCGGTCACATCGAGATCGACGCGGCTAACCCCTTCAAAGCCCCGGAAGATAAACGATCCCGCCGCGGCAAAGACAAAGAGGATTAGTTTTAAAGAATGAAGGCGGAGGGATCAGGTTACCTCACAGGGGATGAGTCCCCTCACTTTCCACCCCAGTTGATGCAGTCTCTCGCACCAAGCGTCCAACGCGGGGCTTATCCCCTTTCCGCGCTGCCCGTTTCGCCAGCAGGGCAGGCCGTACTCGCACATCTCCCACGCTCTACGCGAGCGTGGCTACGGGAAGACTTGCTCACGCGTGAGCGTAGCCACGCTTGCCAAAAGCGTGGGGGAACTGCTAACCCGTTTCGCCAGCAGGGCAGGCCGTACTCGATCGGGATAGGGAGGAGCCTTGCGGCTCCTTCCCTCCCACACCACCGGGCA
>JBBDIM010000180.1:0-13204 GCA_040880405.1 Pirellulaceae bacterium | reverse complement strand
TCTGGCTCTGGCTCTGGCTCTGGCTCTGGCTCTGGCTCTGGTGTCGGTTCCGCTGGGGTATCCTCGGCCGGTGGTTCCGAGGCGGGATCTTCGGCGGGGGCCTCTTCCGCGGGCATTTCTTCTTCCGGGGCAGGCGGTTGACCGGGAGATTCCTCGGTCGGCGGCTCACCTTCCGCCGGCTCTTCGGAGTGCGGTTCCGCTTCCGGCTCGTACCAGTCGGTCCGCAGCCAGTCGACGATCAGCTCTAGGTCTTTCTTGGTAATCCGGTTTTCCAGCGGGGCGTGCGGATCGTGGTAGAAGGCGGGCATCCGGTCGTTGTTGTCGCCGTAAAACCGCGGGTCCGCCGGGTTCGAGATAAAGTCGATCAACCACTGCCGCGAACCGTAGCCGGTTAGCTGCGGGGCATAGGCGGAGAAGTTTTCTTCGCCAAACTCGTGGCACATTGCACAGCGGCTATCGTCCTGCAGCAGCTCGCGTCCCAGCGCGATTTGCTCCTGGTCGAGGTTTTCCTCAATGCCACTTTCCGCCGCGAGCGCCGTGACGACCGCTTGGATTTGCTCTGGTGTCCACTCGTCTTCGTCCGCCATGGTGGACGTGATGTAGTCCGCCATTTCCCCTTCAGCCTGCTCGGTGCCGCCGAAGAAGTGCAGGCTGTTGATTGGTGGTAGCTCGGAGACCTCGCCACCGTAGCCTGGTAGTGTCAACTCTTTAGGATTTAAGAACGCGGCGATCCACTCCGTGGTGCCGATCTTGTAGAGGTTGGGTGCCGAGATTTCGGCCGGTGGTTTTAGCCCTTTGCCGCGGACATCGTCCAGACCCCACAGTCCTTCCGCCTCGCCGTAAGCGTGGCAGCTACCGCAGTGGGTGGTGAACAGGACCGGGCCTTGAGTTTTGGGGTCGTCTCGCAGGAGGGCAATCGCCCCGCCATCGGGGATGCCACGAGGGGCCCTCGCGAGTTGAATCGCGCGGATGGCGTTTTGCTCCGCGGTTTCCACCGCCTCGGCGTACGACTCGCTTTTCCGGTCTTTGTACATGGCGGTCGCGGTCAGGAAACCGGCCCCACCCAACAGCGCAAGGACCATCGCCACGTTAAATCCGTGACCCAGTTTCCAGCGACCGATGAACGGCATCAGGAATAGCGCCAACATGACGATGCCGGGGATGATGATCGCGCCGAAGATTTCCCGTTCACCAGGGAACCACTTCAGGAATTCAAACAGAAACAGGAAGTACCACTCCGGCCGAGCGGCCGAGTAGGGGGTGGAGGGATCGGCCGGGGCACCCAGCTCGGCACCTAGGTGGGCCTCCAGCGGGACCCCAGGGGCGGAGTGGGTATCGAGGTAAAAACCTTTCAGCACAAACAGCATCACCACGGCCAACACGGCCAGGCAGGCAACGGCGTCTTTCAGCACCTGATCCGGCCAAAAATAGGCGGCCGGTCGGCGATCGGCATCCTTGGCATGAATCCCCTGCCGGCGAAACAACGCCATGTGTAGGACCAGGAAGAAGATTAACAAACCCGGCAATACCCCCGCGTGCAAGGCGAAGAACCGAGTGAGCGTGGCATGGCCGTAATCGGTCCCGCCGACCGCGAGTTTTTGGATTTCACTCCCGAAAATCGGCACCAACCCGGCAAGGTTGGTGGCCACCTTGGTGGCCCAATAACCCTTTTGATCCCACGGCAGCAAGTAGCCTGTAAGCGAAAGACCTAGCACGATCTTCATCAAGATCAGGCCGGTCCAAAAGTTGAACTCACGCGGGGCACGATACGCCCCGTCGATCACAATTTGCAAAAAGTGCAGGGCCAACAGGACGATCATTGCCTGGGCCATCACATGGTGCAAACCACGCAGCAGCCAGCCACCCTGCATTTCGAACTGAATGAAGTAGACGCTTTCCCAAGCTCCTTTGGAGTTGGGACTGTACGCCATCCAGAGGAAGATCCCGGTAATCAACTGCACGGTGAAGGCAAACACCAGCGTGCTGCCCCAAACGTATCGCCAGCGCGATCCGCCGGGGATGTTTTCATACAGAGCTTCGTTGACGAATCCGCGGATACCGGTGCGGTCGTCGACCCAATTGATAAACGCTTTCATGCGATTGGTTCTTTCTCCGCGTGTCCGGCCAGGAAATTCTTGAACTCAACCCAAATCTCACCCGCGGCAAGTTTCTCTGCGTCGACTTCCAGCGAGTCGAGATCACGGGGGCTGGCACACTTTTCTGGTTGATAACGGGCACCATCCGGCATGAAGTTGCTATCGTGACAGGGGCACTGGAACAGTCCCTCGTCTCCCGCGGCGGTGTTAAAATCGACAAAGCAACCGGCGTGCGGGCAGATCGCATTGAAGGCGTGGACCTCGTCCGACTCCGGCATCCGCCGCAGATAGACCGCACCCACCGGTTGAGCCGGGTAGCGATTCCAGGCGTCAACCATATCGTCGATCACCGGAAAACGCCGGGGGACTCCATCGGCCGGCAAGGCGTCGAGCGAGGCGACTTTGAGTGAGCTACCCACCTTCGATTTGCGGAAGATGGGATCTAGAAACGTGGCCAGACCGGCTCCCAGGGGAACGATCGCCACGAATCCTCCGATCACAACCGCCGCGGCTTTGGTCATAAAGCTGCGACGATCATCGCCCGGAGGGGGCGTGTGAGTTGCGTGTGACATGATTTGCTTGTTGCGTGGGCGGTGTCGAAAACCTGAAGCAATGTGCCCTAATTTCCGAGGAAATCATTTCCATGGAAAATCGACACATGACCAATGTCCACAAAAGGCAGGGACATTGGCACAGCTCCATCATGATTCAGTTGAGCGATAATCGCCAGTCCTAAGCGGATCAATTTGAAACAGGCGATCAGGCGAGGTGGGTGGTGCTTTCGGAGCACCAAAAGGAAGGACGCTATTATCCCATGGCCAATTTTGTCGCGTCAAGCACCTGACGGACCACCTCGTCCAAGGGGGGATTCATCGTCGCGCCGGAGGCCGCCTTGTGTCCACCACCTCCAAACTGGCTTGCGAGGGCCGAAACATCCAGGTCGCTGCAACTCCGGAAGCTCACTTTAATTTCCTCACGGTCGGGTAGTTCGATGAACATAATCGCCGCTTCCACGCCGGCAATCGCCATCGTTCGATTAATCACGTCCTCGGTGTCACCGGCACCCGCTCCTGACTTCTCAAAATCTTGCCGCGTGGCGATACTGTATGCCAACCGACCATCGTGGATTACCCGTGTACCGGAAAGAATCCGCCCGCGTAACTGCACTCGTTCGAGGCGATCGTTCTCAAAAAGCTGGGCAAATATTTCGCTGGGGACCGCCCCATGGTCGACCAGATCGCCAATCACGCGGTAGGTGAACCCGGTGACGGAATTGAAGCGGAACCAGCCGGTATCGGTGGCGATCGCGGTGAACATGAGGGTGGCGATCTCCGGCGTGAGCTTCACTTCCAGCTTCTGGGCGGCCTCCCAAACCAAGCGGCCGGTCGCTTCGGCATTGGAATCCTTAAATACCTCCGCGCCCAGGTCGTCGTCCCCTTGGTGGTGATCCAAAATGAGCTTCGCACAGTTTGAATCACGGATGACCTGCCCCATCTCGCCGAGTTGAATCCACGCACTCGTATCGAGAACCATGATCGCATCGAAGGCGTTTACCAAGTCCGCCGCCTGGACATCGACCCTCAGTTGCTTCACCTCACCATCAGGGTCCGTGAAGCGAATGTGGGTGGGGGTTTCCGAGGCGTTGACGATGGTCACGTCTTTGCCAAGAGCCTTTAAAATGCCCGCCATCGCTCGCTCGCTGCCGATCGCGTCGCAATCGGGACGAAGGTGGCTGGTGAGGAGGAACGATTGATGCTGCTCAACTACGGTGGCGAAACGGTCCCAATCAATGGTCATGCGTAAGCGTCCGGCGTGGGGTGAACGTGACAGGGTGGGTACTTCAGCCGCGGGGGGCAGAGGGGTGACTGCGGTATTGCTGAAAGCGATTCCGCGTGGTCGCCAAATCCGCGGCGAGTTGTTGTTTTAGCTGATCGGTGTCGGAAAAGGTCACGACATCTCGTATTCGCTCTAAAAAAGAGAGCTCCAAAGGTTCGCCATAAATGGAATCGTGGAAATCGAGCAGATGGGCCTCGATCTTGCGAATCGACTCACCGAACGTCGGATTCGGACCAATATGAACGGCGGCCGCATACGCGTTTTCACCCTGATGGGCCACTCCCGCGTACACGCCAAGGGCTGGAATCAGGGTGTCGACCGCTTCCAGGTTGGCGGTGGGAAACCCAAGCTTCGCGCCTCGGCCCGCTCCGTGGGTGACCATCCCGCGGATACGGTACGGTTGGGTTAACATGGAGCCCGCCTCGGCCACGTTTCCCGCGGCGATCAACTTGCGGATGCGGCTGCTGGAAACAAACTCCGACTCGCCGGGGAGGCGGTATGGTTCCAGGATATCGAGCTGGACTGAATGATCGGCGCACAATTTCGTCAAGGTCTCGATTGTGCCGGCGCGGTTTCGGCCGAAGTTGAAATTGGGGCCTTCGACCATCGCGTTGGCCTGAATCCGCTGGATCACAATCTGCTCGAAAAACTCCTCTGGCGTCAGATCCAACAGGGCACGATCGGTCGGATAGGCGATCACCGCGTCGATCCCCAGTGCTCCTAACAGCTCGACCTTCCGGTTGGTCCAGGTCAACGGTGGAGGGGTCATTTCCGGGCGGAGAATGCGAACCGGGTGGGGATCGAAGGTGAAAATGACCGCCGGGCCCCCCAGTTGATCGGCCTGTTGACGGACCCTCTGCACGATTTCGGCGTGGCCCTGATGGACCCCGTCGAAGTTGCCGATGGCGAGGGCTCCGTTTCGGTAGCTCGCCGGGAGCGGGTCGAGTTCGCGAAATAATTTCACGCTGGGTAAATATTCCGGTTATCTTGACTAATGACAGGGAAACCACGCATTGTCACGAGAAATGTAAGGGGTGACAAGCGAGTCCGCTGCAAACTTTTCCGCTCAGGGCCTCACATCTCCTGTTTTATGGGGAGGCCGAGTGAGGATAATCGCGGCTGTAGGTTTTGTCATGTCGAGCCCCGACTACCGAGACAACTGGATTAGGGAATATCGAAAGTGGCCGATCATAAAAGCTCACAATCCTCCACGCGTGTCACGATTTGTCCGCTGTGTGGAACGCGGATCAGTGTCAAAGCGGAGGACGCCGGTCGGAAAATTCGCTGCCCCGACTGTGAAAAAGTCTTCCCGATCAAGCTCCAGACCCCTCGGCTGGAGGTTCCAGACGCGACCGACGACGAGGATGACTACGGCTTAAAGGCGTCGGACGACGCGGACCACGCCGCCGCGGCCAAGGCCCGCAGCGCCGCGATACTAGCCCAGGCCGAACGGGAGTTAGAGGAGGGCAAACATCGTAACGAGCTTTCGAACAAACCAAGAAGTGCCTTCGATGACGTGGCGCCACGCAAGGAGAAAGATCCCGACAAACCGCGCGAGCGGCCTACCCCGGAAGATTACGATCCCAAAGCGCACTTGGTGAAGTACCCGCTCAACTTGTCACCGGAGCAGTTCAAGGGGGACGCTCGGATTTTGGGTGACGTGGGGGTGTTAATGCGGTGGGTGTTTATTTCACTGGCTTGCTCCTTGGCGATCTACTTTGTCTTCGAGGCGGTGGTGGCCAACCTGACCGAGCAGACGACATTTGGCGGTTACATGTACACCATGCTGATGAGCATGTGCGCGTCGGTCGTGGGAATTGGGGTATTCATTTATCTGGCCAGCTACGTTCTGTTCATCGTCTCGGCAGTTACCAGCGGTGCCGAGGAACTGGACTGGCCGGAGACTTACATTTTCGACAAAGCGGCCGAATCGCTGTACGTGGCTTTGGCCCTGTTTTTGTCGACGTTTCCCTTGATGCTACTGGGGGCGATCTTCCCTTGGCTCGGCTTTGCCCTGACCTTCTTTGCCTTTCCAGTGTTGTTTTTATCGATCCTCGATTCTGGTTCGATATTCATCCCGTGGAGCTCGGCAGTGATCGGTTCAATTGTCCGCTTGCCGGCGAAATGGGCCCTGTTTTGGGGGGCGACGTTAATTCTGTTCCTGCTGGGCGGCTCGGTGGTATGGGCGCTACTGTGGTGGCGGGCCTACGTCATGGGGTATATGGCTATCCCGGTGGCGGTGCTGTTTGTAGGATACTGCTTCATTTACGCCCTCTGGCTGGGACGGCTCGGCTGGGAGATTTCCCAGTTGGACCTCGATCTGGACGACGAGGACGCCGATCGGCCCGTCTCAAAATTCGCAACTCGCAACGACGATTAAGGAAACGATGAAGCGTCACGAACTGGAGGCCTGGGCCAAAAAATACCGAGCCGGAAAGGTCCCGCTCGCGGAATTTGTCCAACAGGTTACCGCTCCGGACGACTCGCAGTCGGCGGAAAGGATGGAAGTGGTCACCCTGGATGACCAACGCGAGGCCCGGTGTGGGTTTCCGGAGGTGGTATATGGCGAAGGCAAATCGCCGGAAGTAATCGCCCAGATCTTCGAGCAGCAGCGAAAGCGGAACGTCACACCATTTGCGACACGGATCGACGCGGAGAAAGGGGCCTGGCTCTCGCAGCGGTATCCAGAGGCCCTGTACAGTGAGTTAGGCCGCACGTTCCGGTTCCCCACTAGCGCCGATAAGGCGTCTTGGGGCCGGGTGGGGCTGGTGACCGCTGGAACGAGCGACTTGCCGGTTTCCGAGGAAGCGAAGCAGACGCTGCTCTGGATGGGGATCGAGCCAACAGTGATCCATGACGTGGGGGTCGCCGGTCCCCATCGGTTTGGCCAACGGGTCGGCGAGATCCAAAATGCGGACGCGGTGATTGTGATCGCGGGCATGGAAGGGGCCTTGCCCAGTGTGGTAGGTGGATATTTGGCCTGCCCGGTGATCGCGGTTCCAACGAGTGTTGGCTATGGGGCCAGTTTTCAGGGGGTCGCGGCGTTATTGGGGATGCTCAACAGTTGTGCCTCGAACGTCACCGTGGTGAACATCGACGCCGGATTCAAGGGTGCCTATTTGGCGGGGTTGATTGCTCAACGCGTGCAAAAAGCGGAGTCCCGCGGCAAGTAAACGTGGACGGAGAATTCCAGGATGAGCTCGCCAAAGATTCCCCACTTGCCACCGCGTGATAGCCACGGGCATAAGGGTAGCTACGGTCGCGCGTTGATCGTGGGGGGATCGCCAGGCATGGTGGGTTCGGTGGCAATGTCCGGCATCGCCTGCATGCGTGGGGGGGCGGGGTTGGTAACCGTGGGGACCGCCGGTTCGCTGTTGGATGCTGTATCGCGGTTTGAACCCTCGTGCATGACCCTGGGGCTCCCCGAAGATCGAGGGGGTCGGGTCTCACTCAGGGCCAACAAACTGCTGCAAGAATGGGCCGAAAAAACCCAGTGCCTCGCCATTGGTCCCGGGTTGGGGACCACGCCGGGGTTGCGACTGTTGGTGGCGGGGCTCTATCGGCAACTGAAAACACCATTGGTGATCGACGCCGACGGCCTCAATGCCTTGGCGAATTCGCCTGAAGATCTACGCCATCCCGGTGGGCCCCGTGTGCTGACGCCCCACCTGGGCGAGTTTCGTCGCCTGACTGGCAACGACAAGGTTTCCATGGATGAAGCTCGAGCGATCGCTCCAGACGCGGCAAAAAAGTTTGGATGCGTGCTGGTACTTAAAGGGGCCCGTACACTCGTGACCGATGGCCAGAAAAACTACGTCAACGAGACAGGCAACCCGGGGATGGGAACCGGCGGAACCGGGGATGTCCTAACCGGTCTGATCACGGCGTTGGTGTGTCAGGGGATGAAGCCGTTTGAGGCGGCCTCGCTGGGCGTCTATTTGCATGGGCTGGCCGGAGATCTGGCGGCCGAGCGCTTGAGTCAGGAGGGGATGATCGCGAGCGATCTGATTGAGTCGATTCCTGAGGCGTGGAAGGTGTACCGTGACACAGGGCGTTGAGCGGAGATCGCGCGGAGTTTTTTATCGCGGTACCTCGATTGCCGTTTCCGCCTTCTAAGATTCCTCAATTTGGTCAAGTGCCCGATTATGGGATCACGGTTTCCGTTACGGCGGCTTTGCGGCCTTTCATTCCGGTCTTCCGCGCTGGTTTTAACCTCAGCCAGGCGTCTTGCAATCAACTGGCGATGGTGCGGTACGGAAACCCACAAAAAAACTGCGCTTGGATCGACTGTTCCAGGTGAGTATTCTTTGACATACGATTTACCCGCCACGACGAGTCATGTTCGCGTGGGGCCAGCTTCCGACCGGATGTGCGTGGCGGGAATACAAAGAGTCGGTTGAACGAAGATGGGCAAGCGTCTTCGGTTAAGCCGGTCGAGTCGCCAGCGGTTATCACCGAGTGGCAGTGAAACGACTTCGTTTAAGTCGGAAGGGGGAATGGGCAATGCTTACATTAAACGCACTGGTTTTCGAGAAAAATGGTGAGACGTTCGTCTGGGCCTTCCGTGAAGGGGAGGAACAAAAGGCGCTTGAATCGCTGTGCGAGTTCGCCAATCGCGAAGACATGAACTTCACCTGGTACGACGCCAACTTGGTCTGGCAGCGGATGGCGGAAGAGCCAAGCGAACTCCGCCCCACCGACCCGGCCCGAGATCTGGTCGCGAGTTTCAAGCGACGTGCTTAACCTGATCGATCGCCTAGGCTAACGGACCTTTGTCAGCTTCGCAGGGCCAATTCACCGGATTCTGAATTCCACCGCCGGGTGGCGGGTTGTGGTTTCGCTGGTTGGCAAGGTAAGATTCTGGCAGTGCCTTTGCCAATTTCCCCTATCTTATCGACACGTGTATGTTGCCGAAAAAAGAGATCTTCCCCAATGTCATCGAGTTGAATTACCAAGCGGGCGAACTGCTCGGTTGCAATGTCTATCTCGTGTACGATGAAAACGAGTGGGTGCTTATCGACATCGGCTACGATGAAACGGTCGACGAGTATGTCGAGCTGATCCGGAAGATGGACTTCCCCCTGGCTCACTGCAAGACGTTGATTGCGACCCATGCCGACGTCGATCACATCCAGGGTTTGGCCAAGGCCAAGCAGGCCTTAGGGACGACCGTCACCTCACACCCTCTGGCTGTCGAACCACTGGAACAGGGTGACAAGCTCCGCACCTTCGCCGAGATCTCGGCCCAGGATATCCACCTGGAGATGCCCCCGGTCAAGATCGAGCATCAGGTCAGCGAAGGGGATATTATCACGGTCGGCAAGTTGAAGCTGGAGGTTTGGCACACACCCGGTCACACCGACAGCCAACTCAGTTTCCGGATGGGAGATCTGCTGTTCTCCGGTGATAACATCTATCGCGATGGCTGTGTTGGCGCGATCGACGCCCACCATGGTAGCGACATTGAGGACTTTATCGCTTCGCTCAAGCGAATCCGCGCGAGCGACGTGAAATGGCTGTTGCCGAGCCACGGGCCGATCTTCCGCAAGGATGACGCGATGCTCGACAAGACCATCGCGCGGCTTTCCAGCTATCTCCACATGGCCGACTTCGGGACGTGCGCCATCGATTGGCCCTTGATGGACGAATGGGAAGCGGAGATCGTCGCCGAGAAACTGCCTAAGTAAGCTCTGCTGGCATGAGGACGCGCGTCCCGGATTGCCCCAAGCGGCAAACTTCGCCAGCGGGCCGACTATGCCGGTTTTGCCGGATTTTCTTTTAATGCCGAATGCCCCCAAGGGCCGATTGTATTAGTGCGGTGCTGATCCGCATTGCCTTGGCGCCACGGTGATCTTCACCCGCTTCGCCAATGATTCGATCCATGATTTGGGGGAAGTTCGATGTTTCGACGCATCGTGTTAGGAATGAGTTTCGCCGCGATGCTCGTAGCAGCGGCTAGCACCGCTAGTGCCCAAGAACAGGGTTACGGGCGTGTCTGGGGCGGTACCTACGGTAGCTACGACTGGGAGCGATTTTATCACTACCCGTATGTCTACTACCCGCAAAACTTTCAGGGTGCCGAGTACTATCGCAGTCGCGAGAGCCTGTACTACCGCTACCCGCAGGAAATGCGTATCCCGGTTTACAACAAGGGATGGCAAAACTACTACCCGAACAGCCGCACCTACCACTCGGGCGCCCATTTTCAACTGGATATCTTTTAATCCGAGATATCACACCCTCGGTTGCCCAGTTCGCTGGGCAACCAACCCTGCAATAAAAAGACTCCCGACCGCCCGGGAGTCTTTTTTTGCGCGCGGCACTAATCGTGATAGTTTCGACACACTTCGACCAGGGCAGCCGTCCCTTGACGCAGGGCTTCGACTTCGACGAACTCGTCCTTGGTGTGGGCCTGGGCGATGTCGCCGGGGCCGAAGACCACCGTCGGGATGCCGATCTCGTGATAGGGTGGGCAGTTGGTGCCGTAGGGCACCCGATCGGTATCGCTGGTGATTCCCAGCCGCGCGGCGCACTGGATGATATGCCGCGCCAATCGCTGGTTCTCCGGCGTCTCGACTAGCCCCGGAGAGTACATGTAGGCCGGTTCATGCGTGATTCGGCTCACATCACCCACATGGCTGGCAATGTACTGAATCAAGGCCTCTCGGGCCTCGTGCGGAGACTGGCCAGGCGTCAAGCGACGATCGATCTCGATCACGCAGTGGTCCGCCACCGTATTGACGCTGACGCCCCCTTCGATCGTCCCGACGCTGATGGTCGGCATTTCGAGCAGGTCTTGGCCGGCATGCGCCGAAAACAGTTCGGTATCGTACCCTCGGATCGCTTGCAGGACATCGGCCATGCGGTAGATCGCGTTGTCTCCCTCCATCGGACGGCTGCTATGCGCCGCGACCCCGCCGGTATGGCATTTCCAGCGGACAACCCCTTTGTGCGCGACCACCACCTGAAAACTGGTCGGCTCAGAGACGATCATCGCGTCCGGGATGCGTGTCACCAATTTCGACTGCGAATCGCGCCACTGTCGGGCCAAGGCGGTCGCGCCGGTAAAACCGCATTCCTCGTTCACGGTACAGGCCAGCACGATGGTGGGCAGATTGGGCGAGGGTTCTCGCTTTAGCTCCGCCACACAGGCCAGCATGGTCGCCATGCCCCCTTTGATATCGACCGCGCCTCGCCCATACAGGCGGCCCCCTTCGATCTGGCCGCAAAACGGTTCCACCACCATCCCATCGATCGGTACGGTATCCTGATGGGCTTCCAGTACCAGGATCCGCTCATCCGGTGTCCCGGCCGCCACGCCCGGCAGGATGGCGACGATGTTGTCGCGACCGGCGTCGACCGTGGTCCGCTCAAAGGCCAAGCCTTGCTGCTCGAACCAGCTTTGCAGGAAGTCGGTCACTCGGTGTTCGAGGTAAATCTCACCTTCGACGGCGTGTCCCATCGGGTTCACGCTCGGAATTTGCACCAACCGCTGGGTCAGCTCAACAACATCGATCTCCATTGCTTCCTTCACACGCGTGCTCCGCCACTGCTTGATGGTTCAGGGTGGTCCTGTCGGCTTTTCCGCTTCACCGCCTATTGTGAGCCTTCCAGCTAGTTGGGCAAGCGGGTGCGTTTGCTAAATCCAGGGGCACGCCAGCGCTGGCACTACCTGTTATCCTAGTAGCTGGATGCACCGTTTCGAAACACTCAGGACGCCACGCCACCATGCCCTCGGTCGCTCGCAAGCCCTCCACGTTTTTAGTCCATCGATTTGACGCCGCGAGTTGGCCGGTGTTTGTGTTTGACGACCAACGCGTGCTGCGATATTTGAACGGGGCGGGACAACGGGTGTTGGGGCATCCGGAGGATCGTTTGTTGGGGCAGCAGGCCCAGTTTCATGTGCTGGGGCAGTTGCCGCCGGCGATCCAGGCTCTGTCTGATATTTGTCCCTCGGCCGATGCCTTTAGTGGCAAGCTGGAGAGCCGGCATATCCAGTTAGGCGTTGGCCAGACCGACCAGCCCGCGTTGCATTGGAGCGCGATTTACACCCCGCTGATCGATTCGAAATCCCCCGGCGCTGGGGCCGCGGTCTTGTTGACTATGTTTCCGCTTGAGCAGGCGAGCGACTTGGTGCCTGCCGCAGATCAGGATCAACTGCACAGCGAGCTGCATCGCTGGCGCTCCGCGTTCCGGGCCGGATTCGCGACCAGTCGGTTGGTGGGGGAGAGTACCGCGATTCAGCGAGTCCAGAAGCAGATTGAACTGGCCGCGGCGACTCCTATGCCGGTCGTCGTGCATGGCGCGGCCGGAAGTGGGACGGAACAGGTCGCTCGCTCGATTTGCTATCGTTCCGGGCCGGGCGATCCACGCCGAGTGATGTCGCTGCAAGGGGACCTGATGGACGCGGAGATCATGCAGTCGTCGGTGCGGGCCTTTCTCAGCCAATTGGCCGAGGACGCCGACCAGGGGGACGAACAGGCCTCGCTGATCCTGCTGGGGGCTGATCGTCTGGAGCTATCGGCCCAATCGGCGCTGCTGCACACGATGCAGCGGACAGGTGCCGACTGGCGGATCGTCTGTACCGCGCGCGAGTCGCTCTTGGCCCTCGCCGCTAAGGGGGCGTTTCGTGAAGACTTGGCCTATCGGCTTTCGACCTTGGAGATCGCCTTGCCACCGCTGTGTGATCGACCGGAGGACATTCCGCTGATTGCTCAGGCGGTGATCGAAGAGCTGAATCTTCAGTCGAAGCATCAGGTCCGCGGCATCGAGTCTGATATCCTGGAACGGATGATTCAAATGCCGTGGCCCGGCAATTTGGATGAATTGGCCGAGGTAGTTCGCCAGGCCCACGCACGCTCGACTCACGCGATGCTCTCCGGCGATGATTTCTCGCTCGATCGAATCCCCGGGGCAGGGGAGGAGAGTAGGGGACAGGAAGATCCGCCCACCCAGCTCGATGACTTCCTGTTGGAGGTGGAGCAGGAGCTGATTGTGCGGGCCTTGCGGCAAACCCACGGTAACAAGACCAAAGCGGCGGAAATGCTCGGGATTTCCCGTCCACGGCTCCATCGCCGCCTGGAACAATTACGGATTGAGGACGCGGATTAGGCTGCCTCCTGAGCCGTGGGCCTCCCTCGATCCGGTTGTCAGGTGAAGCGATCCCTTCTACCATAAACCTAGTGAGAAATTGATGGTGAACCGCAAGGCATGCCTGCTCTGGGAGCGGACGGGCCGTTGGGCTCGGCAACTCCGATTGACGCGGCCCGAGG
>JBBDIM010000179.1:67782-72947 GCA_040880405.1 Pirellulaceae bacterium | reverse complement strand
GGGGCCGCCGCTGATTTTCTAATGGTACTCATCCCCGTTTCCTCCCCTCCCGGCCTTCGGGCAAATGGGGAACTTATTTATCTGTGGCCCCTTAACAACTGGCAAGACGGCTTGATGGAACCGGAGAGAGCATCCGGACCTCCAGGAAGAGATAGGATCCCCTCGCACTTCACCGGACAGCTTCCGCTGCTCTGATATTATTGGAAAATGAAAAATGGAGATTGAAAAATGCAGAAGGGCGTGAGCCCTCCGATTCTTCTTGGGCGTGAAATTCCCCCAATGGCAACACCGTCTAGGGGAACCCGAACCGGCGTCCGGCCTTCCTGGAAGAGACATAATCATCTCACACTTCTCATGCCCACGTTGGAGGGCGTGGGCATAGCACCCGTGGGATTATCCGGTGCGGGGAGGACCTCGCTTCGCTCTCACCCCACCGAGGCCATCAACTTGTCGAACCGTCGCCGGGTTTCCCGCGCGCGTTGGCGGCATTCTTTGAGGAGGGTGGCCGAGTCGGCGTAGTCCAGCAGGTACGCCAACTTTTCCACTTCCGTGCGTTGTTCCGGCAGGTCGTGCCGGGCGGTCGTGTTCATTAGGCGGAGCCGCGCCTCGACGATTCGAAAGAACTCGTAGGTGGAGTGGAAGTGCTCGAAATCCTCCGTGGACAAGTGGCCCCGCGCGTGCAGTTTTTCCAGCGTCATGAGCGTGCCGGGGGCGAGTAGCGCGCGGTCTTCCGCGGCATGTTTGAGCTGGAGGGTTTGGACCAGGAACTCGATATCGACGGTCCCGCCTGGGCCTCGTTTCAGATTGTTGGTGGTCGCCCCCTCTTCGATCCGCGCCCGCATCGTACGAATTTCCCGCGCGAACTCCCCTTGCCAGCTTTGGCAAGTGAGCGCGGCGAGAATCGCTTCTTCGGTCTTTTGCCGGGTCTCTTCGGAACCGAAGATCGGCCGGGCCTTGCAAAGGGCTTGCCGTTCCCACAATTGTCCTTCGCCGGAGGTGTAGTATCGCGTGAACTCGGCCAGCGAGACCGCCAAGGGGCCACTCTTGCCGGTCGGGCGCAAACGGGAGTCCAATTCGTAAAGCCGACCGTACGGCCCCAATTCATTCACCGCTTTGACGATCCGCTGCCCCAACTGACCGAAAAAGTGCTGGTTCGAGGTGGAGGAGCCTTGCTTGTTGCGGCCATCGGTATGGGTCGTACCTTCTCCCTCGTACAGGAACACCAAATCTAAATCGCTATGGTAGTTGGGCTCGCGACCGCCGATTTTCCCCATCGCCAAGATGATCAAATCGCACGGCTGGCCATCTTCCAGGCGGGGCTCGCCATAACGAGAAATCAGCCCGCGATACTCGCGACGGGCAATTTGGTGCAAGCAAACCTCCGCCACGTCGGAGAGGGCCCCGTGCCGCGCTACCAGATCCTTCTTGCCGAGGATATCGAGCACCCCGACCCGCAGGTGGAGCAGATTTTTGAAGCTGTGCAGGATCGGAAAAATATCCTCCGCCCCGCGACAGAGGTCGTTCATCATCTGCTCCAGCACCTCAAGCCCCGGCAGCTTGTCGAGCATCAGCGAGTCCATTAGCTCATCGATCATCCCTGGGTTACTGATCAGGATGTTCGAGAGGTAGGGGCTACCCGCGCACATCCGGACGTACAAGTTGAGCGTCGCCGGATTCACACTGAACAGTTCCCACAGCACCCCCTTGCCACCCAGGGAATCACTCACCTGCGAGAGGTTCACCAGGGTCGAATCGGGGTCAGGCGTTTGGGCAATCGCCTCCAGCAGTTGTGGCGAGATCGCCGCGAGGAAGTGGCGGCATCGCCGTGTGGAGAGAAACCGGACCCTCTCAGTGGCCAGCGTCATCAGGCTGTCGTAGGCGGTTTGCGGATCGTGAAAGCCGTAATCGGCCAGGACCTCGTCGATGGTATCGGCGGTGGGATCAGGATCGAGGACCAGGTCAACCGCCGGAGCGATCTCTTCATCATCGGGGAAAGCATCGTGCAGCAGGTGGTCGAGGATCTTGCGGTTCAGTTCGGTCCGTTCCTGATATTCCGCCTTGAAAGCATCAAGGGCCGAGAGGTCTTCCTGATCGGTGAACCCCATCCGCCAAGCCAATTTGGCCAGCTCTCGTTCGTCGGCCGGCATGCTGTGGGTCTGCAAGTCGAACATGATTTGCAGGCGGTGTTCCAGCTTGCGGAGGAAGTTGTAGTTTTCCTCCAGGATGCTCCGTTCCTGGAGCGTGAGGCACCCGACCGATTCCAGGGCTCGGATGGCGTCCAAGGTGTTGCCGGTATGGATATCGACCAGATCGCCCCCATTCAGAAGCTGTAAAAACTGGATCACGAATTCGATGTCGCGGATCCCGCCATGCCCTGTTTTGACGTTGGTATCGTCCGCTCCTTCTCGTTGAGCCCTCCGTTCGATGCGGCGTTTGAGGGCGCGGATGCCGGTGATATCGGCGCGGTTGAGATAGTTGCGATAGACCCAAGGGCTGAGCCTTGCCAGAAACTTTTCGCCCAGTTCGCGATCCCCCGCGGCGGTCCGGGCTTTGACGAATGCCTGACGTTCCCAGGTCCGTCCCAGGACGTCGTAGTAGTTCATCGCGCCATCGAGACTGACCACCAGCGGGCCATGCGTCCCCTCCGGCCGGAGCCGCATGTCGACTCGATACGGAGCGCCCAGATCGGTCGGTTCGGAGAGCAGCTTGACCATCCGCTGACCAACCCGGTCAAAAAATTCTCGATTGGTAATCGACTTCGCCCCGCTGGTGTTCCCTTCGCCATCGTACAGGAACATGAGGTCGATATCGCTGGAGTAGTTCAGCTCGGTCCCACCCAGTTTGCCCAAGGCCAAAACCGTGAACCGAGCCGGAGTACCGCCGGGCTGCCCCGGGCTTTTGACCAGTGGCTGGCCAAACCGAGCCGTGAGCACCTTGAGGGCGGCGTGGAGCGAGGCCTCGATCAGGGCATCGGCCAAGAAGGAAATCTGGCGCGAGACGGTCTCGATGTTTTGCTCGCGGATCAGGTCTCCGTAGGCGATCCGAAGGATCTCCCGACGTTTGAAACGCCGGAGGGCCCTGAGCATGGTCGTCTCGTCGTGCAGGGCCCCAATCTCACTAACGATCTCATCGATCAAAAACTGCCGGGCCGCCGGTTGGCCGTCCGTAATGCGGAGCAGCTCGAAGCTTTCAGGATCGCCGATAATCTGGTCGCTGAGAAACTGGCTGGTCGAGAAGATCCGGATCAACGTTTGCAGTGAGGTGGGGTCGCGTTCGAAGAGTCCCCCCAAGGCCAACGGGCTGCGGCTGGCTCGGAACAGGCGTTCCAGGTTGTTCAGCGCCATGTCAGGGTCGCTGCAGACAGGCAGAAACTGCTCCAGCGACTGAGCCAGCGCCGCCAGCAGATCCAACGGTAAACCCAAGCTCGCCAGGCAAGCCAGGTTTTCCCGCGCCTTGGCGGTGTCTTCAATCCGCAACGAGGCAAACCAGGAATTCGCCTGGTCGGGATCGTCCAAGAGACGGGCGAGCTGTTCAATCTGCATAGGGAAATCAAGCGAGGAGGACTCAAGCGAATGCCGCATAACCCTTCATTTTACGCCACGGATGGTCCGTGCGATAGCGCATCTCGCAGGTAAACTCGACCCCGGCTAATTCGCACGAGCCCGCGTGACCGATGAATCACTCGCGAATGGCTTTGCACGAGTGATTACCCCAAGCTAAACAGCGTCTCAGGCCCGCAGTGCTGCGTTACCACTTCGCCGAAGAGGGTGTGGGCGTGGCAGTCGTAGATGGTGACTGGGAGGATTTGGCCGATTTGGCGGGGGTTTCCTTCGAAGACCACGATCCGGTCGCAGTGGGTGCGGCCGGTGAGTTGGATGGTCTCGGACTCGGTTTCTCCCTGTTTCTTGGCCGATTTGCTGGGGCCTTCGATCAGGACCTCAACCGTGCGGCCGATTTGCTGCTGGTTGTCTTCCAGGCTGATCGCATTCTGGATTTGCAGCAGGTGGTTGTTGCGTTCCTGCTTGACCAGGAACGGGACGTCATCGATGAACATCTCCGCCCCGCGGGTCCCTTCTCGTTCGCTGTACTTGAAGATGAAGCTGTTTTTAAACCGCGACTCCTCGACCAGATCAACCGTCTGCTGGAAGTCGGCGTCGGTCTCGCCGCAGAAGCCGACGATGAAGTCGCTGCTAACGGCGTTATCGGGGACAATCTCACGAATCCGCTGGAGCATCTCACGGTACTGCCCCACCGTGTAGCCCCGTTTCATTCGCTTGAGGACCTCGTCCGAACCACTTTGCACCGGCACATGCAAGTATGGGGAGACCTTTTCCAGGTCGCGAACCGCGTGCAGCAAATCGTCGGTCATGTCGTTGGGGTAGTTCGTGACGAACTTGATCCGCCGCAGCCCCTCGATCTCGGAGAGCCCCGCCAGTAGATCCGCCAGCCGCCACTGACGCCCCTGGGCGTCGGTCCCCTTGTAACTGTTGACGGTTTGGCCGACCAGCGTCAGCTCGACCGTTCCATGCTCGGCTAAGTGCCGCGACTCGGCGATCACATCCTCCGGCCGTCGACCCTGTTCCGGGCCGCGGACGCTCGGGACGATGCAGTAGGTGCAGAATTTATCGCAGCCGATTTGGATGCGGACGTAGGCCTGAAACGGTGTGGGCCGCATCTCCGGGTCTCGCAGCGGATCGAAGCTTTCGTGGCTCCGCGCGATCTCGTCCTTGCTGCCATCGCGGCGACCGAGGCTGACCTCGATCTGGCGGCCTTTGCCGGTGGCCACCTTCTCGATCATCGAAGGAACCTGATGCAGTTGGCCGGGGCCGACGATGATGTCGACATAGGGGGCCCTTTGGAAGATCTTGTGTTGGTGATTTTGCGCCATACAGCCCATCACGCCGATGATCTTTTCCGGATGCTTTTTCTTGAGATCACGCAAGACCCCCAGGTGGCTGTAAGTCTTGTTCTCAGACTGCTCGCGGACGCTGCAGGTGTTGAACAGGAGAGTGTCGGCGTCTTCCGCCTTGTCGGTCAGGACGTATCCCTGTTTCCGGAGATTGGCCACCACGAGCTCGCTATCGAGCATGTTCATCTGGCAACCGACCGTGTCAATGTAAAGACGCTTCTCCATCGGATATCGACTGTCTCAACTGGCGAATGAA
>JBBDIM010000179.1:17124-67682 GCA_040880405.1 Pirellulaceae bacterium | reverse complement strand
GTCAATGTAAAGACGCTTCTCCATCGGATATCGACTGTCTCAACTGGCGAATGAATGTGGCGGGGTTTTAGGTGTCGCCGGATAGCACGGCAATGTTACGCCGCTTCTTTCTGCTTGCGGCGGATGTAGTCTTCAAACTGTTTCTGTTTTTCCTCTTCCTGAGATTTCCGATCCAGGGCCTCTTGTTGCCGCTGGGCTGCGAGGCGCTGCTTTTCGAACTGTTGGCGCAGTTGATTCTCCAGATTGACGCGGCGCTGCCGCATCAAGTTCACCAAGGCAATGATCGCCACGTAACTGGCGAGGGCAAACAGGATGATATCCCAACGACTCACAGGATGATTCCCTCCACGTCCCTGCGGAAAAATTTACCTGTGTATCTTACCGCGACGACCCGCCCGAGGGCGAGAGGGATCGCCCTGAGCGAAAACTACGACCTAGAACTCGATGAAAGGTGGACGCTGGAGTCCCTTGCAATCAGCGTAAGGCGTTACTCCGTCATGGGTTCCCGCACCAAGCATTGGCCCGATTGGATCGGATATCCACACAGCAGGCTCTCGACCGGCAGCGGTTTTTTTCCCGCGAGTTGGATCTCCGTCAGGGCCAATGCCCCATTTCCGGTCGCGATCAGCAGCTTTCCGTCGGCGGTAGAGAGGATGGTGCCTGGCTGGGCGGAAGGGATATTTTCAAGCTCCGCGTCGGCGGCCAAGCAGGCTCCGGTCACAATCCAGCGGGTCGCCGCGTGCTCTTCACGCTGCCAATGGGTGTAGCAGCCAGGCCAAGGTTGAAAGGCGCGAAACTGGTTGTAAATTTGCTGGGCGGATTGATTCCAATCGATCTCGGCATCCGTCTTTTTGAGTCGCGGGGCCTGGGTCACTTGGCCGGGGTCCTGCACCTGCCCGGGGACGTTGTCCGCGCCATGTTGCTCTAGCAGGTCGATCGACTCCAGCACGGCCGTCACCCCTAACTGGGACAGCCGCCCCTCAATCGCCACGGCGTCCTCGTCCGGGCCGATGGGCGTGGTGATCTGCCGCAAGGCGGGTCCGCCGTCAAGTTTGGGGGTCATGTGGATCACGGTGATCCCGGTCTCCGGTTCTCCGTGATAGATCGCCCAGTTGACCGGTGCCGCCCCGCGATACTTAGGCAGCAGCGAGCCATGCAGATTGATGCCGCCCAGCGTGGTCAGGCCAAGGGTCTCGCGGGAGAGGATCTGGCCGTAGTCGCAAACCACCATCAAGTCGGCGGCTACTTCCAGGAGCACGGCATGGGCCTCCGGCGTGTTGACACTCACTGGGTCATGAATCGGCAGCGTTCGATCCATCGCCACTTGCCGCATGGGGCTGGGTGGCGGTTGCCGTTTGCCACGCATCGCGCGGATCGGCTGCGTGAACAGGCAAGGCACCTCGTGTCGGCTGGCGAGCAGGGCCTCGAAGGTCGGCACCGCGAACGGCCCGGTCCCCATCATCACAATTCGCATCGGCGGTTCCCGCTAAAAATAAAAGCGGAAGGGCGCAAGCCCTCCGGTTCTTAGGTAAGGCTTCGACTATCGCTCGCCTTAGCAATACTTCGCTTCCAGCTCGGCGATGTGCCGAGCCACTTCCTCATCGCCGGGGAACTTGCCGGCTTTCGTTTGCTTATCGTAGCTCAGTTCGAACTCCGCGATATCCCGCTCGATCTCCAGCAAGTCATCATCACCCATCCGCTCGAAGAACATGATCCCGTCCAGGTGGTCGGTCTCGTGCTGTACGCAGCGGGCGAACATCCCGTCCACCTTCTGCTCGAACTTTTCACCCTTGAGGTTGTACGCGGTGAACATCACCTCAGCGGGACGCAACACCGGGCCGAACACCTGCGGCAGGCTCAAGCAGCCTTCCTCTCCTATATCGTGGCCGGTCGGTCGGCTGATGACCGGGTTGATGAACACCAGTTCCTCCCCCTCTTCGGGATCGCCGGTCAGGTTCATCACGAACAGGCGGAGCGGCAAGTTCACCTGGTTAGCCGCCAGCCCGATACCTCGGGCCTCGTACATCAAGGTAAACATCTCGGCCACCATGGCCTTGAACTCGGCATCGACCTTGCGGACCGGCTTCGACTTATGCCGAAGCGTCGGGTGGGGATGGTGAATAATTTGAAGCATGGGACGTGTCATTCCGCGCAAACTTACCGCCTGGCTAGCCCCGTAGCACCAGGTCGTATCGAAGGAAAGTTGGGGCCGAATTCACTGATTATAGGCGAATTTGTCGTCAGCGACAGGTCGGCGGGAACGGGGCAACCGGCGGCCAAACAACTTCCTCGGGTGGCAAGGAGATCCACGGCGTCGCCCCATCGGCCACAGCCATGCGACCCTCGCAGTGCGATTGGGAAGAACGGTTTTTACCCACCAAGGATGCCCGGGACGAAGATATGGTCGAACTGTCCGGGGATATGGGTGAAGGGAAGAGAAGATTCTTCACCGCATGTCGGGCAAATCCCACCCCCTCCGCCTCCGGGGCCGCCACCGCCGGGCCATGGTTCCGGGGCCTCCCAGGGGTCGGTCTCCGTATTGTTTCCGTCGGAATTATCGCCGGAATCACCGGGCGGCGGAGTTGCGGGATCCTCAGGAGGGGCCGCTACACCGGCCCCCGGGACCGGGGTCAGAGAACTGGCATTCCGCAGCAGGAGAGGGTCGATCGTTTCCCGCATGAACTGTACATGCCCATCGGCATAAACGAAGTAGGCTCCGCCAGGATGCCAACTGCCGAAAGTCGCCGGATGGTTGGGGTGGTTGGGGTGGTTGATCGCGTGGCTGGTCGAGCCAAGAACGTGCGTGTAGGGGTAGGTTCCGCCGATCCCAACCCCGGTCCAGGTCCCCAATGCGCCCGGCTGATCTCGCTTGGAACCCCGTTCGCCCACAATGATCGTATTGCTGGTACCACCTTGAAAGTCGGCCAGTCGGGTCGCGCTGTTGTGATGGTATGGGCCGCGATGGTCCCCACCCAAGCACTGCTGGCCGGTGCCGGTAAGCTGATCACAGGCGATCAAGTCGCCCGGGCCGAAAACTCCGACGTAGTTTGACTTCGGAAGCTTCACCACGCTGTCGTCCCAGTGAAGTTCAATCGACTCCGTCGCGAGATCGGAGGGGCAGATGAAGAGAGAGATTTTCTGTTCCCGGGCCACGTCGTTGGCGTGGTGGAACATCGGCCAGTCGGTCACAATCCGTTCGGCGACGGCTGTTTGTTCCATGAATCGCAGCAAATGCGAAGCCCAGCCCCAACTCGTCGGCCCTTGCACTTCATGCGGCACCCCATAGGCCGATCCCCGCCAGCCCGGCGGAAACTTCCCATGCACGTCGTGATGCATCTGAGTCGCCAGGCCAATCTGCTTAAGCTGATTCTGGCAGTGAACCCGACGTGCCGCCTCGCGACTTTGCTGCACCGCCGGCAGAAGCAACGCGACCAGCACCCCAATAATCCCAATCACCACCAGCAATTCCACCAAGGTGAAGGCCCTGCGTGAGGGAAGATTCAAACGAAGGCGGCTGGGGGACATGGGCAAAAGACCTTGTCGCGGCGAGTTAAAACAGGCGGGGAGTGACGCCTCACGGGGGCAGGCCGAAATCAGCGCGCACCATCGGACAGGTCCGATTCTAGTTATGGATGGCGGAGACCTCAAACGGAATATGCGGAATGACCTGGAAGAGATCGACTTAACTTTTCTTAAGCGTTGGAGGGCGGGAGCATGGTACCCGGCATTTGTTTGTAGTTTTGTTGAACGAACGTTTCAATGAGATTTTTCTGATCGGGCGGAGTGAGGCTGACTCGAAATTTACCGGGAATGTCTTTTTATTTTTATTGACACCTCAGCGGACCGCTATTATAACCGTGGATGTATGTCGGCTTAGGTCTAAATGAGGGCAACCATGGCCCCGTTTTTCGGGGATTCGTCTTGGCTTTTTTTCACTCTTTTCTATCGAGAACAATATGGCCCCCCGCAAATCACCCAACCAAACTGAACCGCGCTCATGTCTCTCTTCCGGATTTACACTTGTCGAGCTATTGGTGGTGATCGCCATTATCGGCGTGCTGGTCGCCTTGCTTTTGCCGGCGGTGCAACAAGCGCGGGAAGCGGCGCGCCGGATGAGTTGCTCGAACAACTTAAAGCAAATCGGCCTGGCAATGCACAACTATCATGATGTTCATTTGGCGCTGCCACCGGGCCATGTCATGCAAGTGAACGATCCTGATTGGGGAAGCGACTCCGCTGATACAAACGTCGAATGCTGGGGATGGGGTGCTTTGATACTGCCATTCATCGAGCAATCGGCGCTCTACACCCAGGCAGGCATCGGACAAGGACAGTTGTTAGAGAACGTGATCGACCCGGTCGCGATGACCCCGCTTGATGGCTATCGATGCCCTTCGGACACGGGCCCGGTGATCGGAGAAGGACGCCAGTATTCAGAGTGGGCGCTGTCGAATTACAAGGCGAGCTACGGGCATCGTCACCGCGCGCTGCAGATCACGCCTGTCATCGCGGCGCAAACCGGTGCCTTTTTTCCAATCGGCAAGCCGGGATCGTCGCAAGGTTCCTTGCGAATGCGAGACGTCACCGATGGGACCTCGAACACGATCGCGATTGGTGAAACCACTTGGAGACGAGGGCAACTCTTTTATCAAGCCGCGGTTTGGGCTGGCGCAACGCGCGGTAAAGGGGGGAATGTGACCCGAGACCTGTATGCGGGCGGCCGCGCCTCAATCAATCACTCGAATCCGGTCTCTAACGAGTTGAAAGAGAGTTTTAATAGCTTGCATCCGGGAGGTGCCCAGTTCGTGTTCGTCGATGGTTCGGTGCATTTCGTGAGCGAAACCATCGACTATGTCACTGATGGCTCGAGCAACGAAAGCGTCGTCAATAGCACCTACGAACGACTGTTGGCCCGTAATGACGGCCAAGTCGTCGGCGGCTATTAGTGCCCCTCCGTCGCAATCCTCCCATCTCCGCTCGCATGGGAAGACATCGCCTCCTTCGAGTGGGTGAGATGCAGGCACGTAGGTCACCATCGCTGAATCTTAGACCGCTTGCGCCAAAGCGGGCGTTGTGGTTCTTAATTTACCACCGTTGATCAAGGAAAGCACAGGTCCATCGAATGTCGAATCAATTCATCCACAAAACGAACTTATTCTGCTTTGCATTCCCTCTCTGCCTGTTGACTTCGCTAGGCCTTGGTTGCAATCAGCAGCAAGGTCCAGAGTTAGCGACCGTTTCCGGAACAGTCACGCTGGATGAAAAGCCTCTCGAGGGTGCCACCGTTCACTTCCAACCAAAATCGGGACGCCCCTCCTACGGCATCACCAACGAGCAGGGAGAGTATACGATGGGCTACAGCCTGGAGCGAAGCGGCGTGACGCTAGGTTCGCACGTCGTGATCATTCGCACGCTGATCGAAGACGATAATGGCAAGGTAACTCGCGAGGAGTTGCTACCCAATAAATACCACAAAGAGACGACACTTTCCGCCGTCGTCGAGGATAAAGCGAACGTGATCGACTTCGATCTCCAGTCGAATTAGCGCATCGGACAGAGCGATCTCAACCATTCGTCTCCGCAGCGGAACATCTTGCTTAACTCGTATCAGAAAGAAACCGATGAATCCAAATCAATCTCAGACGAACCAGGGACGGCGCACGTTCTTTCAAACATCGGCAGTCGGCGCTCTGTTTGGAGCCCAGACCCTGCTACTCGGCGATGCAATCGGGGCCGAAGGCCAAGCCGCGCTCGATGGCGTTCTGAAAAAGCCGGACTTGCGGCAAGGTGAAGTACTGCGAACACAGGGCAAACTGGTCGAGAATCGAGCCGCCGTGGTCGAACGGGAACGTGCCATCCCAATCGCCGGTCGCAGCGACGTGGTGGTTTGCGGCGGCGGCCCCGCTGGGATTGGAGCCGCATTGGCCGCAGCGCGGGCCGGGGCAAGCGTTCAGTTGATTGAACTCGCGGGCTGTTTGGGCGGCGTTTGGACCGCAGGCTTACTTACCAAGATCATCGGCGGCGGCAACAAGCAAGGCATCATGCAAGAAGTCTTGACCGCAATGCAGCAGCGGGGCAGCGATGTCGCCAAATCGACAAGCGGCGAGGTCTACGATCCCGAGCTAATGAAGCTGGTATTAGAAGAGATGTGCGTCAACGCCGGCATTCGCATTCAATTGCATACTCGCTTGGTCGGTACGGTCACCGACGAGCGGAAGCGTATCGTAGCGATTGTTACCGAGTCCAAATCAGGTCGGCAAGCGTGGGTCGCCGAGCGTTACGTTGACTGCAGCGGCGACGGCGATCTCGCGGCCCAGGCTGGCTGTCAATTTGATGTCGGCTACGACAGCAAATGCGAATGCCAGCCGATGTCGATGATGGCCCTGCTAACAGGATTGAATACCTCGGAAGTGGCCGAATTTATTCGCGAGAACGGCTCAGAAGCGAAAGCACGATTTTACAAATTGATGAAGGAATCTGGCATCGATCCCTCGTATCGTGCCCCTACCTTACGTCATCTGCATAGCGGAATTTATTCGCTGATGACCAATCACGAGTACGGGGTACCTGCGACCGACGCCGGAGCCATTACTGAAGCGACGATCCGATCGAGAGCTGAGGTGCATGCGATCGTGCGTGGTTTGCGAAAACTAGGCAAGCCGTGGCAAGATCTTGCGGTCGTCGCCACGGCCGAGCAGATTGGCGTGCGCGAAGGGAGACGTATTCGGGGACGTTATTACATCACAGCGGAGGATTTGATTACGGGAATGCGGCATAAGGACGCTGTTTGCAGCACCCGCTTTGGGTTCGACGTTCACAACGTCTTTGCCGATGGATCAAATCCGCCTGAGGTGAAGCGATATCGATCGGCGGGCGTCAAAGAGTACGACATCCCCTTGCCGGCCTTGGTCGCCGCAGACGTTGACGGACTGATGATGGCCGGCCGCTGCATCAGCGGTGACTTCTTCGCTCATTCCAGCTATCGCGTAACCGGAAATGCGGTGCCAATGGGAGAAGCGGCCGGTTTAACCTCGGCCATCTCGATCCAAAAAGGGGTGATGCCTCACGAGCTGGCATGGGACGAAGTTCAAGAGTTCGCCAAGACCAAGGCCTCGTAGACATCATTCGCAAATCGCAGGGAATTCGGGAGTTTTCTTGCAAGCTTGACTGCGCGGTCGGCATAAAACTCGGTAATCCCCCTTACCGGGCTTTTGTGGCCCGCTGACTTCGATCCGTTCGTGGCAGACCTTTCAACACCCCCGAGTGCCCTTGGTTGATTTTAGTAAAGTGTGGCCCACTGTGGCCTGAGGGTTTTTGGATTGGCCAGCGCTGGGCGGAACAAAACTTCCTGGGTGCCACCCGCGAGTGAAATGTGGAATCCTACCCCCGGCACACGATTAGCAAACTCTTTAGGACAGACCCGTAGGCTTTTATCACGGGATGTAAATGATCCATCGAACATGGCGATAGCACGAATTCCTGATAATCGCAAATCGCATCCAATTCAAGAAAAAGTTATTTTTCCTGTGGACTTTCCTGCGAGGCCGGGGTTAAATTCTGGTACTGCCTCTTACCGGCCTTTAGTGGCCCGCTGACTTCGGTCAGGTCGTGACAACCCTTCCAACGTCGCTTCATTCTCCTCTTAAGCGACACGATATGCCCATCGCAAATTTTGCTCTCTTGATCCTATTTCTTATTTCGGTGGAGGTCTTTTCAATATGTCGATCCCTTACAATCTACGTGGCGGAAATCGAGGTTTTACCTTGGTCGAACTACTGGTGGTAATCGCCATCATCGGAGTGTTGGTTGCCCTGTTGTTGCCGGCCGTGCAGCAGGCGCGGGAGGCGGCGCGGCGGATGCAGTGCCAGAACCACATGAAGCAAATCGGGTTGGCCCTGCACAATTCTCATGATACATACGGCCAGTTCCCCAAGGGGTACGACCCAGACTTAGGCTGGGCATGGGGCACTTCCATCCTGCCATTCATGGAACAGACCGCCCTGTACGATCAACTGGCTCCCACCGTCCAGATGAACCTGAACAATGCTACGCGGCTGGAACTGGTGCGGACAAAGATCGACGGTTACTTGTGCCCTTCAGACTCCGGTCCCGACTTGAACGCTAAAACGGTGCCCGAGAACGGCTCGACGAAGGAGATTGCCCGGTCAACTTACATCGGGCTGATGGGAACGGTGAACTCTTACAAAAGCAACCACAATGAGACCAACGGCACGTTGTATCAGCACAGTAAAGTCCGGTTCGCCGATATCATCGACGGTACGACGAACACGTTTCTGTTAACCGAACGCGAATATGTCTATCACCGCGGCACCATCTGGGCGGGAACGTCGAACGATTCAAATGGATGGCACAAGCATTTGCAATTCAACATGGTCGATACGGTGGCCGAGAGGCCAATCAATGGGACGTCCGCGAATTGCCCTAGCAGCATGCATCCCGGCGGGGCCCAATTCATGCTGTCGGACGGGTCGGTGCGGTTTATCAGCGAGAACATCGACTCTTCCCACAATGAATCGGACGTCGCCAACAACATCTCGATGAGCGTTTACCAGCGGTTGGGCAACCGCTGCGATGGCCTGCCGGTGGGGGATTATCAATGATGGCGGCGGAAACGAACGAGCCGGATGCCGATCGGCCCGCACTGCGGAACGGGGAGGCACCGAACAGGGATAGAAGCCCGGATCCCTATGGATTTCGGAGCCAACTTTACATGGTGGCGGCCTTGTTGTTGGCCGTTGTCTTGCTGCCCGGGTGCAGCGGCGACGCGGGGCCCGAGCGGGGCGAGGTTACCGGCCGGGTAACGCTCGATGGCCAGCCCTTGAAAGGGGCCACCGTCCGCTTCCATCCCGATGAAGGCCGCCCTTCGGTCGACGAAACCGACAGCGATGGCCGCTATACGCTTCGCTATACCATGCAAAAGTCGGGCGTCCTGGTCGGCACGCACAAGGTCCGCATCACGACGGCGCGGGAACGGGAAGATGGCTCGCTGACGACCGAACACGTCCCCGCGCAGTACAACTCCCAAAGCGAACTGGTTCGCGAGGTGGAATCAGGAAACAACGTCTTTGATTTTGAGTTGAAGCGTTAGCCTCGTTCCTGGCGAGGATCGCGGCCCGTGGGTCATAGGGCAGGCGGGTGGCAGGGGAAGTAGGGAATGGCAGGCATTTTTTCCATTCTCTATATTTGCCCAAATGATGGATGTCGGTTAATTTTTTTTGGCGTTTAGCTTTCAAGTAGATCTTAAAGGCGTGGTGTTTCGGCTTCCAAAAGCGGTGTGCGGCGGTTGTTGATCATGCTGAATAGCGATGTGTGGGTGCCTACTCAGGCCAGCCTCTGGCGGCTTCGCCGCACCGGTTGCCAGCAAACGGTGCCACCCTTGGCGTGAAAGAAATATGCGCGGCCAACGTCACTCCCCTGCAAAGTATCTCACCGTCTTCAAACTCCCCCACAACGCTTTCGCACGTTCCGCTTCCGCGTTGTCGAAGCAGTAGACTGCAATTTGCACGTGGCCCGTTTCGCCGATCGCCAGGCCGTGCAGGCCGGGGGCCTCTTCTTCGGTGGAGAGGTCTTCGGTGTGGTGGTAGGTGAGTAGTTGCAGGTCGCCTTCGGATTGGACTTGGATCTCGGTTGCCTCGGCGGGGATTTCTTCCCGCAGGTCGGCTAGTCGGGTTTCGATCGATTGGTCCTCTTCGTTGCCCCACACCATCAGGTACACCACCAGCCCCGGCCGGGAAAGGATGATGACATCCTCCTCCACACGGAGGTTCATGAGGCAGGGGAGCGTGATCGACCAACCATCGGCCAGGGGGAATTCACCGCGAACGACCGGCGACTCCGGCGGCAAATCCTCTGGGTCGAACGGGCTATCTTCCTGAAGGTACTCGCCGGTCTCTTCATCCCGGATGAACATGGCACCGACCGGGGCCTCCAGCAAGATGGGGGCAAGTTCCGCCTGGTACTCCGCCATGACGGCCAAGCCCAGCACTTCGTCCGTTTGCGGGTTATCCAAAAGCTCGTACAGCTCGTCCTCGGCCAGGAGCAGCCAACCGGTGTCGTTCTCGTCTTGAGGTGGTTCGCGGTACAACTGCCCCACGGGGGTGTCCGTGGTGGTGATCGTCCGGCTGACACGGCAAGTGGCCGCTGGGCCAAACCGCTGTTCGATAAGCTGGGCGGGGGGCGCGTGTTGGTTTTTGCGGGGCATGTGAGGTGGAGTGTAAGCAAAGTCGTTGGTACGCTCGGATATCGCATCCGACTCAAACAACGTCAACAATGTTAAGGGTATCACCTCGACATTTCGATGTCGTGGGTGTCGACAGGGGGTTGCCCAGGGCCACGTATTCGGAGAATAAAGACGGTGTTCTGTTCAATCAAGAAAAGTGCTCGATAGAATCGGCCGCGACGGGTCCTAAACAACGCTTCTCTGACATTCACGTCTAGGTCCGCGATCTCTTGTGCCGCAGGGAAAACGTTCGCATCAGACTTCAGTCGCTCAACAAGCTCATCATAGGCCACCAACCACGCGATCGCACCTGCGCGGGATCGCTCATGGAGCCATTCGAAGATTTGACCTTTGTCGTTCTTCGCCCTGCTAAGCTCACGAATTGAAAATGTCATTCGGGGCTAATACCAAACTCACGACGAAGTGAATCGGAGTGTTCGCCGGCGGGTGTGCCTCGATCACCATTTCGAAAATCCTGGATCGCGGCGTTCACTGCCGCCACGTTTTCAGCGTAGCGCACCGCGGATGGATTTTCGCTCCGCCAGAGGTCGAAGAGCTCGTCCAAGCTTAGCTCGGGCCCTTCGCTCTCAAGCCGCTCTCGGGCAAACTCCGCAAAATGATGAAGCTCGTCTCGGGTTTTTATCATCGAATCATTCTCCCACAAATCAAATGGACGCTCATAATTCTATCGGCACAAATACCGGCTCGTCAAAGCGGCGGGGAAGAGAGAGGTATTCCTCAACTTCCTTCTAAGGGTTCTCCACCGGCCCAATGTGCCCCTCAAACGAATCTTCGAGCCCCGTGCGGATCTTCTCCCACTGAAAGCCTTGGCCTGGGTCGATTTTGCGGCCCGGGGGGGTGGCGATGTCGCTGTGGCCGGTGATGTGGGTGATCGGGTGTTTTTCTGTTAGGTGAGCACATAGCTTGACCAAGGTGGCGTATTGCTCGTCGGTGAAAGGTTCCCAGTAAGCACCGTCGGCCGATTGGATCGGCTGGGGGCCGCGGTACTTGTTGCCGGTGTAGGTGACGAAACCCTCCTCTGTTTTCCGAAGCTTGCCCCAGTTGCAGACTTCGATCCCGACGCTGAACTGGTTCACCCCTTCTTTGCCAGCGAGCTGGCTCCGCCCGGCATGCCATGCCACTTCGCTCAGCGGAACCATTTGGACCGTGCCGCCGGAGCGTCCCACAACATAGTGGGACGAGACCTTGCTGCTCGGATTGCGGAACCAGCCAACCGTCCCTTCGAGCAACCCGCCGGCCGTGTAATGGATGATGATGGCGGTGATTTCGGCCCCGCGACGATTGCTGCGGTGCGGGCTGGGGTTGAACGTGGCCCAGTCAGGCTCGGCCTGGGATTGAGCGGAGGCTGGCTTCTCGGGTGCCGCATCGGCCTGGCCCATGGCTGTCGTCGCAGCGAGCGTCGGCCAAGTCAGGGCCAACAACAGGAAAACGCAAAACTTAACATTCATCACGCGTCTCTCATCAGGTAGCTGTTTAATGGTTGCTTGATTCACTTTAAGCGGCATGACGGCCGAGGCACATCCCCGCTTATGGGGCAGATGTCGCTCTTGATCGATCGTTTTCTAGCATAAAGCCCATCGATCAGACTTTTCCGGGCTATTGAAAAAGACTACACTAAAGTGCTAGAAGGTGTTTGGCGGGTTGGTTTTTTCAACCGATGCCCCAGTCGCGGTCGATGGATCGCGACGCGGGGTTTCCCCGCGAATCGCCTAATTTCCCGGCTTCTTCGAACGGCCAATTGCTCGAAATGTTCAGACCTTTCCCCTCCAACTCGACTCATGGGCCACGTCGGCGATCGCTTTTGGCGTCGTCGGTCGCACTGCTGTCGCTTCCGTTGGCGGTGGGGCTGATCTTTCCGCAGCTCGTGATTTTGGCCTCGTTCTTAATGCCGGAAGTGGCCCGAGGGCCGATGCCGAGCGAGGAGATCACCCACGAATCCGTTACCGGGATTCCGTCGGTTCGGTCGGCGTCTCGCCGAGGGGCGATTTGCCGTAAGGTTCCCGCCCACTTGGTGCCTCCTCTTTCTATGGCCCACGCGACGGCGCGAACGTCCGCCTATCCGCCTCGGGCATTCGATGGTCACCGCATCTCGCACGACCTATTAGCACCTGTGTTGTGTTAAACCGTTCGTCTTCTGCGCGGATTTTCCCTCCGCGGACCAATCTTGTGTCGTCCTGCGCCTGAGGTTTCCTCAATCGCGGAACTTTCCTTGTTGCTCGGCATATTCGTCGGGCTGGGTTGCCGCCCAAGCGGTCCATCGAAATCGAACTTTCGTTTTTGATTTGCCTCGGCTTGCGCCCCCGATGCCCCTTGGCAGCTTGAAACTGGCCTCTGCCAATCCCGCTGCTCCCTGCCTAAATCGATCAATCATCTCTGGAGCTCACCTTTATGGAACGCGTTAACATTTTTGCACCAAAGACCTTGGCACGAGACTTTACCGCCGGGATCGTGGTCTTTTTGGTGGCCTTACCACTTTGCCTGGGGATCGCTTTGGCGTCCGGGGCTCCGCTGTTTTCCGGCCTATTGGCGGGGATCGTCGGTGGGATCGTCATTGGGGCACTCAGCGGTTCGCACGCTAGCGTGAGTGGTCCGGCGGCCGGTTTGACGGCGATTGTGGCGACCCAAATCGGCGTGTTGGGCAGTTTCGAGGCCTTCCTGCTGGCCATCGTTGTGGGTGGGTTGATCCAGATTGGCCTGGGGTTGGCCAAGGCGGGGTTCCTCGCGGCATTTTTCCCGACGAGTGTGATTAAGGGGCTGCTCGCGGCGATTGGGATCATTCTGATTCTAAAACAATTGCCCTATGTGTTGGGGCATCAGTCGTTTGAACCGGGCCCGGCACATCAGGAAATGGAAGGTGACCTGTCGTACAACCAACCGGGACACGAGAACCCTTTTCTCTCGCTGCTGGAATTGCTGGAGGGGGAATATCACTTCGGCCCTTTGCTGATCGGGCTCTTCTCGATCGCGTTTCTGGTGGGTTGGGATAAGATCAAGGTCCTGAAAAACTCCCTCGTTCCGTCGCCGCTGTTGGTGGTGTTGATGGGCGTGGGTGGAACGCTCATTTTCAATCGCTTCGGCGGGATGTGGGGCGTTGGGGAAGAGCAGCATGTGCAGGTGCCGGTCGCTGAGAGCGTTGGCGAGTTTATTGGGTTTCTAACCATGCCGGACTTCACGCAGTTGCTGAGTTTCGCCGGGGTCTGGGCGGTGATGGGAGCTGGGCTCACGATCGCCGTGGTCGCCTCGCTCGAAACACTGCTCAACTGCGAGGCGGTCGATAATCTCGATCCGAAAAAACGCGCGACGCCGGCCAATCGCGAGTTGTTGGCCCAGGGGATCGGGAACGTGACCTGCGGTTTGATTGGTGGTTTGCCGGTCACCTCGGTGGTGGTCCGCGGTTCGGTGAATGTCGGCGCGGGTGCCCAGACCAAGCTCTCCGCGATGTTCCACGGGTGGCTGCTGCTGGGGTTTGTGATGCTGCTGCCGCAGTACCTGAACATGATTCCGCTTTCCTGTTTGGCAGCCATCTTAATGGTCACCGGTTTCAAACTGGCCAGCCCCAAGCTGATGCGTCAAATGTGGGACGAAGGCAGGAGTCAGTTCTTTCCGTTCATTATCACGGTGATCGCGATTGTCATGACCGACCTGCTCATTGGGATTTTGATTGGTCTGGGCGTCGCCTTGGCCTTCATTCTGTATAGCAACTACCGGCGTTCCATCAATCGCGTTTCGGAGAAGCACATCGGCGGAGAGATTTTGCGGATCGAGTTGCCCAACCAGGTGAGCTTCCTGAATCGTCCGGCTCTGGAGCGTGTTTTGCGCTCGGTGCCTGAGGGGGGCCATATCCTGCTGGACGCGACCCACACGGATTACGTCGATCCGGACGTGCTGCACTTGATCCGTGACTTCCGGGACAACGTCTCGAAACTGCAGGGGTGCCACGTCAGCCTCCGTGGCTTCCGCTGCGATTACAAACTGGAAGACCATATCCAGTTCGTCGATTTCACCACGCGGGAACTGCAACGCGATTTGACCCCGGCCAAGGTCGTCACGCTGCTGAAGGAAGGGAATGAGCGGTTCCGGAAGGATCAGCGGCTGGCAAGAGACTGGCGGCAGGCCCGAGAGACCGCCAATGCCCAGTTTCCCATGGCGGTGATCGTCAGTTGCATGGATTCTCGTCTGCTCGCCGAGACGATTTTCGACCTGGGGATCGGGGACGTGCTCAACATCTGCCTGGCGGGCAATTCCATCCATGGCCGCAGCGCGATCGCCAGCGCCGAGTATGGCTGCGCCATTTCCGGGACGAAGTTGATCCTGGTGCTGGGGCATACCAACTCGTCGGTGATTCGCGCGATTGTGGAGGCCTCGACTTGTACCGACGAGGAGATCGCCCATCGCTGGGGTACTCACTTCAAGAATGTGGTGGAGAACATACGTCCTTCGATCGACACGGATGTCGCCCAGCGGTTCCAGGAGCTTTCGGCGGAGGAACAGGAGCGGTTTATCGACGAAGTGTCACTCGAGCACACCAAGCGAAGCATCATGCTGCTGATGGAAGAGAGCGACACGATTCGCCAACTGGTCGAGTCCGGGAAGCTGGGGATCGCCGGCGCGATGTACGATCTCCGCGACGGCCGGATCACCTTCCCACCGGAGTGTACGATCGGTTTCGAATTGCCTCAACTGCCAGAAACGGTGGATCATCGTCCCCAACAGCTCTATGCCTCTCCCTATGACACAGTCCAGGCAACCTAAGCGCAGGGATATTGATGGCCGCGACGTGAACCGTGGATAGTCTCCATACCCGGGTCTCATGCTTGATCGTTCAGTGAAAGATGAGACCCGAGGGGGACTAATGCTGGGCTGCTAAAAATCTGGGGTTGTGTCCGGTTTTCAACATTGCGCAACTATTCATCCTTGAATCGCAAAAGCCCTTGTTTTTCCGGGTGGATCGACGACTGCAAGGAACAAAAACGGCGCATCCTAAATCCGTGTCAATACCGAATTTTTGACAGCCCTCTGGTCGTTCTCACGCCGAAGTGTCGTCGGCATGACCAGTCGCCGCTTATTCCTAGGGCAAATGACATCTGCGGGGTAGGATTTCCGCAAATTGAAGGCTGGGTCGGATTATTCCTCCTACGGGATTTCTCCCGTCGCGCGTTTGTCAAGCATGCTTGCATTTTATGTAGGCAATTTTCACGTTTAAGGGTGGCATCCCCGCCTTCGCCGATTCTCCTCGCAGTGCCCCTGAAAGGATCCGAAGTGACTATCGCGTCAATGGTAACGATGCACGCGTCGGAACCCGCAAGCGTTTTGGCACGAATTTCGCGATGCAGTGGGTGGCGGCATGATTGGCTCATGGGGCCGCTGAACCGGAACCCGCGAGAGGAATTCGCGGGATCGCTTGTGTCCTCTCCGCTGGCAGCAAGGAGATTTTGCCATGCATCCGTTACTGCTGAGCACGATCCTTACCCTGGCTTGCTCTGGTGCCGCTCCGACAACGTCGGAGGTGGTGGATCAGGTCGATCTGATTGAAGTCAACCATTTGTACGATCAACACGGCCGACACGTGATCGACCAGTTGATCTTCTACGACTGGGATTCCGCCACGAGACGGTTTCAAGTCAGGGCTTGGCGACTACTCAAGTCAGACGACCAGCATCCGCGCAAGTCTTGGCCCCAGGGAGATTACGTCACCACGTGGCGAGATCAAAACGTCGTTCGCCGCGTGCATGCGGTCCAAATCCGAGAGACCTGGACGACGCATGACCCCGAGGTTCGAGAACGTGAGATGTACCCCATGGAGCAGCGGTTGAATTTGAGCCAACCGCTGACGGTTGGTCGCTTTCCGGGACGCCGCTGAAATCGGCGGGCTTGTGGATTCCACTTCCCCTGTAGCCACGGTCGCGTAGACCGTGGGGGACGTGCGAGTTGCGCTAACCCCCAGGCGAAGCGGGTTAGCCCGGATTATTCACGGCCAATCTGCTGCGAGGCCGTAAGTGCTTCCGGTGGACTGCGTTGGACTTCGCAATTCATCCTCGACGTATTTACAAATACGCCTGCGGGTGAATTGCTCGTCCGCCTTGCCACGCGGGGCACTTACGACCTCTCGCGACGATTCCCCGTGAATAATCCGGGTTAGCACTTCCCCCACGCTTTTGGCAAGCGTGGCTACGTTCACGTTCCCGCGCGCTTCCCAGATCCCTGCGTTCCCATCCCTTCCGGGATCGCCCCGTCGCTGGTCAGGTTGAAGTCGAACTGGTGGTTGTCGGACGAGACCTCGATTCGCAGTTGCGACTGGCGGTTGTACGAAGCGGGCAATATTTGTCGCTGGTCGATATGCAGCCCCCGGGCCACTTCCTCGGCACTGGGATTTTCTTTCTCGACCTTTTCGATTCCATTGATTTGAACCGCCATCAACCCGGGTGATGAATCCGCCGAGTATCGCCCGTGGGCGATCGTTCCGCCCCCGGCGATCCCCTTGCCATCCAACGGCATCAACGAAACGGAACCCTCGGGGACCGGTTTACCGTCTAGGGTTACGGTCCCGCTGATGGTTATCAGCCCATCGGTACGACTGCCACAGCCGAACAGTCCCAGGGCAAGGGTTAGGCAACCCAAGAGACCTACAAAACGCCAAGACGAGGAATTGGTATTCACGGTTAAACCTTCTATGAGATTGAGTCGGTCGAGAAAAGAGATTCGCTCAAAATGATTAGTGGTCGTTCACGACCTCGCCACCTTGGGTGGAGGTTTTGGCTCGCCAGACCCAGATGTCGACCGTTTCGCTTGCGAAGGTAACCGATCCATCGAAGTTTGCCGCGTTCACGCCACCGGGGTGATTGCTCATGGCGGCATAAGTGGCGGACCGCCAGCCATTGGTGCTGAGATGGCACTGCACTTTCCGGATGTAATCCTGTGGTTGCCAGCATCGACGACCTCCGTCAACGGATGAACGGCTATTGGGGGTCAGGTATCCGGTAAAGCCCGCGCCATTAGTAAAGATGGTGGCGGCGTAATTTCCTTGCCAGCCGTTCTGATTTTGGTTGACCGGTACTTCAGAAACCATCACGGTGTTGCTCGTACCGTCCTGCACAGAAGCAAGATTGTGAACTCGATTGACGGTAAACGCGGAACCGCCATTATCGTAAGTCCACACGCCATCCCAGTTGTTGGCATTGTCTTGTCCGTAGTTGGTATTGCCAACACATACGGCGTAGCTATGCCGCTGATGGCACCAATCCAGGTTGTCCGACTCGCCCACGGTCATCTGATCGGAAGGGCAAGAGAAGACTGAGAGTTCCGTCGTGCGGTAAGGGGCGTTGCGACCACCATTGACCCGTCCATTCCAGTCAAGGGTGTCGAACAAGGCCTGCTGCTCAACGAAGGGGTAGATGCGTCCCATCCAGGAAATCGTATCGCCGTTAAGCTCCTCGATTACCTGTCCGTTGCTCTGCCAATCGAGAAATCCGAGGTAGGGCAAGTTGATGTAGGTGTCGTGGTAGTTGTGCATGGCCAGCGCCACATTTTTCAGGTTGCTGACACACTGGGCGCGGCGAGCCGCCTCTCGGGCTTGCTGAACCGCTGGCAGCAGCAGGGCAACCAAGACACCGATAATCGCGATGACCACCAAAAGTTCGACGAGGGTAAAACCACGGCGATGACGCCGGGAGAGCGAAACGAGCGATGAGAACATGGGGCTTTCCTTGAAAAAGGCGAGACGATCGTCCCGCAATGACGCGAATAGGCAAACGGGGAACATGATGACAACAGGTATTGCGCCGACGGCGCACGACAGGGCTTCTTCGTAAAGTCTATTCTTGCAAAATTTCGCGAATTGTTAATGAGAAACGACGTTTTAATTTTGAGTCTTTTAGCGGCCCCATAAGGGCCTCTATGCAGCGATAAAAGCCCCGTGCGCGGGGTGTCGCGGAGTTAGGATTTGATATCCTTTGTCTCTTTGCGATAGAACTCAATCAAAATTAGAGTTGCGCTCTGCCAACACCCAGTTGGTGGCGGTTTTCGAGCGACGTGAAAGCAAAAACGGCGGCATGAGTCGTGCCCGCCCCTATAATTAAGAAATGAGGGGGCTGCGACGGTGTCGAGTACACTTGCCCTGCGGGGATGGGGGGCATCCTAGGCCAATTCGCGTTGACCTCTCGCCGGAGACTCCTCTAGAATCCGCTTGCACGTTTCCTGTTATCTCACAACGACTTATATTGCGGTGACATCCCATGACAGCTCCCACCGCCCCCTGGGTCGATGGCGATTGGCGACCGCCCAAGCGGGCCATGCCGGCTTGGCTCTTGTCGCTGGTGGTCCATGCGTGCAGCGTGCTGGTGTTGGTGATGACGGTCCGCACGGTGTCTCGGGGGATCGGGGACGAGGCACCCAGGGCCGGCACGATTGTTCTGGCCGATCGATCGGCAGAGCAAACCGACTATCTGGATGGAACTCAAGGTGGGGCCGCGAGCCAGCAGGCGGAATCGGAGGACCAAGCGGCCAATCCGGTTGCCGATTCGCTCCCCTCAACCGACATGGAGTTCGCCGACCTCGATTCGCTGTTGCCCTCACCATCAGAATCACTTGAAGGAGGGGGCGCGGCGAGTGGCTTGCCGGCAGCGGGCGGACTGACCGCAGGGAGTTCTGCGGCCCGAGTGGGGCGCGGCCCCGAAGGGACGACCTCGGTCTTCGGCGCGGAAGCCGAAGGGCAGACGTTTGTGTACGTGTTCGACCGATCCGGCAGCATGAACAGCCACGGGGGCCGACCCTTGGCCGCCGCCAAGCTGGAATTGATCAACAGTCTCCGCGACCTGAACGAGACGCAGCAGTTTTCCGTCATCTTTTACAACGAGCATCCGCACATCCTCAGTTCCGGAGATGGTCGACCGAAGTTGGCATTCGCGGATAAGCAGTCCTTGGAACTCGTCGAGCGAGAAGTCCGCGGCATGATCGCGTTCGGCGGGACGCAGCATCTCGACCCGCTGCTGCTCGCTTTGGACATGCAGCCGGATGTCATCTTTTTCTTGACCGACGCCGATTCGCAACAACTTTTCCCCTCGGAACTGGAGCAGGTTCGCCGCCGCAACCGGAGCGCGACCATTCATACCATCGAGTTCGGATCGGGGTCTTCCCGCGGCGAGTCTAACTTCCTCGTTCGTCTCGCCAATCAAAACGACGGCACGCACGTGTACGTCGATATCACCAAACTTCGCAAAGTCGGCCCCTAGCCGCCAAGTGGGCTCATGTCTCTTTCCCGTGGTCTTTTGATGAACGCCCTGCCTCTGGGGAGCCTGCTCCACGGAGTGCTTGCCTGCTGCCTGCTGGCTTGGGCCGGCTCCGCCGCAGTGGCTGAAGATGCCGTTCATTTGCATCCGGCCCCAGGGCAGGACAAAGGCACGGTGGTGCGGGGCACGATCGAGCGATACGACCGCGAGCAGCTTACAATCGTCACGCACAACGGTGAGGTCTCCCTGCCGACCGATCGGATTCGAAAGGTCGAGACGACCTGGCCTGAGCCGTACCATGAGGCCCTGCGAAAAATCGAACAACGGAAATTCGCCGAGGCTTTGACCGCGATCGATGCCGCCCTGGAGCTCGAACAGCGAACCTGGGCCCACGAGGCGTTGGTGGCCCGAAAGTGTCAGATCCTCCTGCAGTTGAATGAGGTCGCTTCGGCGGGCGTCCTGTTCCTGCGGATCGTAGAGGAGAATCCCAACACACGGCATCTGGAGGCGATGCCGCTAGCGTGGACGTCGAACAGCCCCAGCTTCGACCGAGACCGGGCCGCGCGGTCGTGGCTTTCCGGCGAGACCTTGCAGGCGCGGCTGATGGGGGCCAGTTGGCTGTTGTCCTCCTCGGATCGGAACCAGGCCATCACCGCGCTGCGGCAACTGGCCAGGGCGGAAGACGCGCAGCTCGCCTTGTTGGCCCAGGCCCAAATGTGGCGAACCGAAGTGGTGACAGTCGACGAGTCGGGTCTGCGGCGGTGGGTGACGCTCGTGGAGCGGGGCAAGCTGCCAGGCAGCGCCAATGCGGGGCCGTGGTATGTGATTGGCCGCGCCTTCCTGCAACAAAAACGATACGATGAGGCCCCACTGCCCCTGATGCGTGTTCCGATTTTGTATCCGGGGGAAGCACACTTAGCGGCGGAGTCGCTGTTGCTGGCGGCGCGGAGCCTAGAGCGGGATGGCCAAACCGCCGAGGCGCGGCAATTGGTCCGCGAGATTATGACTGAACACTCCGGCAGCGCGGCAAGCCGCGAGGCCGAGATCCTAATGCAGCAGCTCAACACGGGTGGCAACTAGGAGGCGACCTTGGCACAACGCATGCGATTGGCAATTTTTACTATCGTGGCTCTGGGAGTGGGGCTCTCGATGTGGGGTGGCCCCGGCCAGATCAATGCCTGGCTCCCTCCCGTCTTGGCTCAAGGCCCAGCAGACGGCACGCCGGAAACCACTGCGGCCCAGCCGGCCGAAGTAGAGACCCAAGGGTTTATTCAGATTCTGTTCTCCGGGGGAATCGTCGGCGGCGTGATCATCGCGGTCCTGCTCGCGCTATCCCTCACCGCGGCCTATTTGGTGTTCGAACATGCGATGACGATTCGCAAGAAGGAACTGATGCCAGAGGGGCTGGGAGATGAGGTCCGCGATTACTTGTTCCAAGGCAAAATCCAAGAGGCGGACGCCGCCTGTCGGGCCCGGCCAAGCTTTTTGTCGTTTGTGCTGTTGAGCGGCATCTCGGAACTGGACGGAGGTTGGTCCGCAGTCGAGAAGGCACTGGAAGACGCCACCGCCGAACAGTCTGCCCGGTTGTTTCGCAAGATCGAGTACCTCTCGGTGATCGGTAACATTGCTCCGATGGTCGGTCTGCTGGGGACGGTTACCGGGATGATCTTCGCGTTCCAGCAGGTGGCCAGCACCCAAGGTGCCGCCGGAGCGGGCGATTTGGCCGAAGGGATTTATCAGGCGTTGGTCACGACGGTCGGTGGGCTGATCGTGGCGATCCCCTCACTCGGCGCGTTCGCCGTGTTCCGCAACTGGATTGACGAGCTGGTTGCCGAAACGGCCTACGTCGCCCAGCAGGTGTTCACGCCGCTCAAACGCCGTCGCCGTCAGGCGAAGGAGAAGACCTAACGGCGATGAAAATCCCCACCCAACTCAAACCGGGACAAAGCGGGTTCAACATGACCCCGATGATCGACGTTGTGTTCCTGTTGATCATCTTCTTCCTCGTTTCCAGTCACTTGGCCAAACAGGAAGCCCAGATGCCGCTGCCGCTGCCCACTGCCGAGAGTGGAACGGAGATCGTCGACGAACTGCGGGAGACGGTGGTGGTGAATGTCGATCGGGAGGGACGGCTACTCTTGGCGGGGCGGGAAGTCGCGGCGGATAGCCTAGCCCGGCGGTTGGGTGAGATCGCCGCCGGGTCGTCCGAACGGATGGAGGTCCGAATTCGCTGCGATCGGCAAACCCCGTACGCCGCCGTCCGGCCGATCATGCTGGCCTGCACCAAGGCGGGGATTTGGAACGTGGTATTCGCCGTGATCCGCGCGGAGGATGCCGAGTCATGAGACGCACCAGCCCCTATGCCGAGCGCAAGCCGCTGGAAATTGTGATGACGCCGATGATCGACGTCGTGTTCCTGCTGCTCGTGTTTTTCCTCTGGACCGCCAGCTTCCAGATTGTCGAGTACGCCCTGCCCAGTTCAGCCGCCACGTCACAGGCCGCCGGCGAGGCGACGACACCCCAGGAAGTGGAGGATTTCGAGCAGGTGGTCGTCCGGGTTCTCCTCCAGGCAGGCCAAACGATTTACCAGGTAAACCAGCAGCGGCACGTCGAACCGGCCGCCTTGCGGCAGACGCTCGCCACGTTGGCCTCCATTAAGAATGATGTCCCGCTAATCATCGACCCCGACCCCGAGGTGGCGATGAACGAGGTAATTTTCGTGTACGACACGGCGCGGGTGCTGAACTTCCAACAGATTCAATTCGCGGTTGACCCGGAGTAACGCTTGATGACCGGAGCCGTGCCCCGTCGACTGGCCTTTCCCGCCCAGAGAATTCTGGCCGCGGTGTTGGTCTGCGCCGCGGGGATCAGCATGCCGCACGGTATCTACGCTCAGTCGGATCAACCGCTGGCTACGGTCGAGACCTCGCAAGATCAAGATAGCCGGTTGATTGAGGGGTTGCTCCAGCGGCGGTTGTTCAAGCTGGCGCGGCGGTTTGCGGCCACGCGGATTGTCGCTCCGGAACTCGCGCCGCAGCAGCAGGCGGAGATGGCGGCGGAGTTAGTCCGCACCTACGCGCTGGAGGCCTCCCACGCATCGCCGGAGCGCCGCGAGGCCCTCTGGCTGGCGGCGACCAAGGTGCCGGTCACCTTTGCAGAGCAGTTTCCCGAGAACCGGTTTGCCCTGTTGCCCAGGGTACAGGCGGCCATTGCCCTATTGGCCCAAGGGAAGCTCGCCCGGCAGGAGGGAGAGATCTTGGCCGACGAGCAGTTGACGCGAACGGCCAGAGCAACCCTCCGCGGCACGACGGAGCGGCTTGAAACCTTGCAGGAAGAGACCGACCAGCGACTCCGCGAGAGTCACCGTGGCGACACCTTGCGGAAAGTGCCCGACCTCAATTCCGCTCAACTGCTATCCCTTTCACGGAGGATCACACTACTCCGGGCCGAAGCAACCGAGAATCACGCCCTCTGCCACGAGACGGACAGCGACGACCAGCGGAGCCTACTACTCCAGGCCTTGAAGTTGGTCGAGCCGCTGGTGACCTTGCCGCCGGAGTCGCCGCTACTGTGGCCCAGCTTGCTGTTGGAAATCCGTTCGGCCAGGCGGTTGGGCCGGATCGACACAGCCCAGCAACGTCTGGCGGCGCTCGCCGAGCGAGAGCCTCCGGTCGCCGTTCAGCTTGAGGCCCAAGCCGAAGAAGTGCGGCTGCTGTTGGCGGCCGACAAATTGGACGACGCCCTGGAGATCATCAACCGTCGTCGGTCGATCGGCGGCCAAGAGGGGGCGGAGATGGACTTCGCGAGTTTCGAGACCTTCGTCGCCCTCTGGAAACGCGCCGAACGGGACAAGAACGAACCGCAGGTCGACGTCTGGCAATCGCAGGCCTCGGCTGTGGTACACGATCTCGAACAATTGTACGGCTCGTACTGGGCGCGAAGGGCCGAGTTGTTTTTGACCCAGCAGGCCCTTTCCGGGACCTCGCAGAATATCGACTTGCTCCAGCGGACCGCCGAAGGATATGTCCGCAAGCGGGAGTGGACCGAGGCCTTGGCCAATTACGACCGCGCGATCCAGGCCGCGACCTCGGCCAGCGAGACCGCGCGGACCTACCAGCTTCGTTTGGCGGCCGCGGCCACGGCGGTTCGGGCGGAGGAATATGGAGAGGCGTCGCGGCGATTCGAACAGGCGGCCAACCTCCACCCCGCCGAAAAGGACGCTGGTCAGCGGCATTTGATGGCCGCCTATTACGAATCGCTCGCCGCGCGGAAAGAATCGTCACCAAGTCTGGAGCGGTATGCGACGCTGCTGCAAGAGAACCTACAGCTTTGGCCGCGAGGGGAATCGGCCGATCAAGCCGCCATGTGGCTGGCTCAATTGCGGTTTGCGAGCCGCCGGTGGGCTGAGGCCACCAAGGCCTACATGCGAATCCCGCCGGAGTCGACCCACTACAGCCTGGCGGTCGATGGAGCTCGCCAGGCGGCGCTCAAGTGGTTTCAGGAGGACAAGCAGCGGGGCGAATTGGTCTCGCGCGATGTCGCGCAGGTAATCGAGTACTTCGAGCGGATCATCACCCAAGGTTCCGACAACGCCGAAAGCTGGACCAGCACGATGCGGCTGGCAACCGAGACCGCCGGCCAGTTGTGGCTTAACTACGTCGACAATGGCTATGCGGGTGCTCAGGCGGTTTTGGAGATCGCCCTGCGCAATGACCCGGACGCTCCCGCCGGTTGGCGGAATCGCTTGGAATCACTATTGGTGGTGGCCTACGCCGGTCAGGGAGACCTGGCCGCGGCCCAGCAAACGTTGGATCGGGTCGGGGGGGATTCGGCCGAACGCTTGTTCGAGTTACTACTGGGGCTCACGCAAGTCGCCAGCAGTGCCACACCCCAGATCAAACAGGAGATGGCGAAGCTCGAACTGATGGTGATCGAGAATCTCAAACCGATGCGCGAGGAGCTTGAGGAAATCGCTCGGCTGGAGATCGAGACGCGCGAGGCGGAGGCTCTGGCAATCACTGGCCAGCACGAGGAAGCGAAGCGGTTGTATCAGGCCTTGGCAGCGGCCCACCCCAACAACTTGCAAATTCAACTCGGGCTGGGGCACTTGCTAGCGCGATCGGAAGCGGCGGCCGACTGGGAAGCGGGCCTCACGCAGTGGCGAATGATTCAAGGCCGGAGCAGGCCGCAAAGCCCCAACTGGTACGAAGCGAAGTACCAGATTGCCCACTGCCACATTCGTTTGGGCAACCGCGAGGAGGCGGTGCAAATGCTGCGATATCTGGCCACGCTCGATCCCGAAATGGGTGGCGAGGAGATGAAGGGCCGCTTCCAAGGGCTGTTGCGTGAAGCACAATCCGGAACGTGATCGATTCATCTTGGGTTCTCTCGTAGCAGGGGGGAAACGTTCGCACCTGGACGTCACCACTTACATTCCGAACGGGTTGCTGGCCTTGACTGGCAGCAAGACGTGAAACCAAACCGAAATGGCGACAACGGCACCAACCAAAATCAATGTGCTATCCAGGTCAAACATGGCTCGAATCCTTAAACGCTGGGGGGAAGTTTTTTGCTTGTCCCACCCTTAGTTCATTTCCCGTGCCAATTCTCTGTCAGGCCGTAAAAACCACATACCAGGCAACGTGCCGAAGCTATCCGGCCTCAATTCCCCGGCCTTAATCGTTCCAGCCGGTAAACTTTACAAAGCCAGCAGCTATCAGTGGCTGCGGGGTCGTTATCCAAAAGATTCAGCGCCCCGCAGTTTGAGATTTGGCGAAGGGCAATCGAGAAAACCTGACAATTGACGAGCCCGCTGGGCCGAACTGCGATTGCGTTAGTAATACGAATTTTCGCGGCGAAAGATAAGGAATTCAGCCATGACGGAGTGTTGGCTACAGTGCGAAGTTTCCCCCGGTCAGTTCAGTGGAGAATTCGCGGTCCGAGGGACCGATTCAGCCGGTAGGTTTTTCTCGTTGTTCGTCGATTCCGACGACATGGATGACGACCGAGAATTTCTCCGTGTTAAGCCATTGGCGATTGATCGGGATGTCGTACTTATAGAATTACCGCGAGCGACCCTGGAAAACGGGAACACGGTGACCGTCAACAAAAGTCAAGTTAGCGACTCAAAACGCCGAGAGTTCGCCTGATTGCTTCGAGCACGCTGCCCATGATCCTTTCCAATGTCGAATTACAGCGTGCCCTGGATGAAGGTCGACTCGCCATCTCTCCCGAGCCAGCCCCTCGTTTTCCTTCTCTAGAGAATCCTCACTGTCCCTACGATACCCATTCGGTTGATCTCCATCTGGCGGACGAAATCGTGGTTCCTAACCGTGAAGGTGTCCCCAACCGCAATCCGAGCCAGTTTCAGGGACAATCTACCGCCACCGGGTTGCCTCCGAGTTCGTGATCGATCAAGTATCCTTATGCCACCAGAAACTATCGGGGAATTACGATGGGTTGGGTACGTGAAACACGCAAATTCACCGAAAATCAGGAGAATTTCGGCAACCCGGTTAGCACCGTTGAAGATAATGTAGAGATTCGGCCGCGGGGGCGGCGATTTGATAGGTAGTTCCTCTTAATGGGAGTTTTGGTACCTTGCGGTGCGCCCTGCAAATTTACACCGGTAAAAACGCTGGCCGAAATATCTGGATCGGTGAGGGGCAGATCCTCCGGATTGGTCGCACCGATCACGCGGATTTCGCGCTGATGGACGACCCCCACGTTTCGAGCGTGCATTTTTCGGTAGAGTGTAGCGGCGGAAAGGCCATTCTCCGTGATCTCAACAGCCGAAACGGGACCTACATCAACGGCAATCGCATCGGGGGCGCGGCGCTCGAACATGGCGATGTGATCATCGCCGGCAAGACCCATTTCCAGGTCTCCTTGGAGCGGCACAGTGAGGCCAAGTCGGCGAATGTCCTCTCCCCTGCCGCGGGAAACGATTCACCCGATATTTGGGCGACCCAACCGACGGTCGTGCCCCCCGTCCCTTCGCGCTCGCTGGAATTCGATTACGAGGCGACCGAGTCGTTCTCTCCGGAGCACTTTCCCGGGATGACAATGCCAGGCACGCCGCAGCCGCCACAGCAAGCGAACCCGGCCGAGAGTGCGGGGCCTGAAGCCAAGGGGCCTCCCGCGATCGAGCCCCCCGCTGTCCTGCCCAACCCTCTCGACTCAAACCCCACTGATCCCAACTCCAGTGGGCCAAATACCGCCCAGCCCGCGTCAGAAAAGCCGAAGGCTGGTTGGGGCAAGTCGTCCTCCGATTCCGCCACCCCCAACTACCCGCGTCTGAGCAGCAAGTCATTTCTCGCGGTCCGGCGTCACGCCGGACTGGGCAGTGTCCATGGCGAGAAGTCCCCTGCCAAACCGGTGGACTCGGCCAAACCGGCGGACGTTGGCAAACCGTCCAGCCCGGTCGAACCTCCCGCCGCGACCACAGGGCCTACGGCCGGGCATGTTTTTCCGCCCTCGCCTGTCGACATACCACCGCTCGGCCCGCCAGCCCCGTCCAGCGGAGACTTGCCGCCCCTGCGGTATGAGATCCACGAGGCACCTTCCGGGATGACCTACTTCTGCTCTCGGCAGCCTTCCCGCCCGCCGGTGCAGGTGGCGGACTTTATCGGGCAAGGTCGATACCTGTACGCAGTGGTCAACATTGCGAAGCTCCCGAGCGAAGAGCAGGCCGTGTTCTTTCGCGACGCGATTTCCGCCGGGGGGATTCAGATTTCCGGAAGCCAGTTGATTATCGAGAAACGGGATTCGCTATCGTTCGGGGCGGTGCTCCAGCGAACGTGGGGCAGCGATGCCACCATCTTCCTAGCGACGCGTCAGCGACAAGCAGAATTTGTTTCCCAGGCCTATCGCTTGGCCGAGCACCTTAACAGCCCTGCCACCCTATTACAGCGGCTTTATTCGGACCAGAGCGAGCAACTGAAAAACCAGTTCGCGGCCATCTCCGCCATCCTCTTGGAGACGGATCAAGGCACCCGCTGGATCGTCTTCAAAAACGACACCGAAATCCGCACCTGGCGAACTTTGGGCTTCCCCTGCCCGCCGGAACTGGTGGGATAGGGGCGGATCAGACCGAAAGCCCCAAGCTACGCCTTAAAGTATGGGCCTCTTAGATTTTAGGATTCCGGTGAATTATTTGGGTTTAAATATCAATCACGGGGAATATTTCAGGCGTATAATGCGGATTACACCCTGTAAAATATCAAGGCGCAAACCTTACGTCTATAGGTAAGCCATTGACCATTCTCTTTCCAAGTGCGGCGTTTAGAATCCGCGTAGGAGCACGTGTAGTGGCAAACTCCAGAACTCCTGGTCCTGAAGGCACACATCAAAGCAAGGCGATTCTCTTCGGCAGTGCGTCACCTGGATCGACCCCAGGACCGATGGGGGTAAACGATGTCGCCGATCCCAATGCCCAATCTTCGTGTGGTAAGACGCAAGGTCCCGTTGGGACAAACTGCGATAGCGCAGCAGTTGATACGCATACAAAACACTCCCCTAAATACAACTTTGTATGTGCTCGGGTTTCCGAGAAAACATCGCCTGCCGGTCCTTGGAATGCAGATGAGATTCTTAGGAAGGCGGTGCCTGGCATCCTAGAAAAGGTTTCTTCCGATTTAGACTTTTCGCTCGGAGGCGTGCGAATTTCGCATAGTGGTCTAAGGCGGATTGCAGAGTTGATACGGTGCGGGGCGATATCCGTTGCATACGCAAACCCAGAAGAGTACTTCGTCCCCGGTAACGTCGTCGCGCGTTATCGGCCCGAAAAAGATCAATTGATTTTTCACGCATGGCCCCCACAAGGCCTGGCAAACGAAGCGACCATTATCCACGAGTCTGTACATGCTTTGATTGACTATCAAAGGCAAAATGTCCCGTGGCGTGTGCAGGAAATGTCCGCCTATGTTGCAGAAGGCTGGTACGTCTGGAGAAACGGGTCTTCCTACCCGGGAATGACACCTCGAGCAAAATTGGCGGTGAACACGGCTAAGGTAATTTATGCGGCGATTCACCATTCTACGGCATTGAAGAAGTACAAGGAAAAATACCCGGATAACTGGAAGCAACGGATTGAAGACGCACTGAAAAGGAGTTATGACAAACTGGTGAAATCATACAAAGGCGAATATGAGGAGCTTGGGAAAATGCTGAAGAAACCGATGACGTTTTCTGACGTTGTTGATGTCGATGGTATCGCGATTCAAGACGCATGCGAAGCGTAATTGTTCTGTATGAATGCCGCCGCCCCGTTCTCGAACAATTGTTCATGCTAGTTGTAGAAGTTGGTCGGGTTGATCCCACGCTTATCGCACAGATCCGAGACCGGAACTTTTTCCATGAGGTGCTTCCGCGCGATAGCAATCTTCTACCGAGCCATAAAATTCTCGGCCGGGTGGCACTGTCAAACCGATCGCCGATCCCGTGCGCCACTGGCAGCTTGCCAGTGCTAGAGTTTCCTGTTCTAAGCACGTTCCGAAGCTTTATGCACGGAATGCCCGCGCCCCGTTATGGCAAGGCGGGAATTGAGGGCTGCCGTGCCAAACTAAATGTGCTTGGTCGGAGGATAGGGCTCTGGTGAGGACCAACCCGAGCGCTGAACCACGACAAATCCCCCCCTCACCCAATCATCACCTGCGGAAATCCGACCGTGATAACTCCGCCATGGACCGTGGAATCTCCGACGCGCGCCGCCGGCATGAAGCTGGGTGCCATGCCCACGCCCTCCAACGTGGGCATGAGAAGCACGAGATGACCCTGTCTCTTCCGACGAGCCCGGACGCCAACTCGTTCCATCCTCACCACCAACGTTTTTTGATAACCAACGTGGTTACCGTGAAGCACCGCTCGCTCCGATGTGGCGCGCGTACGGGGATAAGTTCAATTACGGGGGCCGCGGCCAGAACTTCTTGGCCACCGACTCCTTGGAATTGAACTCATCCCCTGCAAGGTGCCACAAAAAAAGGCACCCACGTGCTGGACGTGGGTGCCTTGGTTTGAGCGCGATCTGGTTCTAAAAACGGTTCAGCTTACGGTAGCGGGACCGACTTTAGCTGCATGCCGGAACCGGCGTCGGCCTGGGTGATGACCACGGCCGTGTTCGGGCTGAGCTTGGCGAGCTGGACGACGTTGTCCCAGCCGGTAATCGTCTCGAACTGCTGTCCGGCGGTGCCACCCCCTTCAACTCGCTGGGTCAGACCTTCTTCCCGTTCGATGTCTTCGGTGCTGATCTTCATCACGCCCCGCGCGGTGTTCGACATCAGGACATACTCTTTGCCATCCTGGCTGTAGACGATCATGTCCAACGGCCGGTTGCGGTTACCCAGTTCGGCGATCGTGGTGCCGCGAACTTTCGACTCCGACTTGGACAGTGCTCCCAGGGGGAACTTGACCAGCGGGGTGCAGGTGAAGCCGGCCAGCAAGTGGGGCTCGCCCCCAATGGTGAACGGCACGAAGGCGCGGACCACGGCGTAATCCTCATCGCGGCCATGGGCGGCGTGGAAAATTTCGATCGGCGTGGCGATGCTGGAATCGGTGAAGGGGAACGCAATCGAGCGGACAGTGGAAGGTGCGTCCTTGCTGCTCAGGCCGGTCACAATCACTTGTCCTTCATGGAAGGCCAAGTCGGTGATTGATTCCAGGCGACGATTGCCCGCTCGCCGTCCTTCGCCCACGATTTTGTCTTCCGGCGCGTCGACCAGTTCGGTCGAGGCGTGCGAGATCTTGTCGAGCTCCACCTTGCTAACGGCATCGGGTCCACCAATCCGGACAATCGCCGGACCACCGGCATTAACCGAAAGATAGACCGCGCCGGTCTCAGGTTGGACTTTCAAATCCACAACGGTAATGTTGGCGGCGTTCGCTCCGGTCGCCTTGGCGAGGGCCTCGTTCAGGTTGGCGATTTGAAGCTGGGCATCGCCTCGTTTTTCCTGACCGACATCCAGGGCCAGCACCTTAGCGGCCTTGGGATCGCCTACCAGCAGGAATCCATCCGGCGTGAAGGCCAGCGGCCCGGCCGACTGGAGTTTGACCTCGCCGGTGGTAAATCCAGGCAACTCAGCGGCAGGCACTGAGCCAGCGAGCATCGTCAGGCATCCGGCAACCATTACGCCGGAGAAGAGTGTACGGACCATCACAGCCTCCATGAAGAAGTTAAGGGGGAAATCGGCTTGTCACTGACTGTTCCGCGCGACCGTTATTATCCGCAATCTACCGCCAATTGCAAGAAATCTTTGTTGAGCGGCGGGGTTAAGTGTGAGCGTCTCGAAAGTAGGTGGGAAATTTGGTCTGCCGGAGGGGTGTCGATTTTCTGTCCCGATTTCCAATTTGTGGAGCTTCGTGTCATTCGAGTGATTCGTGGTTGGTATTTGAACTTTGCGCGGTCCAGCCAAGTCGGATTTTAAGAATTAGAAACGCAGAGGCGCCAGGACGCAGGGACGCAAAGAAATCCCATGGGCGTTCTTCGCGTCCTGGTGTCTTTGCGGCTTGGCGTTAAATGATTTCGATATCATCCAGCGCATCCGCCGGATTGCACCCATCCCAGGCCGTCCTCGTTTACTCGCTGCCTGCCCCGTCACTGGAAAACGTCCCGACCAGCGAACCGCGGATCACGGTGAAGCTGAGGTTTGACTCATCAACGCTGGCGGTCGGCAGCAGTTCCAGGTCAATCTCGTCGAGAATCGGCTGCACGTCGGTAATCGCCTCCGCCTGGGGGTCCATCAGGAACAGGGTCGCCACTACCTTTTGGTCACCCAGAAAGTGGATATCAATCAGCCCCAAGTCGGTTCCGTTGTCATCTTCCAGGATGTAACGTTCGGATGAGGCGGTGCGGAGCAAGCGGACGAATTTCATGAGGGGAGTTCCTACCTCAGTGATTGGGTTTGTTGGAGGCTGCCGGATGTCGACTTCTTTTTCTTCTTCTGATCGCCGGAAAACAGGGTGCTCAGGTCCTTGCTCGACTTGTAGTATCGGGCCCCGGTGCCAGGCACGCCGGCCGAATAATACTTCCGCCCGTTGGAAGTCACCCCGCCGCGCAGCCCGGGCACGCCGAACGAGAATCCGATGCCGGACTTGCTGAAGTTGATGCGGAGCGGGCCAAAATTAAGCGAACGCCGAAACGACCACCCCATGGTACACCTCAGGAAACCAGAAAAGAGTTTGGGCTGTTTCCCCTCAGTCTAGTCTCCGTGAAAGGGGGCGTCACCTGGGGCTTCCGCCGCAAGTTGTCGCCCCAAGTGGTTCATTGCGTGGTGGGAACCTCGTATAATAAGCGGCGTCCCATCGATTCGCCCCGCGCGTTCACCTACAAGAAGGAGCTGTCGCTCATGAAGTCTCTCGCGATCCAACGTTTGACATACGGTTTGCTGGTTTGCGGTTTGGTGCTCGCGGCGACGATGGCCCACGCGGAGGACTGGCCTCGGTTCCGTGGCCCCTCAGCCGCCGGGCAAACCTCTGCCACCGACGTGCCGCTCACCTGGAGCGATAACGAGAACGTCCTCTGGAAGGTCGAGATGCCTGGCCCCGGGGCCTCTAGCCCGGTGATTTTGGGAGACCGGCTCTATCTCACCTGCTACACCGGCTACGGGCTGAGCGAAGAGAGTCCCGGTGAAAAGGGGGATCTCAAGCGGCATCTGCTCTGCTTCAACAAAGGCAACGGCGAGCTGATCTGGAACACTCCGCTGGCAGGCACCGAAGCCGACACGGAAGACTATCGCGGGTTCGTCGCCCTGCATGGCTTCACCAGCAGCACGCCGGTGGTCGATGAAACGGGGATCTACGTCTTTTACGGCACCGCCGGCGCGGCGGCCTACAGCCACGAGGGAGAATTGCTCTGGAACACCCCGCTGGGTACCAAAACGCACACCTTCGGCACCGCCAATTCACCGGTGTTGTATAAGGATTTGGTGATCGTCAACGCTGGGGTCGAGTCGGGCGCGATCGTCGCGCTGAACAAAAAGACCGGCGAAAAGGTCTGGCAATGGGAAGGCGTGACCCGGTCTTGGAACACTCCGATTTTGGTCAAGGCGGAGTCCGGTACCGAGCTGGTCTTCAACGATCAAAAGCTGGTCCGCGGCATCAATCCCGAGAACGGTGAGGAACTGTGGAAGTGCGAAGCGATTGACGACTACATCTGTCCCAGCGTGATCGCCGTGGGGGACATGCTGTACGCCGTGGGTGCCCGGCAAAACAAGACCGTGGCCATCAAAGCAGGTGGCCGGGGTGATGTGACCGAGACCCATTTGGTGTGGGAGCTGAACAAAGGGTCGAACGTCTCCTCCCCGTCGTACCACGAGGGGCATCTGTACTGGGTCAGCGAAGGGAAAGGAATCGCCTACTGTGCCAACGCCGAGACCGGCGAGCTGGTGTACGAAGAGCGGCTCGATCCGCGTCCAGGCCGGATCTACGCCTCGCCGGTCGTCGCCGCAGGTCACCTCATTTATGTCAGTCGCGACAAGGGGACCTACGTCCTACCGGCCAAGCCGGAATACGAAGTGGTCGCCCACAACACGTTCGAATCGGACGACAGCATCTTCAACGGCAGCCCCGCCGTGGTCGATAACAAGATGTACCTCCGCAGCGACAAGGCGATTTACTGTTTGGGCAAGTAGACCTTGAGCCGAGTAAGCATGGGTGGCCGTGGAAAAGGGGTCAGGACTCTTTTTAGCGACCCTTCAACAATTGGTACACGCGAACCTAAAAAGAGTCCTGACCCCTTTTTCACTCCAGGACCGGCGTTCCATGTCGCAGCGGACTATCAACGTGACGGTGTGGGGGATGATGATTTGCGGGTTGCTGCTGGGAGTAACGCCCTGTGCGGCCCAGGATTGGCCCCAGTTTCGCGGTCCATCCGCCGCCGGCCTCACCACCGCTACCGATGTCCCACTGACCTGGAGCGATACGGAAAACCTGCTCTGGAAAGTCGACCTGCCAGGGCCAGGTTCTTCCAGCCCGGTGATCTGGGGCGAGCGGTTGTACCTCACCTGCTACACAGGCTACGGCCTCAGTGAAGAAGACCCAGGCGAGAAGGAAAACCTCGTCCGGCGTTTGCTCTGTTTTGACCGGTCCACCGGCGAATTGCTGTGGCAACAAGACATTCCCGCGACTGCCGCCGACACCGAAGACTACCAAGGCTTCATCGCGTTGCATGGCTACGCCTCCAGCACGCCAGCGGTCGACGCGTCCGGCGTCTACGTCTTCTACGGCACGGTCGGGGCCGCGGCGTACGATCATGACGGCACCTTGAAATGGCGGACCCCGCTGGGAACGCAGGTCCACGAATTCGGAACCGGCAACTCGCCGGTGCTGCATGAGGATCTGGTGATCATCAATGCCGCGGTCGAGTCCAACCGCGTGGTCGCTCTGCGAAAAGAGACCGGAGAACTTGCCTGGGAGCGAACCGATGTCCAGCGTTCCTGGAACACGCCAATCGTCGTGGAGACCGAAAGCGGCACAGAGCTGGTCTTCAACGACGAACGGGCCGTCCGCGGTCTCGATCCGCAAACCGGGGAGCAGCTTTGGCACTGCGAGGCCCACAACCGTTTGGTCTGCCCCAGTTTGATCGCCCACGCCGGCGTCGTCTACGCCGTGGGTGCGCGAGATCGAAAGACGATCGCCATCCAGGCGGGTGGCCGAGGCGACGTGACCGAGTCGCACCTGCTGTGGGAGCTGGATAAGGTGGCGCATGTCTCGTCGCCGCTCTTTTATCAGGGACATCTTTACTGGGTAAGCGATTCCCAGGGGATCGCTTACTGCGTCGATGCGGAGAGTGGGAAGTTGGTCTACGAGCAGCGAATAACGCCCCGGCCCGGCAGAATGTACGCCTCACCGGTGCTCGCCGCCGGTCACCTTCTTTACGTCAGCCGAGAAGCGGGGACCTACGTCCTGCCAGCCGAGCCGGAGTATTCCCTCGTCGCCCACAATCGGTTCGCGTCGGATGAGAGCGTGTTTCATGGGAGCCCGGCGGTGGTCGATGACCGGATCTACTTGCGGAGCGATCAGACGCTCTACTGTGTGGGTAAGTAACCAAGATTTCTCTTCCTCTTTTGCAAAGGCCAGGTTCATGCAAGGTTATCTTCCGCGACCTCACTGGATGCCACGTCGCCCTCTCATCCGCAGGTCTGGGGTGGTCTCCCGGGGCCTGATTTTCATGTTGGCCGGGTTCAGCGATATCGTGATGGCGATGCTCTTCTGGTATTTCATCGGCCGTGGCGACACGATGTTCACCTTTATCTTCGCGCTGCTCGGCCTGAGTGGATTAGGGATCATGGCTTTTGGGACAATGCTGGTCCTCCGCGACTCGTAACGACATATCAGAAGGAAGTTTGCCACAGAGTACACAGAGGTCACAGAGCAGGATTTTGAGGCGTCTCTCTCTGTGATCTCTGGGATCTCTGTGGCTAAGAGGCTTCTACCGCAGATCCTGGGGCTGGAATCCCCAGCAGGTCCTCGTTTCCGAGAATTTGGCTCGGCGGGATGCCGGTTGCGCTTTTCTTTCCGTGTTCTCTCCATTTCTTGAAATCTGTTTGCCCGATTGGGGCGTCTTCCCTGATGTACTCGGCGAGTTCTTGTGACGAAAAACCTTTTCCGAAGCCGCGATCGCGCGGGCATAACGCTCAGGGGAGACAGAGAACCATGACCAAATATTGGATCACAGCCATGCTCATTTGTGGGCTCGGGCTGGCAGGTTGTAAAAATGACGCGAAGCCTGTGACCAATCAGCAGGTAGGGGATGACTCGCGGGATGTCGCGAAAGACGCTCGCGGCAGCGGTCCGGCGAGCGGCGAACTAGCGACCTTGCCGCAAGAGGAGTCAGCAAGCGAAACACCACCAGGTGCCGCCCAGCCCGCGGATCGATTAAGCAGCCTTCAAAGTGAGCTGGGGGCACGAAGCCTGAGAGAATCGGAGGAGCAAGCCGAGCCAATGGCCCCCACCGCCGAACGAAAACGGCAAGATCAAGTCCAGCAGGGAGAGCTGGGTAAGTCGAAGAAGGAGGGAGGAGCCGGTTATGGGGAAGCGGCAGATGATTCAAATCTTGAGTTCGATCAAAATATGTTCAGAAACTTCGTCCCCAGTGCTCCCGCCACTTCCACCAACGGCCAGGCCCCGGCCCGGCGTGAGGCGGGGCGTTTAGCCGGTGCTCCAGCTCCGGGTGGCACCATGCGTGGCGGAAATATGGGTGGCATGGGCGGTGGCATGGGTGGCATGGGTGGAGGCGGCTACTTTGGTCGCGCCGCGAACAACCCGGCTGCGGCAGGGGCGGGTTTCGCTATTCCCGACGGAGTGGACGGGCAAGGCCCTGGGATGAGTGGCGACAAATTTGACAAGGTGGAGGAGAACCCGTTTACGGCGGTGGCCGATTCCCCGCTTTCCACCTTCTCGATCGATGTCGACACCGCCTCGTACGGCAAGCTGCGGTCGTACCTGACGCAGTTCAAGGAAATGCCCTCGCCGGACGCCGTGCGGATTGAGGAACTCGTCAACTACTTCACCTACGACTACGCTACGCCGACCGACGAGCACCCTTTCGCCGCCAACACCGAGGTGGCCAGTTGCCCCTGGAACCCCAAGCATCGCTTGGTGCGGATCGGGCTGAAGGGTAAGGAAATCGCGATCGACAAGCGACCCGCGAGCAACTTGGTGTTTCTGCTGGACGTCTCCGGCTCGATGAGCAGCGCGAATCGGCTCCCCTTGGTCAAAGAGGGGATGAAGCTGCTGGTCGATAACCTGAACGAGAACGACATGGTCTCGATTGTCGTCTATGCCGGTGCCGCCGGGATGGTTTTGGAGCCGACCGACGGAGGTCAAAAGGCGACGATCATCGAGGCCCTCGATCGGCTGCAATCGGGCGGTTCGACCAATGGTGGACAAGGGATTCAATTGGCCTACAAAACGGCCAAGGAAAACTTCATCCAGGATGGCATCAATCGGGTGATTCTGTGCAGCGACGGGGACTTCAACGTCGGGACCACCTCGACCGGTGATTTGGTCCGACTAGCCGAGGAAGAGGCCAAGAATGGGGTCTTCGTCAGCGTCCTCGGGTTTGGGATCGGCAACCATAACGATTCCATGCTCGAGCAGATCTCGAACAAGGCGAACGGCAACTACGCCTTTATCGACAACAAGAAAGAGGCCCAAAAGGTCCTCGTCGAGCAGATGAGCGGCACGCTGATGACGATCGCCAAGGATGTCAAAATCCAAATCGAGTTCAACCCGAACCAAGTCGCGTCGTATCGCTTGGTTGGGTACGAGAACCGGATGCTGGCAGCTCGTGATTTCAACGACGACAAAAAGGACGCCGGAGAGATCGGAGCGGGGCACACCGTCACCGCGTTCTACGAGATCGTTCCGGTCGGTGGCGAAGAAAAGCAAGTTGCAGAGGCCGGCGAGGATGCTGAGGAAGGGGAAAAGCTGCCGCAGGCCGAGCCACTGGAGGACGACCTCCGCTATCAATCCAAACCCAGCACCACCGAAGCGGCCGACACAGACGAACTGCTGACCCTAAAGCTCCGCTACAAGCAGCCTGAGAGTGATACCAGCACGCTGATGACCTACCCCGTGAAAGATAGCGAGAATGGCTTCAACCAAGCCAGCGGCGACTACCAATTCGCGGCGGGCGTGGCCATGTACGGCATGCTCATCCGCGACAGCCAGCACGCCACCGGCAGCCTGGACGCGGTGGAAGAACTGATCGCCCCCAACCTCAAAGGAAGCGGCGAAAGCTACCGCCAGGAGTTTCTGGAGCTGGTACGGCTGACCAAGGAAATCAAGCAGTAAGCGATTTTCTAGGGAATACACAAGAAGCGAAAAACCCCCGGCACTTGCCGGGGGTTTTTTCGTGACGATGTCGTTCTCAAAGCGAAGCGGAGTTTAGCCGTACTCGCACTTCCCCCACGCTCTCCGCGAGCGTGGCTACGTAAAACCGTGTCGTAGCCACGCTTGCCAAAAGCGTGGGTGAACCGCGTGCCCGCTTCGCCAGCAGAGCATTCCAACCCGCACTTCCCCCACGCTCTGCGCGAGCGTGGCTACGTAAAGCCGTGTCGTAGCCACGCTTGCCAAAAGCGTGGGTGAACCGCGTACCCGCCTACGCTTCTCCTTCACCCTTCGCCTGCAATTCCGGGTTGAAACTGTACAGCAGCTCTCGTCCCTTGTGGATGCAATACGCTTCTCCGGCACCTAGGGGGCGGTTGGGGTCGAGCCGGGGGTAGAAGCTGGTTGTCCGCATGTCGGAGACGATCGTGCCGAGTTCCGCGCCCAGCCGGCCCGTGGCGATCAGGCGGACATCTCCCAGGAAGTAGCCGAGCCGGTAAGGGGTCACTTCCTGGTAGCCCTCTTTCTCCATTCGCTCGCGCAGGTGGCTGGCCAAGGTGTTTTGGCTTGCCTCCCAGCGGGAAGACTCGATCTCGTAGATCTCCGGGTGGTCGACATGCCAGCCCGCGTAGGCGGCGTAGATGTCCAGCGGGGCGAGTAGCGTCAGATCGACCGCGAAGCTTTGCGTCACCGGGCCGACGATCCCCACGCTGGAAAAACTCCCTTGGGGTAGGTGGTAGCCGTACCGCAGCAGATAGCAGGTTTGGGACGTTTCGTAGCCTGGCCATAACAGCTTGCGACTATCAACCAGTTCCAGCTCTTGCGGAGCGAGGCCGAACTGGGTTTCGGCGGAGAGCCAAACCACGAGAGTCGCCTCCGCCTGGGCCTCCTCGCTGGTGAATTGGGCGTCGATCTTGCTGAGGAAATCCAATTCCCCGGCGACCTCCAACACTCTGGGTCGGCAAATCGGCTGCTCCGCCAGCTTTACCAGCAGGTCGACCCCCGCCGGTTCGCCCAGCCTGGCCAAAGCGACGGCGGCCTCACAGCGGAGCCGGCGGTGGGCCAGATCGCTCGCCTTCATCAGCGCGGGAATTCCGTCGGGATCACCCAGCGCGGCCAAGGCGTCGCAAACCGACAGGGCCACCGGAACCGCTTCACCCACCTGATGCTTCAGGCTCAAAACCTCTTCCGCCGTGGTGGGCATCTGCTCTTCTAATTTCGAGAGTCGCCCCACCAACCCGCTTAGTAGGTCGACCATTTGCTTCTTCTGGCCGATTACCGGGTGCTCGATCACGCGGCCACCCCGGTAGAGGAAATTGGCCAGGTCGAGGATCAAGGCCGCCACGCTGAGCGCCCCCAGCCCATCGAGCAAGCGCGGAAAGAGGGTATCTACTTGGTAGTCGTCGCCTCTGAGTAGCGGCACAAACGCGACCGCCGCGGCCGCGGCACGGTTGGGTGGATCGGTGGCGATCAGCTCCGCGAACGATTCGAGCGACTCGTCACTCGCTTCGTTCGTTAGCAAGGCCAACAACAGGTGCCGCAGTGGATGCTCTGTGCCCCAACGCGTGTAGGCCTCCGCAATTTTTTCTACCTGGGGAGACTCCAGGCAGGCCTCTTCCCGCAGCCGCAGCGCCAGCAGGTTGAGCACCTGATCTAAATTCCGTCGTCGCTCTTCGGTCAGGGTGGGCGGAAGACTATGCAGAAACAGGACAAGTCCCGAGATTTCCAGCTCATCCGCCTGGGCGATCCACTGCGGTGGTTCAGCGGGCGCGGGGGTTTCATTGGTCATCCAGGTTTGCAGCAGTTGGTTCAATCGCTCGGACATGAATTGACGTGGGGAAGGCTTTTGCGTGATGTTGAATGATGGGTGCGCTCGCTCGGCCAGCGACCACTACCAGTGTAAAGGATCGCGCGGGTTTTACGCGACCTCCCACGTCGCGAGCCATTGTTTGATCGATTCCGACGCGCTTGATTCAATTACGAAACTTTTTATGCACAAATTGGAATCGAAGTACGATAATTCACCTTGACGAAAGAGTACCAATCTTGCTTCAATTTTGAGAAGCTTCCCGTTGATGCCCCGGGCGAGCGTTCTCTCAAGGATTTCGGGCATCAGACTCTTGAGGAGCCCAAGGACAGATGGCAACCAAGAAAGCTGCACCGAAGAAGACCGCCAAGAAAGCCCCTGCTAAGAAGGCCGCCGCCAAGGCTTCGCCGAAAAAAGTAGCGCCCAAGAAAGCGGCCAAAAAGGCAGCAACCAAGAAGGCCGCCCCTAAGAAGGCAGCAAAGAAGTCGGCCAAGAAAGCCGCTCCGAAGAAGGCCGCCACCAAAAAGGTAGCCAAGAAGACCACCAAGAAGGCCGCTCCGGCGACCCCCGCCGCCTCGTAAGACGGCTCGGTTTACCCCCCCGGCAAAATGTGCCGGCGCTCGTGTATCTTCCACGAGACCAACAACGACGAGAAAGGCCGAACCAGTGATCCGAGGACTTCACATCCTCGGGCCGTTGGCTCGGCCTATTGCTTTTCTTGGGGTGCGGACATCTTGCGGAGGCAACAGAAAGCACAAACAAAATAAGGGGACGGATGCCTCCTCGCTTTCTTTTCTTGGTAGTTCGCGTAATTCGTGGTTGAAATGAATGGCTTAACCGTCGCTTTTCCGCAGCGAGCACTAAAGACCTTACGCAGGGTGAGTCTGCCGGCCCTGGGCTTATCCAATCCGGACGAACACTAGGCTAAACAGGGCCGCGAGAAACAGGCCTAGGTATCCCAAGGCAAAGAACATTTTGCTACCTAGTGTTTCGATGCCGGTAAAATCGGTTCGGATCGTCAGGATGCCCCAAAGAAGCCAGAGGGCAAAAAGCAGCCTTGGCATCCAAGTTAGGCGAATCGGTGGTCCCAGCAGCCAATCCAAGCCAATTGTCAGGCCCCAGGCGAAAGCGGCAATCAAGAGGAGTTGGATACCGCAACCCAAATGATCTAAGCGGACGATATCCCAGATTCGCACAAGCGAGATCAGCCAGCGATCTGACAGGCTACTCACCTGAGAGACATCCGTTTCCGGGAGAGTCAGGCTCAGAACCGTGCCAAAATAGCCCCGAGCCTGGGCTCTCCAGGCGGTCGTATCCATCTGCTCCGCCGCCGCCGCGATCACACGATCGTCGACTTGCTCCTGCGGCGTCATCTCGCCCGACGGTGTTTCATGCCGTGCAAACAGCATTGGATACAGGGCATCGATCCAGGCGATCCGATCGTTAGGTTCGACAGCCGATTCAAGTTCGCGGAGCACACCAAGGATGCACTCCTGCCGGTCGTAGGCCCCAATCGCGTTCCATAGCCAAATGCGGAGTTGCGTCGGCTTGGTGTGATATTCGAGGGCATCTACCAGAAGCTCTCGGTTTCTTTGGCTCCCCTTGGCGGCCATTCCATTTAGCAGGGCATGGGTTGCCTGCCGATCTATTCCCCAAGGCAACGTTCTAAGATATCGCGCAACCGCGTCCTGGGCCTGATCGTCCTTCCGACAGGCGAGAAGATAGACAAATTCGCTCAAGCCCGCGTACTCAGGGACCCAGCGTATTGTCGCGAAATTTCCGTTTATTAACTTTTCGTCGCGAAAAAAATCGATGCCTCTCGTCGATTCGGCTGCGGACAGTTCGCCGATCGTTTCGATCAGCCCGGCGGTGATTTCCGGAACCTCCGCCTCCGCTAGTTTTTTATGTACTTGAGGACAACTGGTGTGCGAGGGGAGTCCCAGCCACTCTCGCAAAACCCAATATGACTGCGGCGGATACCACTCTGCGACTCTTTCCAAAGTCTCCCAGAAGTCAGACTCATAGAGGTCGGAGGAGTTTGCCAGCAATTCGCCAAATTTTGCGGGTTCGAGCTGTTCGAAAAGAAGTAGCAATAGCTCAGGCTTGAGATCCTCGTACCGATGATAGTACCCTGTGTTGGAATTCAGGAACAATTCGCCGAGCCGCTCGAGCAGCGGCACGGCCGATTCAGCGTCGCGAGCCTCAACCGCCGCTTCCAGCCCCGAGATTAGCTCTTCGTGTTTCTTCGACATCGCATATCCTCCCTGGAAGATCCCCTCGGCGGGGAACTCTGCCGACCACTCGGGCCGTTGGTTCGGCCTATCGTTTTTCTTGGCGCATAAAAACACCCTGGAGGCCGTTTGGGCATCCAGGGTGATGGTTTGTTTCTTAAGCCGACCGTCTTTCCGGTCTACACCAAAAACGTTTGGTGCGGGGCGGTTTCCACCACTTGGATGGCCGGACGGTCTGCCTGGCTGACTCGCCACTGGGGCCAACTGCCGTAGCGTTGGAGTTCCATGAACATCAGGATCGCACCGATCGTCAAAGCGACGAACGACAGGAGCAGCATCGCGGTGTAAACATTCAGCGGCTGCTTACGACTGGTATCAGAGCTTTGTGGAGACATAATCACCCTCCCGAATTAAACCGCGACGGAATTCTTGCAGCACCTGGCCCACCGCACGGTTCGGTTCGGTTCGCAGGATCCGGATGCGGCCCAGGTAGGTGTCACCGCGGAAGACATCCATCGTGTTGCCGGCGATGATTCCGTCATCCGATCCGAGCGATACCTCCACTAGGTCGCGGTCATTGATCGAGGTAACCAGGCCGTCTAAGGCGGGGGCGACTCCGTCGACCGGAGTGTATTCGTCCTTGCCGAAGGCGGTGAGCACTCGTTTCATCCGGGCGGTCATGTCCACTAATTGGATTTCACGTTCCTTGAGCCGTTCCTGTTCGACCCTGAGTTGCTGCAAACGATCGGTCATCTGGACCACTTCGTTGAACTGTTTGTCGCGGTCCGCCTGGGCCACTTTGATGTCGGCCCACAGTTGATCGACCTCTTCCTTCAGCTTTTTGGCGTTCGCCTCCGTTAGTTGGAGGGCGATCTTCATGTCCGCTTCGGACTTCACGAGCTCCGCATTGGCCGTTTCCAGCCGGGCCAGTTCGGCCTCTTGGGCCTTCGACCGAGCTTGCAGGGCCGCCAGCGCAAATCGCCGCGCGACTCGCTCGTGGGTGAGTTGGGTGTTCAGCTTGTTGACCCGATCATTCAGTTGATCCTCCTCCGTGCGGAGTTGGCGGATCTGAGCTTCGAGCCCCGACTGGCCATCGGGTCCTTTGACCACGTCGCGCCAGTTTTTGTGGGTCGCATAGACCGACACCGCCATGGCCATAAAGACCAGGCTCATAATGAAGATCAGGACGGTAATAACCTTACCGATGAGATTCATCGATTGACTCCTTCAAAGACTCTCGCAGGTGCATTGCAAAGTTCGGTTTTGTTCGTCGCCTGGCGAGAACCCTTCCGCGCGAAGGTCCCCCCAAGCCGCATCCTGCATGGAGACAAATCCAGACCGAAACTGCTTCCTCCGCTTGAGTTTAACTCGCGAAGTGAGGCCGGGTGAAACGTAGTGGACGAGATCTAGCAAAACTGTTCCGCCTAGTATAATTCTCCGCTTTCCCCAGTGTCAACAAAATAGGTTGTCTAGTTTGGGTAAACCGGGCAAATCGGGATTATCTTTCCGATAGGGACCGGGAAAAGCGGAAAATCCGTTCCCGAAGTATAAATCGCGACTCCCAGAAAATGCCACCAATTCGTTGCGAATTCCGGATATCCGCACGCCCTAGCCGCCAATGTAGCCATGTTGGTGGGAGGCGAATGCCTAGATGGTGTGTTGGATCATCGGAATCCCGTTCGGTGATTGATTGCCGCGCGGAACAAGCGCTTGTCCCGGGATTCACGATTCGTCCGAATCGCGATACGCTGGCCTTCCGGAGATTCATCAAAATCAGAAACATCGATTCGGCCGGCGCAACCGTCACGGCGAATATCAGGAGGCGTATTCCCCTTGGCCAACAAAAAGACGTTTGCAGAGCGTTGTCGCGCTTGCTTTAGTCCCACGGACTGGGGCCGGGGAGAGCAGTATTTTCGGGCCGGTCGCGTCCGGATCACCCATCGCTGGAGAACCAATCTCAAGGCGGAGGTCGAAGGCACCGAGGATGAGCCGTATGTGGTCCATCTCAGTTGGTCGCCGGATGACCCCGATGCCTTGCTGATCGATTGTGATTGCGCTCGATTTGAAGACATGGCGGAGTGTAAGCATGTGGTGGCAACGATTCTTGCCGCCGGTAAGGCTGGGTTTGACGAGGCCATTCCCGGAGATTGGCGGCTGTATGATGACCCGCTTGAGTACTCGGCGATTCCGGTATTGGATAGTTTATTGGAACCAGTAGAAGAGCGGGACACGAAGTCGTCCTCTCACTCGATCCCTTCCACGCTGTGGGATGCGGTGGTCGAGGAGGCGAAGGAAAAGGGGGTTGAATTTTCCCGCCCGCCGAAGTTGCCACCTTGGCAAGCCGCGATGTCGATGCTCAGTGAGCGTTCCACGGTGCAGTCCGATTCGAGGCCCCGGCCTTCCTACTCAGCCAGTAAGCCATCGCGGTATTGGTATCTGATCGGTCGGACGGCGACTCGTGAGGAGGGGAAACTGCGGGTTTGCCTCCATAATTCCAAACTCAAAATGGATGGCACCCTGGGCGTCATTCAGACCGCTTCCATCTCCGGGCACAAACTGTCGGAAGTTGACGACCCCGAGGACGCGGCGGTTCTTTCCTTATTGTTGGGCAACGATGGTCGCTCTGTGGGAAGTCATTACAATTACCGCCAATACGCGACGTATGAGCAGTTTGATGTACACCCTGAACTGCTCGATGTCCTGCTGCCTAAGCTGTGTCAAACCGGCCGCTTTACCTGGTCACCGCGGGGCAATGCGCGGAAACCGGAAGAGCTTGGTCCGCCAATCCAATTCGACCACGGCCCCGCGTTCCGCTTGAAAGTGAAATTAACGAAGACCCCCAGCGGCCAGGAGTGGCTGCTTGAGGGGAAGTTTCAGCGGGAAGACGAAACACTGGAACTGAACCAACCGGAACTGTTTCTCCCGCCGAAATGGGCGTTTTTGTCGGACCGCGTGGTGCCGATTGAAATGGAGAACCTGGAGGGCTGGGTTGAGATGCTGCGGGGTGGTGAGGTGACCATTCCTGAGGAAGACCAATTTGAGTTCATCCAGCAGGTGACGCAACTAGCCACGCTGCCCGAGATCGAGTGGCCCGAGGAGCTACAGTGGGAGGAAGTGGCGCAGTCCCCGACTCCGCGGTTTGAGATCGACACACCGCAAACCCCAAAGGACGCTGTCTTACGCGGTACGCTGTTGTTTGACTATGGTCCGCACCGCGTCCGTGAGGGAGCCGCGACACGAATTCTGTACGACGCCGAAGCGAATCAGGCAACTCCCCGCGATGAAGCGGCGGAGGAGGACGCTCGGCAAAAACTGGCGGAGCTGGGCCTCGTGCCGGCGTCGAGACTGCATCCGGCCGATCCGTTCGCTTGGCGAATGGCGCGGAACGATCTGGCGGAGGTGGTGACTCGGCTCAACGCGGCCGGATGGCGAGTAGAAGTGGCGAAGCAACCGGTCCGCTCGGCCGGAACGTTCACCATGAGCGTTTCCAGCGGTGTTGATTGGTTCGACCTGGAGGGTTCGTGCGATTTCGATGGAGTTTCGGTTGGCCTGCCCGCCCTGTTAGCGGCGATTATGCAGGGTCAGCAGTTCATTACCTTGGACGACGGGACCCAAGGGATAGTACCGGAAGACTGGTTGGCCAAGTACGCTCCGCTGGCCCACTTGGGAGAGAGTAATGGCAACCGGGTACGCTATCTCTCGTCCCAGGCGACGTTTCTCGACGCCCTGTTAGCCGCCCAGCCCGATGCACGCATCGAGGTCGATAAGACCTTCGCCAAGCTCCGTAAGAAGCTCAACTCGTTCGCGGGGGTGAAGCCGCGCAAGGAACCGCCCACTTTCAAAGGCGAACTGCGTCCCTACCAGCGGGAAGGGCTGGGCTGGTTACGGTTTCTCGACGAGTTCAGCCTGGGTGGCTGCCTGGCCGATGACATGGGACTCGGGAAAACCATCCAAATCCTCGCCCTCTTGGACCAGCGCCGCAAAGACAAGGCGCGGCAAGCCAAAGCAGCAAAGAATGGGGAGGAGGCACCGCCGAAATCCTCGCTAGTGGTGGTTCCCAAAAGCCTGATCCACAACTGGATTGAAGAGGCGGCGAAGTTCACGCCGAACCTTACCGTGCTCGACTACACCGGACTGTTCCGCAAAGAAATTCGCGATCAGATCGGCGAGGTGGACCTGGTGGTTACCACCTACGGCACGGTTCGTCGCGATATCACCACGCTCCGCGAGTATGCCTTCGACTACGCGATCCTCGACGAGGCTCAGGCGATTAAGAATAGCAGCTCGCAGGCTTCCAAGGCCTGCCGGTTGCTCAAGGCCCGGCGGCGGTTGGCGATGACCGGGACCCCGGTCGAAAACCACCTGGGAGAACTGTGGTCGTTGTTTGAGTTTCTGAACCCCGGGATGCTCGGCACCAACGACCGATTCCAACACCTGCTCAGTCCCCGGCCGGTGACGACGATCAATGGCACCGTCAACGGCAAAGCCAATGGTAAGTCCGCCACGCCTGAAAAGCCCGCACCGGACAAGGATGTCTCGCTGCTGGCGAAGGCCCTGCGTCCCTATATGCTGCGGCGGACCAAACAGCAGGTGTTGACTGAACTGCCGGAGAAGACCGAGCAGACTCTCTACTGCGAACTGAGCAAAGCCGAGCTCAAAAACTACAACGAGATCCGCGACCACTACCGGGCCAAGCTCCTCCAGCGAATCGACGAAGTGGGAGTCAAGCGTTCCAAGATTCAAGTGCTGTCGGCCCTGTTGCGGCTCCGCCAGGCCGCTTGCCACCCGGGGCTGCTCGATCCGAAAAAGAAAGGGCAGGGGAGCGCCAAGCTCGATAGCCTGCTCGAACAAATCGCCGAGGTGATCGACGGCGGCCACAAGGCGCTCGTCTTCTCGCAGTTCACCAGCCTGCTGGCGATCGTCCGGCAGCACCTGGATAAACGCAAAATCGTCTATGAATACCTCGACGGCAAAACCACCAAGCGGCAAGACAAGGTCCGCCGTTTCCAGGAGGACGAGTCTTGCCCGTTGTTCTTGATTAGCCTCAAAGCGGGCGGCCATGGCTTGAACCTGACCGCCGCCGACTATGTCTTCATCCTCGACCCCTGGTGGAACCCGGCCGTCGAAGCCCAAGCGGTCGACCGAGCCCACCGTATGGGCCAACAGCGGCAGGTCTTCGCCTATCGGCTAATCGCGCAGGGGACCGTCGAGGAAAAAATTATGGAACTTCAACAGCACAAGAAGAGCCTGGCGGACGCGATCGTCTCAGCCGACAACAGCCTCATCCGGACATTGACGGCGGATGACTTGCGGGTGCTGTTGAGCTGAACTAGAAGGAGTTTAGCCACAGAGGGCACAGAGATCACAGAGAGATTTTTTTACAGGCTTGCACCTGTACATTGCCCAGATCTCGGTGGAGAAATCAATTCAAATTGCTTACAACCTTTTGAACGGTTTTAACAATATCTCGCCGCCTATTTCTTTGTGTTTTACAATCCGTCTCTTCCGTCTCTCTGTGACCTCTGTGCCCTCTGTGGCAAAAAAAAGAAATCCGCGGCATAGACAATCAAGCAAACCCGCTTTTCCGGTTGCTCACCATTTGATTCCCTGAATCGCCAGCTTGTAGAAGACCAAGGCCCCGATGTTGGCAAACACGATGATCCAGAACTTTACCTGGTACCAGACCTTACTCGACTTGTGCCGCAGCCAAATTTGCGCCGCCAACCCGCCGGGCCAGCCACCCAGGATGTCAAGGAAGTGGAGAGTGGCCTCCGGTGTGCGCCAATTCCCTTTTTGGGCCGCCATCTTATCCAGGCCGTACGTCGTAAAGGTGACGACGCTTAAGGCCAAATAGGTTCCCGGGACCCACCAACTCAACTCACCGGTAAACCCAAGGACCAGCAGCCCCAAAGCAAACACTAACAGCAGCACCGCCGAGGGGCTCCCAGACCGCGACTTCCGCCGCTTGAGCAGTTCCGTCCGTGGCGGCTTTTGTTTTGGGGAATTGGAGCTTGAGGCCGATCCCGCGAATACCACATCTTCCGCTCTGGGCCGACCTTGGTCATCCGCTGAAAGCCGATAGCTCACGGCATCTCCAGTAACCGGCCGACGGTCCCGGTCTTTGAATGCCTTGACATGAACAAACACCCGCTCGCCACCTGCGTCCGGAGAGATGAAGCCGTAGCCTTTGTCGTCGAGCCACTGGGTGATTTTGCCGGTGGGATTCATGGGTAGGAGGGATTTGAATCGGACATGGGTAGTTGAATGAGTGGTCAATTATCTCACTCATTCAACTTCAGCGAAAGCACCGCCCCGAGTCGGGGCAGCTCGTAGCTGTACTTCACTCTCGCAAGGAGTCGGCTGCTTGCTGTGAGATTCTCGGGAAGGGTAGCAGAATTACTACTTGAAATGTCGCGACTTCCCGATATAATTGGGTATCTGGAACAGCGTAAGACCGGAGGAATGAGACGATGCCACCAGCCAAGTTAAAGCTGACCGATTTAGAAACGCTCAACCAAGCGGCGGAATGCCTGAGAATTTTGGCGCATCCGCATCGTTTGCGGATGGTGCAGATGTTGCTTCAGGGAGATTTCACCGTGGGCGAATTGGCCGAGTCGTGTGGAATTCCTAGCGCCATGGCGTCCGAGCATTTGCGACTGATGCAGCGGTGTGGGTTTTTGGAAAGCAATAAGGATGGTCGCCGCGTCTTTTATCAAGTTGCCGAACCCCATTTGGCAGACATTATGAGCTGCATCGAAGCGAAGTTCGGAGTCGGAGTGGGTTGATTGGCTCATTTTTTTGTCATAAGTGTCGTAATGTTCCGATATAAGCAGCTTTGTGAGACTAAGTCTCAGCGAAGGAGAATGAGATGAGCGTCAGCACCATCACACCACGTCAATTGCTGGACAAGGTCAATTCCGGCGAGGCGGTGGAACTGATCGATGTGCGGACTCCGGTCGAGTACCGGGAGGTCCACGCCGAGCCAGCGAAGAATGTCCCGCTCGATCAACTCGACGCCGGGAAGCTCGCCCAAGGCCGCAATGGTGACGGCCAGCCGCTGTATGTGATCTGCCGCAGCGGTAGCCGAGCCAACCAAGCCTGCGAGAAAATCCAGGCCGCCGGGTATGAGAATGTCGTCAACGTGGAAGGGGGGACCCTGGCCTGGGATGAGCAGGGTTTGCCGGTCGCGCGGGGGAAGAAGAGCATCTCGCTGGAGCGCCAAGTACGCATTGCGGCGGGCTCGCTGGTTGTGCTCGGGGCGGTGTTGGCGGTCACTGTGAACATTTGGTTTGTGGCCTTGGCGGCGTTTGTCGGGGCGGGACTGGTGCTGGCCGGGGTGACCGACACCTGTGGTATGGGAATGTTACTGGCCAAGATGCCTTGGAACCAAGTGAAATCGTCCGCTTCTTCAACGAACAGCGAAGCGGGACAGTCGTGCGATCTGAATTCGAAGTCGTCCTGTTGTGGCTGATATGTGAAGCGATCTGCGATAACCGCGCAAGCGGGTGACCGCCAATGCTTGGGTTTTGATGACGAAACCCGCAATTAGGAGAAGGCTTGCCGTTTGGCCGGTGATCTTAGGGGGCGAAGGTCGTATAAATCGCGAGGTCTCATTGACACACAAACTGAAATAATCGCGGGGTAAACATCGATGTTGCTTAAATACTTTTACGATCCGGCCTTGGCCCATGCTTCTTACATGGTGGGATGTCAAAAATCGGGAGAAGCGATTGTCGTCGACCCGGGCCGCGACATTCAAAAGTACCTGGAGGCCGCCAAGGCCGAGGGACTGCGAATCGTGGCCGCGGCTGAGACGCACATCCATGCCGATTTCGTTTCCGGTTCGAGGGAACTGGCCAGCCGAGTCGGGGCCACGTTGTATCTCTCGGACGAGGGTCCGGCCGATTGGAAGTATGGCTTCGCCGATCAGCACGACTGCCGGTTGGTGAAAAATGGCGACACGTTTTATATCGGTAAGGTGAAGCTGCAGGTCGTGCATACTCCAGGCCATACCCTGGAACATATCTCGCTACTGCTAACGGACGAGGGGGGCGGGGCGAATCAGCCGATGGGGATCTTCACCGGCGATTTTGTCTTCGTGGGGTCGATCGGTCGGCCCGACCTGCTGGAGACCGCCGCGGGAGTCACCGGTAGTGCTGAGCAAGGTGCCCGGCAATTGTTCCATTCGATGCGCAAGTTCCGCGACCTGCCAGACCACGTTCAGGTGTGGCCCGCCCATGGGGCCGGCAGTGCCTGTGGCAAGGGATTGGGGGCGATCCCTTCGAGCACGGTGGGATACGAGAAGCTGTTCAACCCCGCCTTGCAGTACGACAACGAGCAGCAGTTCGTTGATTACATCCTCGCGGACCAGCCGGAAACTCCCTTCTACTTCAAGGAGATGAAGCGGGTGAACAAGGTGGGACCGGAACTGGTGAGCCGCCTAATTCCGGTGCGGGAAATGGATCCGCAGTACCTCGATGCGATCATCGCGCAGTCGCTGGTGATCGACACCGCCGCAGCGGAAGATTATGCCGAGGGACACGTGCCGGGCACGATCAATATCCCTTCGAGCATGTTGGTGCAATGGGCCGGATTTTTTGTCGACTACGATCAGCCGTTGTTTCTCCTGACCGACCGGGGTTCGCTCCAGCAGAATTTGAGTGACTTGCGATCGATCGGAATCGACAAGGTCGGTGGGTTTTTCGATACCGAAGCGATCAACCGACACACGGAAAAGTACGAGTCCAAGGCCCCGGAATGGCTGGTGGAACCAATCGAGAATGGCGAGGTCACCCTGCTCGATGTCCGCGCCGAAACCGAATACGCCGCCGGTCATGTTCCCGGGGCGACGCATCGCTTCCTGGGTAGTTTGATGCGCGAGCTCGATCAGGTCGATCGCTCGAAACCGGTGGTTACCCATTGCGTGGGTGGCGGACGATCAGCGATCGCGACCAGCATTTTACAACGGGCCGGGTTTGAGGTGACCAACATGCAGGGCGGGTTTAAGTCCTGGACCAAGTCCGGTTATCCGGTGCAGTACGGCACGCAGCGGCAATCGGCCTGACCCTGGGCTGTCAAAAATTCGATCTTGACGCAGGTTTTCAAGGGGTTGAGCTTGCCTTTTCGGGGAAGTCCGGATGCCGGTTCCGGTTCCGGTTCCATCAGGCGACGAGTGCCCGACGGGATTGAAACGCAGAGGCGCTGAGAGCGCA
>JBBDIM010000179.1:0-17114 GCA_040880405.1 Pirellulaceae bacterium | reverse complement strand
AAACTATACGGGAGCCCCTCTGCGCTCTCTGCGTCTCCGCGTTTCAAATTCTTTAACAAAGGCTCTTGGCGCGGTCCCGCGACTCTTCTCAGGTGGGTGTATTCGGAGTTGTGTAGGATAAAGGGGGTGATACCCTGGGCTGGGATAGGGCCGGGCCGTTGGCCCTTTGTTGGTTGTGGTGGCGCGGGTGAGCACTTCTCCCACGCTCTTCGCGAGCGTGGCTACGACGCGCTGAGGCGGGTGTTTGAGATTCCGCACAATGCAACACCACACCTTCTTGCCAAATGATTCGACAAAACCTAGGTGATTGACAAGCTACGATCGCATCGGCAGTCTTTGAAGCAGATCACACAGATCGCCAACCACATCCAATGGCGAAATCTCTCCCCGCGGATTTCCCGTCTTGGCGGGATCTCGATCAACCAGGCAGGCTTGCCAACCGGCGGCGCGCGGGGCGTGATAGTCGTTTTCCTCGTCGTCGCCAACCAGCAGCAATTCTGCGGGAGAAATACCGGTGCGGGACTCGATCTCGGTGAAAAATTGGCGACTCGGTTTCACGCTGCCTAGTTCCGACGAGACGAACACCAACAGTTCAAACCGCGCAAAGTAATGTTCAATGATCGGGGGCAGTCGGTCGTCAAAGTTCGAGGCGACACTCACCTCGTAACCACGACGCTGGAGTTCTCGCACGAGCGGGGCCACGTCATCAAACGGACGCCAACTGCTGGGTTGGGCGAAATACTCCCACAGGTCGTGAAAGATTGATTCGATCAAGTCCGTCGGCGCGCGAAACACATGAGACACAATCGCCCGCCATCGCTGGCGCTCGTTGTGCGGATCGGTCGCGAGCAACGTTTCCTCCGCCGACGCGGTTTTGTCCGCGCGCAAGGGGCCGCTGGCGGAATCTTGGGTGGCCAAATTCTGGGCGAAGTTGCGGACACTATGGCGCAGGATCGCTTCCCGAAATCGCCGTTTGATTTCCCCCTGCGAGACTTGCACGCCATGCTTCAAGCCGACGGCGTGATACGCCGCGGCCACGCTCGGCTGGGGCCGGATCACCGTGCCGAAGGCGTCCAGCAGCACCATCCGAGGCGGAGGGTGCGAATTGTCAATCTCGTCAGAATCGGTCAACGACTAATCCCACGGGAAGAAACGATTGATATCCAGCCCGATCACGCTGACCATCAACAGCAGGACCATCGCCAGGCCGACGTAAGTCAGCCGGATCATCCACTTCTCGTCGACCGGCTTGCCACGAATCCCCTCGTACAACAAGAACATCATGTGGCCGCCATCGAGGACCGGAATCGGCAGGAAGTTGACAATCGCCAGGTTGGCGCTGATCAGCGTCAAAAACAACAGCAGGCTCGACAGGCCCCGAGACGATTGGGCCGAGGCGACCGCCAATATGGTCCCTGGTCCGCCCAAGTTGCTAAACGCTAGCTGCCCGGTCGCGATCTTTTGGATGGTGGCAATCACCCGGGTCATTCCCTCACCCACTTCACGGACGCCGAGGGCCAAGCCATCCAGGACGCCATCAGCGTACTGGATTCTCTCCTGCATCTGGAAACTGAGGAAACGGTATTGCAGGGCATCTTCTTCAGAGACAACCGTGGGGAGGGTGGCACTTTTGCCTTCTCCCGTTGAGCCTTGCTGGTAGTCGATAATCGCTCGGGTATCGGGATGACTCCACAAAATTCGACTTTGAGCCACTTGCCATGCCAGATTATCGCTAGCGAGCTCGAGCGGCTTTTTGGAGAGCCCGATAGACTTTTCCAACTCGGCCGATTGGTCGTCCGAGGGTTTGAACTCGATTCGCAGCAGCTTGTCACCGGTGGCCAGTCCCGCCTCTTCCGCAGGGCTCCCAGGAATCACGCCCGCGACCTTGTTTTCGATCGTAAAGGTCAGGCCCAAGGTCTCCAGGCCAATTTCATCTCCCGGGTTATAGGAAGCGGAATAGCCGGTGATTTGGCCACTCTCGACCATGAAGGTCTCGGTCTGGTCACCCCGTTGCACCTCGACTTCGACCTCGCGACCGACCCAGCGTGATTCACGACTGGTGAGCGTGAACGGATCGCCGATCTCATGTCCATCGATTTTCGTTAACAGATCCCCAACCTGAATCCCCGCCTGTTGAGCGGGCGAACCGTTGCGGATTTGCAACACCGGCGACATCGTCATGATCAGGCCGGTGTGGCGATACATGGCCGGTGGTAACTCGACATCGTACGGTGCGGTCGGCCGGTCCGATTCCGCCGTCGATCCTGCGGGAGGATTCGGTTGGAAGGTCAAGGTTAGGGTGTCGTAAGGGTGGCTGGCGAGGTGGGCTTCCCACTGGATAAAGCTTTCCACGGGCTCGCCGTTGACGTGCGTCATGGTGTCTCCGCTGTGCAGCGAATCGAGGAGCGCTGGTTCGTAGTAAAGCCCCAGAATGCGCGGATTGGGGGCGACATTTAAGGTGGCCATGGGGCGAACACCCAGGGTGGGGAACTGCGTTTTCGCATGGGCCTTCCGGGGCTGGATGTGATGCACGCGCAATTCGCCATCGAGTTGTTGCACCTGTACCGGCATTGCCTTATTGGGGCCGTTGTACACGACCTCCATCATCAGATCCTCTTGAAAGCGGAAATGCTCTTGCGGAGGACCATCTTCGGAGAATCCCACAATTTCATCCCCCGGCTGGAGACCGGCATGCCACGCCGGGGAGCCTGGCTGCACAAACCCGATTTGCGCCGGCATGTACGGCACGCCCATATTGAACGCGATCGCGGCGAAGATCACGCCGAAGATCAAATTGAAGATCACCCCGGCGGAAATGATCGCCATCCGTTGCGGGACACTTTTGGCCGTGTAGCTGCGGGGGTCGACGTCGACGATCTCGTTGCCCGACTCGTCGACGTTGCGAACCTTGGTCCGTTCGGTCTCTTCCTCGGCCGCGTTGGGGTTATCGTCCTGGCCCAGCATCTTCACATAGCCGCCCAGCGGAATGGTGCCGATGCCGTACTCCGTTTCGCCCCACTGCATTTTCCAGAGGGAGGAGACAGTCCAAGGGCCGAGACGAATCGGGACATCGAACCCGACGTAAAACTTTTCGCATTTCACGCCGCATGCCTTGGCGACCAGAAAATGTCCCAGCTCGTGTACGAAGATCACGATACCCAGACCGATAATACCTTGGGTGAAAGCCCAAACGCTCATCAAGAATTGAAGGGCGCTTGATTCATCACTCGCCGCGACGAGCCAAAGATCCACTTTTCCGATTCCTCCCTCGCCCAAGCATCAAGCTCAAGCAAACGTGCTAGTGTGGGCGTGGCGTCGTAGTGATGATGGTTGATGACATCGCGACACGCCCTATAGATATCAACAAACGGTATCTTACCTTCCAGGAACCGAGCCACCGCAACCTCGTTGGCCGCGTTGAGCACCGCTCCGCAGGTGCCGCCCCGCTGGGCGACCTCTTTGCCTAACTTGAGCGCCGGAAAGCGGTCGAAGTCGGGCGGTTCAAAGTCGAGTGAAAACGCCTTGGTTAAGTCTAGCCCAGGGGCCGGACAGGGAAGGCGTTGTGGATAAGTCAGGGCCAATTGAATCGGCAACCGCATGTCGGGCGGACTCATTTGGGCCAAAACCGATCCATCCACAAACTCTACCATGGAATGGACCACCGATTGCGGATGAACCACAACATCGATTTGATCCGCCCCCAGATCGAAAAGCCAGCGGGCCTCGATTATCTCCAAAGCCTTATTCATCATCGTGGCGGAGTCGATTGTGATCTTCGGGCCCATCTTCCACGTCGGGTGGTCCAAGGCCTGCTGGACCGTCACTTCTTGTAGTTGATCAGCCGGCAACGAGCGAAAAGGCCCACCCGAGGCGGTTAATATCACCCGGGCGACTTCCTCGCGGCGACCCGCCTCGATCGCTTGAAATATAGCACTGTGCTCGCTATCGACCGGAATTATCTCACCACCATGCTCCGCTGCCAAGCGCCGGGCCAAATGCCCCGCGACCACCAAGGTCTCCTTGTTGGCGAGGGCGACCCGTTTGCCACTTTCCAGAGCGGCGAGGGTGCTTTCGAGCCCCGCCCGGCCGACAATCGCCGAGACGACGATGTCCACTTCCGCTTGGGCGGCGACCTCTCGCAGGGCCTCATCGCCGGTCAGAAGTGTTGTCTGGGAAGGAAGTTGCGACCAATCGAAGCGGGCAGCCGCCTCCGCATCGCTGGCGATGACATACCGTGGCAGGTGTCGCCCCGCGGCCGTTACCAGGTCGGCGAAGCTGCGGTGAGCCGAGATAGCCCAAACCTGAAACGCCCCGTCACTTTGGTCGATGACATCGAGCGTGCTCTGCCCAATGCTGCCGGTGGCTCCGAAGATGGCGACGTTTTTCGGCTCGGCGGGCATACAGGCTCGAAAGGGGTGTTTCGTGAAAGGGGGCAATTCGCCCATTCTGGGCGAAATGAAAGTTAGGTGGCGGCGGGTACCAACTCCGTTAGCTCAACCCATAGAATAGCGGAAATCGCGACAATCCGCATTACCGATACATTGGCCTCAATGGGAAGCTGTGGCAAACTGGGCGGGGATATTCCGCTCGCGCAAACCATACCCGGCGATCGCGGCCTCGTATACTATGAAATAATCGATCTTCGTTGAAGGCGAACCGCCCAGGTTATGCCTTCCCCCGGATTGTCACCACTTCGCCCCCACCTCATCAAACGAGACGGCATGGACAGTAAGAAAGAGACCCCCAAACGCAACGGTGACTCGAAAAACGGAGCGGGCAACCTGTGGTACATCATCGTGGTGTGCGTGGCGGTGTTTTTTCTGGCCGCTTACTTTCTGCGGAGCAGTTCCGACGAACTGACCAAACCGGAACTGCGGCGGTTGGTCGAGGCCCACGAAGTCGATGAGCAGGGTAATTTTGTGGGTGCGCTCACGCTCTCCCAAACAGAAGGTCAACGAAAGATCCGCGTCCGCTACTCGAACATGCGAGATGTGGTGATCTCTCCGTCGGTCGTGACGGCCAAGGTCGATCGCGAAAACCTCGACGCCCAGGACCCCACCAAGGCCAAGACCGAAGGGGCGGAGATTGTCGTTAACCTGAGCCGCCACGAGAACTCCGCCAAGGAGATTGAGGAGCTCTTCGACAAACAAGGGTATCAACAATACCGCGCCCAAGGGCCACCCAATTTTCTGGAAACCTACGGCCCATTGATGCTGATGACCACCTTGGTGGTGCTGCTGTTCTACCTGATGATGCGGAGGCTCGGCGGGACCGGTAGCGCAATCGCGTTTGGTCGCAGTCGAGGGAAATTGCACATCCAGGACGACTTGAGCATCAGCTTTGAAGATGTCGCGGGCATCGAAGAGGCGGTGGATGAGGTCCGCGAGATCGTCGACTTCCTCCGCAGCCCAGAGAAATACCAGGACCTCGGCGGTCGAATTCCCAAGGGGGTGCTGCTGGTCGGCCCTCCCGGAACCGGGAAAACCTTGCTCGCCAAAGCGATCGCCGGCGAGGCGGGGGTCTCGTTCTTCAGCATGTCGGGCTCCGACTTCGTCGAGATGTTCGTTGGTGTGGGTGCGGCGCGGGTTCGCGATATGTTCCAGCAGGCCGCCTCGAAAAGCCCCTGCATTATCTTCATTGATGAACTGGATGCTTTGGGCAAGACCCGAGGCAGCGGCATCGTCGGCGGACATGACGAGCGCGAGCAGACCCTCAACGCGTTGTTGGTCGAGATGGACGGCTTTGAGGCCAATAACGGGATCATCCTGATCGCCGCGACCAACCGTCCTGAGATGCTCGATCCGGCGCTGTTGCGACCTGGTCGTTTCGACCGCCAAGTGCTGGTCGACCGTCCCGACGCCGCTGGCCGAGCTGATATTTTGGAGGTGCATGTCCGCAGCGTGAAGATGGACGATTCGGTCGATGTCAAGAAGGTCGCCTCGATCACCGCCGGTTTCGCCGGAGCCGACTTGGCCAACCTGGTGAACGAAGCGGCCCTGCTGGCGGCTCGCAAAGGCCGCGCCGCGGTCACGATGCAGGAGTTCGACGAAGGGGTGGAACGCGTCACTGCCGGGCTCGAAAAGAAGCAGCGGGTGATGCACGAGGACGAAAAGCAGCGGGTCGCCTATCACGAAAGCGGTCACGCTTTGGTCGCCTACTGCCTGCCCAATACCGATCCGGTCCACAAGGTCTCGATCATTCCCCGCGGCATCGCCGCCCTAGGGTACACGATGCAGCGGCCAACTGAAGACCGTTTCCTGATGACCCAGTCGGAACTGGAAAGCCGGATTCAGGTCCTGCTGGCCGGGACCTTGGCGGAGGAAATGGTGTACGACGAGATTTCCACCGGGGCCCAAAACGACTTGGAACGAGCCACGGAGCTCGCGCGGGGGATGGTCACCGACTACGGGATGAGCCGCCTCGGCCGAGTCAACTTCCGCACCAGCGGCCGCAGCGCCTTCATCAACGACGCCAGCGAAGATCGCCGCACCAACCACAGCGAAGAGACCTGCCGCGAGATCGACCTGGAAATCAAACGGATCATCGACGACCTGCTGACCAAAACCAAACGGATGATGGAAGACCGCCGGTCCGCCCTGATCGCCTTGGCCGAGCGTCTGATCGAGGTGGAAACGGTCGACGCCGACGAGCTCCGCCGCGTCATCGACCAGCACATCGGCGGCCCCCGGTTGGTCCCCGGCACCGAAACCACCAAACGAGGTCAAACGACCCCAGAAAAGAAGATGGACGATGGGCTAGGCAACGCCGCAGGCGGCGACCCGACGTAGAGAGGTCGACAGTGTGGTCCAGTTCGAAGTCGCAGTTTTTATTTTTGAGGTGGAATACCGAAGGTGCGATCTACGGAGAGGCGATCTGCTGCTGTCCCACAAAATACACGATGGTAGAAATTTAGTGCTGCTCACGGCATAATTGCCGGACCCGCTCTTTAACAACAAGATTTCCAATGTCGTATGTTCGGGCACCGTTCGAAGCCGATTCTATTACGGGGTCTAGTCCGTCAATCGCTCGAAGTGGGTCAAGGCTCTTCTTCAGGATGGCTTCTTTCACGTTGGAAACATGGGCAATGTTTATTGCCCACTCACGCGGGGTTTTACCTTGGCCACTGCCCTTTTTTAACAACAAGGTCTTCTCCAACTTCTTTGCTACCTTTTTCGCCTCTACGTGTACCTCTTGAAAGCCATTTCTCATGACGGGCCATTGCCCAAATAAATCTTCGTGCTTCGTCCACTGGTGCGCTTGGGTGTCTTTACTCCAACTCTTGTTTTGCACCAGCTTACACAGAATTGCGACGATTGCCGTTTCCTCGATTGTTCCCCACCAGTTATCACGAGGAACTAATCCCGCAGGCTCCGACAGTAACCATTCAATCAACGCCTCGGCATCTTGGATGGACGGAGGCACTAGAACTGGGTCAGAGTAGACGCGATATAGCAATGTCTGAGTACGTCCATGAAGCGCGTTCAAGCGGATGGCCATAGCATCGCCATGCTCGGCCGTACCTTTTTTATGGCCCCAAGATGCTGTTGGAGAGACGCGATTGCTCTGTTGAACGGCTTCTTCGGCGGTTCGTAATGAGTTGAAATGTCGCAGTAAACCCATTCCCACTTGATGGATGATTCTTGTGTCTGTTGATCAAGCTTCTTGACGACTTCTCGAAAATCGCATTCGCCAGGTAATCCGCCAAAAATGATGTAGTTCTTTCCCATTTTCCCGTTTCCATGACTTCCGTCCGTTAACGGGGTTGGAAATGACGAATTACAAATCGGATAGGAATCGAGAGATTCTCAAGTTGCTCAAGCGGCATTTCGGCTAACGCTGCGATTATGGCCTTCTTTATCAACTCCGCATCCTCGGTGGGACCGGTAAATTTACCACCTACTCGGGGGCTGCGGCAATGGGCGGGGGCTGGTTTCTGCTGTGTTCGTACCATTGTCACGTCAACATTATTTTGATTCGCCCACGCCGTGATATGGCTATAGATTTTTCCAGATCGAAACTGATTCCACTCACGCTCAAGTGTCGGGTCAGTCTCTCGTAGCCAAAGAGGAAAGTCGACCCACCACTGCCCCTGTTCGATTGGCGCGTCCGCCTTGTTGAGCTGCGCGTGCTTTTTGAGATATTCCCTCATCCACTCCTGCTGGACGCCAGCTTGGATTGGATCGATAAGAACAAATTCTGGATCAGACTTTAATTCCTCATACCTTTCGGGGGACCGGCGTGAAGTCGAACGAACCTCGCCGCGTGAGCGGTTAAAGAAGGATGCCATTCCAGTATCGACGAATACGAACGCTCGCCAGATATCAGGTCGGAGTCTCGGTGCTGAATTTACGACACTCGCCTTGATCTCTGTTCCTGGAGGAGATGTCGACTGAGGTCCCGGCGAAAGTTCAAGATGCTTCACATCACGGTGGCGAACAACAAGCCCCCGCTGCTCCGCAATTCGAACTGCGCCCGATAGTTTTTCCAGTCCAATATCCGAGAATTTGAAGCCGGGAAACCGCAGGCGTATTGCATCCGCCAACCCCGCGCCATCAGTTCGTCGCCCTGTTTTTTGGCAGTGCTCGATGCAGAACGAGCTGATAAAATCGAGAATTGTGTCCAAAGACACACTGGTAGTATCTGAGACTGACATTTGAGGCACCTGAAGACGTACAGATAACCCCCAAGCCCGCATTTTTGCGGGCATTGGGCATTATCGAAATATGGGTACCTCAGCTTGCACTCGCAACAGTTATACTAGGACGGCATGACACGGAAAACTGAGAAACCGTGCCAATGCTCTGTGTCCCACTGTATGCTAGCGGGCCTACACTCTAGGAGTTCACTGAGAACTCTTCGGTCAGGTGTCATGATTATCGGCCAAAAACGTCCGATCGTCAAGTGAACTTGCCGGGATTAGCACAAAATGCGTTCAGTGCAGCTCATTGGGATGTTTTAACGCCTTTCATAGAAATGACTTGCGATAATAATATGTGATGGGGGTGATAAATCCCCACTTTATCTTATCCAGGGACTCTCAAATGGATTAGTTTGCGACGGAGCGACATTTGTGGGTAAACCGCACCACCAACATCCCCAGCGTGGCCGTGAGGCAAATCGCCGCGAACCAGTCGCCCGCTAGGGTGTAGAGGCTGAAGTGTCGGTTTTTACCCACTTCCGCCACCAGGACCGCCGTTTCTCGGCGGGGGCCCTGTTGTCTGATTTGCCCAGTGGGGGAGATCTCGGCGGTGAGGCCGGTGTTCGCGGCGATCAGCATGGGGCGGCGGTTTTCGATCGCTCGGAACTGCCCGCAGGTGAGGTGCAGGTCCAAGATGCTGGAGCCCCAGAACCAGCCGTCGTTGGTTAGGGTGATCAGCACGTCGGGGGTGTAGCCAGCCGCGGTTAAGGTCCGGAGTTGGCGGCGGATTAAATGGGGCACGGTGTTCTCGAAGCAGATGTTGGGCACAACCGTCACCTCGCCAATCGGAATTGCGAGTGGTTCGGTCCCCGGGGTTAGGCCGCCTCCCATCGGCGTCATTTCGTACAGCCACGGAAACCATTGGCCGCCGGGGACGTACTCGCCAAACATCACGGGGTGCATCTTGCTGTAGCGCGCGGTGACTTCTCCTTCGGCGTTGGTGAAGAGGGCGGTGTTGAAGCTTTCGACCTTTTGGTCTCCGTAGACAGCGGCCGAGATGCCCACCAGCAGTGGCGACTGAAAGTGCTGCGTGCTCAAGCTATGCATTAGCCCCCGGACACCTTGCTGGTGCTGGAGCAGGTCTTGATCGAAATGTGGCCGTGACGCGGCGATCTCTGGTGGCGGGGCGAAGTCGCTGGCGATTTCCGTCCACAAATACTCACCCATGGAAGATTCTGGCCAAACGATCAGGTCCGCCAGCGGTTCCCCCTTGGCGACCTGCGAATGCACCCATTGGTCGGTCAGGGCGAAGTTTTCCTCGAACGTCCGTTGGGACTGGGTGGGATCGTCGAACGAGGTATCGATCGCGCTTTGCACCAACGCGATGCGAGTTTTAGGTTGGTCAGCTGCGGCCATCTCGGCCGCGGTCAGACCGGAGATCCGCGCATAGCCGTAAACCAGCGTTGCCGCTAATAGCAGGGTCGCGGCCATCGCGTGAGGTAACCACACCGGTTTGTCGGCCCGCTTCGCGGTTTTGAAACCTGGCAACAAGTTCTTGGCCAGGGCCATCTGTGTGATCACCCCAGCGACCAATAGCAGCAGAAACCCCAAACCATAGCCCCCTACCAATTCCGCCACCTGAATCAGCCCCAGCCAAAAATGTTGGGTATGGCCGATCAGGGCGATCGCCAGCCCGGTGGCGAAGTGCCCGCGGATCAGTTCGAGCGCCGTCCAAACCATCGCGCCGGCCCAGGGCAGGGGGACGCGGTAACGGTGGACCGCCATCCGCGCCAGAGCCACGAAGGCGGGCGTGTAAACCGCCACATATAAGGAAAGAGCCGGCCAGCCCAAGGCCCGGGTCGCCCAGTGAGCGTGTCCTACTCCCCAGAGCAATAGCAGCCAGTGAACCACCGCCGTCAGATAAATCCAGAAGTATGCCCCGCGCGGCAGCTTGGGGGCCGCCACCAAGGCCAGCCAACCGATCGGCGCAATCCAGGCCAGCGGCCACAGCGCCAAAGGGGGAAACGCGGCATACAGTAGTAGTCCGCTCGCCAGGCTCCAGGCAATCACCTGACGCGTGGTAAGTGGCTCCGGGGGACTCTCGACCCCTTTGCTCTTCGAGCCGGAGCTCGGCGCAGAACCCTCACCGGAAGTGGACTTACCGCCACTGGATTTCGCAGCCGAACTTTTTTGCCGCCGTTTGGTGGTGCTGGACATGGCCGTCTGGGCGAAGCGAAAAAAGGAAGGGAACTGCCTTAACTCTAGCGAGATCGGCCCCTTGGGGAAAGATTGACTCGGCGTCTCCCCGCATTCCTACGTAGCCACGCTCGCGTAGAGTGTGGGGACTTCGCGTGTTGGGTTGGCCCCTAAGGCGAAGCGGGTTAGCACTTCTCCCACGCTTTTGGAAGCGTGGCTACGACAAGTTCTCACGTAGCCACACTCGCGTAGAGCGTGGGAGCCTTGCGAGCTTGGGTGCTAGCGGTGGCTTGATTATTGCTCTTGGACGGTTGGCCCAGTTCGCTATACTCCGCGCCCGGTACACGCTTTCGCTGGTCCGCTCCGCGCGAAGGCGCTCATTTTGCCACCTGGTACGCTTGTCCACTCGGATGTTTTCCGGGGGACAGGTCCGCTTGTTACGTTATTGAGAATCGCAATGAGTCTGAACCGCGCCATCCCGAGCCTGTTGTCGCTGCCTACCCTCTTGGTCCTGACTTCGCTTGCCGCGGTGCCGCTACTGGCCGAGCCGATTCGGCTGGTGGTCGAGGAAGCGGACCACGCCGTCGATCGACCTTTGGTCAATCCGGCGCAGTATCAACAGCCGATTGACGAAGCCGCTCCGGGGAACCGGATCTCGATTTTGCTCGAAGAGGAAGAGGCCCCCCAGGCGACTTGGCGACCCACCGGAAAAGCGGTTGGCGATTCCGCCGCGCAATCACCAGCAACGCAAACGATCACTCCCGACGCGAAGCCCGCGGAGACGGCACCCGCTCCGAACGCGCCCAGTCCCGCGGCCCAGGATAGCGAGCCCCCGCTGGCCATCTTCCGCGTCAAAGAAGGAAACCTGGTCCAGCCCGTGGCTCCGGCGGCGAACAATTCACCCGCCACCCCGCTGGCATCCGATCAACCGGCTGAGTCGGTCGAGGAGCCGGCGAAGATTGCTCCGGAAAGCAACGAGGCGGATCGAATTCCGGCGAAATACTCGTTCCGCCCGGCCGGGTCGTCGGAGCCTTTGCCTGAGGCGGAAGCCTCAAGCACCCCGGATCGTCGACGCGCGACCATTCGGCTGGCCCCGGTGATTTCCGCTCGTAACGCGGCAGCGGCGTCCGGAGCGGCAAAGCCTAAAGCTCCGAAATTTCAGGTGACCGATCAGGGTGAGGATTCCGGCATGCGGCAGCCTTGGGAAAAGGCACCCGCGAGAAATGATGCCGCCCAGCCCAAGACCACCCCGGCCCAGGTAGTGGACTCGCCGGAGCCAATGCCGACCCCGGTGGTTCCGGAGCCCACGTCGCAGCCTGCTCCGATGACGGTTCAGGCTGAAGTGATGCCCCCCGCGGCGCGTGAAAATTTCGTGATCACCGCCATCAAGCCGGACGAGACGACCGTCACGGATATCCACGCCCAACTGGGAGAGCCGGATAAAATTGACGAGCAGGATGGCTACACCATTCATACTTACGAAAGTCCGCCTGGCTATGCTCGGATGGAGCTTGGCGTGGAAGAGGGACGCGTGCATTCGATCTTCGTTGCCCTGCACAAGCCCCGCGCGGCAGCGGAGTTGGAAGCGGAACTCGGATTGACCGGCGCGGATCCGGCCCAGGTGTACGACGACATGGGGGGCGTGATCGGCACCGTGTATCCGGAACAAGGGATGCTGCTGGTGAGGGTCGAAGGCACCGCGGAGGAGACTTCGATCGAAAGTGTCATCATGCAAAGCCCGGCGGCCGAAGCCTTTTACTTGAGGGCGCTCGATCGACCAGCCGACCAGGTGGAGGCCCAGATCGCCGATCTGCAAGAGGCGTTACGCCGCGATCCCGGTTACGGTGAATCGTGGTGGCGTCAGGCCAAACTGTTGAACCGCATCGGCGCGATCGACGAGGCTCTAGAGGCGGTTGAAAAAGCGGTCGCCAGCCCCGAGGCTCGGCCGGAATTTCGGCTGACGCGCGCGGTGTTTCTCGCCCATCGCGGCAAATACTCCGCCAGTTTGGCGGAGGTCCGCAAGATCGCCGAGGACCAGTCGGTCGAAACCCATGTCAGGGCCCAAGCCTACTGCCACCTGGGAGACCTGTTGCAGTCAGGGGGCGGGGCCAAGAATCGCGAGGCGCTGGAACACCACATGAAGGCCATCCAGTTGGCCGGCGAGTTGGTCAATTCACCCGAGATGTTGCCGCGGCGGGCGGCGAAGCAAGTGCTGGTCGACGCCCACCTGGGTTTGGCGATCGATATCGCCGCGGGTGATTGGCAACAGAAGGACGAAACCGTTCCCAAATGGCTCGCGCGAGCCGAGACCTACATCGACGATCTGATCCAGAACGAGCAGGGCTCGACGCAACTCAAATTTCAGCGACTCCGCAAAGGCTTAGTGGCCAACAGCCATTTCGATTCCGCTTGGGACGCCACTCAGGCTTCGGCGGAGATTGAAACGTTTGGCACCGACCTGGTCGAGCGAAGCGACGATCGCACCTTTCAGAGGATTGTCGAGTGGGAGATTGGGCAGTCGCTGATTCAGGCCTTCTTCATCGAGCATGGTCGCCAGAACTACGAAGAGGCGATTGTATTGGCTGAAGATGCCCATCGGTATCAGGCCGCCGGCGGAGTTGACCGTAACTTGAGCATGGCCGAAACCTTGATGCTGGGGAACCTTTACTTCCGCACCGGAACCATCTTCGCCGTTGATCAGCAGGACCATGAGTTGGCCGTCTCCTGGTACGAACGCGCCGAACCCCTGCTGACTTCCGCCGAGGTTGCCGGGCTGATGCACGATCGCCGGGGTGAGTCGCTGGTGAGCATCGGCGTCTCCTACTGGGAAGTCGGCAAGCAGGAGGCGGGCATCCGTCTGACCGAACAAGGGCTGGAATTGATCCAGTTGAGTGTCGAGCAGCGAAAAGCGGATCCAAGCAAACTGCAAGTTCCCCTTTCGAACCTGGCCAAAATGCACCGCAGCCTCGGCAACGAAGTGAAAAGCGAAGAATACACCGCCGCCCGCCAGAAGATTACACCAAACGCCCCGGCGGGCAAGAATCCGCTACGGTAAACCGGGTAGTTACTTCACGCCGGTGCCATCCATCCGGTAGATCGCGAGGTGTTCCCCCTCGGCCGATTTGTACTCGTCGACATCGAAGATGCCTTCGACAGTTATCGGCCGGACGGTGAAGTCGACACCCCGGCCCTCCATCTCGATCAGCACGCAGTCGTACAAGGCCGCACCAGGCCCGAAGCAGCATTCCATGTTGTCGCGGACCAGCACAAACTGTTTGATGTCGCGTTGTTGGAAGCCCGGCAATATGAATCCGCGGATTCGTACCCTTTGGCCGGTCAGCTCCTCGATCCGACTAGGCAGAAGCGACCGCTCGAACTTCTCTCCCACTTGCATATCAAATTTGATGTGATCAAACGTCAGGTCGAGGACCCCATCGCTCCCCTTTTTGGGAGGATCGGGAGGAACAAACGGTTCCTCTTTGGCCCGACTGGCCATCGCGGCGGCCTTCACTTCGCTGGGGGTAAGTCGGCGCGAACCGTCCGCCGGACGTTCGGTCTCGGCCCCTGCGGAACGCTCCGCGACTTGCTCCTCACCGCCATCCGCGCCTTCGGGCATCGCGTCTTCTGGCATAGGAACTTCCGGCATGGGGTCGTCGCCGGGGCCGGCGTCTTCCGGCTCGGTCTCGCCCGATTGATCCGTCTCGGAAGACTCGCTACTTGGCTCCAGTGTGTCGGTAGACTCGGCCTCTGCCTCGCTGGCGGCGGAGGGTGGTGCCTCATCGACGCGCGGCTTGATGTCTTCTCGCTTGATCACTTGCGAGCGGTAATCCAAGTCGGAGCCGGGCGGAGAACACCCAGTCAGCACCCAACTCAGCGCAAGGACCAATATCAACAGAAATCGGGTTGGTAGCGGTTTTCGGTTCCGCATTAGTCTACGTAATCCGCCTCCAACTCGTAGAACACACCGGTCAGGTCCTCAATCTGTTTGAGTCCGCGATGGACCTTGAAGACCCCGCCGATCTTTCTCCGGTTGAATGAAAAATCGATGGTTTTGCCACCGGTGAGGGTGACCTCCACCATGTCGGTCAGTTTGGGCTGTCCGCCGAAGCAGCAGGTGTCGAAGTCTGGCACCATCACGAAGCGGGTGAGACCACGACTTTGGGCATGAGGGTAGACGTAGCCGCGGATCAGGACGGTTCTTCCATCCAGTTCTAGCGCCGAGTCCGGCACCGGCTGGTACGCGGGTTGGTCGACCGTCGGCTGAAGCGCCTTGAACCCGATCACCTCGTAACCTTCCGGCAAGTTGATGAATTCGTCGTACACATACCAGCCACCACCCGCCACGAAGGAGACTAAGCACAAGATGGTGCCGATATAAGCCAAAGGAGCACCGGTTTGCGTGTCCCGATTCTTCCGTACCGACCGTGCGGCCCACAACCCCAGGAAAATTCCTCCCAGGGCCACCGGCACGAATACCACCGTCAGCATCCCGAGCAGGCTGATGAATCCCACGACCAGCGCGGTAACCGCCAGCGCGCTCACCGAGCGGTAGCGGTAGTAATCCTCCGGGTCGAAATCGTCGGTTACCTGATCTACTTCCGGCATGGTCGTACTCATCGTAGGGTCCGTTATCGTTATTTAATTGTTTGCCCGACCGCGAAACTGCCCGGGGCCGCACAGGAGCCCCCAAATGCAGGCCGCGATTAGCGAGGTTGCTACCAACGGGAGCGTCAATTGGCCCCAATGCCGAGCCGGGCTGATGGCGTCTCGGTCGATCTCACGATTGACGGCTGATGCCAACTCGCGGTCTCCGGCGGTAACGCGGCGGTCACGGGAGACCTGCGATTTTGCCATTTCGCCACCGGTCGGCGCGATCAATGGGTTCACTTCGAAATTGTCGTCGATCGGCACGATGTTACTGGCTGGTGCCACGTCATCGTTCAAACGACTCGCGGCGAGTCGCTCACCATCGGCCCTCGTCGGCACGGCAGAGTTGCGGAAGGGGAAGAAGGTTTGGGCCCGTTTCACAGCGTCCGGATCGATTTTCTCTAGCTCGCTCAGGTACTCTTTGGCCTCCGGTTTGGGGCAGGCCATCAGGTAACGAATGACCGGAACACGGACCCAACTGGTATCCTCGTCCGCCTCTTTGAACAATTTGACTAGCCGATCCGCCACCGACCAATCTTCCCACCGCGCCAGGTCGACAATCACCAAGTCGGCCAGCGAAGGACGATCAAGCATGTGATGCAGTCCTTTGAGCAGCCGCTCTTTGGGGATCACGTCGGTCTCGGTCCCGTGGAAGCGGATCGCCATGATTGCCGCGTAGGTGTCGGCGTATTCCGCTCCGTTGTCTTTCAAATACAGCTCCTCGATCAGGTCCATCCCATCCGCCCCGGCGAGGGTCAGATAGCAACCGATCAACGCGTCGAGCCCCGCTTTGTCCTTGCGGTCCTCACTGCGAAGCAGCTTTTCGAGCATCGGCAGGTCACTAGGTGAGCCGCTCACCCCCAGCATCGTGAAGTACAACCGACGACGGTTGGCTGGCACGTCCTGATCGTTAATCCAGGCCACCAACTGGGCGTGATCCATCTCCGGTTTCAGGTTGATCACCCAGTCGTAGGGGGCGTTGGCGAACTCGTCGTACGCATCCCGGGTCAGCATCTCGTCTTCGTCCTCCAGGAACTGCTGGAAGAACTTGAGACGCTCCGCCCCTTCCTTCGGCTGGTTGATCGCCTTTTGGATATATTCCACCGCCCGATCGGTCAGCAGCGTGGGGGTCGACCACATGATGTTTTCGGTATCGCTCCCCAGGATCAGGAACTTTCGACCGATTTTCCCTTCCCCGTAGTACAGCGATTTGATGGTCTTATCTTCCGGCAGATGTTCCTCACCTTTGAGGACGATCTCCGCCTTGAACTTAGCCTGCACACCGCCCGTCTCGCTCATGTCTTCCGGCAGGTCGACCAAAGTCGCGATCACCGCGACATCCATCGCGTCGACCTCCTCAGAGAACGTCTGCGAGACCGCCGCGCAAAACGGACAGGCCCAGGCAGATTGCGGCCCGGCAAGGAGCAGACTGGTCACCGTGGCAAGTACCAAAAAGGGACGAGCGGACCTAAGTGCGGCACGACGAATCATGAGCGAATTCCCTTGATTATTCTCAGGCGGGTTGCGGTGAATAGGGCACCACGCAAAGGTATCCCGTGGCGCAGTTGGTTGGAGTGTCTAGTTTACGGACTATTGCTGAGGGCCTCCGCCACATCGGTTCGATAAGCGGTGT
>JBBDIM010000178.1:0-73004 GCA_040880405.1 Pirellulaceae bacterium | reverse complement strand
TGACCTGCAAAACCTTCCGGGAACATCCGACATAAAGCCCCGGTTGGTTGAGGTACAGTGGCCTCAAATCATCGCGTGAGGGGACCAATCGCCGGACTTCCGCACGGTGCGAGTTTTGCCCCAGGTCGGCCGTCTTCGGCATGTCGATCTCAAAAAGGGTTCGCTGAGATATTCGTGTTGAAGTGGCACAGGCTGTTTCGCGCGTCTCGTCCGGGAGACAAATTCCGACCAGCGAACACCGAGGGCATTTCGGGCTATCGACCAGCGGAGCGGGAATCCGGTCACTCGCGGCAAGTGTCCGGGCGGATTCAATATTTCGGAGCGTCTCGCTGACCAAGGCCTCATCGATATCAATGCGGACCCGCTGCTTCGTTTTGGCGTAATAGACAATGGCCTGTTCGCAGGTGTAACCGTTGTCTCGGAGAATGAGGGCCTGCACTGCCAATTGTGCGCGGTCGGCAGGCCAGGCATCGAGCGAGCCATCGTCCGCTTTGCACGGTTCGCCCCGTTTGTAATCGACCGGGGTGACGGTCGTCCCGTCGGTCTCCAGTAAATCGAGTTTGGCGATCACGCCATGCGTGTTGCTGGATAGGGTCACGCTCCGCATCTTCGCGGGCCGATCGGTCTCTAGCAGTTCGGCGGCCGGTGGCAGGTCGTCCTCTTTGCGGTCGACCCCTTTATGGATGTGGCTCCCCTGGATCGTCTCGACGTTGTGGGCAAACACCCCTTCGACATGCTCGTAGTAGAACAGCCTGGGGCAGTACACATACTCGTTGACCATCCGAGCCGGCAGCGGCGAATCCTGAGCCTGAATCATGGTGCGGTACTCCCGTTCAAACGATGATGCAGGCGGAATCCAACGAGGTATACGCCTTGCCCAGCGCCGCGATGACCCGATCTCCCCGACCCTCCACCGGGCCGAGATCGACAAACAACACCTGATCCTCGTGATGGTGGATGATCTCGCTCAACTGATGCCGGCACTTGGCCAGGTCGATCGGATTGAACTGGCACTCGAAGATCGAGTACTGAAGGTGATCGCCAAAATCGCGCATCGTTTGATACACCTTGCGCAACCGTTTGTCGTCGCAGATGTCGTAGCAAACCAAATAGGTGTTGCGCATTTTGAGAGGACTCCCCGCGTAAAGATCAGACCGCGGAGGCCAGACACACCTCGGCACGCGCCAAGACGTGTGGCATGCTCCCGAGATCCGAGGCAACCAATCACCCTCCTGGCGGAGTATTCCGAGCAGTGATTTAAGCCTAACTGGTGAAAATGGGAAAAGCAATGCTTTTAGGTGGCTTGCTTTTTACCAAATTGGTGAGGAGCGAATCGCATAATAATGACCTCCGCCGGAGAGATTAGCTTCTCCGGCGGAGGTGAAATATGCCATCCGCAATTCCCCGACGGATTTGGGATTTCAATTGCCAAAGAACATTGCCTCGGCACGCAGATAAGGCGATAAACCCCGGTGCCCAAACCATCGCTGGCCGCTGATTTTACCTGTTAGCAAGGAAGCCGACGAGAGTTTTCCCCGGCCCCCAGCAGAAAAAACGGGACATCCCCCGCGACGGAAAAAATTCCGAAATTTCTGTGCCCGAGTGACCAAAGGTGTCCCATCAGGGAATTCTTATTAGGTGGAGACACGAGTTACTCGTAAGTGGGGTGAATGCTGGCTAGAATTGGCCCACGATGGCCCCAAAAGTGTGGAAGCAAACTTCCCTTTCAAAATTCAGTCCAAGAAGGGCAATAGAAATGTCTATCAGCTTAAAAGATCTCCAAGCCGCCGTCGCTACGGGCGCGGCCTTTCGAAGCCGAACCAAACTCCAACCGGCCGGTGGGCCGGGTGATAAGGTTTTTCCACCGACCTACGCGGGAGCAGTATATGCCATGGAAATGAGGCGGGTTCCTGGACAGGAGCAACTGGTGAAATGTGTCTTGCTTGATTCGGTACAGAGCCAGGCGAATCGTAGTGAAGAGGCGCTCCAAGACGCGGTGGATGAAGGACGCATTCAGATCCCGGTAGTGGAGGTCGACTTCAGCGGGATTCCGATTGTCGATCCCGGTTCGAAAGATGACGGGCTGTTCGAGCCGATCGGCCGGGTTACTAGCTTGGAGGCCCCGCATCGTGTCGCTGATGCGATTCTGCGAGATAGCGAACTCGACGGAAAGCCTTTTCGGCAGGCGGATGAGGGTCGGAAATTGCTGATGGCGACGTTACGAAACGCCACTCCGCTGTTCGAGCTTTGCCCCACTGCCCTGACCTACGGCATTTGGGATTCAACGGGTCCGAAGGGGGGCTTGGGAGTCAAGTTTCAACGCGCGGTGGTCTCGGAGATCATCGGAATCGATGCCTCCTTGGGCGTAAAAACGAGCAGCCGGATGGACCCGCTGGGGATTCAATTAAAGGCTGGTCCGGTATACGAGGGCAAAGATGGTGATTGGACTGATGATTTAGAACAGGCCCGCTTGGAAAAGAAAAAGCCAAAGCTGGTTGGGAAAGACGGCAAGCCTTCGGAAGTGAATCATGGGAACATCGCTCCTTCACTTTCCGACACCGCGAAAGATCCGCTGAGCGAAGATGGCGGCAAGATTTATCTGGCAGGCGGCGTTACCATTGCCTATGCGGAGCAAACCACCGTGATCTCGCTGCCGGCACTGCGCCGATTACGGTTTCCGCTGAACGGCGAATCGACGAGTGATCGAGAAGTGAACCTGGCCGCGCAGACCGTGTTGGCCGCATTGGGACTTTGTGGTGCGGCCTTGGCGGCGGAGCGAGGCCTTGATCTTAGATCACGCTGTCTCCTATGGCCCGACGAAACTCCCAAATGGGAACTCTTGGGTAAGGCTGGTGATCCGCCACAGGAATTTGAGTTGACTGCCGATCAGGCCATCGAACTGCTCAACGCCGCGGTCAAAGCGGCAGTCGCCAAAAAGCTTCCTTGGCGGACCGAGCCGCTACAGCTCAAACCAGCCCAGAAACTGGTGGCGTTGGTTCGCAAAAGTCAGGAACTTGCGGTCAAGGAAGCCGCGGCTGAAGGGGGTGAGTAATGGCGGTACTCACAGTTGGCCTCGACTTTATCACGGGGCGGTGTGTGGCAGCCAACGTCTCGGATCGAGAACAACCGGAGTGGCCGCCACACCCGGGGCGAGTTTTCATGGCCCTGGCTGCCGCCTGTTTCGAAACCGGGGAGGATCCCGATCAGGTCGCCGCCCTCCAGTGGCTGGAGAAGCTACCCGCGCCGTCGATCCATGCGAGCGACTTCGAAACTCGTTCGCCGGTGAAATACTATGTTCCCGTGAATGACAAGATGTCGGAAAGCAAGTCGATCTTACAAACGACACCTGGGCTAACCCGATCGAAGCAGGAGCGGAGCTATCCCACGGCAATCCCCTACCAAACGAAAGTCCGTTACGTTTGGCGGGGAGCAGAAGGTGCCGAGTCCCATTTCGAACACCTCAACCAAATCTGCGCCGAGGTCATTCGGGTAGGGCATTCCTCGTCGTTGGTTCAGGCCTGGGCGGAGTTGAATGAAGAGGACACGCTCGCCATAGAAAATGGAACATGTCAACTTTGGCAACCGACGATAGGCCGATCTCAGTATCAGGCTCGGATCGTGGGTGAGGGCGAGTTCAATCGGCTCCGGGTCGCCTGTAACGCGGAGCGAATCGATCAGTTCGCGGATCTAAAAATGACGATTGATTCGACCAAGGGAAAAGTCCAAAAGGAGGCCAAGCAGGTTTTCGAATCGATTTTTGGCGAACCCTATAAGGCCCATCTTCGCGCCCCTGAACCCGCTCCGGCGGTTCTGGGGCTATGGCAAGGTTATCGTGCGGACAGCGAGGAATCAGGCACGGTTCTGGAGGGAGAACACTTCGATTCGGACCTGATCGTATTGGCAATAAAACAGGATAGCCAACATGAATCTCGGTCGTTCGGTCTTAGTGATTCACTTAGCCTGAACCAGTGTCTCCGCAAAACAGTAATGTCGCTTCTGGGAGACCAAGCAATTCCCGAGTGGGTGAGTGGCCACCAAGCGGATGGCAGCCCATCGCAAGACCCGCACGTCGCTTTTCTGACACTCCCTTTCGTCGGTCATAAATACTCGGATGGCCATATTATGGGATTGGCGTTGGCATTGCCCAAACAGGTTCCACCAGAGGAGAGAGGGGAAGTGTTGGGCCGGCTGCTCATGAATGAAAGTGGCGAATATCGGTCGATTCAGCTCGATCTGGGCAATCTTGGCCCTCTCCAGTTGCAACTCGAAGACCGGCCTGAGCCTCCTTGGACGTTAAGAACCTCCTCTTGGAACCGCGAATCACACGAGTGGGCGAGCGTAACTCCGGTAGTACTGGATAAGTTTCCCAAGAGATCTCGCGTCGAAGATCGGGTTGCTTGGGAGGAGGAGGTTCGCAGGATCGTAGGGATATCGTGTGTGCGAGCCGGTCTGCCTCAACCGATAGAGATCGACATCGATACGACCTCGTGGCATCTAGGGGCCCCGCGTGCCTATCCCAAGGCAAAAACCTCTCGAAGTCGCGGAAGAGGCGATGTCCGTTCTACTGTGGGTGATGGTTTTCCGCTGATGCCAAGCCGTGCTGGCAAGCCCAGTCGTCCACAAACCCATGTCCTTCTCAAATTCGATCCACCGGTCCGTGGGCCGGTCCTTGTGGGTGCGGGAAGATTTCTAGGTTACGGTTTCTGCAAACCGCTTTTTTCGAGAAAGTAGGACATGATGAGTCCCAAGCAAAACGCGTTGCCACAGCCGGAACCGCTGGCGATAGATGACTTTTCGACATTTTACGAGGCCGTGCATGGCCATTCGCCATTCCAGTGGCAACGACGATTGGCGGAATTAGCGTGCCGAGGGGAGTGGCCTCGATATATCAAACTGCCGACAGCCAGCGGTAAGACAGCGGCGATCGATATTGCCATCTTTTCCTTGGCCTATCAGGCAACGATGGAGAATCGACCGGAAGGTAAGATAACGGCTCCTCGGCGTATTTTCTTTGTCGTCGATCGTCGCATCATTGTGAGCGATGCCTATCGCAGAGCTAAGGATATTTCGAAGAAGCTACAAAAATCGTCGGAACCTATCCTGAAGCACGTCGCTGAGTCGCTTCGGTATCTGGCTGGAGTTACCGATCCGAACATACCGCCCCTTGACTGTTTCGAACTACGGGGCGGGATCTACCGCGATGACGCCTGGGTCCGTTCTCCTCTCCAACCGACTGTATTGGCGAGCACCGTCGATCAGGTGGGGTCTCGTTTGTTATTCCGCGGCTACGGCGTGACCGACCGCAACCTCTCGATCCACGCGGCATTAACCGCCAACGACAGCCTCATCATCTTGGACGAGGCACACTGCTCTAAGCCGTTTCGTCAGACCATGGAATCGATTGAACGATTCCGCGGGGAGCAGTGGGCCCAAGAATCGATTGAGACTCCATTCGCTTTCGTACAAATGACAGCAACCCCACCATCAGACATCGAGGTTGCATCGTCTTTTGAGCTAACGGACCAAGACTACCAGGCCGATGCCCCGCTGAAACGGCGACACCACAGTTCCAAACCCGTGGAACTTTCGCTGGTCGCGGGAGCCAAGGGAAAGAAGCTTTACAGTGTCTTGGCGAAAGAGATGGTCGAGCAGGCAAAGCGATTAGCGGAACAGCACTCGCTGAAAAAAATCGCCTTGGTAGCAAATCGAGTCCAGCTCGCCCGAGAGGTATTCCAGTTATTGAGCGCCAAGCACCCCGGTCGGGTCTCCCTGATGATCGGGCGAATGCGTCCGATCGACCGAGATCGTCTCACGGTCAGCATTCAGACCGACTTTGGAGCCGGTACGGCTTCGGCCGAGGCGGATGCGGCACCAAAATTTGTGGTCGCAACCCAGTGCTTGGAAGTGGGGGCGGATCTCGATTTCGATGGCATGGTCACACAGTGTGCGAGCCTGGATGCCTTGCGACAGCGTGTTGGACGATTGGATCGACTCGGCGATGGTGAAAACCGCCGCGGCGTCATTCTCGCGGCGGAGGGTGATATTCAACCACTCGAAAAGCTGGATGATACGAAACCGGTTGATCCGATCTACGGCAATGCCTTGGTTCGGACCTGGCATTGGCTACTCGGTCAATCGGAGGCAAACGAAGGCGAACTCCCTCAGATCGATTTCGGTGTCGTTGCTTTGGAGAGGTTGCTTGCGGGAGCGACCGTGTCAGGTGATACCTTGCTTGCTCCGGCTGAGAACGCTCCGGTTCTGATGCCGGCCCATGTCGACATGCTATGCCAAACCGCCCCCCGCCCTTCGCCTGAACCAGATGTCGCCGCTTACTTGCACGGCCCCAACCGCGGTACGCCCGAGGTCCGTGTCTGTTGGAGGGCTGATCTTAAAGTGCCGGCTCTTGGCGATTCTAAAAAGCCTTGGCTGGAAGCTCTGGAACTTTGTCCTCCGACAACCGGAGAATGCCTCTCGGTCCCGCTTCCTATCGTTCGGAAATGGCTGCAAGGAGGGACGGTCATCGATAACAGTGGTGATGTGCTTGGTGAGGTTACCGATGACTCAGATGAGAAGGAGGTAAAAAAGCCAGCCACGAGAAAGGCCCTTGTCTGGCGAGGCAAACGAGGCAAAGAGGCCGAGGCGGAAGAGAATGCAAGCTTCTGTGCGACCGCTCAGAGCATCGACCGGATTCAGCCCAACGACACGCTGGTGATCCCCGTGGAGTATGGTGGTTGGAACGCTCTGGGGCATATTCCAGAAGCACCACCGGAACCAACGATTCCGGCCGACCAGGTTTATCACCAAGCCCTCCGCGAGCTCAACAAACCTGCGGACTCCTCCAAATCAGACCAGCCATCATTCTTAGAACTAGCCAAAATCGATATCGCGGATCAGTCGTTTTGCCAAAGTCGGGCAAGAACCATCCTTCGGGTCCATCCCAAGTTGCACGTTGAGGACGATCTCTCGAATCTCTGCAAAGAGTTGTTGCGTGTTGAACAGGGATCAGAGGCTGACTTGAGTGTCGCCTTCTGGCGAAAGTGGGTGAATGAGAATTCGCCAACAGATGACCAGAACTCACGGCTATACCGGTTGGTTGAATCCGAACGAGGCGCAATCACTCGATACCCTGGCGGTGTTGTTTGGATTACCGAAAAGCAATTAGGCTTTTATTCCGACAGGCTTCCCTTATCGTCCTTTGGAGACGATGAGGATACCCTTAGCCAGTCCAAGTCGATCTTCTTAATACAACATTTGATCGATGTTGCTGACGAGACGATCCGTTTCACGGACCAGTTGGCTTTGCCGGAATCGCTCTCCGAGACTTTGCTTCATTCGGCAAAGGTCCACGACTTAGGTAAAGTCGATCCCCGGTTTCAAGCGAAGCTGCTCAATAAACCACTCAGTGTGGCCTACATGCAGCGGGAACCATTGGCTAAGTCGGATGGCGTTCGAGGCAGCAACCCGGGAAATCTGCCCGCCAATTTTCGGCATGAGATGCTATCGGTCGATTTGACCGACTGTTTTGAGTATGACGATTCGACCATCGACAGCGATCTACTGAGACACCTAATCGCTTCGCATCACGGCCACGCTCGTCCTTTCGCTCCGGTGTGCATTGACGATTCGTCCGTTGGCCTCAACTTGAGTTGTTTGGGGGCGGGCATCGTCTCCGCGGAGGAAAGAAAATCCTGGAAACCCGCGCACCGACTCGACTCCGGTATCCCGGAAAGGTTCTGGAAGATGACCCGGCGACATGGATGGTGGGGCTTGGCCTATCTAGAGGCGCTGCTTCGGCTGGCCGATTGGGAGGCGAGCGCAAATCCAGGGGGCGGCAAGGCCGAGTGGAACTTGCGATGCAACGACCAACGGACCAAACCATCGGAGAATTCAGAAGAGAATACGCTCACATTATCAGGAATCGATGGAAGCAATCCGCTTGGCTTTCTCGCGGCGATGGGGGCGTTTCGTGTCGTCTCGAATGCTTTGCGTACTCAGAGATGTGACGAGGAAGTCCGTCTGAGTTGGAAGGCGCATCAAGGGGCTTGGCGACCTGTGTTTCATTTCGCTGGAGACCAGCCCACTGAGGATTGGCTGTTGGATCTACTTGCGGATCATCTCGCCTCCCCACCGGCGGAGCATCCCGCATTGCGATTATCCGAGGAACTTGCCACGAAGAAGGCTTCAGCGAACACTGCTCGTGCCGTGTATGATCAAGCCTCTCGAACCGCCAATTTAGAAGACCGAGATGACGCCGATTGGATGAGTTGCAATGGTTCGGAGTTAGCCAACGAAGACTCCATTTCCCAGCTTCAAACGACACGGCGGGACTACCATGCAATCAACGTAACGGGGTTGCTCAATGAGACGAGACGCGACCATTTGCGACGTTCATTGTTTGACGCCTGGGACTACGCCGATCCGATTGCCGGAGTTTCGCTTCATTTGGAGCCCCGCGAAGATCGTCGGCATGCGTACCAATGGCATATGCCAAGCGGTGACCCTACCCGAAAAACATCCGGCGGAATGATTGGGGCAAACCGCCTAGCCTTGGAGGCCTGGCCGTTATTCCAATCTCTCCCAGCGGGTGAGAAATTGACCACGATAGGTTTTCGCGGTACCCGAGCCAGCGACACTCAATTTTCTTGGCCGATATGGACAAGTCCGATTTCCGTTTCCGTGCTCCCCTCTCTGCTCGGTCACGCATCAATCAAATCGGCGGCTGCTCCTCCTAATTTATTACTCCCGATGGGCATTCAGGTGGTTTACCGTTGCAGCCGTATCCTTGTAGGCAAGACTCCAAACTTAACGTCCCCAGTGGCAATGCTGACGTGATGCACATTTCAAACAGAGTGAATCATCCAATCCTGGACGCGGGCAGTTCGGGCGGTCCTTGCGGCGAAGCGATAGCACATTCAACACCTGCATGAACCATCCCCCCTGCCCCCAAAACAACCACCCCCCGTTATTAAACCAACCCGCGCTCCCATTCGGGGCCTCGATTGTATCCCCTTTCAGACCCAATAAACTTCTGGGTTTGACCACTTGTCGCTTACTGTCCGCGGGCTTACGGGAGATAAAAGCCGAAAGACATCTGGATTCGATGAGCGTCTCCTTGTGCGCCGCTTGCGTCTTCTCGAATTCCATAGAGGTACTCAACACCGCAGAAGACTCGCTCGTATGGGTTTGCGATGATGTTGGCGGCGAGGTAGGTGGTGTCGCGGAGGTTGGTGGGGTCTTGGCCCGGTAGGTCTTCGAGTGAGAGCTTGCTGTAGGTGAAGTTCGAGGTGAGGCGATCGGCCCACTCATGGTGGACGCCGATCATCCAGCCAAACATCGGCAGAATCTCGGCGGTGTCCGGGCCGGTAGCAACGACATCCGGCGAACCACGATAACTTCCGATTCCTTCGCCGAAGGTAATTTGCGAGTAGGCCCTAGTCCGCTCACCCAGCATGGCCGCTCCGGTGAAATTAAAGCCCCACGCGGTCCCGTCGATCACCGGCTCGCCGACCGGCTGGAAGCCGAGATGTCTCAGGACAAACGCCCCCTGGAATTCACCCCAGTCGTGCTCCGATCGAAGCCGTGTGATAAAGTCGGGAGACTCGGTACGCCCTTCACCGGAGACGAGGGACGGGGCTTCGACGATGATCCGCGGGTCTTCCACCGCAATCGCCAGCGAAAGACTGTCGATCCACAGCGGTTGATCCCATCGCACAAGCCCCTGACGGCGGTTGACGTTCGACACCGCGCCTTCAAAGTCGAGCGTCTGCGGGACCGCCGAGGGGTCGGTGAAGGTGGTCCAGGTTTGCCCCGCGGTGAAATTCCCCACTCGACCGTAGGCGTGACGAAGCCGAAAAAAGTCGCCATCGCCGCCAAAAAAGTCGGCCTCGACAAAGGCTTTGGCGACTTCTCCATTCAACCGCCAACGGGTATCGAAGCTAAGCCGCGATTGCCGGGCATGGAATCGCGTGTTCTCTCGGCCAATTCCCGAGGTGGGAATACTCGTGGTGTCAAATGAATCGGTGGAATCAATGGCGTCGTAGTCATGGATCAGATCCGCTTTAACATACCCGCCAATTTTTAAGGCAACGTTTTCTCCAACTACAATCAGCCCACCCTCGAAGTCCGGTGCAGCGGTGAAATTATTGGTGAGCGGCATCGTCGAAACCTGGTCGATCCGGTACATCTCACCGGAGCTGGCGGCGGTCTGCTCCATGTAGGGGGAGGAGGTCGATGGGGCCGTGGACTCAGGGCTATCGACGATCCCAGGTTGGTAGATGTTGGTGGGGATCAAGCGAGGGCTTTGCGGGATCACTTGTTCAAAGTAATCCGACGGGTACTCCTGGTAGGTCTCAAAACCTTGCGCCATGACCTGCGCCGATGGGCAGGCACACGAAATCAGACTAGCGATTCGCAAGGCCTGTAGCGCCAGACAGTAGAGCTTGATACGAGTCATATTGAGCTGCTCAATTCCTCATGACCGGTTCCCCGCGAAAATGAGGCCGGCTCTCAAGGCGAGTTCTTGGGATTCCGGACCGACTTTGAGAGTCGCGCGAGTTGTGTCCGACGGACACAACTTGTCAGGCCTACCGTCGACAAGCCGAGGACCTCCAAATCTCACCTGAATGGACTAGTCCGAGAGGTTCTATCGATTGCCCGATTGGGTGGAATTGAGGGAGTTTTCTAATTTTGACGATCTTGAGACGCCGCTGGCGCTTTTCACGCGACAAAAACCCAATCGCGAAGCGGCCAGTGGCGGCATTGCTGTCACTTAGAAGGTGCCAGCAGTCAACGAGCTTTTCACATTGAACCACGCCCTATATGGGCAACAGATAGTACATCCAGGCCTTGATCCGAACCGTGACGGTACTGATTACGTGGAAGGGTGAGCCACGCTGGGTATAGATGGTCGCTACCCCCGAGGTGCCCATGGCAATCGAATCCCTCAGGTCCCCATCATCAAGATGGAGCTTCACGGCGAATTTGCCACTGGAGTGGATCTGGGCTGCGCTCAACAGTTGGCCGCTCGTTACAAACTGTCCTTCCCCGCTCGCTTCAATCCGCGACTCGACCGTCCCCGAGAAGATTTGACCGGGGTGGCTTTTCAGCGCGATTTCGACCTTGTCGCCCGGTTTCACATTCTTTAACACGTTTTGGCTAAACACGGCGACCACATCGACCTGAGAGGTATCGATAAAGCTCCCCATTGGTGAGAGCGGCAAAGGAACAGCCATGGCTCCCTCGCGGACCTGCCAGTTGGTGACAAAACCATCGGCGGGCGCGTAGACCGTACACTGCCGGAGATCAAACTCCGCCTGATCGAGATTAGCCTGGGCCAGTTCCACCTGCTGCTTGGCGGCGGCCAAGGAAAAGGTCGCCTCTTCCAAAACAGCCTTTGACTTCTCAACACCCGCTTCGGATGCGGCATAACGTTCTCGCAAATTGGTTATTTCCAGTTCACTGACCGCGCCGGCGGAACGTTCATTGACCTGCTCCTTGGCCACATAATCGGCCTTGGCGGCGGCAGTCCGAGCCGTGGCTTCGGTGATTGAGGCCTGGGCGACCTTCAATCCGGCTTGCAACTGTTGGACATTCTGTTCGGCTGCCCCAAGGGCGGCTTGTTTTTGCTGGACGGCGAACTCGTACGGATCCTTCTGGATCTCAAACAGGATGTCCTGTCCTTTTACCAGCCTCTGATTGGGTACGGCGACGATCCGCGTGATGGGGCCTTTCACCTGCGGTACGATCTGGATCGTGGGCCGAGCCACCACGACCTGACTTGAGATCGGTGCCGAGAACTGCCAGAAGATGACGACCGTCCCGATAAATAACACGCCGACCACGATAAATCCGGCCAAATTCCAAGCGGTTGGCCTGACCTTCAGCTTGGCGTAAATCAACCAAATGCAAGCCGCGTAAAGGATCGTGAAGAGCGCGATCATGATGTGAAATCCAATCGGTGGAAGAGATTAGCGAGGTCCGCTTTTACCGGCGATAAGTGAGTCGAGCGCGGACTGCAGTTCATCGACGCGACGACGAAGCGATTCCATTTCGGCGGATTCGGCTTTCGTATGGTGCTCCGAAGAAACAGGCACGAAGGCCCAAATTAGCGCGAGCGGCCAGCCCACGCCACCCAGTGCCAGCCCCAACCAGCCGGCGACCTGGATTGCGCTGGCATGGGGGTGATTCCGCCCGCGGGCGATTTGCCCAGGCAACGAGCCGAGCAGGACAATCAGAATCACACCCGCTGAAAAGAGTACCAAAAGTACGAACCAAGCAAACCACGTGGCCATGTCCACCATCAGTTTATTCCTACCTGTGATATTTCGTTTTCCGAATCAGACTTCCTGCCGACATTCGCTTTTACTTCAAGTTTCATTGTTGTATTTGATTACTGTGTAAAAAAACACTGGATATCAATGGCATGACGCGGCTTTCGACCGGCGATTGTTTCGATCGAGAATCTCCTCTTGCGCCATACGCGCCATATCTATCCATCGCAAGTTGATTGCGATCAACGCCTCAATCTATCAGATTTCCGTGACGATCAAACGAATTGTAGGGACGCCTAGCACTTTTCGGGACCACGACGGTTGCGCGAACCGAAGATGGAGACACGATCAAACCGACTCTATTGGCAAGGAATGCCTAAGATGAATCGAACCGGAATACCCATCGCTCACGTTCTGTTGGCTATCTGCTATATTCCCGGCGTTCTTTATAGTCAAGACCTTGGGGCCGCGTCCTGCCAATGCGAGATTGGCTGTCAGCCGTTGGCTGGTGGTTGTTGGTGGGACAGGCCACAGCTTACAGGGGACTGGCACGGAGTCCGGCCAGCGCTCATGCAGTCCGGGATGGTGTGGGAGATTGACCACACGACCTTTTCTCATGGGGTCACGGCAGGTGGAATCGATCGTCGGTTCACCTTCGCCGGGCATGGCGACTACGTTATGAACTGGGACCTGAGCAAAGTCGGCTTGCAAGAAGGCCTGTTTGTGAAATTGCGTGGCGAACATCGTTACGGCGAGTCGATTTCGCGATACGACGGAGCCTTTTTGCCCGCGACCACCCCGACTTCCCTGCCGGTCGCGGACAGCAACGAGGTGTATCTCACGAATGTCCTGTTCACCCAGTTTTTGAGTGAGAGCTTCGCGGTATTTGGCGGAAAACTGGATACCCTGGATGGAGATGTCAACGCGTTTGCCCACCGTCGCGGGAAAGATCAATTTTCCAACATGGCTTTTGTGGCCAATCCTCTTTTGCTGCGTTCGGTTCCCTATTCGACCTTGGCGTGCGGCTTTTCGATTGTGCATGAGGCGGAGCCGATTTTCACCTTCACGGTCCTCAACCCGACCGATACCACGACGAGCGCCGGATTTAACGAGCTTTTCGCTGAAGGAGTCACTCTGAACGCGGAAGGACGAATCGGTTACGACTTCTACGGCGCGCCAGGGCATCAGCTTTTGGGCGGAAGTTGGAGCAGTCGAGAATACGTATCTTTGGGACAGGATCCTCGTATTCTGCTGCCGGATGTCCCCATTGATCAGCAGTCCGGGACTTGGTCCCTCTACTGGAACGCCGATCAATACCTGAGCATGTACGACTGTGCCCCAGGCAAGGGCTGGGGAGTTTTCGGCCGGGCGGGAATCGCCGATGACCAAGCCAATCCGCTGGCGTACTTCCTGAGTGCGGGCATCGGCGGCGATAGCCCCTTCTATGGTCGCCAAAACGACCGGTTTGGCGTGGGTTACTATTATTTGGGAACCAGTGACGAGATCGGCGTCTTTCTGCAAGGGGCGCTCGGCACCATCGGCGACGGCCAAGGTGCGGAGCTGTTTTACAATTACGAGGTGACCCCCTGGTGCCACCTGACCGGCAACATGCAAGTCCTCGTTCCCGAAGTGGAGGATGTGGATACCGCATTACTCATTGGACTGCGGGCTAAGATCGATTTTTGAGTGAGAATCCCGGCCGACACTCGCTCAAAATCGCCGATCCTCAAGGGCCCGCAGTCGGTACTGGCCAGGCGTAAGGCCTGTCATTCGACGAAAACCACGGACGAAGTTGTTGGTGCCGGAATAACCTAACTCGTGCGTGATTTCCTTAATAGATAATTGTGTGGTGGTCAGCATCTCGCAAGCCGCGTCAAACCGAATTCGATCGAGCAACTGGCGATAAGTGGTACTCGTCGCGGCTAGATGCCTTTTCAGGGTGGCCGGGCTGACATCGACCATCACGGCCAATTGGTCGAGTGTCGGCAGTCTTTGAATTGGAAAGCATGAAAGGAGCAACCGAGACAAGGCGTCTACGATGTGAGGGTTATCCCCCGGTGGTATTTCCCAGTCGACGGTTTCCTTCGTCACCGGGGCATCATTCCACCAAGCGGAGCGTTGGCTCAGCAGCTTGGTCGGAAACGCCAAGGCCGAAAACTCCGGATGGGGGTCCACGCGGCAATTCTCGAAGTTTGTGACCGTGCGGTGCCGACCAATGATCTCATTTCGAATCAGCATTTGTTGCGGTCGCCACTCGCAGGCGGCGGCCGAGCGGATCAACCGATAGTAAACCATCAACGTCATGTCGTTGATAAATGTTTGCCCGGCGGAGACAACATTGGGCTCGCGGTAGCAAAACCATGTCGTGTCCCCTTCGGTCCGCAGGAAATATTGGTTCCCTTCATAGGCGGTACTTCCCAGTCGCGCACCAACTTCGAGCGCCTCCTTAACCGTTTTGCAGGATCGCATCGCGTCCGCAACGGGACCAAGGTGGTCCAGTTCGAAACCATCATAGGCAGTGAAGATCGCCTCGGGGCACCGCAAACGGTCGACGACGTCATACGCCAAATCATAGGCCTGCCGCTTGGTGATCCAACCACCTTCGGCGACAACCTCCCGCGGAATTCGGACGCGATCAAGAAACGACTCCGCCTGGATGCCGCGCTGCTCCAAAAAGAAAATCATGGGCTCCAGCATTCGGGCGTCGAACAAATCGATCCGCATGTTTATCTTCCTTAGCGTGTCCCAAATGAGCTAAAATGATCGCGTCGGGTTTAATATAGACGGGCCCATTCTCCTATACAATGATTTGTTTCGCGCGAATATGGATCGAATCGCGGTCGAACAATAATCTCGAAGTGGGATCGTGTTGCGCTAATTCGGCAGCTCGATTCAAGAATCGATTGAGGTAGCGACACAGCAATGAATCACCGTGAGTCAATCCTTCAGATCGCTCAGGCCATGAACGCGGCCATCTTGGGGCAAGAGGCCGTGGTCGAGCGTCTCCTAATTGCCCTCTTGGCGAATGGCCACGTGCTGATGGAAGGACTGCCTGGCACGGCCAAGACGCGCTCGATCAAAACCCTCTCCCATCTTATCGAGAGCGACTTTAGTCGGGTCCAGTTCACGCCCGATTTGCTCCCCTCGGATGTGACCGGTTCAGATATCTACCGCGAGCAGAATGGGACCTTTGAGTTTCAATCGGGCCCCATCTTCGGGAATTTGGTGTTGGCGGATGAAATCAACCGCGCACCGGCCAAAGTGCAATCGTCTCTGTTGGAGGCGATGGAGGAGCGGCAGGTTACCGTCGCCGGCCAGACGCACTTGTTGCCTGAGTTGTTCCTCGTGATGGCCACCCAAAATCCGATTGAGCAGGAAGGGACCTATCCGCTGCCGGAAGCTCAGATGGATCGGTTCCTGCTTTACGTGCATGTACCCTATCCAGCCGGTGACAACGAACTTCAAATCCTTCGACTGGTGCGTAGCGAAAAGTCGGGAGCCGCGGCCGCACCCCCTCCACCGATTACACAGGAGGTGATTTTCACGGCGCGGAAGGAAGTGCTTGCGATTCACGTGGCCGAATCGGCCGAACAATACATCGTCGATCTGGTCCTCGCCACGCGAAATCCGAGCAAGTTGGAGGGGGACCTCGCCAAGTGGATTCGCCTGGGCTCCAGCCCCCGCGGAACGTTGGCATTGGACTCGGCCGCGAGGGCCCATGCCTGGCTGCAAGGGCAGGATTTCGTTTCTCCAGAGAATATCCGCGCCGTCGCACCTGCCTGCTTGGCCCACCGGATCCATCTGAGCTACGAGGCCGAAGCGGCTGGGATTTCGCGGACGGAAGTCGTTGACCGACTGCTCAAGACCGTTGTTCCCGTGTAAAGAATCGCCATGAATGCACGTGTCACGACCGAACTGGAAGACTTGATCCTGCTCAAAGCGGAGGCCCGTGGGTTCTCGTTCCTGCCCCGGCAGCCGGTCCAGTCGTTGTTGGCAGGAAGGCATGCTTCGCGGCTTCGAGGTCGAGGACTTGCCTTTCGGGAGTTGCGGCAGTATCACCCGGGCGATGACGTGCGGACGATCGACTGGAAAGCGACCGCTCGGCTTCGCTCCCCGCAGGTCCGAACCTACGATGAAGAACGAGAGCGTCCCGTCTTGATCGTGGTCGACCAGCGCGGTCCGATGTTCTTCGGCAGTCGCCGGGCAATGAAATCGGTCGCGGCGGCAGAGGCGACCGCCTTAGCGGCCTGGCGAGCACTCGATTCGGGCGACCGAGTCGGCGGCATCGTCTTCAACGAAGCGGAGGTCGTCAAGATAACTCCGCATCGGGGTCAGGCTCGGATTCTGAACCTATTGGGGCAGGTGGTTCGCATGAATCAGGCGTTGGCTTCCGCGCAACCACCGAGCGGCGATGTTACCCTGAACTCGGTCCTCGAAGGCGTTGTGCGAAGTGTTTCGCATGACCACTTGGTGGTCCTCGTCAGCGATCTCGACGGAGCCGATGAACAAACACAGCGGCTAGCCACGCGATTGGCCGCGCATAACGACCTGCTCGTCGCGGCGATCTACGACCCGCTGGGGGCCGCGCTGGTTGGTGATGAGCGGATGGTTGCGATCGACCGCGGGAAGGCTTATCGCATCCCCGAGGGGGCGCGATTCTCGGATTCGTTCCGAGAGCAATTTCAGCACCTCCTAAACCACTGGCGCGAAATCTTTCGCGACTTGCGCGTGCCGGTACTCCCCATTTCCACCGAGTTTCCCGTCGCCGATCAGCTTCGATCGCTGTTTGGCCGATCGACCATCCCGCAATGAATGATTCCGCCACTAGTCTCGATCGGCTTCATGACATCGTCATGCCGGAACCCGTTGCCTGGTGGCCACCTGCCGCCGGTTGGTACGTCGTGATCGCGGCCATCGTCTGCGGCTTGGGAATCCTTGGGTATCACCTCTGGATAACCTGGCGATCCAATGCGTACCGGCGCGAGGCCCTGCGAGAACTGGCCACGGCCGGTGATGCGCGGGAGATCGCGGAGATCCTACGCCGCGTCGCCTTGGTGATCGCCCCCCGAGATGTGATCGCCATGCAAACCGGTGAGCGCTGGCCCCATTGGCTCGCAAGTCGATGCGCCGAGCCGATCCCACCTGGCGTGCATGACCAATTAGCGATGGGTGTGTATCGCGCAATCGGGAACGAGGGTGATACTCAATCGCTCCGGACGTATGCGGCACACTGGATCTCTCAGCATCAACAGGAGCGCGTTTTCCCCCAGGAGAATCCGTCCGAAACGGTTGATTAGCGGCCATGTTCTCATTTGCCTATCCCTGGATATTCCTGCTGCTTCCCTTGGCGTGGCTTGTGCGGAGGATTTTGCCTCCGATTCAACGCCGATCGGTCGCGATTCGCGTCCCGTTTGGAGATCGTGTCCACGCGGCGGCTGGCGGTAGCGATCCGGCATCGAAGCATGCTATCGGTTTATGGAATTTGCTGCCGTCTCTTCTGAGTTGGCTGTTGGTCCTGACCGCCCTGGCCAGGCCGCAGTGGATCGAGCCTCCCGTTACTAAGTCGCTGCCGACGCGGGACCTGCTGCTGCTGGTCGATTTATCGGGCTCGATGCGGCAGCAGGACTTCACCAATGCGACGGGGACGCAGGTCGATCGGTTGACCGCCGTGAAGGAGGTTTTGGGTGATTTTCTAACACATCGGCAGGGAGACCGCGTCGGGCTGGTGGTCTTTGGCGACGCCCCCTATTTGCAGTCCCCTTTTTCAACGGATCTCGACCTTTCGCGCCAACTATTGGAAGAGTGCGACGTCGGAATGGCCGGGCCGCGAACCGCTCTGGGAGATGCGATCGGACTTGGCGTCAATCTGCTGGATGAGAGTGACGCCCCGGCGAAGACGATTATTGCCCTGACCGACGGAAACGACACCAAGAGCCAAGTGCCACCGGTGGAAGCGGCACGCGTGGCCGCGAAACATGCAATCCGGATTCATACCGTCGCGATCGGCGATCCCGCCACGGTCGGCGAAGAGAAGCTGGACGAGCAGACCCTCCGCGAGGTCGCGTCGGCGACCGGCGGCTCTTACTTTTTCGCGGCGGATCGTCAGAATCTCAGCGAGATCTACTCAGAGCTGGACCAGATTGAAACCCGCGAAGTTAAAACGGTGAGCCATCGTCCGCGTCGCGATTTGTACTTTTGGCCCTTAGTTTTCGCCCTGTTGATCTCATTGGCGGAGAAGGGATGGGTAGTGTTTAAGCGGCGAAATCGCTTGGTGGCTCAGTCGCGGACTCCGACCGTGCATGTCGATGCCGTGACTGGCGAACTGGAGGTGGCATGATGTTGGAGGCCTTCGGCAACTTCCATTTCATCCGGCCCTGGTGGCTACTGTTTTTGCCTGTCGTTGTTGGGGTGTGGTGGCTTTGGCGGCGGCACTGCGATCCGCTCAGGGCCTGGCGAGCCCAGATGGACCCGGACCTACTGCGGGCCCTCACGGTAAATCAGGATGCCAGCCATCGCGGCTCCACACGTTGGTGGCTGCTGGGTTGGCTGTTGGCAACGGTGGCGATCGCCGGACCCGCTTGGCGACTGGAGCCAAGTCCGTTCGCCGACGACGTCTCGCCGCTGATTATCCTCTTGAAGGCGGGCGGCGGCATGGATCGGATCGACATGCCAACCAGTCCCCTGTCGCGAGCGAAGTTGAAGATCTCCGATCTTGCGGATCTGCGGAAGGGGGAGCCCTTGGGATTAATCGCTTATGCCGGGTCGGCCCATTTGGTACTGCCACCCACGCGCGATACATCCGTGGTGGCACAAATGGCCGCCGAAATCAGTCCAGAGGTCATGCCGGTTCCTGGTGACCGCTTGGACTTGGCGCTGCGGAAAGCGGAGGAAGTTCTCACCTCCGGAGAGTCGGGAGGAAGCATCCTGGTGATTGCCGACTCCGTCCAGGGAGAGACCGAACCGATCGTTCAGGCTTGGCAACAGAAAAAATTCCCGGTCCAGTTTCTCGCCCTTGGCGAACCGGATTCGCCGGAAACCGAGTCCGTTGAAGACGCGGCGGGGACACTTCGCGCGACTGTTAGGCAACTCACCGCCGATGACGAGGATGTCTCCCGGTTGGCCCAGGCGGCCAAAAGTTATGGCATTTTCGGCGTCGGCGGAGAAAGCAGTCGCTGGCAAGAATCGGGTTACTGGCTGGTTCCCCTGTTGGCAATTCTCACTTTGTTGTCGCTCCGGCGTGAAGCTACCGTGACCCCGGAGACACGATCATGAGAGTGGTTTTCGCGCTGCTGGCACTGACTTGGATCGGGTTGTGGCTTACGCCTGATCAACAGGGTCAGCGATTCTTCCAGCAGGGTGAGTTTCCGGAGGCTGCCCACGCTTTCGAAGACCCGCTTTGGCGAGGTGCCGCTTGGTACCGAGCGGGCGAGTTTGAAAAGGGGGTCGCGCAGTTTAGCCGCGGTTCGTCTCCGGAGGCGCAGTTCAACACGGGAAACGCTTGGTTGATGCTCGGCAAATACGATCAGGCGATCGCCAGTTACGACCTGGCCCTGTCCCACCGCCCCGATTGGAAAGAAGCCCAGGAAAACCGTGACTTGGCCGCTGCGCGAGAGGAGGCCCGGAAGCAAGAGGGGGGAGATCTCGGCGACCAGCAAGAGGGCGCCGATGAGGTGGTGTTTGATGCGAATAAACCACCCGGAGGGCAAGACACGGAAATTGCCGGTGACCGAGCAGCGGACGACCTGGCGGTACAGTCGCTCTGGCTCCGCCGCGTCCAGACCAAACCGGCCGACTTTCTCAAGTCGAAGTTTGCCTATCAACAGGCGGTCGCGGCGGAAGGAGACAATCCATGAAACGTGCGACCCTATCGCTATTGGTCCTCGCCTGCATCGCGAACTTGGGCCAGGCGGAGGTGGAACCGGTGTCGATTCGCGTCCCGGAACCCAAAGGTTGGACAGGGCAGAAGATCCCATTTTTTCTGGACTTGAAGGCGAAAGGAACCTTCGACGGCTCGGCCAGCTTTTCACTGCCGGAGGTTCCGCAAACGGTGATCATCAAGGTTGGCTCGCCCGTCGTTTCCTCGGAGCAGATCGAAGGGGATACCTGGTTCGTGCAGACCCACGAGTTCGCCCTGTTTTCACAACACTCCGGCACGGTGACGCTTCCTGCCTTCGAAGCACGGTTCGCCAGCCGCGATGGCTTCACGGGTCCAGCCACTGATCGCAAGGAAAATGTACCGGAAACGCATTTTGAGATTCAACGTCCACCGGGTAGCGAACAGCTCGGCTTTTTGGTCACGGCATCGTCGATCGAGATCCGTGAAACCTGGTCTCCTCAACCTGGCCCGGCGAAGGTGGGAGATGTTTTCAAGCGGACGATTTCTCAAACTGCCGACCAGATGACCGGCATCGCGTTGGCCCCTCCACCGCAATCCGTGCCCGACGGAGTGAAGGTTTATGTTGGCGATCCGCAAGTAGCCGATAACACCGAACGTGGGGCCTTCACCGGTCATCGGACCGACACCATCACCTATGTCCCCCAACAACCGGGGCCCCACACCTTGCCGGCGGTCACCTACGTTTGGTGGAACCCAGAGACCGAGGAGCTTCGCTCGAAAACCCTGCCCACCGTCACCTTCGAAGTCGCGGCACCACCCGCTCCGCCGGCTGCCCCCGTGCGGAGAACCGCCTGGGCGTGGTGGCTGGGTGCAATCGTCGTGGTGGGTGGACTTTTGATTTGGCAGCGAAATAACCTTGCGCAGGCCTTTCAGAGGTATCGACGGTGGCTCAACCCTCCGGAGCATGTAGCATCCCGGCATTTGCTCAATGCCTGTCGCCACAACGACGCGGCTGCCGCATCACGGGCCTGGAACGTGTGGCTCAATCTGCGGAGTCCGGAATTTGAACCGATCGCCCCCCTCCGGGCCGCGGCCCTCGACCTGGAGAGCCGCCTTTACGGCACGACAAGCGACCCGTGGCGGGGCAATGCCATGGCAGACGCAGTGCGTGAACAATTGGCGGTACTAAGATCGCAGCGCCCGCGAAACGGCAAATCCGATTTGCCTCAACTCAATCCGACTTTATAACGCCGCCGCAACGGAAACGAGCATTGCAAAAGAGACCTGCGCGCGATTCCCAATCAAATGGCCCGAAGCGACACAAATCAGCCGATTCATTTTCCCTCCCCTTCGATTCCCCTTGGCACCTTTGCGCAAGCATTTCCCGCTTTAAGAACTCTCGCAAAGGCGCAAAGCCGCAAAGAGGAAAGTCGATCACCGGTGGTAAGTTTTCTGGTAACATCATCGCCCAGAAGTGACGAAAAATGTCGGAAACAGGGTGATTAAACCCCTTTGCGTCTTGGCGTCTTTGCGAGAGAAATTCTTTCCTAATCCCCACGAAAAACCAGGGGTGCTCTGTTGGGTGGGTGCCATGCCCACGCCCGGAAAGCGTGGGCATGCTTGGGCGGGAAAATCCCCCACCGGCAACCCTCATCATCAACCACCAAAGCGGCCAAGCTCGGACAACCAAAACCTTCACTTGCGGTGAAGCGGCCAAGACTTCACCCGCTCGGCCCGAGTAAATCTTATCCGAGAAATCCGCGTCATCCGTGATTAGATCCTGCTCTGTTTTTTAACCACGGATGACACGGATTTCTCAGATAGTTTTCACAGGGGCAAGCCAACTCGCGGTTCTTGTTTTCAACCACGAAACAGGCTGCTCTCCAGGTTTGAAACGCAGAGGCGCAGAGAACGCGGAGACGGAGCGTACATAGGGGGCTCTGCGATCTCCGCGCCTCTGCGTTTCAATCCCGTTTTGCGCCGCTCAATGTCGGATTTGCAGCGACACGATGAAACCCCCACAATCGAACACTGATTGAACGAGCGGGCCTATGTGGTTCTAAGGCACACCATGCCCATCGGTAAAGACATAGTTCGTCCAGGATTTCATCCGCATGAGGACGCGGCGGAGAACGGCTAAACCGCGCAGATGGTCACTGTAGACCGCCACCTGGCCACTTGATCCCGGCGGGATGTGAAACCCTTTGAAGGTATCGTCATCAAACTCGATTAGTACGTTTAATTGAGTCGTCAAACCGGCACGTCGGAGAGATCCGCCACGGCTCAATCAGAAACGGCACGGGCGAACTTACCGACCGTGCCGTGTTAGTCTAAGTGAATGGATCGCGCCGCTAGTGGCCCACCCCGGCCGACGACAATTTTTTCATCACCTCATCCAGGTTGAAACTCGCGGGTGGTTGTCGCGGCGGAAATTCCTTGAATGTCTCCAGGAATTTACCCGCGTACTGCTGCGCCGGCACGATCAGGAACGCGTGCTGAAGGATCCAATCGTAGTAGGTATTGGAGGTGATATCCGCCTGCTCGTACGGATCGGCGCGGAGGTCGAACATTTTCGGCAGTCGCAACGGCGTGAACGGTTCCGCCCAAATCCGCAGGGTCCCCTCTGCCCGCTGCTCAAGGAACACGAGCTTCCAGTTTTCAAACCGCAGGCCGACCAACTGCGTGTCGTCGTTGAAGTAAAAGAACTCCTTCCGTGGCGAATGTTCTTCCTTACCGGTTAAGTAGGGGAGAAGATTGTATCCGTCCAAATGCACCTTGAACGTCTTGCCATCAGCTTCGTGCTTTGTTAGCAACTTCTCCTTGACCTCCGCGTCGCCAGCGGCGGCGACAAAGGTTGGGAGCCAATCGAGTCCACTGACGATCTCGTTCGAGATACTCCCGGCTTCGATTTTGCCTGGCCAGCGAATGACACAGGGGACACGAAACGCCCCTTCCCAGTTGGTATTCTTTTCGCTTCGAAAAGGGCTTAGCCCGGCGTCCGGCCACGAGTTTTTGTGCGGGCCGTTATCGGTTGTGTAGACAACGATGGTGTTGTCCGCGATTCCCAGTTCATCAAGCTTGTCGAGCAACTGGCCGACATGGCCATCATGCTCGATCATGCCGTCCGCATATTCGGTCCGAGCGGTCACGCCGGGCTCGCCGCGGTTTTCCTCCTTGACGTGGGTGTAAAGGTGCATCCGAGTGGCGTTGAACCAGACAAAGAACGGCTTCTCTGCTTTCGTCTGACGCTCCATGAAATCGATCGCCGCGGCGGAAGTCTCTTCGTCGATCGTCTCCATCCGTTTTCGCGTGAGGGGGCCGGTATCCTCGATTTTCCCATCCGCCGAAGACTTGATGACGCCACGCGGTCCATACCGCTTGCGAAATTCCGGATCGGTGGGATAGTTGCGATGCTCCGGTTCCTCCTCGGCATTGAGGTGATACAAGTTGCCGAAGAACTCGTCGAAACCATGGGCGGTCGGCAGGAACTCGTCCTTATCCCCCAAGTGATTCTTGCCGAATTGGCCGGTCGCGTATCCATGCGGCTTGAGCAGTTCCGCGATCGTGGGATCCTCTGCCTGAAGACCGAGATCCGCGCCGGGCAAACCGACCTTCGAGAGGCCGGTGCGGTAGGTGCATTGCCCTGTGATGAAGGTCGATCGTCCGGCCGTGCAACTTTGCTCGGCGTAGAAATCCGTGAAGATCATCCCCTCGCGAGCGATCCGGTCGATGTTGGGCGTGCGGTAGCCCACCAGCCCCATGCTATACGCCGATACATTGGTTTGGCCGATGTCATCTCCCATGATGACCAGGATATTCGGCTTTTTGCCGCCTCCATCCTGCGCGGTCACGAGTGACGGAAAGAACGTGCAGGCGATGAGCACCGCCAGTAGCGGAAACGTTGATTTACTCATGATGGTCGCTCCAGATTCAATTTGAAAAGGGGAAAAGCCTTATTGCCGCTTGAACGTCAACTCGTTTGCGTCTCCAATTGGCGTGAACTCTAATGTTCGGTCGTCCGTGAGTTTAATCGTGCTCAGCATCGTCCCGCCAGAATCAGGCTGCATGACCAGATTGTCTCCGCGAATCGCGTAGACGCCTGTGACCGATTGCGGTTTGTCGTCTCGTGTGAAGCTCCAAGTGAAGGAGTCGTCTTCATTCAAGCCCAGCGAGAACTGGCCCCCTTTGGCGGTCGCGGCCCAGTTTCCTTGCAGCTTCTCCAGCGGATAGGCGGGCTCTTGTAGATCGGGCTTGGGAGGTGCCGCCTCCTGAGCCGTAGGCTCCGAGGCTGGCTCGTACATTTGCACCAGTTGCGCGGTCAGTTTGTCTTTGGGTTGCTCGCGGACGACTTCCTCCCACTGATCCACCGCTTCCTGCTGATGTCCGGCGGTTAAATAGTGATAGCCCAACAAAAACCGGATGTCGGCGGCCGCTGGCTCAACCGATTCCAGCTTCCGCAGTTGGGCGGTATAGGTTGCCGGATTACCGTACAGGCTGATCAAGGTGGTCCAGTCCCAGCCCGGACCGGCGGCCAGTACCGCATGAATCGTCGCCGCCGCTTCGCGATACCGCCCTAGGGCGAACAAGCACAAGCCGCGGAACTCGTTGATCGCCGCGTCCTTGGGAGCGAGGGCGAGGGCCTGATCGGTCAACTGCAAGGCCTGCTCGAATTGCTCCTCTTGAAAAGCCTGCCGGGCCTGGTCGAATGTCTCTGTCAGGGGATCGGTATCCGTATCTTCCGGAGACGAATCCTCTGCATCGGAAGCCGCTTCGTTGGATGACGGATCACCCACCAGCGGTTCGGAGTAACTCACCACCACTTGGTTGTTCACACTGACCGGGGCTTCGTAGTAAGGGTTGTAATAGTTGTCTACCCCGAACATATAATCGACCACGTTGACGCCCCACATGGTTGCGCCAAAGGCCATCGCCGCCGGATATTCGTTCCAGAGATAATCCCAGCGTCCGTGGCCCCAGTTGGGGCTGTAGCCGTTGTACCAACCCCAACTGCGAGACCAGTGCCCCGCCGGACCAAAGTACCCGGTGTGGCCCCACGCACCATTGGGACCCACGTGCCCCGTATGGCCCCAGTGTCCACCATTGGGGCCGTTGACACCGGTGTGCCCCCAATACCCGTTGGGGCCCCAGAAACCGAAGTGGTTCATGTCGCCGTTGGGTCCTTCCCACTGCTGGTGGGCCCACTCACTATCTCCCCAATGCGCGTCCAGGTCGTTGAACCGATTGGACAGGTCCTGTTGCCGCTCGGGGAGCGTTCCTCGATCACCCGGATTCCAACGCGTCCCCGCACCTCCTTCACCGAGTCGGTTGCTGGGTAGCCTTCCTCCGGGATCTCCCTCACCCGGCCGCAAGCCGGGTAATCTCGTTCCCGCGCCACCTTCACCTGGACGCGATGGGCGAAGACCTGGCAAGGAAGCGTTATCACCCCCGGGCCGAGTTGGTCTCGGTCGAGATCCCGCGTCGGCCGGTAAACCAGGGCGATCACCTCCACCGGGACGTCCCTCCGGACGCGTACCCGGCAGTCGGTTTCCCGGAACACGATTTCCGGGATTCAAGTCAGGACGGTTAATGCCACCTCCCGGCTGTAACTGGGGACGACCGCCGGGCTCCAAGCCGGGCCGCGCGGGTTGGGGACGATGCACGACATTGGGTCGATTGGCAGCCGGGCCGGTCGGTCGTTGCCCGGTGGGTCGTTGGACGGAGGGTCGTTGGACGGAGGGCCTTACATTGCCGCCACTAGGAAGTCCGCCGGGACGGCTTATTTGTGGCGAACTGGGCCTCGAAAACGAAGGCGTTGAGGGATGAAAACCGCCACCGGAGAATCCACCGCCGCCCGGCATCCCTCCTCGGGAAACACCTCCCCCGCCATGAAATCCGCCTCCCCCTCCTCCGCCGCGCATTCCGCCTCCGCCTCCACGCCCGCCACCGCCCCCAAAGCCCCGCGCGTATGTAGACTCGGTTGCCAGCGCCAAGGTCAGCGCCCCGATCAATCCCATCCAGATCATTGAATTTCGCATGATAGCGGTCCTCTGATTTTCCTCACGATTGATTCGCCAAGGTAGCCAACGACTAAGGCTGGTTTGCGGACTGTTTTACTTGCGGTGGTTGCCGCACCACGCGATGCACCGACCCCGGCAACATTTGCCCATCGACGATCCGTTGACCCTGAGTCACGGCGATCGCGTTTTCTCCGTCACGTTGATACGTCATGACCGATGAACGTGGTGTGCCTTGGGTATCGATCCCACTGAGGCTGACCGACCAACTCCCGTCTTCACCACCTCGCCACCATCCAGTCAGCGAGCCGCCGCCCGACTCGAAAATCCACGATCGGAACTGCTTTCGACCAGCATCCCAGCCGATACGATGCGTGCCGCTCCACTGGCTGTCGGCCGCTTGTCGGACTGAGAATTCGCTGATCAAAAAGTTACCATTCTCCGACCATTTCCACTCCGTGGAGATCACGCTCCCCGCCACGTCTTCATGCCACGAACCGACTAGCCAGGCGAGTGATTGCAGTCGGTCGTGCGGGGTCATCTTGGCGGCCTCCAGTTCCCGTACACTCGCAATCTGCCACGCCCCGTCTTTCTGCCGCACATGCGTGGCGGTGTACCGGGTGTGCGAGATCGCGCCTTCCTCTTCCGGTACGAACGATGAAACCCCATCTTCCACCAACACCCCCTCGGCAATCGGCCGGATCGAGATCAACTCAATCGCCATCGCCCCCGGCGGGCTTAATTCCAGCACCGCGGCGAACTCTCCGGCGATGGCGGCCCGACCGTGAAAGATCATCCCGGCGGCATCAATGTACTCCGCCTCGGGCGTAAACAACTGGGCAATCTCGTTCGCGTCACGACGGTTAAAGGCTTCCGCGAACTGATCGGCGGATTGCTCGACAATCCCTTGCGGATCACTCACGTCCCCGATGTCATCCGCTACGGCACCACGCGCGATGCTCATACCTAAAACGGCAATTACAGCCAGCACTCGCCACATCATGAGGTCTCCTGGAATTTGAGATAAGCACCGGTTCAATCGAGACGGACAAAATCACCCGGTTTGTACTGACGATCAAAAAACGCCTGATCCGGGCCGTACCACCGTAGCAACGCAAACCAGCCACGATCCGGGGTGGTCTTGATCCAGTTCTTACTTCCTTCCGGTTGCTCCGGAGCGATATGGAAAGTGATCGAACCATCCTCGTTATACTTCAAGTCGTTCATCGAATTGAGTGACGGATACTCCTGCCCCTCCGCATCGACTCCCGCCGCCGATTCCGCGTCGTAGATTGTCAGGGACCAAAACAGCTTGGCCGGCGCGTTGGGTGGCAGATCGATCTTGTAGCTGTGTTCACCGGAGAGATGTCGGCCTTCACTATCTTTGTAGGCCCCGGTGTACTTGGCTCCCAGTCCGACAACCGACGTGATCATTCCCGTGCTGATCGAATAATGGTTGACATACATGTGCGTCAGGGCGTTGACATCGGTATGCCCGGTCTCACGATCCCGGAATTCCTCGTCCAACAATACCTTCACGAAGTCGTCCAGTTTGGTGTGGGCATGAGCGACCCACATTCGATCCTCCCACCACAAGGCATCCTCCTCGCTGTCGAAATTCGCGGCGATGTTTTTGGCCATTTTCCAAGCAGTTTTGGCCGCGCTATCTAGCAGTTCCTTCTGTCGCTCGGTTGGCTTGAATTCCTTTCCCTTTTGGATTCCCAAAGCCGCGAGCATTCCATGCATATAGGGGTTGTCCTGGTCGATTTTCTCTTCCTGGATAAAATCGGCCAGCGCTTCAAAGTAGCGGGAATCGTGGTGAAACAAGGCGTTGGAGGCGACATTGGAGGCGTGAGGGAATTCCATCTCCTTGCGGTCCCCTTCCAATGGATAGACCTTGATCGACTCGACCGACTTCACCCCCGGTTCCAGATTGTCAACGGACTGGAAAAACCCACGCAGAAAAATGAACACGCCGTTGGTCCGCGTGGTGTAGACAAAGTACTTGTCGCGGTCCACGTCCCCTTCGTAATCGGCGGGTACCAAGAGATATTTGCCACCTTGTCCCTTGTCCGGCCCAGGCAGGCCGAGGTCTCCCAAGTAATGGGTCCCGTTCTCCTTTTTCGGTCCTTTGAGTGGTCGGTGCCACATATCGTCCAACAATCCTTGGAGACCCGGCGGAACATCGATGACCAACGGCCCCGTTTCGCTCAAGTCAGCCCACCCCAGGCCGTAGATAACATCCGAGTTGGGTGTGGTGATGATCGTGTTCGGCTTGAGACGTTGCTCGAACACGGTCATCACCTGGTAGCCCCGTCCGAAAGTCTGCCCCAGACCTTCCTTCATGGCGGGCAGGGCCCATAAGTAGGTCTGCACGGCCCGTTGGAAATACAACTCCTCGCTCAGCGTTTGAGCACTTTCCTCCGTAGGATAGCCTGGCACCGCCATCTCCGCATTCGCCAACTTTTTAAACCGACCTCCACTGGCGTCCTGGGCATTGGCTGAGCTACTCGTGGTGGCGATCGTGCCCACGACCATAGCGATGATCATTCCGTAACGCTTCACTAGGTTGGTTGCCATCGGAATTTGTCCTTCAAGATCTAAATAAATGCCGTGCTCAGGGTGCTCGCTTGCGCTCTCAATCGTTGTTGCCATCCCTCGCAATGAAATCCACGCCGGCGAAGTGGTGAATTTAGCGGCGATAGACTTGCTTCCAATCCGCCTTCATATCCACCACCACCCAACCTCGTTTGGGAGCATCTTCCAGTGCTTTGTCTAACCGGCCGAAGTGCGATTCGCGATCGTAGGCGAATTCCCGCTCACCGTCGGTATGATGCACGATCAGGCCGAACCGGGGCGTGGTGTCGCTGGCGTCACGGGGAATGGTTGTGTATTCCAGCATCTGCAAGTCACCATCGGAATTTCCGGCCGCGAAAATCGGGCGGCGACCGATGTGGCTCTGGATGCCCACCGGTTTGCCCTCCTTGTCATCCACCAAGTCGATCTCCGGCAATTTCAACAGCACCGGCACTCCGTCTCGCAGCTCATACTTCATTTTCAGACTGCTACCGACGACCTGTTCCGGAGCAATGCCATAAACCTCCTCGACCCAGGGCCGCATGAACTCGATCCCTCCACCGGAGACGATGAACGTCTTAAAGCCATTCGCCCTGAGATAGTCCAATAGTTCGAGCATGGGATGATAGACCATCTCTGTATACGCCTTGCCGGTTACGGGATGCCTCGCCGTTTGGATCCAATCGGAGACCGTCTCCTCGAATTCTTCAACCGTCATTCCGGCATGGGTGGCGGCCAATAGTTGCATCAGTCCCGCCTTACCGGCAGCGACAAGCCCCTTCATGTCATCCTTGAGCACCGACGCGAACGGCTCTTGCTCTTTCCACTGCGGATGGTCTGGGGCCATGGCCTTCACGCGATCGATTACAAAGGCTGCCTGAAAATACATCGGCTGCTCAGACCATAGCGTTCCATCGTTATCGAATGTCGCGATACGCCGCGAGGGAGGGACATAATTAACAGAATCTTCATCGCTTACCTTTTCCACAAACGCCACAATCGCCTGCTTCGTGGGCGTGTCGTGCCACGAGGGGAGCGGGTCGGCGGCTTCAAGGGGATGAGCACAGAAGGTCAACGCCACCAGGCAACTGAGAACGATAGAACTCGGCATTCGGATCGGGTTCATGAGATTATCTATGTTGCAGGATCCGCTTCAATGTTCGGACACTCAGAATGTTGCCGGTCTAAACGCGAACTTCACCTGAGAGTCATTCCGAACGTCACCAACGAACCAATTCCCTTTCATTCATGCGGGGCCATCGTGGCGATTTTGCTCAGCAATTTACTACCGGAATCCAGCCTAGGGTCGAACGATCCCAGCTCGCATCGGACTGTTTAAGGTCGGTTTCTATCTGCCGATACTCGGGGCGACGCATAGGATGGCGAACGCAAGATGAGAGAGCATGACTGAGGATTCCAATTCTACCCCTAATGATAGCTCATGCGGGAAACCGAACGCGCTCATTTCGGCTCATCCATGGCAATGGCTCGACCAGGGGTTGAGCTTCTCTCCCATTGTGCCTTGCGCCTAAAAAGCAATCGGACGTGAGAACTCGTGCTGTTCCATCGACAACGCCATCAAGTACACGCCGCAGGGTAGACAAATCCAAGTCACCCTCAAGCCCCAGGATACCTTTTCCCGCGGAGCGGCCCGAGGGGTGCTTTGCAGAAAAGGTACCGGACTCGTATTTCCCGCTCATCGCTTAGGATCCGAACAGGGGGCTTACACCCCGTCCTGCCGGCGTTCCACCGACGAGAACCGGCTGGCCGCGAAGCTCGGGTCGCTCACGGATTTCCACCGAGGCGTAGAAGGCGTCCATGTCGATGTGCAGAATCATGAACGGAATTTCAGTTACAGAAAGAGGGGCAAACTACCGAAAAAAGTGATTAGGGGACTCAACCGAGACCTGGGCAACCAGCCTTTCTCGTGCCAAGGTCTGCGATGAGATTTTGCCCGGTTTCATTCATTGTGGACGATTCCGCTCCATTGCCAAACCTTTCCACGATCTTGTGGCAGGTGAAGGGCCCTTAAGTAGTGAGCGGTGGCATTGATAGCAGATTCGCTCCGCCTTGCCTAAGTCAAGAGGACAACGTAAGATTATTTAAGCGTAGACGGTTCGAATCAGGTTTTTTTGCCGGAGAAGTGAAGCTGCCGTGCTCGGTTTTGGCTCTCGGATTGACGCTCCTCAAGTGCTGGAACCTCCCCGCATGAGGCCTCTTGTGTCTTCTGGGAAGGTGAATCGGGTAGGCATCTTCAGCGGGCGTCACCCGTGGCAAATTTGCTTTGTCGTTCTCTACGCGGTCTTAATTTTCGGTGGCATTTCTCAGGTTCACCGTGCTCAAAACGGCAAGCCGGCTCATTCTCACGCTGCGGACTCGGACTATGCCGAGTTGTCCGAGAACACGAGTGAGTTTAAGGCTGAGATCGCTCGCTTGGCGACTGTTCCTGATTTGGTGACGCCCTATATCGAGGTGACATCGGCTCACTTTGATTTCTTTCACAGGCCCTCTTTCTCGTTTCTGCCAGAAGCGGCATTCTCTCTTCGCGGGCCCCCCAGCGCTTAGTGCGCTGCAGCGAATGAAGTGGGCTCTGCTCGTTGTCGAAATTCGGCATCGTAACTAGGCCGATCTCCATCAAGGCCTATGACTGTCCGATTTCAAGGCTATTCGTGACGATCACACGTCACATCGCCTTGGTCACCGGTGGGCAACACGTGCGCTGCTAAGCACCCCTAACACAACCACGCTCAGCAGCCTAATTCCCGGTTGGGGAACTCGCTGAATGTTGGGTTACGTCAGGCTCATAAAGAATGCGCAAGGGAGAGGGCCGAAAAATGCCTCTCCCCAGCGACTTTCTGTCAAATCCCCGCATCCCGCTAACATGGTTCGGGACATTCTCTTAGTTGAAAGTTACAGATCAGCAATGAAAGTTCCAATCACTCCGGCCCTGCTGCTGGCAGCATTTTCGCTGGCGATGTCGGGCTGCGAATCGGTGGCAGAATCGGATAGTGAACCGCGGGACTCTGGGCATTCCGAATCCCATGGTGATGCTCATAGCGAGCCGCACGGCGAGGGGGGGCACCACGCGATTCATAAGGTCATCGCCACCAGCCCACTTAAGAAGAGTGTCATCAGCACTCAACAATATGTGTGCCAGATCCACTCATGCAAACATATTGAGATTCGAGCGCTCGAAGGGGGCTACCTGGAAGAGGTCCGCATTAATGAGGGCCAGTTGGTTAAGAAAGGGGAGCTCATGTTTAAGATTCTCCCCACGCTCTATCAGGCGAGACTCGACGCGGAAATCGCCGAGGCAAACAGGATCGAAATTGAACTGCAGAATGCCCAAAATCTTTTGGACAGAAACATCGTCTCGCCCCAGGAGCTTCAAATAAAAAAAGCGGAGTTCGCCAAGGTAAGAGCCCAGGTGGCTCTCGCTGAAGCGGAATTGGATTTTACGAAGATCAAGGCACCGTTCGACGGAATTGTTGACCGACAACTCGTGCAGTTGGGAAGCCTGATCGAGGAAGGCGAAGTGCTCACGACCTTTTCCGACAACAGCTTGATGTGGGTGTACTTTAATGTCCCGGAATCTCGCTATCTGGAATACAAGCGGCAATTGGATCTCGACCAGGCCGCCGGCAACGGAGAAGAGCATTTGCAAATCGAGCTAAGGCTGGCCAACGGCGAGATTTTTCAACAGCTTGGCACCATTGGCGCGATCGAGGCGGACTTCGACAACACGACCGGCAACATCGCCTTCCGAGCGGACTTTCCGAACCCCACCGGACTGCTTCGCAATGGCCAGACCGGCACGATTCTTATTCATCGAACCTTGGAGGACGCGATCGTCATTCCCCAGCGGGCAACTTTCGAGATTCTGGCCAAACGGTATGCCTATGTCATCGACAAGGACAACGTCGTTCACCAGCGTGACATTACCATTCGGGCGGAACAGGAGGATATTTTTGTAATCGAAGAAGGGCTTCAGGAGGGTGACAAGATCATTCTCGAAGGGATTCGTCAGGTTCGTGATGGCGACACGATCGACTATGAATTCCAATCGCCAGAAAAAGTTCTTAGTAACCTGAAGTTTCACGCGGAATAAGTAGGCCCTCCCATGTTCAGCAAATTCTTACATCGGCCCGCCCTGGCCATCGTCATTTCACTGCTCATTTTGTTTATGGGGGGGGTGGCGATTTTCTCACTGCCCATTTCCCAGTTTCCTTCCGTTGCACCGCCGAGCGTACGCGTTTCCATTTCGTATCCCGGCGCGAGTGCTAAAATCTTGATCGACTCGACGTTGGTGATCCTGGAACAATCGATCAATGGCGTTCCCAATATGCGTTACATGGTGGGAGACGCGACGAGTGCCGGTGAGGGCACGATTCAGGTAATCTTCGAGCCCGGCACGGATCCGAACGTGGCGGTTATGAATGTCAACAACCGCGTCAATATGGTGATTAATCAGCTTCCGCCGATCGTCCAGCGGGAAGGTCTCATTGTCATGCAGAACATGCCCAGCATGTTGATGTACGTGAACGTCTTTAGTAGTGACCCAAATCTTGATCAGAACTTCTTGTACAACTACGCCACCGTAAACGTGCTGAACGAAATCAAGCGGATTCCCGGCGTGGGGCAGGCCTCCATTCTCGGGAACCGGTCGTACGCCATGCGCATCGAGTTGGATCTCGATCGGATGCGGGCATACCGAGTTGATGCCGAGGACGTGATGAAAGCCCTTGACGAACAGAGCATGATCGGCTCGCCGGGGCGGTTGGGCCAGGCAACAGGGCAGACCTCGCAAACGCTGGAGTACGTTTTGACCTGGGTGGGACGCTACCAAACGCCCAAAGAATACGAACAAATTATTCTTCGCTCTACCGAAGAAGGAGAGATCCTGCGACTGGGCGACGTGGCCCACGTTTGGCTTGGGTCCTCTTTCTATGACCTTTACTCCGATATCGATGGCTTGCCTTCGGCAGCGATTGTCCTGAAGCAAACACCCGGGTCCAACGCGGCCGACGTTATTGAGCAGGTGAAAGAGAAAATCGAGGAGATCAAGCAAGAGTCGTTTCCGCCGGGGATGGACTACGCGGTGACCTACGACGTCTCTCACTTTCTAGACGCCTCGATCGAAAAGGTGTTGCATACCCTGTTTGAAGCGTTCATCCTTGTTTCGCTGGTAGTCTTCCTCTTTCTGGGGGACTTTCGCAGCACGCTCATTCCAACGCTGGCGGTGCCTGTCTCTTTGATTGGAACCTTCTTCTTCATGTATATGTTCGGGATGTCAATCAACTTAATTACGTTGTTTGCTCTCGTGCTGGCAATTGGCGTCGTGGTCGACGACGCAATCGTGGTGGTGGAAGCGGTACACGAGAAAATGCATGCCAAGCACCTCGGTCCCTATCAAGCGACCCTCGAAGTGGTACACGAAATTAGTGGCGCGATCATCGCAATTACGCTTGTGATGACCGCGGTGTTCGTGCCGGTGACCTTCATGACGGGTCCGGTCGGCGTCTTTTATCGTCAATTTGCCCTCACCATGGCCACGGCAATCATTCTGTCCGGCGTGGTCGCTTTGACGCTGACGCCTGTGCTTTGTGCCATGATTCTCAAGTCGATCCATCGCAACGGCAGGAATCGTGATTTAGCGGGCTATACCAACCGTGCCCTCCAGAGGATTGGAGGGCGTTATGCTTTTATCCTGCGAGGTTTTTTGGCGGTGCTGTTTGGGTTGCTGACGGGGTATCTGTTTTATCAATTTCTCCACATCCACATCGTTCACGAAGTGATCTCCGAACAGCTCGAATTGACACCCAGTCGGATGCTCATCATCGGCTGCGTGATGGGCGTGGTGTCGGCTTTATCGCTGCGAGCGGGGCTTTCGGGAAATGAGTCGGGCGAGGGGAAAAAGCGGGGGCCGATCGGTATCTTTGTGTACTTTTTCGACCGAGCGATTGAAAAAGTGACCGGAGGTTACGTCAGCGTGGTCGGGCTCATCGTCACACGTCGCGTCTTTACGATGATTGTCATTGCCCTGTTCAGCTATGGCATTCTCTCTGTCAACAATGTCCTTCCCACAGGTTTCATACCGCTGGAAGACCAGGGGATGCTTTACGGAATTGTGCAGACCCCTCCCGGATCTACACTTGAATACACCAATGCCAAGTGTCATGAACTGCAAGCCATCTGTATGAAAATGGATGAAATTGTCTCTGTTTCTTCGATCGCTGGTTATGAAGTGCTGACGGAAGGACGTGGTTCCAATGCGGGTACCTGTATCATTAGCTTGGAGCCATGGGCCGATCGGGAGTTGACCTCCAAGGAAATCATTGAGGAACTTGAAAGACGAGGCACCGATATCGCGAACGTCAAGCTCGAGTTCTTCGAGCCCCCGGCGGTCCCTGGTTTTGGCGCTGCGGGAGGTTTCTCCGTGAATCTGCTGGATAAAACCAACAGCGGCGACTACCAGGCGCTCGGCAGGGAGACCGATAAGTTCATGGCCGCTTTAGAAAAGCGTAAAGAACTGAAGGGGCTGTTTACCTTCTTCGCCGCCAACTACCCGCAATATGAAATTGTCATCGACAACGACAAGGCCATGCAAAAAGGTGTCTCGATCCGCGACGCCCTGGACAACCTTTCCATTGTCGTCGGTAGCACGTGGGAGCAGGGTTTCGTTCGCTTCGGGCAGTTCTACAAAGTCTATGTCCAAGCCAAGCCGGAGTTTCGTCGATATCCGGAAGATCTCAGCAACATGTTCGTCAAGAATGAAGAAGGGGAAATGGTCCCCTATTCCGCTTTCATGAAGATTGAAAAGAAGCAGGGGCTGAACGAAATCAGCCGCTACAACCTCTATCCGACGGCTCCTATTCAGGGTGCCCCAGCAGCGGGTTACAGTAGTGGTGAAGCCATCGCGGCAATCAACGAAGTCGCGGCCGAGACGCTACCGCACGGATTTGGAATCGGCTGGAGTGGCCTGTCTTACGACGAGGCGCGGGCAGGCAATACGGCGGTTTACATCTTCCTAATTGTCGTCGTGTTCGTGTACCTGGTCCTGGTGGGACAATACGAGAGTTTCTTGTTGCCGCTGGCGGTACTGGCGTCGCTGCCCATTGGGGTTTTTGGTTCATTCCTGTTCCTGAAATCGATGGGTCTAGCCAACGACGTGTATGCCCAGATTGGTCTGGTGATGTTAATCGGACTGCTAGGCAAAAATGCGATTCTGATTATTGAGTTTGCCGTGCAGCGGCGGCAGGAAGGCCTGAGCATTAAGGACGCGGCGATCGCGGGTAGCCAACTTCGGTTCCGTCCGATCATGATGACGTCGTTCGCGTTCATCGCGGGCCTGATTCCGCTGGTGCGTGCGACCGGTCCAGGTGCGATCGGAAACCGGACAATCGGTACCACGGCTGTCGGTGGGATGCTCCTGGGCACGTTGATTGGTGTCTTCGTAATACCGGGCCTCTACTACCTATTTGCTAAACTGTCCGATGGCCGTCAACTCATCCAGAAAGAGCATGACGAACCGCTCAGTGAGATCTTTGAGCGGGATGACGATGGCATGTAGTGATTCTCTCATTTCCATCGATTGCAGGGCCGATAGTAGCTATATCGAATTTACTGCGGAGGTGGCTTGGCGGTCCTTTGTGGATCGATTATCCGCCTGAGGGCGGCTGGCTTGGCCGAGACACGGGCTCAGGAAGTCCGTATTCAAGTAACCGATGAGCGGACAGGAACGACACAATTCCAATCCCGCTGTCGTGTAATGGCATGATGCCACAAAGGCTCAATGATGAGACGACGCTCCTTTCGAACAGACATGTCAGCAATGGCATTTCGGCCGATTTCCGTTGCGACTCTGGTCGTTTGCTTGGGTTTGGCAGTGCTGTCAGGTTGCGGTATTCCGAAGCTTTGCGGTGTGGATTCGGATCCCTATCTGCCTCCGGAATTCAATGGCGTGTCGAGCGCTGAGAGTGCGGCCCAAATTGGCGTTTACGAGTTCTTCGACGATCAGGCCTTATCCCAGTTGATTGCCGAGGGGTTGGCGTCCAATCAAGAATTGAAGATCCGAAACCAAGAGGTCCAGATCGCCCAAAACGAAATCTTGGCACGGCGTGGTGCCTACCTGCCGTTTGTCAATGTGGGGGCCGAGGGTGGGTTTGAGCGGACAAGCAAATTTACCCCGCTTGGAGCTGCGGAAGAACAACTCACCTTTCCTGGTGGCGGCGAGTTTCCCGATCCTCTGCCGAACGTGGGTCTCAAGGCAAATCTTTTCTGGCGGATCGATATTTGGCGGGAACTGCGCAATTCCCGGGATGCGGCCGCACAGCGTTACGCGGAGGCGGTCGAGATTCGAGACTACTACGTAACTCGACTGGTCGCGGAGATTGCGGAGAACTACTACGAGCTTGCCGCGTTCGATCAACGACTGGCCTATTTGAATCAAACCGTCGAGATTCAAAAGCAAAGTCTTGAAGTCGCCGAAGCGCAGAAGGAGGCGGCTCGTGGTACCGAGTTGGCTGTCCAGCGATTCCGGGCGGAAGTTCGCAAAAACGAAAGTGAACGGCTGATCATTCAACAGGAGATCCTCGAAACGGAGAACAAGCTCAACTTCCTCGTCGGTCGTTATCCTCAATTGGTTCAGCGGGCGTCGTGGGACTTCATCCATCTCGACTCCAGCCTGCTGGGCGTGGGTGTCCCGGCGCAACTGCTGCAGAACCGGCGTGATATTCGTGCCGCGGAACGCGAATTGTCCGCTTCCGGCCTCGACGTACTGGTCGCCAGAGCGCAATTCTTTCCCCGACTGGACATTACTGCTAGCGTCGGCTTCGAAGCATTTAACCCGCGATACCTCTTCGATCCAGGTGCGTTTATCGCCAGCACCATGGGTGAGTTAGTCGCTCCGCTGATTAACAAGGCGGGCATCCGAGCCGAATACCAAAGTGCCAACGCTCGGCAATTGCAGGCCGTTTACGACTACCAACGTACCGTCTTGAATGCCTACACCGAAGTGGTCAATCGCATGGCCAAAGTAGAGAACTATCGCCAGAGCGTTGAGCTCAAACAGAGCCAAGTCGTCGCCCTCGAAGAATCGGTGGATGTCGCGACCAGTCTATTTCAAAACGCTCGATCGGAGTATTTGGACGTCTTGTTCTCGCAACGTGATCTACTGGAAGCACGAATCGACTTGATCAATACCAAGCAGCAGCAACTCTCGGCTATCGTCAAAGCCTACCAGTCTCTGGGCGGCGGTTACTTGTTAACAACCTCCGGAACGACTTATGCGGATATTCGCTGTTCGCAAATGCCCTACCTACCGGGTGAGGTAATTGACGCGCCAGCCACGGGAGAAGAGAACGCACTGGAGGAAGAGAGCCTTCCTCCACTCCCCAGCGAAGCGGCCTTGTCAGCAACGAAACTCGATTCAATCGAGCAGTAAACGCATTAATGATTCGCAATGAATGGGTGTGAGCGGGGGGAGATAGCGATTGATTTCTGCGATCGCGAATCCCCGGTTTTCTTGCGTTCGTCCACCGTAGGCGGTGGTGATTTTCGCGTTAAGGGCAAGTCCTGCTCGACTTCAATTCTTGTGCTTGAGACCAAGCATATTGAAACCAGGACGACTGCGGTCAAGAAGGCGGCGATTTGAACTACGGCAATAATGCTTGTCATTGCTTTCTCCCGTGAACTGAGATGTAAAGCGGATGTGTACAAGCAGTATCGCACTTCGATCTAAGGCCTTCCTGAAGGCTGATTAAAATCGTCTTTATGTTCGGCGGACTGTTTCAAACACCGCCTCAACAGGCATTCCCCGCGAGAACGTTGTTGGATGCGGTCGGCAGTCGTAACGTGAAGCGACTACCCCGGCCCAACTCACTGGTGCATTCGAGCCAACCGCCGCAGGCGGTGGCGATTCTCGCGGCAATGGCAAGGCCCAAGCCGGTGCCCGCAATTCCTGCATCACGGGCCGCCCGCGAACGAAAGAAAGGATTGAAGATCTCGGACAAATCCTCGACCCCAATGCCGCGTCCCTGGTCTTGGACTTCCACGAGTGCCTCGGCGTCGTCGCGGCCCGCAATGACCTCCACTCGCGAACCAGGTGTGCTGTACTTCAGGGCGTTCTCGATCAGATTGTCCATCAAGCGAGTCAACAACGCCGATGATGCCTTGATCTGGGTAGTACCGACAGACGCGATCCGGAGGCTAATATCGCCTCGACGGGGATGTTCATTCCAGCGATTCATATACTCCGGCAACCATGCCGCTAGGGAGAAGGTTTCCGAGTCCGGCAAAATCGCGTCTTCCTCCGCTCGCGCAAGGAATAAGAGCGATTCAACGATTGTCTGCAGTTGGGCGGTTTGATCGCGCAGCAGGCCAAGCGTGGCGGCGTATTCCTGCGGCGACCGAGTTCGGCGCAGCGCCACGTCAATCTGCCCCAGCAACACCGTCAACGGAGTCCGTAATTCGTGGGCCGCATCACCGGTGAAGCGCCGTTGTTGCTCGAAGGCGCGGTGCTGATGGTCGAGCAGGGTGTTAAAGGCCACTGCCAGGTCCGCCAACTCGTCCCCTGTCTCGCTCACCGGCAGTCGGGAATGAAAGTTGGCACCAGTCATGGAGCGCGCCTGTTGGGACATATCCAAAACCGGCTGCAAGGCCCGGCGGCAGAACCAATGACCGGCGGCGACCGCCACTAGCCATGTCCCGACCGGGAGCGCGCATACCAACAATAGCAAGCGGTTCAGGTTGGCGTTTAGTGGCGCTGCGGAATGGGCAACCATCACAACGATTTCGTCAAATTCATCCAATTCTCGCCCTCTGCGATCCGGTATCGGTGCGACGAGGCGCTGATGGAGAATATGCCAATCATCAGGCGTGACCGTCTGTCCGGTATCGGCAGTGGTAGACGCAGAAGATGCGATTGCATTGGCCTGTGCAATTAGCTCGGATGTGGCATTGCGAGACTTTTCAACCACGCGGCGACCATCCCCAATCACAACCCATTGCACTTCGTCCGGTCCCTGAACGGCACCCAAGACAATCGCATGTTCAAGCGGCTGCCACTTGACTTCTTCTGGCTCGATTTCGACGGCGGCAACAAGCGAATTGAGCGCACCCTGCACTTCTTGTTCGAACTGCTGCACCAACCGCGCGCGAACGAACGCGTAGAAAATACTGGAATAGATCACCAAGACGATCGCTAATGCCGCCAGAAAGAAGACCGACACGCGATGGACCAATTTCACCGTTCGCCCTCCTCAGCCGGTGCGGCATCCAGCACATATCCCAGGCCGCGGCGAGTTTGAATCATTCGTGGGCCATGCAATTCGAGCTTGCGGCGCAGATCTTTCACATGGACTTCCAGCGTGTTGGAGAATCCATCGAAATTCTCATCCCATACGGTTTGGTAAATTCTGGTCCGCGAAAGTACCTTGCGCGGATGGCGCACGAAAAAAATCAAGAGTGACAACTCCTTGGCGGTCAGGTCGAGCGAATGGCCGCCGCGGCTCGCCCGCTGAGTCTCTAGATCGATCCGAATGTCCTGGAATTCGAGCGTAACCGCATTTTTCTGACTCGGGCGGCGCAATAACGCCCGCACGCGAGCCAGCAATTCTTCAAAGGCGAACGGCTTGGTGAGGTAATCATCGGCACCGGTGTCCAGTCCTGCGACGCGTTCGGAAATCGCGTCGCGAGCCGTCAGAAACAGAACGGGCGTGATGCGATCTTTCTGCCTGAACCGTTTCAGAACCTGCAGGCCATCTTCGCCGGGAAGCCACCAGTCCAGCAGAACAAGGTCCCAGGAGTCCGTCTGAAGACGAAGCCATGCCGCTTGTCCATCGGTGGCATGCTCGACGCGGTAGCCTTCTTCGGACAATCCGCGAACGACAAAATCAGCGATCCGCAATTCGTCCTCGACCACCAAAATTCGACTGCTCACGTGGAACCTCGCGCAAAATCAATGCCTCGTCCCCGCGACGTGGCCTACCATTCTCATTCTACCACCGCGGATAGCTGTTCGCCCTGAAGATAAGGCCGATTTTAGAAACCGTTCACGCTGACCTTATGCGGCCTTTCTACGATTGCGATGACGTGATCAAGGCCTGAGCCACCATGCAGGTATGTTCGGTATCGTCGGAGACCATGCCTCTGCCTGGCAAGATGGAAACGCCAGGGTCAGGGTGAGCTGGGCTGCGCCACGCTTTGTTACTCTTCCTTGGCTGCCAGGAGAATCGTGGGTCGGGCGCTGTTGCAAGCTGGGGACTGGTGGTCCGAGTTGAAGATACCTATCCGCGGGTTGAAGAAGGCCCAGCAGACGGCACCGACCAGGTAGATGGCGGCAAAGAGGATCAGCACGAGATTCCAATTAGCGGTTCGCTCGAACAATTGCCCCACCAGAATCGGACAGATGGCCACGGCAAAATTGCCGGTCATATTGACCGCGCCCAAAACCTGCGCAACCCGCGAACCGCTGATATCGATCACCGAGGTGAACATGGCCGGGCCGGCCAGCGAGGCGAAGAAAATTCCCACGGCCATCAGGCCGATCGCCACCCCGACATGCTCGACGAACCAACTGCCCAAAATCAGCAATCCGCACGCTCCCAGTGCCGCCGCTCCCACGCCGCTGCGGCTCAACCGAAGATTTCCGGTTTTCCGCCAGATCCAGTCGGTCAGGATTCCGCCGAGCAGCCCTCCTGCCAAAGCCCCAGCCAGAACGACACTTTGCAGGTAGCCGGATTGGGCAATGGAAACACCCCGCGTTTGCTGCAGGAAAGTCGGGAACCAACTGGCGAAGAACATGTATCCTGCCGCCCGGCAGACCTGTTGGCCGTGAATCAGCCAAAGTCCTGGGTGGCGGAGCATGGCGACCCAATTGGTCGGTCCCGTGTCTCGATCTGCGGCTGCCTTCTGATCGGCGGGTCGGCCCGTTTCAATCAAGCTTTGTTCCGCGGAGTTGACCTCCGGTGCCAGCTCAGGCCGATCACGAAAACGCAGGAAAAACAGGACCGCCCACACCAGTCCTGGAAGCGAAAACAGAAAAAAGACCCACCGCCAACTCATAACCCCTAAAAGCTCGCCGGTCAGGACACTCGCGATGATGGCCCCAACCTGCATCCCTACCGCCAACAGGCCGCAACCCAACGATCGCTGCGACATCGGCATCCAGTAGTTGATTGAATTGGTCGACGCGGGGAAGATCCCCGCTTGAGCGATTCCCATCATCAACTGCGCGAGAATCAGCAGCACAAACCCCTGCGAGATCGCCGACGAAAACATGGCGACGGACCAGGCCGTGGCAAACAGCATCAGGGCCAATCGGGTTCCGAAGCGATGGGAAAACGCGCCTGCAGGTACTTGAAAGAGAGCGTACGTCCAAAAGAATGCTCCCATGATGCTGCCGGACTGGGCCAGCGTAAGGCCCAGGTCGTCGCGAATCCGGCTTTCTGCCACGCTGAGCGAATTGCGACACAAATAGGCCAGCGCTGCCGCCACGGCAAGCCAGGCAATCACCCGGTAACGGACCATCGTGGGCCGTCCCCCTGGCGCTTGTGGCAGCCCGTCCGTGGCAGCGGAAGGCCTCTCGCCAGCCGAATGGGGAGACACCTGCTGCTTCCGGACTTCGCCATCTTGCTCGATCACGCTTGGAATCCTATTGATGCGCGGGGGACAACACTTGTTCTCGTTTCCGCAGAGCCAGGGGCCTACACGGTCGGTCGGGGCAGTCAGGGGGCAGAGGGTTCTCGGCGGTCAAAGGAGACGATCAGGCGAGTGACAACTGAAACAACCGATCGACTGCCGCCATCGTCTCGGCGTCGAGTTCCCACCCGACCGGTTGCCGTTGAATTGTGTTCGGGAAAATCCCCCGTTTCTTCATCAGGTATTTTTCGATGGCCAGCACGATCCCGTTTGCGCCCACTTCCAATGCCCAATCGATCTCTCGCTGCAGGGTCGCGAAATCAATCGCCCCGTTTTCCAGGAAGGGCGTGTGCAGCACCGGCAAAACGCCGTGCAGCTCGCGGTTATCGGGAGAGAAGGTCATGAATCGATTTCCTTGCCGCAGCGAGTGTCAATTCGAGGCAACCACGGTCGAACGGGGTCTGCCAGACAGGATAGATGTCTTCGTCATACCGATCTGCCGGCGGCAAATATCCCAGCGAACCGTTAATGAGATTCATGCAGATCACCGGGTTTTCCTTGAACTGGGCTCGCAAATCCTCTTGAAAAACAGAATAGGCCTCTCCCAGGCTGCCTGTCAGGATGGCCTCGCCGACGCGCCACGTAAAGAGTTTCAAGGGAAAGGTATCGCCGTCTCCCAAGGCCAGGCGGATGCCCCGCTTTCGCCTTAGCCGCTCCTGTTGGAAAGGATCGCTACTGGCCAGATATTCCCGCTCCAGCTCCTCGGCGGTAGGCCAATGCTTGAGAGGGATGTCGATCGTAGTTTGAAGGGTATCCAATTGCGAAGAAGACGCGTGCGGTTCTCGGGCCCAACAGGCCAACGGGGCTCCCGATTCAACGATGCCGGCGTATTTCAAGGCAGTTCCCGGGGGTTCCATCCCGCTGAGCGTCGAGAGCACGGCGTAGCCGAGTTGCCGCCCATGGGCATCGGCAACCGCCGTGACTCCCGTGTATTGATATCGGGGTGCCAATTCACCGCAGGCCCCCAACAGAAAAAACATGGGAGCCTGCGTCGTCTGTTCCACGAGTTCCCGCGTGGCACCGATGTAGTCGGGCGAAATGGCCGTGTTCTCCCAGGCCAGCGTGGTAGGATGGCAGGCATAGTTCACCAGGGTGGCGCGGGTCGTCCCTTGAGCATCGGTAATCCTGCCCACTAGAAGCGTGTCATCCGCCTTCGCATTGGGGGAATAGCCGCAGAGGAACCGATCTTTGCCGGGGGCCGGATCGCGAAAATCTCGCACGGTAGCCAGGCTGCAGCGTCCGGTCTCCCATTCCAGGATTGCGTCGAACGACTGCTGCTCTGCTTGGCGGACGGTCTGCACGATTCGCTCCGGCAAGGACTCCATATATTCCCGCAAGAGGTCGCCGCCGGGAAGCGGTTCGTCCGTGATGACAAGAGGAGGGGCCGCATGAGTATGAGCCAGCGCGAAAATAAAGTCCTCTGGGGGTAAGGCCAACTCCTGCAACAGTTGAGCCTGAAAGGTTGCCATCGCCTCCGGCGTCTTCCAGAAACTGAGATCGGCACAAACCAGGACCAGCGGCGAGCTTCGCTGGGAACTCGCAATCGTCATCGCGCTGAGCGTCAGCGGCCGATGAATCGACTGCGCGACCTCATGGGTCGCCGCACCCCAGGTGCGCGAATAAATTCCGACGGGAGGCGTGATATCGCACTGCGCCACGCCGATGCGACCGCGAAAAGAAGGATGGTTGAAGGCCGGAATAGCGGTGGATTGCATCGTGATTCGTGAGCGTGCGGTTGAGGATGAAAAACGGTCCCAGGAAACGAACGGTTCAGGACCGACAGGCTAAAGCCCCGTTACCAGTCTCCCACCGCACCGTCGCTATAAAACACGCGCTGCGGTACTTCCTGCTCGAAGGGAAACCTCTTGATCGCTTCTTCATTGACCGTCACCCCCAGGCCAGGACGCGTGTTGGGAGTTACGGTGCGAGTTCGTTTATCGACGACGTAACCCTCCTCAACCACTTCCTGCCGCCAGGGTACGTCCTGATGTACCGACTCGCAAATGATGTAGTTAGGTTGAGAAAAGCCGAACTCCAGCGAGGCAGCCGTGCTGACAGGGCCTTGCGGATTGTGCGGGGCCAGCGCGATCCGATGAGCATCGGCCAAGGCCGCGATCCGCCGGGCCTCGGTGAAACCACCGCAGTGCGTCAGGTCGAGCTGACACACTTCGCAGCCCCGGACGGCAAAGAGATCGCGAAACGCAGCCAGGTGCGTCAACCGTTCGCCGGTAGCGATCGGCGTAGTCACCGCCCGGTTGATTGCCGCCAAACTGTCTAAACTCTCCGGCCAGCACGGCTCTTCGAAGAAATACAGGCCGTACGGATCGAGCGCCTTTGCGAATTGCATTCCCATCGCGGGTGAAGGGCGGGCATGGCAGTCGACCATGATGTCAATATCGTCCCCCACAGCGTCCCGCATCGCGGAAACGCAGGCATCGGCCGCTTTGATCGCGCGGAGACCTTCCACCGGCATCGTGGGAGGAACGGCCATCGACTTGAAGGCGCTGAATCCGTCTTCTACCGCCTGGACAGCCAAGTCGGCGAATTGCCGGGCATTGTCGACGGGGGTTTCGTAAAAGCTCTCGAGCTGCCCTCCTCCCAAATGGCAGTAGAGGCGAATCGAGTCTCGCACCGGACCTCCCCACAGTTTATGACAGGGAACTCCGTGGACCTTGCCAATGATGTCCCACAAAGCCAAATCAATTCCGGCAATGGCGGTCGAACGAACCACCCCGTTACCATGCCAGAAGTGCTGACGCCACATCATCTGCCAGAGGAACTCGACCCGAGTTGGGTCTTCCCCAATCAGCAGTTGAGTCAGATCTTCAACGGCTCCGACGACACTGCGGGTGTGCCACTCGAGCGTTGCTTCCCCCCAGCCGACGAGTCCCGGCTGAGTGGTGGTCACTTTGACAAATACCCAATTCCGCATCCGCGCATTGCAGACGTGTGTTTCAATACTAGCGATTTTCACAGGTGGTCCAGAAAGTTGAGCGAGTTTCAGCATGGGCTTCGTGGGCACGAGTTTTATTTTGTGGCCAATGTAGTTGACATTGCGCGCAAAGTCAACTATCCTTGATTGAAAATCAGGAGCCGCCGACAGGAGCCCCTTAATTGAAGCGGCTTTGTTGCGATAAAACATTTGCTTTTGTATCCAAAGACAATCGACAATCGCCTATGTCCATTTCCAGCTATATCCAGGACGATTTTGCCGTCCGGTTGAGATCCGGCGGCGATCTTCCCGCCCAACTCACCATCGGATCTCTGGCCGAGCTCTACAATGTCAGCTTCACGCCGGTGCGTGCGGCAATTGCGGGCCTAATTGACGAGGGGATCCTGGAGAAGGGTCCCAATCGCCGCTTGGTGGTTCGCGATCCTCTTCCTCCAGCCAAAGCCGGCACGGTGGCCGGCGAGTTGCCGCAGCCTCCCCGTGATCCCTACGAAGAGATTGTGGGTAATCTGGTTCAGTTGAGCTTAGGGGGAAAGACACTGTACCTACGCGAAGAAGTCACGGCCGAACGCCATGACCTCAGTCGCTCGGTCATTCGAAACATCTTCCATCGCTTGGCAGGAGAGGGCATCCTCGATCACATCCCCCGCCGCGGTTGGCGGCTAAGGGCATTTCGCCAAGCCGATTTGCAGGACTACGTGGAGGTTCGCGAGGCACTCGAGCTCAAGGCCATGGCCATGGCCTTCCCGAAACTCGACTCCGCTGACTTGCAACGCATGTTGGATGCGAATGTCTATCCAGCCACCGCCGAGGAACATCCGCAGATCGATGAATCGTTGCACGCCTACTTGATCAAGCTCTCGGGCAACGCGTACATCAAAGACTTTTTCGCTCGGCAGGGCCGGTACTATGAACTGCTCTTTTATTGGGAAGATCACGACCGCGACACGGCAATCGAAACGATTCGCCAGCACCGCGAGATCTTGACTCATCTCATTGAGCGAAATGACTCGGCTGCTCGGGAAGCCCTCTCTTATCACATCCTGAACAACCATCCAATTCTCACGCAAATCGCCGAAATCGAAACGGATGAGGAAGGGACAGAGTGAACCCATGCCAAGGCTGAAACTTCAAAGAACCGCCTTCAGAATGGTTGCGACGATATTCTTCGTGGCCGCGTCGCCACTTGCTTTCCCGGCCTTGTCGGTCTGGGGCGAAGAGGCCGAGGTCGACTACATGACCCAGGTTCGGCCCCTGCTCGAGCATCGCTGCTATGCTTGCCACGGGGCGCTGAAACAGGAAGGGGGGCTTCGGCTGGATACGGCTAAGTTGATTCTGGAAGGAGGGGATTCCGGCGCAGCGATTTCGGTGGGAGACGCGACCGACACCAGCCTGCTGCTGGAACGAATTTCGACCACGGACCTTTCTTATCGGATGCCCCCAGAGCATGAAGCGGAACCTTTTCGAGCCGATCAGATTGCCCTAATCCGGCGCTGGATCGCCGCGGGCGCACCGGCACCCCAGGACGAAAAACCGGAAGCCGACCCGCAGGACCATTGGTCGTTTCAGCCGATCGTCCGTCCCCTTGATCCGTCCGTGCAAAACTCTGACTGGGTCCGCAATCCAATCGATCTGTGGATCGCGCAAGGGCACCAGCAGCAAGGGCTCGTTTCCCAGCCCGAGGCTTCCCGCAGTACCCTGCTACGGAGACTCTCGATCGATTTGATCGGGCTTCCCCCGACCGCGGAAGAGATCGCCGCGGTCGAGGCCGATCCCTCCGCCGATTGGTACGAGAAAGTGGTCGAGCGACTGCTCAGCGATTCCCGCTATGGCGAGCGATGGGGCCGCCACTGGATGGATATTTGGCGCTACAGCGACTGGTGGGGACTGGGAGACCAGCTTCGAAACAGCCAACGCCACATGTGGCATTGGCGAGACTGGATCGTGCAGTCCCTCAACGACGATCTTCCCTACGACGAAATGTTGCGGTTGATGCTCGCCGCCGATGAACTGGCCCCTGAAGACCCGGACAAATTACGAGCCACCGGGTTTCTCGCCCGCAACTACTACATCTTCAACCGCACGCAGTGGATGGATAATGTCGTCGCTCATGTCGGCAAGGGCATGCTTGGCTTAACCTTTGATTGCGCCAAGTGCCACGATCACAAGTACGATCCAATCACGCACGAAGATTTCTTCAAGATGCGGGCCTTCTTCGAGCCGTATCATGTGCGGGTCGACATGGTCCCGGGAGAGACCGACCTGACCCGTGACGGGATTCCGCGGGTCTTCGATGGCGAACTGGAGGCCCCCACCTACCTCTTTATTCGCGGAGACGAATCCCAGCCCGACAAATCGAAGGTGATCGCTCCCGGAGTTCCTGAGCTGCTGGAGTTCGAGGAACTTTCCATCGAGCCGGTCGATCTCCCACCGACGGCCTGGCAGCCGGGTCGGCGCTTGTGGGTGCTCGAGAACCACGTGGCGGCCGCAAGGGAGCGATTGCAAGAAGCCAAGGCGAAGCGCGATCAACTTGCCTCGATGCTCAACCCGGCGGATGCGGAAGTGCCCGACACTGAGTCGGACTCTCCCGAATTTATGCCGATACAGGAAAGCTTCACCACCCTCGATTCCAAGCGGTGGGTCGTCGCCGGAGAGGGTTGGATTCATGCCCCCGGAAAATTAAAACAAACCCAAGATGGGCCCGTGTCGTCCACCGTCACGCTGCGGAACCCGGCCCCGCGCGATTTCGAGGCCGAACTGCGATTTCATCTCCTGGGAGGAAGCCGCTGGCGGAGTGTCGGTTTGCACTTCGACGCCTCTCTCCCCTCGGCAAGCCCCGCCGCAGCCCACGACACCTACCAGATGATTTACCTCAGTGGATCGACGGAGGATCCCAAGGTGCAAGGGGCCACGACCAAAGGGAGCGAAACCACCTATGCCAGAGAGGCGAAAAAGCCGTTTTCCATCGAGCTCGGGCAGGAATATACGTTACGGGTGCAAGCCCGAGATGACCTGGTCAATGTATCGGTGAATGGGGAACACGTCCTGTCGTGGAGAACGCCCCTCCCACGCCGCGGAGGGAATATCCGGCTGATGACCTTCGACGCCCTGGCGGCGATCCACGAGTTTAAGCTCTCCGCGCTTGATCGGTCGGTCTCGCTCATCGAACCGGAGGGGGGCACTCCCGGAAATGTGGAGGAGCAACACCAATTAGCTGAGGCAGAAGTCCGGTCCGCCGAGGCTGAGCTCGCGGCCATGAAACTTCGTGCCGCCGCGATACATTCTCAACAACAGGACGAGGAAGCGTCGCTGCATCAGGAAAAGAGAGTCGCCGCCATCAAGGCAGAGCGTCGTTCGGCCGTCGAGAAAGCGAAACGCGAAGTACTGACCGCCGAACTCGCTTTAGCGAAAGCGGGGGACCAAGCGAAGCCGGATGCCGAGCAGAAGCTCGCCGCGGCGCAAGCAGCCCTGAAGCAAAAACAGGCCTCGGCAGAGGCCGACATTCAGCCGGAGGACGGCCTGACCCTGCTCCCTGGGGCCGAGTGGTCGCCTACACGTTTTCAATTCACGGGAAAAGATGATCCCCAGGTTTCCTTTCCTGCCATGAGCACGGGGCGCCGGAAATCCTTAGCCCTCTGGGTGACCGACCGCCGCAATCCGCTCACGGCCCGAGTCGCTGTGAATCACCTTTGGAACCGGCACTTCGGGGCCCCCCTCGCTTCCAGCACGTTCAATTTCGGCCGCAACAGCCCCCCTCCGCACCACCCGGAACTGCTCGACTGGCTGGCTGCAGAGTTCGTGGAACAGGGCTGGAGCATGAAGCACCTCCACCGGCTCATCGTCACCTCGGCCACCTACCGTATGTCGTCCTCGATTCAAGGTGCGGAAGCGAATGTCGCCGCCGACCCAGACAACCATTATTGGTGGCGGAGAAACCCGATCCGCTTGGAATCGGAGGCGGTGCGCGACTCGATTCTTTCCCTCGCAGGGACGCTCGATTCGAATGCGGGAGGCCCGCCGGTTCCGTCCAGCGAGCAGGAAACGTCCAAACGCCGCAGTATGTACTTCTTCCACTCCAACAACGAACGCAATCTGTTCCTAACCACCTTCGATCAGGCAGAAGTTGCGGAGTGTTACCAGCGAGAGCAGAGCGTGGTGCCGCAACAGGCGCTCGCTATGACCAATAGCAAATTGGTTTTGGAAGCGGCCGGGCAGATTGCGGATCGAGTCGCCGAGCGTTCCGCGGACGATCCCGAGTTCGTGCGGCAGGCTTTCATCCTCGTCTTGGCAGCGCATCCAAGCGACGAGGAAATCGCCGCGAGTCTGGCAGCGTTGGACAAGTGGCAAACCTCACCTGAGGGCTCGCACGAGCAGGCACGCAGGCTTTTCATTTGGGTTCTTTTGAATCACAACGACTTCGTAACCCTTCGTTAAGGGACAAGGAGTACCGACCATGTCCGATCGACCCGGCCCGATTCCGCCTCGCCGAAAATTCCTTACCGACATGGGGATGGGTTTTACCAGCCTGGCGTTAGGAGCGATGTTGCATCGTGATGGCGTGGCCAGGGCTGAATGGGCTCCTCCCACCGGAAAGCCACACAATCCGCCCAAGGCCAAAAGTGTTATCTGGCTGTTCATGAACGGCGGCGTCAGCCACATGGAGAGCTTCGATCCCAAGCCGATGCTCACGAAGTACGCCGGGAAAACGATCGCCGAAACCCCTTTCGCCGATACGCAGGATCCCAAGAAGCTGGCGATCGAACGCTTAGTGGCTCCCGACGGCAACGGAGCGCAGCGCAATACGCTCTATCCCTTGCAGGTAGGCTCTCAAAAGCACGGCCAGAGCGGCATCGAAATCAGCGATTGGTTTCCCCATATCGCCAGCCAAGTCGACAATCTGGCAATCGTCCGATCAATGTGGACGACCGATAGCAACCATGGAGCTCAGGCTCAGTTTCACTCGGGCCGGCACATGAACGACGGGCAGTTTCCCACGCTGGGAGCTTGGGTTCACTATGGGCTCGGCTCTTTGAACGAGAATCTCCCGCAGTTTATCTCCATCGGTAAGCGGGAATACTGGAACAAACGGGACGGCCACTACCTGGGACCCGCCCACGATGCCGTCCCGCTGCGGATCGATCCCGCCAATCCTCTCGATTTCAGTCAGCCGCAGGGGCCGCTTGCGCCGGACGCTCGCAAGATCGGCAAGGATCTACTCGACGAGCTCAATTCCTTGCGCGGGGCAGAGTACCCGGAAGATCCTGCGATGGACGCCCGAGTTGCGTCTTACGAATTGGCTTTCCGGATGCAGACCTCGATCCCGGACATCGTCGACTTCTCTCAGGAGAACGAATCGACGCAGGCCCTGTACGGGATCGATCAACCGCAGTGCCGCGAGTTTGGCATGCAACTTCTGGCCGCGCGGCGGATGGTCGAGCGGGGAGTTCGCTTCATCCAAATTCAACACGGCGGCGGCGGGGCCGGGGCCTGGGACGCTCACAGCGGGCTCAAGAAGAATCACGAGTCACTCGCCCAGGCGGTCGACCAACCGATCAGCGGACTGTTACACGATCTCGACCGGCGGGGGTTACTCGAGGAAACGCTGGTGGTCTTCGGAACCGAGTTCGGCCGAACCCCCGGAAGTCAGGGAGCAGACGGGCGCGATCATCATATCTTCGGGTTCTCGGTGTGGATGGCCGGCGGCGGCTTGAAACGAGGCGTCGTGCATGGTGCGACCGACGAAATCGGATTCCACGCGGTCGACAATCGACACTACGTCACCGATATTCACGCCACCATCCTGCACCAGTTGGGGCTCGACTCGCGCCAATTGGAAATCCCCGGCCGCAAGCGTATCGAGATCGATCACGGAAAGCCGATCCACGAAATCATCGCTTAACGCGATCAGAATTAACTCGCGGTCAAGCTCGAGCGGCTTGACCGCCCTCATCATGGTTTTTTCCCCTTTTCATGCAACATGCCCAAGGCACTAGTCTCTTTTTAATCATCTCTTCAGTCTTTGAAAGGTTAATTCGATGCGAACGAACCACAAGAGCGGTTTCACGCTCGTCGAACTGTTGGTCGTCATTGCGATCATTGGAGTCCTCGTCGCCCTGCTGCTTCCCGCCGTGCAGCAGGCCCGGGAAGCCGCGCGGCGGATGAGTTGTAGTAACAACCTGAAGCAGATCGGTCTGGGGCTGCACAACTATCACGACACGTTTCGTTCCCTTCCCTACGGCGGCATCGGGCAGTTTCGCACTTCCTGGCTCTTTGCGATTCTGCCCCAGGTAGAGCAATCGGCAGTCCACGATCAATTCGACTGGGCTAACGGAATGGCCTATGCTGACGGGCCGAATGCTCCCTTGTTGGATCGATGGACACCCGAATTCGTCTGGTGTCCATCGAGCGTGGCCACCCGACTCAACGTTCGAGCGGACTTTGAACATCGCCCTTCGACTGCGAGCTATGTCGGCATTTCTGGGGCCTCCGCCAGTGCGACCGATGCCACCGACCCCACCGGCCTCAACCGCTGTATCGCGGGCAGTCAAGGCTACGCGTGTGCCAATGGATTGCTGGTGGCCAACATGACCCTGGGACTGAAAGACGCCGTCGACGGGCTATCGAGCACCATCATCGTGGCAGAGCAATCGGCGATGGGGAGAACAAGCGCCGGACTTCAGGCCGAAATCCGTGCCAGCGCGGAATGGGGTTGCTGGATTGGGACCGGTGCCACCGTTCCTCCTCCGCAAACGGGAGGTACCTATACGTGGGCCGCCAATCCATGGGCCCGCAACATGACTACCGTTCGCTACCCCATCGGCACCCTGCTGGAAGGAGGCGGCAACGGCCGAGACCAGACGAACTCCACCATTCACTCCGAACATCCCGGCGGCGCTCATCTGCTTCGCGGGGACGGCAGCGTCTCCTTCGCGCCCACTACCATGGATATGGCAACGCTCCGCTATATCTCGATTCGAGACGACCGTCAGGTGGTCGGCGACTTCAATTGAGACTTGGCACGCGTGGCCACCTGAGCCTCCGCTGACAATCCGGCCGGGAAACGCCGCGGTGCGTTTCCTGGCATCAAGGCATGCCTGAATCTCCGCCCCTCTGCGGCTGTATCATTCTTCTACCCTCGCGCTTTCACGGAATTGTATAGGATCAACAATGAAGTCACCAAATTCGCGCCGTTTCGGTTCCTGGATCGTCCGCCCGATGAGTTGCGCGGCAAAAATTGCCGGCATCGTCTTGCTCGTCGGCTGCTCACAAGAAGGAGGCTCTTTGGCCTCGGTGAGTGGAGTCGTCACCCTCGACGGAAGCCCGATCGCAAACGGGTCGGTCCTCCTGACAGACGCAGAAGGCAAAATGGCCACGTCACCGCTTCAAACCGATGGCTCCTATTCACTCGAATGCGTGCCGGGCGTTTACGCGGTCGCCGTCGCTCCCCCACCGCCGCTGGACCCGCTCGCCTTGAATGGCTCCGCCGGGAGTGGACTAGCCTCCGCTAAAATACCGAAGCAGTACCAGGATGTCGGCACAAGCGGGCTGACCGTGGAAGTAAAGGACGGAAAGAACGCCGCCGACTTTCGCCTCGATTCTCGTCCCAAGCCGAAGTAAGACGGAAACCGGAAAATTCCATCAGGAACACTCCCCACGTTTTGTTCTCGCTGGGGGCTCTCGTCTCCGCTCTGGACATCGGAGCGGAGGAGGAAGATACAAGTGTTGCAACCATTCCCTCAATTTCTCAGTTCTCTGAGGTCGATTGGGTTGCTCGGGTATTGTTGGCGGTATATCGACATTAATGCCCCGACCTTCGTGCCAGTTTGGGAGATGGGAGGCGACGGCAATAGCTTTCAGACGCGGGTCAACGACTGTGACAGTTCCGGCCGAAGGGCCATGGAGGCTTTGATACCTCATGCCGTAGCGCCAGACGTTTGCTCGGCCTTCGATTATCACGACCGCCCCCGCGCGGTCTCTCCGAAGGTAGCGTTAATGGTTCGTCTGCAATGATGGGCCATCAACTCCAATCGAGTAGGTAACTAGGCGACCAACTCAGATCTAGTGCCAATAGACAAGAGCCCCTCCAATTCCAGGATACAGATGTGTCCCCGCGTGTAGTCGATCAACTTCATGGCCTTGAATTCAGAGAGGATGCCAGAAACGACGGGACGCGCAGCTCCGATAAGCTCGGAGAACTCTTCGTGTGTCAGACGAATATCGATCAGATGTCCGTGGCGACATTGCCCTCCCGAGAAACAGATGAGATCGTGCAGGGCCATCGCGGCTCGACTTCTGATTGGGGAAACAAGCTGCCATTGCATGCGACGATCCAGCGCCGAGTACTGCGCCGCGAGGGTATGCAAGAGGAGCGATTGGAAGGTGCTGTCGGATTCGACCTGCTTCTCGACGGTATGCCGCTCGACTTCCAGAATCCGCGCTGCACCGCTTGCAACGGCGTTTTCGTGCACAAGAAAAAAAGCTGGTCGAAATGGCATATCTCCAAAGATGGCGCCCTTGCTGAGAAGCATTCTAGTCAACAGCTTGCCCGATGCATCAACGTACCCTAGCCGAACATATCCTCGCTGGATAATGAGCGTCTTTCCCTCATCGCGGTGAAGATAGATCGCCTGCTTCGACTTCCAATCACGAGATTTGGCAGATCGAATCGCGCCACAAGCCTGCACAAAGGGTTCTGACAATTCAGTAAAAATCTGCATTTCACCTACAGTCTTTCTGCCTGGGTATTCCTGTCGGACGCCAAGATAATCGTACGCGCCGGAACGGCAACAAAAGCCTATCGCCACAAAAAACGACGCGTCTGTCATCTGAATGACAGACGCCTGGCAGCATTCGTGATACTTTTAACCTCACGTTATTGGGACAACCGTCCTTCGCTCTGGCAAGCCGCTTCACGGATTATTTGGCTTTGCCGAGCCGAAGGATACAACCGCCAATTTTAGAGGAAGCTCACATGAAGACGAAATGGATCGTTGGCATCAGCCTGATGTTTGCCATGGGAATTCTAGTCCTTTCGCAAAGTACCAATTCGGATCTTTCGGCCCAGCAGCCGGAAACGATCAAGCCGCTGGTCGAATTTACCCCAGATGGAAAGGTCAAGCAGCCCGTTGGCTTTCGCAAATGGGTATCCATTGGATCCGTCGTCACGCCCAACGACATGAATGATGGAGAGGCAAGCTTCCCTGAATTTCACAACGTCTACATGGATCCTGAGAGTTTCGATTTTGCTGAAAAGAATGGTGAATATCGCGATGGGACGGTGATCGTCAAAGAACTGCTGTCGGTCGGCTCGAAGCTCCAGTCGAGCGGCAATGGCTATTTTCAGGGCGAGTTTACGGGCTTGGAAATGTCGATCAAGGACAGCAAGCGATTTCCTGACGAGCCGGGGAACTGGGCTTACTTCAGCTTTGGTCACACGTATCCGTTAAAGGCGGAAACCTTCAAAAACGCTGCTGCCTCGTGCAACAGTTGCCATGAGCAGAATGCCACGAACTTCGTGTTTTCGGACGTGTACCCAGTTTTGAACGACGAACTGAAACAAGCGAAGGATCGTTAATGTTGCGGCACGGGCTCAGATTAGAAAAGGATTTGGTGAAACTCTGGTGCCCTCGGCCCTAAATCGCCACTCGACTATTCCGTTCCGTCGGCGGCAGCGGCGGCATTCTTGCTGGCTGCGGTGCGGTCCGGAAGTATTGGTTCTAACCATTCACGATAACTTTTCTTTTCTCGTATTCAAAAGGGAATTTCAATGATTCATCAAATGGCTCGCTCGACTGTGGTACCCCGCGCGGGCGTGAGATGGCGGTGTCTGTTTTGCTCGCTCGCGGTAGTTTGCAGTCTTGTGCAACACGCTGCGGCGCAGAACGTAGCTTCCGATTCTTTTTCGCCCTACGTCGACGCCAAGGGCGGCATCGCACTTCCAAAAGAATTCGAAACGAAGTTCGTTCATCTCGGGACCATAGCGGTGGCGCCGAAAGATGGCGAACCCGTACACGAACTCCACGGGACATATACTCGCCAGCAAGATTTGCAAGGGTTCCAGCGCACCGGTTCCTTCCCGGACGGGGCCGTGCTGGTCAAAGAAGTTCGCGGCACGACCAATGAAAAGCTGACCACGGGGGCCGCAGCATATGATGCGGATGTCAAGATCTGGTTCGTGATGATTAAAGACACGAAAGAGCGTTTTCCCGACAACGATCTTTGGGGAGACGGATGGGGTTGGGGATTGTTTGACGGAAAGGATCCTACGAAGCAAATTGCGACCAACTACCGCACTGACTGCCGCACTTGCCACGTGCCCGTCAAGAAAACGGACTGGATTTACACTAAATGCTATCCTGCCCTCTCCACAAAAGTGTCTGCCGTAAAACCAGACTTCGAGGTACAGTCAAATTCCGAAACCAGTCCCCAACCCAATCTTGCTGCCATGTTTCCTCAGTGGGCCAGTGCCAAAACGATGCGGGGTGATCCGAAGGCAGGACGAAGTTATTTTGAGACGAAGAAAGTTGGCAACGGAATGACTTGCGCCTCCTGCCATAGCTTTGATCCTCAGGATTCGATGTCGCAGGATGGCGATGGTTTGATTCGTGCCGGCTTCCCTCTCTACGCGGCGGCACACCGGACGAACATCAAGAACTCGGGCACCAACCTTGCCGCCCTTGGGGGGAACATCTGCGTGCTCCATTTTATGGGAGGGAAAGAACCTGGCATGTCTGCGTTGGATTTGGCGAACTTGGATGCCTACCTCAAAACAGGCGGCAAGAAAGACCATGCGACGGCCATCAACCTGGACTACGCGAAAACAGCATGGACCATTCCCGAGAGCCTGTCAGGCGGAAATGCGACACGGGGCGGTGAGCTGGCCATGAAGACTTGCATCACGTGCCACGATGTCGGGAGCGAAAAACGTCGGATTGTCCGAGGCGGACTCCCGCTGCGAGGTCATTCATTCACAGAAGGCGAACTAAAAGAACTCGCTCTCCAGATTCGAAATCCCAACTACGAACACAATGTAGAAATGCCTGGCTACACCGACCAACGGCTGAACAGCCAACAGCTACTAGACTTGATTGCTTGGTTTCGTAAATCACAGTAACCATCCAAGCCCGATGGATGATGTGGACTTTGTAAGGACTTGGTAATGCATGGACGCCCTTTTGTCGCCTCGCTCGTCGGCTTGCTAATGGCCCTTTCTGCGATTGTCGCCGTCGCGCAGCCTCCGTTTACCGGCACCGACGAGATCGAGACCGATCGGGACTCGTTCACGCCGGCGACGACCACCGTGGGCAACCGTCATTATCGTCACCAGGGTGAGCCGCGGTATTGGCCGCGCCATCCCCGAGACGGGAACGATTTCCCTTACCGTCGCTGGGTTGCGGCCAGTCATTTCTATTCAAGGGATCCGGTCTGCTCGAAGACTTCATCCGTTTCCGCGGATTGGGGGCGGATGCTTTCGAAGTATCGACGAATGGTTTGTCGGTGCCCCAGCGGGATCGACTCGGAATTGAGAACCGATTCGCTCATCGCCTCGTATTCCTGAGCTTGTTCCTGATAGCGGCGGATTGCTTCCTGCTGCCGGGCCGGGCCCTCCTCCGTCTCGATCTCGGAACTGCCTTGGCCGGAATCCTGACCGGTCAGATTCATCTCCGGATTGGTCTTGAGGCGAGCTGTTTTTTCTCCGGAAGGATTGCCGCTCTTACCGGAACCGGCGTTTTTGCCACCCTTTCCGACTTTGTCGCCCTGGCATTCCCCTTCGCATTGCGATTTGCACTCACCCAGACATTGGCACTGCTTGCGAAGCAGATCGGACAATTTCTTGCGTTGCCCCTGGCTCTTGCACTCGCTGGCCAATCCTTTCATTCCGTCCTTGAACTTGGAGCGGTCTCCTCGCGAGAGACCGGCGGATAGCTGATCGAGGGCTTCGCTGAGCTGCTGGCGACTCTTGCCGGCGGAGTTGTTGTCTCTCAACTGATCGAGCTGCTCGGTGATTGCCCGTTCGGTCTTTTGGTCGAGTTTAGGAAGCTCCAGCTTGGCGAGTTCCTCTTCGGCTTTTTCCATCTCGCCGGAAGACATGGCCTTCCCGGCCGCTTGCATTTCCTGTGCAAGCGAAAGGACCTCACCCACCTGGGCGAGTCGGGCATCCGCTTCGGCATCGAGCTGCTTTTGCATTTCCTGGATTGAGGCCTCCATTTCGGAAAGCTTGGCCAGCGCCTCTTTCGGGTCGTGGGCCTCTTGTTTCAGGAACTCATTCATTTCGGCAAGTTCGCGAAGTAGTTCCTCCACCTCGGGATCTTTGGTTTCCTTCTGGAAGTCGCGGAGCTCGTCGAGCTCGTGGTCCAAGGCGGTGGCCGAGGCGAGGGCCGCGGTGCTGACCGTTGGTGCAGCCTCCAAGGGCCCCTTACCGCCAAGAAACGCCAACAGCATCAACGCGATCATACCGACGGCAATCCCCGCCGCAAACGATTTGGGCCTGGAAAACGGTGCGACACGAGTTGGGTCGACTTGTGAGATGTGCCGGTTCGCGTCATCGATTTGCAGCCGATGGAGAGGTTGATCTGGCTGATTGCCGAGGAATCCCAAAGCAGTTTGGGTTCGATCTTTAAGGCCACAGACCTGATCGATGGTGAAGGCGGCCTCGCGGAGCGAATAACGCCGGCACAACGCCACAACAGCACCGAGGAAAGGGCCTGCAAGCAGGGTGCCGATGATCCAGAAGGCGGAAGGGCCCGATTCCAAAAGCCAACGACTCAGCCCCATTCCACAGGCAAGCAATCCACCCGCCAAAAGACCCAGAGAACAGCACTTCCACAGCCACTGGAGTTGCTGACGACGTCGGACCGTTTGCACGCACTGCTGAATCTTTGTCATCAGATTGCTTTCCTGTCACGAGGACCTGAAATCCGGATCGGGCGAGGGCACCAAATGTTGGAACCCCTCATTTGTGCGAGAATACCGTGATATCCAAAAAAACACCAGCTAATTTCCTGAAAAAACCTTTCCGCAAGGCTCACTTCGCCTCACGAATGATCAACTGCCCCAATTCGGCGGTCAGTTCGCCGGTCTCTTCCGAGGCTTTGGCTCGGATTCGGATTGAACTAATCGGCGCGTCTCCGACGGTGACGCTATGCAACAGCCGAAATGGCTGGTCCGAGCCACTCGAAATTAGGCAGTGGACACGACCTTCGCGGCGGACCAGCCGCATCCGACCGGTCTCGGCGATTTCGCTAATCAACTCCTGATCGACCGTGATGCCCCCATCCCCCGATAGATTCCGGCGGAGCATGGCAATGGATTTTGGTTTTAGGTCGCTGTTCTGGCCGATGCCCAAAACCACCTGCGAATCACTCGGATCATCCAGACCGATGGACAGATCGAGGGTGGTCCCCCAACCGCTCTCCGCCTTTTGAAACTTCAGGTTGTGATAGTCGAGCGTGATTTCCACGTCTCCTTCGATCTGGCGGAAAAGCTCCAACCCGGGCCAGTCCTTCGGATCAGGTTCGGCCTTGTGAACGTAGACCCGCAACCGATTTCCGACGACCGTCATATGATCCGCGGGGCCGACGGCTTTCAGTCCATCCGCTTCCAGTTCCGCTAGTGGACGGCCCAAAGGCACGGTCGTTTCTTGGGCGACTTGATCCTTGGGCAGTGGGTAAGGCCCACCGGCGGGATAGGCCAGTTGCTGGTCCTCCACGGCCGGCAACTCCTTCGGCCAATCCCCTCGATAGACCATATTCCGGACCCGGCAGCGTGTTTGTTCGGTATAGCGGAACAAGCCGAAGAATCGCTCGCTCGCGGGCTCGGTGACCTCGGCTTCGTGGACTTTGGTCCCGTTGACCTCAATTGAAAGTTGATCGTCCCGCAGGACCAAGCGAACTTGGTTCCAGTCCTGTTGTTTCCAGGGAGGGGCCGTGTCACTGACCGGTTCGCGGTTGCCGTGGTCCCGGCCACTGGTTTCCCAGCGTGCCTCGGTCATCCGGTGCTTGGCGACACCATCGGCTTCCAACAGATAGGCGATACCGCCCAGAGCCGGGTAGATTTCGAACTTGCCCGGTTCATAGTAGGTTTCAAAGGTAATCTCTCCGTCCTCCAACAGCGGGCGGGAGTACATAAACAGGCTTTCGAGGTTTTTGGAATCGCCGATCTTCCGGAGATTGCCAACGATTTCGTCGTCCTGGCGGACGTAGGGCGCATCGGAAGTCGCATCCTGCGACGACCAGTGACCGTACACATCGGAACGCCAGGCGGACCAGCCCGCCATCCGGATCAGGTCGATCTCCGCCGGGATTTCCGGGGTGCCGATAATCCGCAGATCACGGATCGTCGACATGAACTTCGGTGTCCGCGCCTGGAGCACCAGCCAAGGATCGAGCGGGGCTTCGAACGTCTCCTCGTGAATCTTTACTCCGTTGGTAAACGTGGTCACCTTAGTGCCCTCGACCACAATCCGGAAATCGGCGGACTGATCCCAGACCGGCAACTTCAAGGCGCTACCGACATCGCGGGAACCATGCATCATGGTGAAAACTTGCGTCTTGGAAAGATCGTGTTTCGGCTCGGCCGAGTGTCTTCCGATGGAAATGGAAACTTCCTTATGATTGACCGTAGACGCACGGGCCAATATCTCGAATTTGCCACGCAGCGGGGACTGGAAGAATAACTGGTTCCAGGCGTCGCTCGGCAAGTGGGTCAGGGTCCCCCGTTCATACAGCCAGCTCGAGGGACGGAATCCCTGCATTCGGATTGACTGCCCAAGATATGGAACCGTTGCCCACTGGGTAAGTGGTTCTCGGTCGGTCTCGAGGTCCATATATCGGGATTCAATGGCACTATGAGCCGCGGAGATCATGGTGTGCCATTTTTCGTTGTTCGACCGCTTGTCTCCGTCGCCTCGTTCTAACGCGCGGAGATGTTGGGCCACTCCATGTCCTAGTTGCCAAAGTTCGGGAACCTCGCCGGCTCGCAGCGCCACCACGAGCTCAGCGGTCCGGTCGCTGAGGCTCAAGTAAGGTGGCAGACCATCCTGAATCGCAGCCAGAATCTGACGCAGCGTTTGGGTCCCCTTCTCCGTCTCACCGGCCGCGATTTCGACCAGCGCCATTAAAGTCTGACGATGCCGCGCATCGACCGAATCGACTGGCTCGATCTCTTGGACTTTCGTTCGCAAGTCGTCCAAGCGACCTAGCCGGGAAGCGACCTGTACCAGCTCGTCGGTCGGACAGAGGATCCGCCGGATGGCGACATCCAGCCCTGGCTCTCCCTCCTGATCTGCGAGTGGAACATAGGAAAGGACGACCCGAGTCCGCTGATGATGGTCATTAGGTAAAACCCAATCGGCCAGATAATCATAGGCCGCGGCATCCTCCATGGCCCGGGCGGCCTGAATGACTCCAGCGACCTCTGGTGTATGCAGTTCGCGAGGCAAAAGCGCCTCGACAACGTAGTTCTCACCTGGGGTAAGAGGTCGCTCGGCGGTGAACAGGTCTTCGTCGAAGATCGCCTTAGCATCCTCCGGCCAGTCACCGGCGAGCACGGCATTACGAACCTGGACCTTTTCATCGCGATAATGGAACAGTCCGAACCGTGTATCGGCGAAGTCCGCGGCGGGCCGTTCATAGATCAGCTCGTTGTTCAGACGAAGCAAGACCTGCCCCTCTTCGATGGAGAGCTGGATACTATTCCACTGCTCCGGCAGGAGGGGCAATTCTTGGCTCCGCTGGAATTGCGGCTCCGTGATCGAATACCGTGGCTCGAAGTATCTCGTTTGATTGACCGCTGTCGAGCTCATCCAATGCGTCTCGACTCCATCCGGCTCCAATTGCATCGCGACCCGGCCGAGGCTCGGTGAAACCTTCGCGATGCCCGGCTCGTAGTAAAACTCGTAGCGGAACGTCTCGCCCGACTCCAGCGGTCGTTGATAGAACAGGAAGCCCTCGTGATTGGGGTTGGGATAGTCGGCATGGGACGTCAAAATTCCCTCTTCGGTTTGCCAATCGAACCGCTTCGGCTCGGACGCCTGCTGCTGGGCGACTTGGGTGTTTTGCCCCACCGGTTTTTCAGCCATTAAGCGGTGTCGCGGCTGCGAATGACCGTAGTACCGGGCATTCCAGCCATCCATCCGATTCCCCTCAAACAGGGGTACCTCGCGTGGAGTACGAGGCTCTCCGCTGATCTTAAAGTTGCGGAAATTCGAGTGCCGGAATCCCAGAGAGGCTAAGGTGAGCCAAGGGCTGGTCGATCCTCCCTCCTCTTCATACAGCAGAAAGCCGTTTTGGTGATATTGCCATTTACCGCCAACCGAACGGATCCGAATGTGGCTTTCGCCCGGTTGCTCGGTAGTCCAGTTGCCACTTCGCTGAAGGGTCTCATGGTGCGCGAGGGGACGGATGACCGTGGTGGAGCCGTGCCCCTGCGATTCGACAATCACTCCGCCAAATCCAGCATAGCCCTCTCCCCAGGTACCGTGGTAGCAGTCGAAGGTTATTTCGAAATCCCCCGTCAGCGGATACCTGAGCATCAGGAGCCCGGAACCATCGCCCAGCAAATGCGTCGCTTGGTTTTCCCGCGGCACCCAAAAGGCTTGAAGCCGTCGACTCTCCGGGTTCTCCAGCGTCGTATCGGTCCAGTGCTTGAAGCGGGGCCACTGGGTATAGTGAGGATCATCGATCGGGCGAGAGGCGGCGTTGTATCTATCCGCCAGCAGGGAGGCGTAGGCGGCCCTGATTTCAGGGAAGTGATTATTTGGGGACGAGGTTTGCCGAAGATCGGCCACCAGTTTGGCGAAGTGATCGGGCGTATCGCCAAAATACAGCCCCTGTTCGATACACGCGAAATAAACCAACATATCAGGGGTCACCGGACGACGAACGCCCTCGTCCCGAGCTTTGTACCGCTGGACCAGCGTCGCGAAATGTTGCCGCGTCGGCTCGATCGCTTTTTCCTTATCTCCCGTGGCGACCAGCGCCAGCGTGAGTAGGCTTTCCGCCTCCGGCAATTTGCTCTCGACCGCGGACTTGGCCTGGTCGATTAGTTCCTCCAACTGATTGGCTTGTCGCGCGGCCTCGACCAATTCACTGAAGTTGGACAGCATGCCAGATCCGGCAAGTGGCTCAAGGTCCAGCTTCCAGGAACGGTACGCTTCCGGCGGCAGCACTGGCTCCATTCGCTCAGCGACGAAACGCAGCGATTGGCGGTTCTCGGTCGGAAGGGTCCACTGCGACCAGACCTGATAACGTTCTGCTGGTGGCAGGCCCCGGACATGATCGACCGCCAAAGCCAGCCCGAACCCGACCGAAGGGCGTGAATACTGCGGCGGGGCCTTGAAATCGACGGTCCGACCCAGGTAATCGAGGGCGATGTCTCCCGCGCCAATTTTTCCCGCTTGATTCGCAATACTTACAAGATCTCTTAGTTGCAGGTAGAGGCCATACTCCTGAGACCCATAGCGGGCGTAATACGCCTGACGACCGGTCAGCAACCGATCGAAATAGGCCGTGACTTCCTCTGAATTGCCCTGTTCAATCCGATACCCGTTTACCATCTGCGCAAGCTTGTCATCGGCGTCGAGCTGCTGATTTTGATCCGTTGGCCGGGCCCGAGCCTCAACCGCAACGCTCAGAATCGGATAGGCGGCCGCGCGGAGCGCCTTGTGCTCAAAGGCGGGAATTGCCGCATGGCAGGCCAGTTCGGCCAACGGTAGCGATCCTTGCAACTGCGTGACCGCGGTGGTTAATTCCTCAAGGTACTTCGTGGACTGATCGTCTTGTCGCTGGGCGATGGCGATCAAGGTTTGCAGCACTCCAGCCGGAATCCGCGTCTGCGGTAGTTTGGCCCTCTCGGCGACCGCCTCAGCCAATTGCGGCAGTTGATCGGCATGTCCGGCCCAGCGGATTAATAGGGGAGCCAAGCTGGTCGTCTCGCCCTGACTCAACTGGCTCTGGTTGGGATAGAGCAGGACCTCGCCTGCTCGGTGCGGCGGCAGGACCAAGTCTCGAAGGAGTTCGTACGTTGAGATAGGGGAGTAGGACTCGGGATCCCACTTGCCGACCACTGCCTGGACCTCCTGCGCGACTTTCGACTCCAGTGGATTGCTACTCACCCCGGACGACGTTGAGAGGAAAGAGGTTACCACGGTACGCTGGACTACCCTCCCCCCCGAGGAATTAGAACCTGAAGGCGGATCGGGCTGCGGGGTTCCTCCCGACAGCGACTCAAACGCCGCTCGCCGCGAGAGCTCCGGCAGCTCGTGATCGGCACCCGCCTTGGCGAGGATCATGGCGATGCTGAACTGCGAAACAGTCAGCGGCGCAATCGTTCGGGCTTGCCGAAGTTTTTCATCTTCCGCATCTGCGTCGTTAGCGTCGGATGATGAACGGAGGCGGCCACTCTGGCCTGGTCTTCGCGTGGCTAAGGCCAGCGCTTCGTGCCAGCGGTCCTCGGCCGCTTCGGAGTCACCTTGCTCCATGTCCAGTTGACCCCAGTGGTACAAAATGGCAATGGCCGCGTGATCTTCAAGCTGTCTCCGCGCACCTTCCAGGGCTCGTTCGGCTAAAGGCCTGCCAACCGTTTCCCAATCCTCGGTGCCGAGTAACCGCTGAGCGACCAACCATAGTGGAATCGAGAGGGCCGCTTCTCGCCGTTGCCGCGCATTGGGCCGCCGGCCCTCCGGTATCGACTCCCACGGAGTTTCCTCCAACCGTTGGACAAGATTCCTCAAGTTGCCCACGACCGCCTCGTCACGCGGATCGGGCTGGGCCATCACACGCAGGGTGGCAATCGATACCTCGTCGGGATACTGCTCGGACAATTTCAAAAGATGGCGCTCCAGACTTGCCGCGATCTCCGGCTTCTCAGCCAGCAGGGCGAACAGATCTCCCATCGAACTGGAAATCGTGGTGGTGGCCAGTTCTTCCCCCCGAGGAAATTGGAGCATTAACTCCAAGGCGGGCTGTCCAGGTTGAAGGTCTTCGCTGACGGCTAAAAAATCTTCCACTCGCAAAGGATTGTCGCCGGAAGCGAGGGCCGTGATGGCACTGCGAATCCCGGTTTTGAGCTGTTCCTGATACTGCTGGGCACTATTTCCCCCTACCTGCGAGGCGCGATCGGCAAGGTCTTTGTTGCTCAGCATCGATTGTTGCAATCGCAGGGCTTCGCCCGGGAAGCCAAGCTCTAACAACTGCTCGGCAACCCAGCCCACATTTTGAAATTGCAAGTAAGCCTGATAATTCGAATCGTACTGATTGGCCACGCCATTGAGTGATTTGAGAAGCAATTGCTTGGCTGCTTCGTTTTCGCCTTGCGTCTTGTAGATCTGGACCAATCGTTTGATCGGTGAATAGTTGAGCTGATTGCTATTCGACGTATCGGTCCTCACGGCTTGTTCGAACAGTTCGCGGCCTTGGGGTTTCAAACCGTCGAACTTTTCGCACATGGTCCCCACAATCCAACTGGCATTGGACGGCATGGCCGCAACGGCATCGGAGTCAGTGAAGACCTTCGCCAGACGCTCTTCCGCCTCCTTGGGACGCGAGTCGTCCATCTCCATCTTCGCCAAAATGACTTGCCCACCTAGCCAATTCGGGTTCTCCTCTGCGGTCGCGGCGATCGACTTTTCCACCTCTTGCCGCGACTGCTCACTCGTCTTGCGAATCCCCTCCAGGAGGAAGTCGAAATGGGAATTGACCCCTCCGTTGTTATCGTAGGAGCGGACTGAATCGACACCGGCCCATGGATTCGTCTTGATCGTTTCGGCGTTGGGCAACATCGTTTTCATCACGAACTTGAGAAAACCATCATGTTGCAAGGCGTTCTGGTCGACCGAGGAGAGGAGATTTTGGCGGTACTGCGGAAAGTTTTTTTCCACCTTTTCCAGCAGACTGACCGCGACGTCAATATCCTCCTTCTCGCGCAACAGATTGTTGGCCAATTCGATCAGATAGTACGGCTGTCGAATGGAGCGAATATCGAGCTTGCTGACCGCGTCCGCCAGATCTCGCATCCGACCCGCCGTAGTGAACGGAGTGCGATATTGATAGATATTTTCCAGAATCCAATCGGGCCGCTCGCTAAGGACCGCCAGGTACTGCGTGCAGGCCTCGTCGTGTTTGCCCTCCTTTTCCAAGAGTTGCCCCATTTTCAGCCGTAATCCGCTAGCCGCCGGGTTCAGTTCGATCGCCTTGTTGAGAACCTCGACGACTTCCTTGTTTTTGCCATCCGCCTCGTAATATTCGACCAGCAGTTCGTACATGCGCGGCGTGCCGGAAGTTTTCTCGATACGGCGTTCCAGCTGTTCAATCAAGTCAGTCAACCCCCCCCCTTGCCGCAGGACCTGCAGGGCCTGCCGTCGGTAGGCATCGGTGGCGCTACTTACATTTCGCGGATTGCGATTGGACGTGGCCATCATGGTCAGTGGCGAGGTCGTCCGCAACAGAATTAAGCGTGCCAGTTGATTGGCGTGATCGACCTTGCCTTGCCCTTGATACAGCATCATCAGCGAAGCCAGGGCAGGTGGGTCGTTCCCCGCGGAACGTTCGGTCCGAGCCAGAACCGCGTCCGCCATCGAGTGCATTCCTAATCGTCGCATTCGCTCAACCAGCGACAACTGCGTCTGACTATCAAGACGCAATCCGAAGAGCCGCTCCGCGGCTGCTCTCGCGCGGTCGATATCCCCCAACCGCTCGGCCAGGCCAATCGCAATTAGTTCCCTTCGCTGAAGTATTTTCTGATCGCGGACTTCGGTCGCGTCGATCATCTCCAGGGCCACGTCGAATTCGCCGACGCTTTCGTATAGTTCGATCAGATGAAAACGAAAAGCCAAGTCAGCCGCGTATTGCGGCGCAGCGGCGGACACCAGCTCAATCATGTCCTCCCGCTGTCCCATCCAATCGAACAGGGTCGCGAGTAGCAGTTGTTCTTGGCCACGTGTCGCTTCGTCGGCCTGTTCGATTCGAGCGCGAAGTAATTCGGTCAGGTCGTCCATGACATCGTTGCGTTGGTAAACTTCGTAGACCTGGCGCAACCAATGTACCGCGACGGTGGAAATGTATGGATCACCCAGTGGCACGGTGTACCGGCTGTATGAGCTGGACGTGCCATAGTAAATTGAAATGCCAAGCTGCCGTGCCGGGGCGCTGGAGGCACTGATAGGAGAGGATGGCGGGGCGGGAGCCGATTGCAATTTTTTCTCCAGGGCGGCATTCACATCCAGGAGGGAATCAAGAATGGTGGCGATCTTCTGATTCTCCTCTGCCTCGCCCAGAACACCCATCCATTGCATTGCCGGCTGTGTGATAGAAGCCAACTGGGCCTGACGTGTCCGTTGCTGATTTTGATTTTGGCCAGTTGTCAATTTCTCCAGTGGCATCTCCTCAATCTCCGCCAGCATGGCCTCTTTCCAACGATCAAAATAAATCGGGATTTCCGTTTGATCTCCTTCACGGAAAACCATCGAAATCGCTTGCGCCAATTCGTTCGACTTTTTGGCACGATCGAGTTCGGCCTGGAGCATCTCCTCCGCCTCTTCGGCCCGACCCGCGAGCCGCAACTCGGCCATCACGGGTGAGAGGAACATCGAGCCGCCACGAAACACTCCGTACAACGGCTGATACGAGCCGCCAATCAAAATGTAAGCTTGGCCATTGCTGGCGTAGGCGATTTGCCCGGCCGGAATCGGCGGTTGATCCTCTTCCTGTTGATCGAGATCGGCAACGCACTGAAGCATGAACTCGATATCGTCTTCGGAAAGTGGCTCGACTCCCGTCGGGGGTTCGCGGTTAACTCCTCCTCTTTGATTCTGGTTGGCAGGGATTCGCCGCGCCAAGGTTGAGAGGAAGTAGCTCTTCTCCTCTTTGCCTCCCTCTTGGGCCATTCGCCTGGCTACTTTGACGATTGCCTCGTTGTCCTCCGTCAGGTGGGAGACAAATAGGCCATCCATAATTGCTTGGGAAGTCGCTTGCGGTTGCACGGCCTCCGCCACCAACCGTTGACCAATCGACTGCGGTTGTTCGTCCGGTTGATCCTCCGCTTCCGCTTCAGGGGAATCACTGGCCGTGGCATCCCGTTCAAATCTTAGTCGCCAACCCCAAGCTGCCATCCGCGCGGTTCCCAGAACATCCGGTGACCAAACGGTCGGCAGGCTGCGAGATTGCATGCCAAGGGCTTGGTTTTGATCATTCGACAATCCAGTCGCCTGTCGAATGCTATTTGAATTGGAGAGCATCTGGAGCGGTGTCATCGTCGAGGGCCGACGTGAGGCAAGACCCCGCAGATTATCGGATTTCGCCTTGCGTTGTTGCTGGTCGTAGCGGGATTTAGCTGCCGCACCCATCGTCTCCAAGGGGAGACGCAGATCGAGGATTCGCTGAAATCGAAGTTCCGCCTCCTGGAAACGTTCCATTGATGCGTAGGCGACTCCCTCGCGATACAACATTTCCCAGTCGTCCCGCTGCTGGCTAAGCAACGGTTCCGTGATGCGGAGAACCGCTTCGAAACTTCCTTGGGCCAAGAGAGAATCCAAAGATCGCAGCAGACGAATCGGATCTTCCTCACGCTGAGTCAGCCGGACAAAGATATCACTCGCCGCTTCGTGCTGGCCGTTCTCTTGCAGCAATTTGGCCAGGGGGAATTCGGTTTCATGTCCCGGCGCTAAGGTGACCAACTGCCGCCGGTAGGCAATCGCCGCCTCTTGGTCGCCGCTTGTTTCACATAGCTTCGCAAGCTGCTGCAGGAGGTTGGTATCGCGCGTGTTCTCGCTCAACAAGCTTTCCAGCTCCTGCTGCGCCGCGATGGTATTGCCGCTCGTCTGATGAGCCTGGGCCAGGCAGATCGTCATCTCGCGCCGCTGGTCCTCTTCTCCGCGGAGGCGATCAAGCCGCTCAAGCAACTGATCCAATTGATTAACCTGCTCGTACAAAGGGACCAGCTTGGTGGTGAGAGTCGTTAGGTCGTCCAAGTCTTCTGTCTTCTCAAAGGCCCGCCAGTACAGCTCGATCGCCTCGCGGGTCTTCAACTGATTCGCCAGAGCCGATCCGAGCGACATGATCAGGGCCGGTTCGTTGGGATTGATCCGAACCGCTTTGCGCAAGGCATCAAGTCCCTCTTCACTGCGTCCCAAACGGAAACAGGTTTGGGCGAAAAACTCATAATGCTCCGTATTTCCCGGGGCGGAGCGAATCAGCTCCTCCGCCGCCGCGATGGCCTCGTCCGCTCGGCCTAATTGAATTTCCAGCCGGGCCACGTTCATCCAATGATCGGCCCGGTAGCGACGGTCGACCTCGGCCAGCTGGCGACTCAAATCGGCCGCCGCACTCAGCTCACCGGCCGCCTCCGCAATCCGGGCCGCCGTGGTCAAGGCGACGATATTAGCAGGGGCCACTTTTAAGGCGGTGTCGATCGCATCGGTAGCTTCGGGCCAGGCCCGCGCTGCCTCGTGATACCGCGCCAGCAAGTGCCACTGTTCCCAGGTCGGTTTATTGTTCGCTTGGATGGAGGCGACCAATTCCTCGATCCGCTTCTCCAACTGCTGGCTCGACTGGTAAACCTCAATCCGCTCCCGGATGACCGTGTCCAATTTCTCGGAGTCGTCGGCCAAACCCTCGGCCGCGGCGATAAAGCTTAACGCCTCATCGTACTTTTCGGCCTGGTTGTGGTAGTTGGCGGCTCGGATTTGGAGGGCGAAGTCTTTGGCATCCATTTCGGTCGCTGCGGTGACTTCGGCCAAGGCCTGATCCAGATATCCGAAACTGTGGTACACCTCTGCCAGCCGGGAAAGATTGTCGGCCGTGCGGTTGGGTGGCGCGGCGATCGCGGCCCATGTCTCCAGGGCCTCTTCGTTCCGCTTCTGAATGTGGTGAAACTCGCCGAGAAACTCGCGATACTGAGGGTCATTGGGGGCCAGTTCCACCGCCTTCTCGTACATTTCCAGGGCCTGGTCGTTCATCTCCGCAGCGCGGAATAAGTCGGCAACCTGGGCATGGGTCAAGGCATGGGTCAAGGCATGGTCGGCGCGGTTGGCGAGCATCTTTCGCCAGACGCGCGCGGCCTCCGCGCGACGATCTTCCATGTCCTGAGTCCGGTCGCGCAACACCAGCTTGCCCCAATCCCGCAGGACATCGGCATTGCCAGGATCCGCCTCGCTCAGCTTCTGATACTGCTTGAGTGCTTCACTAAATTGCTGATCGTCGACCAACTGGTCTATATAGGCCTTGCGCAAATCGGCCCGAGAAGGGGCCAGTCGCAGTGCCTTCTCCATCCACTCGCGGGATTCCGGCATCCGTGCCGCCGAGGCGAGGAATCGGGCCATCCGGGCCATGGCCTCGACATCTTCAGGGTTCTCCTCCAGCCATTTCTCGTAGTAGGCGACCAGGGCATCCTGATCGCTGCTCCGCAGGAACACATTTTCGATTCGCCGCCGAACATCTCGGAATAGCCAGCCTTCAGGGTTGAGATCACCCAGCAGCATTTCAAAGTCGGCGATCCCTCCATCCAGGTCACTCGTTTTGACTTTAAGCTCCGCCGCTTCAATTCGATACATGGTGCGGCGATAGTCGTCTCGCGTGATCTCAGCCAGTTGCAGATAGCGTTTGAGGGCCGAGGCGGGTTGACCCTCTTCGGCCAATGTCACCGCGATTTGTTCGAGAACCCGCGGATCTCCCGGGAACATCTCCTCCAGGCGTTTCCAAACGGCAAGGGCTTCTTCGGTCCGCTGGGCCCGCTGATGGATTCGGCCCAATTGTTGAAAGATTTCCAACGTATCGGTTCGATTCGGGTTGCGATCGATGGCCCGCTGCATCGCCTCTACGGCTTCTCGTGGTTCGCCAATTCGCAGTAGCGACTGTCCCAAATAGTATGAGGCGATCGGATCTTCCGCGCGCAGTTTTTCCGCTTTGGCAAACGCCTCGGCGGCCCCGTTGTCGTTACCTCGCTGCGACTGAAACAGCCCCAGCAGCATCCACTGTTGTCCGTTCTCGGGTTCCTTCTTCACGGACGCTTCCAGCGTTTCGATGAACGTCTCGAGCGTGCCGAACTCAATATGATGGCCATAAACTCGGTCGAGGGCCGTACCGCGCCGAGGATTCTGCGCGAGGATGGTCAGGAACCGTTCCGCCAAGTCGATCTGTCGCTGCTCATCTTCAGAGTACTCCTGCGCCGCGGAATCCTCTTCATCCGAGGCCGCGTCCTGACCGCGGGAATGAGGAGGAGAGATCATCACCGCGACGAGCACCGTGCTGAGCACCGCGAAGGTCCCAAAGCGAAACGAAGCATTTGCGGTTGGACGAGACGAGAAAAAGGCAACACGACTCATGAGAAGAACTCCGAACGAAACGGGGCTTGAGCGCGGTAATAGAAAAGTAAGGCGAGAGGCGGGACATCGAATCCACGAGAAGAAATTCCTCGCACGATCAAGCCGGTTGGTACTTATCAAACCGGAGCCCCCTGTCCTACGTTTGCTTACCCTAACAAAGTTGGGAGAAAATTACTAGACAATTCCTCTCGGACCTATAATAATTCGGCGGTCGCGGATAATTAGTAGACCGTGCCCGGCCACCATGAACTCTTGGGATGACGGAATGAATCTAGATGATCAACTGAAACAACAGCTCGATGATTTCCGTGCCGACTTCCACCGATTGCGTTCGGAAATATCTAAGGTAATTGTCGGCCAGCAAGAGATTCTCGATGACATGTTGATCTCCTTGGTCGCCGGTGGCCATGTGCTACTGGAAGGGGTCCCTGGGCTCGGTAAAACATTAACCGTGCGGACACTGGCCGACGCGTTGCATCTCGACTTTCATCGTATTCAATTCACGCCCGACTTGATGCCCGCCGACTTGATCGGCACCAACGTTTTGGCCGAGGCACCGGATGGCCGTAAGGTGTTTGAGTTCCAGAAGGGACCGCTATTTGCCAATGTGCTATTAGCGGATGAAATCAATCGGGCGACTCCCAAGACCCAGTCGGCGCTGCTCGAAGCGATGCAAGAACACTCCATCACCGTGGCGGGAGTGACGCACCGTCTGGCGGAGCCTTTCTTTGTCATGGCGACACAGAACCCGCTCGAAATGGAAGGGACCTATCCTTTGCCGGAGGCCCAACTCGACCGATTCTTTTGCAAATTGCTGGTGAAATACCCGCGGATCGACGACCTTGAACTGATTCTCGACCGGACGACTGAATCTTCGAATCCTCAGGCCGAACCGGTGCTGACCGGAGAGCGAATTTTAGAGATGTCGGCCTTGTCGCGGCAGATCCCGATCTCCAATGATGTCCGCCGCTACGGCATCGCGTTGGTGGTGGCGACCCATCCCGACCATGAACTCGCTTCTGAAAGCGCGCGGAAGTTCATCCGCTTCGGTTCCAGTCCCCGCGGCCTCCAAGCATTGATTTTAGGAGCCAAGATTCGAGCGATCCTCGATAACCGTTATCATGTCGCGCGCGATGACATCCGCCAGATGGCCGGGCCGGTGTTGCGTCACCGAATTATCCTGAATTTCGAGGGCCAGGCGGAAAACATCATGGCGGACGATGTGATTCAGCGAATCATCGAGACGGTCCGTGAAGACGCGCTCGCGGCTTAGTCCGTCCTGAGACCCACTTCGCTATCAATCCACGCACAACCATCTATTGATATACAATCCACGTTCATGCTCTTTCCAAGCGACTTCCTGACTCGGCTGGAGTACCTTTCGATCATGTCGAAGCGGGTATTCCGCGGTTCGTTGTTAGCCCAGCGACGGACAATGCAGATGGGTTCGGGGATCGAGTTTGCAGACCACCGGGAATATACCTTCGGTGACGATCTTCGCTATCTCGATTGGAATGTCTATGCGCGACACGGAGATTTATTGTTAAAGCGATTTCAGGAAGAGCGTGATCTGAATGTTTATTTAATGTTAGATATCTCGCGGAGCATGGTATTCGGTGAACCGGCCAAGTTCGACTTGGCCCGTCGATTGGTAGCCGCCTTGGCCTACATCGCACTGGCCGACTTGGACCGAATCTCGATTGTCGCCTACGCCGATCGGATTATCAGTGAATTTCCGATCACGCGTGGCAAGGCTCGTATCCTGTCACTGATGAGTTACCTGGAAAACCTGGAGACCGCCGGAGAAGAGACCGATTTGACCCGCTCGGCCCAGGAATTGATGACTCGCGGAACGCGTTCGGGGCTGGCGGTCGTGGTGAGCGACCTGTTTGATGGGCACGGATTTCAGGGTGGACTGGATCAACTCCGCTACCGCCGATTCGATGCCCACGTCATTCAATTACACGATCCTCGGGAGGCCAATCCGGGATTCCTGGGAGATGCGGAGCTGATTGATGTTGAGACCCAGGAAGCCCGTAAGGTAACCGTTACCGAAAAGAACCTTCGAACTTACAAACGGCTGTTCAACGAGCATCAATTAGCGGTGCGAGACTACTGCCGAACCTATGGCTTGGGTTGTACCCAATCGCCGACGACCGTTTCCTATGACGATTTGATAATCCACATGATGCGCGTATCAGCCAGTATGGCGGCACGATAGCCAGTAGCGGGTTCCGCGAGATGGAATCGGCGAGCAACTTTTAACCCGAAGATGACCTTAGTATGTCGTTCGCCTTGCCAACCGCGTTTTTGCTCGCTGGACTCGCCTTGCCGATCGTGGCGT
>JBBDIM010000177.1:0-75828 GCA_040880405.1 Pirellulaceae bacterium | reverse complement strand
CGACGATGATCTTCCGCCCGGTCAGGCCGCAGTCGCCCAAGGGGCCACCCACGACAAACTTACCGGTCGGGTTGATGTGATAGATGATGTCGTCCGCAGCGAACTCTTCCGGCAGCGAGGGCCGGATGATGTTCTCGATGACGTATTCCTGAATCTGCTTCTGCGTGACGGTATCGGCGTGCTGAGTGGAAACCACCACGGTGTGGATCCCCACCGGACGATCCCCATCGAACTCGACGGTCACTTGGCTCTTGCTGTCGGGGCGGAGCCAGTTGACTTCGCCTTGGCGACGGGCCTCGGTCAGTCGGTTGAGGATGCGGTGCGATAGGGCGATCGGCAGCGGCATCAGTTCCGGCGTGTGATTGCAGGCGTAGCCGAACATCAGGCCCTGGTCGCCCGCCCCGATTTCCTTGCCGTTGCCGGAGTCCTCATTGACCCCTTGGGCGATATCGGGGCTTTGCCGATCGAGGGTGACCATCACACCGCAGGTATCGGCGTTGAAGCCCATGTCGTCGCTCGTGTAGCCGATGTCGCGGATGGTGCCGCGGATGACGTCTTGGTAATCGATCACCGCCTTGGTGGTGATTTCACCAGCGACGATCGCCAAGCCGGTGGTGACCATCGTCTCGCAGGCGACACGGCTATGTGGGTCTTGAGCCAGGAGGGCGTCGAGGATGCCATCGGAAATTTGATCGGACACCTTATCGGGGTGTCCCATGCTGACAGACTCACTCGTGAACAGAAATTTTCCGGATGCCACCAATCGGTCTCCTCGTTTAAGTAATGGCGGGGTGGATGCTGGTGAAGGAGAACGCGCACCCTTACCCTGTCGTTTGCATCCCAGTCTAGGCAAACCGGCATTATAGGGATAATTAAACCGGATCAACAACCGGGTAAAATCGGCATTTCCTTCGATTTTCCGGTAAACCGTCAGGCCGCTTTCCACGCGTTTGCTGGGGCGAGATCGTTGCCCAAGGGAAGCAGGTCGACCGTTCGTGCGGTCGCCCCACGTTGTGAATGGATCAACGCTTGGGCCCGCTCGCCCATTTGGGCGGCCTCCTCCGGTGCTGTCAAACAATGCCGGACAAAGTCCTCGAGCGACTCGGCCGAGTCGACCTCCACGGCCCCTTCGACTTCCCGCAATTTGGCGACCACCTCCTTAAAGTTCCAGGTGTGAGGCCCAAAACAGACCGCCGCCCCATAGGCGGCCGGTTCCAGCATGTTTTGACCGCCCCGGTTACCAAAGCTACCGCCGACCAGCGCGATATCGGCCAATCCCCACCAGGCGGAGAGCTCGCCGATCGTATCGATTAGCAGCACGGCCGACTCGGAAAGGGCAGGGGAGGGGACCTCATGTTGGGATCGCCGGGCCAGCGGAAGCCGTGAGTCTTCTAACAGCCGGGCCACCTCGTCAAACCGATGAGGATGCCGCGGAACCAGCAGCAAGCGAAGTTCAGGGAAGTCGACCCTGATTTTTCGGAAAACCTCTAAGGCCATCGCCTCTTCGCCTGGCTGAGTGCTTCCGGCGACCCAGACCGGGGCACCGGCGGGGAAGTCGACCAACGCCTTGAGCCGCAACGTGGCGGGGTTATCGCGGTCGGTCGAAACGCCATCGAACTTGATCGAACCGGTAACGTGTAACCGTTGCGGCACCACTCCCAAGTCGATAAACCGCGCGGCGTAGGTTTCATCTTGGACCGCCACGGTTTGAAGTTTTTGGAGCAGCGGGGCGATTAGCCATTTGGCCTTCGCGTAACCGCAGTGGCTTTTGGGGCTCATCCGGGCATTGACCAAGCTAATTGGGATACCGCGGCGATGTGTCATCCGGATCAGGTTGGGCCACAGTTCCAACTCGACCAGGATCAACGCGGAGGGTTGGATGCGGCTCAGGGCGGTGTTCACGCCCCAGGAAAAATCCAACGGGGCATAGCTCACACTGTGCTGAGGGAATTTTGTTCGAGCCAGTTCCAATCCGGTGCGCGTGGTCGTGGTGATGTAGATGGCTTGGTCTGGGTCTCGGGCCAATATCTCAGCCAGCAGCGGACCTAACAGGTTGACCTCGCCGACACTCACCGCGTGAATCCAGATCGGGTTTGCCGACTTGGGTAGCGGAACCCGGCCCAAGACCTTTTCCGCGAACCCTTCGCGGTACTTGCCCCGAGCGATGGCCGACCAAATCAGGTAAGGTGAAGCCAGCGTTAGCAGGGCCAGGTAGGCGAAATTCAGCAACACTGTGACCATGGGATTCCTTTCCCGCCCAGCCGTAAGCGATTTCTCGGGCCCTATTTCACCCCGTGATGTGCAATCTTCACGGGATTGTTTGGTTAGCCGCGAAAGGGGTTGTGCTGGGAGCCTGAGTCCCAAAGGGACGTCTCAAGTCAGCCCAGGACGGAGTCCTGGGTTCCAGGTGCCAATCCAACGTGTGAAAAAGGGGTCAGGACTCTTTTTCATCAGACGTGTTCAATTTTGAGAACGGTTCGCGAAAAAGAGTCCTGACCCCTTTTTCACACCTGCTTCTCGACCCTACGCCTGGTGTTGCTGACGCATGCAGCAGGCCTTGTACTTTTTGCCGCTGCCGCAGGGGCACGGATCGTTCCGGCGGACCTTCTCTCCCAGGTTGCGGATCGGTTCGGTGACCGGGGCGTCTCCCTGCGAGTTCGCAATCGCCTGGTCCTGCTCGTGGGCGATGTCGCTGGTCGAGGCGGCCGAGTCGTGCCGGGCTTCGGTCTCTTTCCAGGTAGAGCTGACGAAATCCTCGTTGAGGCTTTCGATCTTGTAGACCAAGTCGGTGACGCGGTCTCCGACCGATTGCCACATCTGTTCGAACAGCCGCATCCCTTCTCGTTTGTACTCGACCTTGGCGTCGACCTGGGCGTATCCGACAAACGAAACCGCGCTTCGCAAGTGATCCATCGCGAGGAGGTGGTCTTTCCACGCGGTGTCGATCAGTTCAAGCAGGACGCTCCGCTCCATCCGCGTCATTTCCGGACGGTACTTTTCGTTGACTTCGCGGACCAACCGTTTTTCGAGCTGATCGCGATCCATCTCGCGAAGCTCGTCGGCGGGAATCTCGGAGTCGACGTTGGATTTGATCCAGTCGGAGAGCGAAGTGAGTTGCCCGTTGGTACCGTGGATCACGCCGATGGTTTGGGTGTCAAAGCTTCCTTCGTACAGAGATTGAAGTTTGTCTCGTACCGCTTTGATTTTGCCGCTGGCCACCTGCTTGTGGTTTTCGCTCAGGGGGAGCAGCAGTTGGTGAATTTCATCTCGCTGCTTGCTCTTGAACTGATTCGGGTCGATCTGGGTCTCGAACCGCTGTGCGGCCCAGTCGAGCAGGCGTTCGCGATCCAACCGAGAATGACCGCCAGAGTGCGTGCTGAAGCGGTACATGCCGGTCAGCACCGGGTATTGCGACTCCTTGTCGTCGTACACCTGGTGGGCCCGCTGGGTGACGGTGGTCAGGATGTCGGCGGAGGAAAGTTCGCGCAGCTCTTCGATTTCGATATCGAAGCCGAACTTGTAGCGGACCCAGTTGACCAGGGTTTGTAGGCCGAAGTCCTTCTCCAGGAACTTGGCCCCCTCGCTCAGGTCGACCTTTTCGATCGCCTTGCGGGCCTCTTCGATCAGCCGCGTATCGACATGGTCGCGGCCCGCTTTCTTGAGGTCCCGTTCGTTGAGGCTGAGGCCCCACATGCTGTTAGCAAACCGAGCCATCGCGGCCCAGTTCCATTCCGATTCGTCCTCGGTATCAGGCAAGTTCTCGTCGATCGCGGCCATGATGTTCGACTCGGCGGCACGCTCCGCTTCGTCTCTGGCGAATGAGCTCGCGTCTTTGATATCGCGTCCGCGGAAGTCGCGGGCCTTGAAATCGCAGGAGAGTTTCTCGCCGGCCCAGCGGGCAAAGGTCTCTTCGCCGAAATCCTTGCTCGTGAACATCAAGACGTGGTATTCCGTTTGGCGCTCGACCATCTCCGCGATCAGGTCGCGGCAGTCGTCCCCTTCCAATACGCGTTGGCGGAAACCGTAAACCCGTTTCCGCTGCTCGTCCATGACTTCGTCGTATTCGAGTAGGTTTTTCCGGGCCTCGAAGTTTTGCTCTTCCCGTTTCTTCTGGGCTCCTTCGATTCGCCGCATCACGGTGCGGCTTTCGATCGCGTCTCCCGGTTGCGGGCGAAGGCTCGCCGGCAACTTTTCGAGGAATCCCTTGGCCCAGTTGCCAAAGTAAATCCGCATCAGGTCGTCTTCCAGCGAGAGGAAGAATCGCGAGCTACCGGGATCTCCCTGACGTCCGCAGCGCCCACGAAGCTGCAAGTCGATCCGCCGCGACTCGTGTCGCTCGGTACCGACCACGTGCAACCCGCCCAACTCGCGGACCTCTTCTCCCTGCTTTTTCATGTCGAACTTTTGTTCGAAATCCGCGACCAATGCGTCCCATTCCTCTTGCGGGACCTCCAGCCGGGTCGGGTATTTGTGCTGGAGTTGGGCCCACGCCATCGTCTCGGGATTGCCCCCGAGGATGATGTCGGTACCACGCCCCGCCATGTTGGTAGCGATGGTTACCGCCCCGTAACGGCCCGCCTGAGCGACGATGTCCGCCTCGCGGCGATGCTGCTTGGCGTTTAAGACCTCGTGCTTGATCCCCCGCTTTTCGAGCAAGCTCGAGAGCCGTTCGCTCTTTTCGATGGAGACCGTACCGACCAGAACCGGGCGGCCCTTGAGCTGGATCGAACGGATTTCTGAACGGGCGACGCGGGTCGCCTCTTTTTTGCCTTGGGCGCGAAACTCAACCGCGTCCTTCTCGTCCTTGACGACATCGCCCCACAGTTGGTCGCCGTTCTTCAGGTCGATGACGTCCCATTTGTTGAGCCGCTCGATTTCCTCGGAGACCGCCTCGTATTTCTCTTGCTCGGACATGAAGATCACGTCGGTGGAGGTGAGCCGCTTCATCTCGCGGTTGGGCGGGATCGCGACGACGTCGAGCTTGTAGATTTTCCACAGCTCGCCCGCCTCGGTCATGGCGGTACCGGTCATGCCGCCGATCTTGTCGAACAGCTTGAAGAAGTTTTGCAGGGTGATGGTGGCCAAGGTTTGGGTCTCTTCCTTGATCGGGACCCCTTCCTTCGCCTCGACCGCTTGGTGCAGCCCATCGCTCCACTGGCGGCCTTCCATCTTCCGTCCGGTATGCTCGTCGACGATCACGATCTTGCGGTCTTCGACCACATAATTCACGTCGCGGATATATAGGTTGTGGGCCCTGAGCGAGTTGTCGATCAGGTGGGGCCACTCCATGTTGCCGGCGGTGTAGAAGCTTTCGACGCCGGCCAAACGCTCCGCCTCGCGGACACCTTCCTCGGTAAGGTTGGTGGTGCGGTCTTTTTCGTTCACCTCGAAGTGCAGATCTCGCTTCAAGGCTCGGGAGATTTTGTCGGCCGCCAGATAACGCTCTTTGTTGGCGTTTGAGGGACCGGAGATGATCAGCGGGGTCCGGGCCTCATCGATCAGGATATTGTCCACTTCGTCGATGATTGCGTAGTGTAACTTGCCCTGCGACTGCTGGTACTGCAGCGGGAAACGGTTGTCCCCTCGCGCCGCGGGGCGCATGTTGTCGCGGAGATAATCGAAGCCGAATTCGTTGTTGGTTCCGTAAGTGATATCACAGCTATAGGCTCTTTGGCGATCGAGTACCGCCATATCGCTTTGGATGGTGCCGACCGTCAGGCCCAGCCCGCGGTACAGGGGGGCCATCCATTCCATGTCGCGGCGGGCCAGGTAGTCGTTGACCGTCACCACAAACACGCCTTGGCCATCCAGGGCGTTGAGGTAGGCCGGCAAGGTGGCAACCAAGGTTTTACCTTCACCGGTCACCATTTCCGCGACCGAACCACGATGCAGCACGATCCCACCGACCATCTGGACGTCGTAATGCCGCAGGCCCAGGTAACGTTTGCCCGCTTCCCGAGTGACGGCGAAGACCTCGACCAGGATGTCGTCGAGCGTCTCACCTTTGGCCAGACGCGCACGGAATAAGTCGGTTTGCCCCCGCAGCTCCTCGTCGGAGAGCGCCTCGTATTTCGGTTCCAGGGCGTTGATCGAGTCGACTGTGGATTGTAGTCGCTTGATATAGCGAGCGTTCGACGAGCCGAACATCGACGTAATCAGCCGTTCGAACCCGCTTAGCAGTCCGCCAAAAAAGAGGCTAAGCTGCTCCCAAATTCGCTCTAATAACTCCATGAGTCCCTTACTCTACCTGTCGGCAAGAAAACGGAGGGCATTAACCACAACCGTGGTTCTAGATCCGCGAGGCCAGCCGGTGGCCCGGGTCGATGCGCGCAAACCCTTCCCGTCTCGTAGATTATATGGATTAACCAAGGGGGTCAACCGCGCTTCGGCGGTGGTGGCGGTTAAGCTATCTCCCAGTTATTCCCCGAGTTCGGCCCAATCTTCCGACCGAAGTGGTTAGCTTGGGACGATTTGCTACGTTTTCTCCTCTGCGCTGCCCGCACGTCCTGGCTGGGGGTGGGGTTGCAACGTGATGGTCGATCGGTAATTGTCAGGTTGAGACACTGTTTTCGCGGATGATCCCCCTCGAAGAGTTCCTGGAGCCTGTTACTTGCCCGCGCCTTCCCGCCGGGGTTGAACCCCGCCGCTCATAACGCGAATACCCCTTGGAGCCTTCCACTTGCCTGCGCCACCGCCGCGAAAAGAGATTCGAACCCGGGATATCGAGGGACGACTGGTCTTCCTCGGGACGGGGACCTCTGTGGGGGTACCCGCCTTGGGCTGCCCTTGCGCGGTTTGTGGGAGCGATAATCCCCGCAACAAGCGAATGCGGTGCTCGGTGGTGTTAGGGCTGCCGGAAGGGAATCTGCTGATCGACACCCCGCCCGACCTCCGGACCCAACTCCTGGCCGCGAGGATTGGGATTGTGCATGCGGTTGCCTTCACGCATGAACATGCCGACCACCTATTCGGGCTGGATGATATCCGGCTATTTCAGTTTTATCTGGGGCATGGTGTCCCAATCTACTGTGAAGAGGCGGTGGAGCGGCGGATTCGGATGGCCTACGATTACGCCTTTTCCGACGAAAAGCCCACGCATGTCGGGGCGACTCCGGCAATGGAAATCCACCGGCTGACGCTCGACCCGATCTCCATCCTGGGTGCCGAGATCACTCCCTTACGCTTGATCCACGGGCCACGGTTCGAGGTGCTCGGTTTCCGCGTCGGGAACGTGGCCTACTGTACTGACACCAGCTACTTGCCACCGGAAACGGAAGAGAAGCTCCAAGGCCTGGATGTGTTGATTCTGGACGCCCTCCGCCCGCAACCCCATCCGACCCATTTTTCGTTGAGTGAAGCGGTGGAGGTGGCTGAGCGACTAGGTGCCCGGCAGACTTATTTCACGCATATTTCCTGCCACTTGGAGCATGAAGCGACCAACGCCCAGTTGCCGGAGAACATGCAATTGGCCCACGATGGGTTGGAAATCCCGCTGACCTAAAAGTGGTTGGATGGGGCACACAGTCACAAAAAAAGACGCTCTCGGGAGAGCGTCTCCTGTTGCTAATAGGTGGGTGGAGTCCTCGGAACCCACCATCGCCAACCCACTTTGCGGCGTCAAATTGGCCTGGGCTCATGCGGACTCCGACAGCACCGAACCCATTCCGCGCTGCCAATTCGACCCGCGCACCATCGGTGGGTTCCGCCCTATCGGGCTGCACCCACCCTACCACCGATGGACGTCGGAAAACGCCGCTTAGTTCTCGGTGGGGCCGAGTTGGCGGTTGCCGGTGCCGGGCTGCGTGGCGGCCAGGCGGGCCTTTCGGAGCAACTGGACATAATCGGAGGTGACACTCATCACTTCGTCAAAGTAGTAATCCTTGGTGACGATCTCGTCTCCTTCCGGTTCCTCCAGGGCCTCTTCCTCCGCCTTGTCTTTTTCCAGTGCCTTGTACTCGGCCATGAAGGTGTCGTAGTTGAGGTCGACTTCCTTTCGTTTCTTCTGGTCGAGGTAGGTGGCGATGGTGTTGAGCGACTTTTGGAAGCCCTCGGAGGCCTGCCGACGCTGGTCGGAACGGCGATTAAGTTCCGCCCGAATGTCGGTGTTCACCATGTCGTAGATCTTGAACTTGGCACTAGGGACGCGGTCCCACGGAATCGGATAATCGAGATCGCTCTCGGAGATATCCATGTTCGCGGTCAGCGAGGGGAGTGGCACATCGGCCAACACGCCGCGCTGCTGGGTGCTTTCGCCGTTGGGGCGATAGAACTGTTGCAGCGTAATTTTGAGCGCGCCCAGTTTCGGCGGATTGACCGGATTGGCACCCGCCATTTCCTCGCGGCCTAGGTCTAGCAAAGTTTGCACGGTCCCTTTGCCGTGGGTCGCGTCGTCGCCGACAACCAAGCCTCGTTTATAGTCTTGAATGGCACCGGCCAAAATTTCGCTGGCACTGGCGCTTAGCTTGCTGGTCAGCACGACCAGCGGCCCGGACCAGTGCATGTTGCCGTCGGAATCGTCGTAAGCCTGGATTCGGCCTTCGCCGTCCTTCACTTGGACCACCGGCCCTTCATGGATGAACAGCCCGGTGAGGTTGATCGCCTCGGTTAGGCTACCGCCACCGTTGCGGCGAAGATCCAAGACAACCGATTGGACATTTTGCTCCTTGAACTCCGACAGCAACCGAGCGACATCGCGCGTGCTGCTCTTGAAGTCGGGCAAACCACGGCGCGCCCCTTCCATATCCATGTAGAAGGCGGGCAGGTCGATCCAGCCCACTTTGTTCTTCGTGCCGTCGGGCGATTCGTGTTCCACGACTTCACCCTGGGCTTCGCTATCGGTCAGTTCGACTTTGGCTCGGGTCACATCGAAGATCCGGGTTTCCCCTTTGCCCGCCTTTTTGACGCCCAGGCGGACCTTAGTATCGGCCTTGCCGCGGATCAGGTCGACCACATCGGACAACCGCATGTCGACGACGTCGACCAAGTCGCCATCGGCCCCTTGGCCGACACTGACAATGACATCCTCTGGTTCCAGCTTTTGCTCAGGGTTCTTTTTGCCGAGCTTATCGGCGGCACCCCCAGGAATCACCTTGGAGACCTTGCAGAACCCATCATCGGAAATCAGAGCCGCGCCGATCCCTTCCAGGTTCAACCGCATGGAGATGTAGAAGTTCTCCAGGTTGGCCGGAGACATGTAGGTGGTGTGCGGATCGAACGAACTGGTGAACGAGGTGAGGAACATCTCCAACTTCTCGTCGTCACTCGTCTGTCCCATCCGTTTGGCGAAACTGCGATATCGTTTGTTGATGCGCTCGCGGGCCTCTTCCTCCGTCTTGTCGTCCGCTTTTTGCGTCAACAGGTCGTATTTCAGCCGTTTCCGCCAACGATCGACCGCTTCGGCCTCGTTTTGAGGATACTTCAAAGCCTCCCCATCCGTCACAAACGACTCTTCCTGGGAGAAGTCGAACTCATGTTCGGCCAGCAGCTTCTCAACCGTTGCGACTCGCTCATCGACTCGCTTCTGAAAACGATTGAACACGGTTTGGGCGAACTCGGTGTTGCCGGAGCGGATCTGCTCGTGAATCGTGTCACGTTTTTGGACCAGCTCGTCGTAATCCGATTGCAGGAAGAAGACCTTGAGCGGATCGAGATTCTTCAGGAAGCTATCGAACGCCCGGTGCGACATTTTTTCGTCCAACGGCATGTTCGAGAGATGATCTCGCAACAATAAGCGGGAAACCATCCGGGAAATTTGACGTTCCGGAAGCCGATCCCAGTTGCGACCGTTGGCGGGCGGGCCCCCTTGTTGTTGGGCGGTCAGCAGGGAGGGGATCGCGGCTGAAATCGCCAGACCGGACAAGACCCCGATCAGTAATAACGAGAAAATACCTGGATGGCGGAGCCGTTTCCAGGTTCGATGAATCAGTGTCATGGGAGTTCCTTATCAGGATCCGTGAAGGTCCGCGGGTATTTCGCGAATAGACAAGCTGGAGGGGTTATGGTTTATCGTACCGCTATGCCGCACCTCACTCAAGTGACGAAATTTCGCCAGTCGCTGGGCTATTTGGTTCGCCGCGGAATGGAGTTTGGGGGGGAAGTGATCTCGCAAGATTGAAAACTTTTACGGTGACTGGGGCAATCGATCGATCAAGGGGGCGATTCGAACCCGCAAGGCATTTTTCAAGGAAGGGGCGGGGGAACTTTGAGGGTTGCCGCAAACGGTAGTTACCGCAAGGGGCAACATCGGTTATCGGACCGCCTAGCCTCCGAGGGCCAAGATTACTTTGGCGGCTAATCAAATTGTCCCCGACCCTGCCCGTAGGTGGGCTGGTGAAAGTGTTTCCTTGTTGGCAATCCCGGTAGTTTGGGGCGGGGCCAGGGTAGACCCGGTATCGTCGTGCGAATATTTGCAGTTCCCCCACGCTTTTGCAAGCGTGGCTACGACGAAATCTTGCGGTAGCTACGGTCGCAAGACCGTGGGAGAGCTGCGGGTTGGGGGTGGGCTGAATCGACCTTCAGCTTGTGGAATTGGCTTGGGTATCTGGATTCCCCCCGCATATCTGACATAAGATGAAATGTGGTAGAGGGATATCGGGTCGGCCAAAATCGCCTCGGTATGTTCAAGGAGTATTTCGCGACCGGTCCTAAGGTTAATGGCCATCTATAGTTACCTAAAAATGCTGTCCGGCGGCGGACCGGGGACCAACTTCCAGCTCGATGAGTCTCATGAGACGCTGATCGGCCGGGGGCTGGAGTGTGATGTCACCTTGACCGATCCACTTTGTTCGCGCGTCCATGCGGTGGTGTCCCACCAAGAGGGGGCGTGGTGGCTGGAGGATCGGGAGAGTCGCAATGGGAGTTATGCCGAGGATGAGCAGATCACTCGGATACGGCTTACGGATGGGATGCGCCTGCGGTTCGGCGACACGGAGTTCACCTTCAATTGCAGCGCCCAGCCCCCCACCTCGCACGACGCCTTTGCTAGCAGCGTCACCCAGACGATCGTCCGCGATTTCCCGATCAATCCCAAAGACACCAATCTGATCGCGCTGCGTGAATTGAAGGATTACCAGCAGGCCCAGCGGCTCATTCTGCTCCACCAGTTCGCCATCCGGCTCTTGGGTGAGGACGACCCGAGCGAGATTATCGATATCACGCTCGATCTGCTCCGGGACCAAACGCACGCGGCAATGGCCGGCTTTTTGTGGCTAGGAGAGGATGGCAAACTGAAGGCGAAGCGGATTGTGCCGGCCGATGCCGAAGGATTGGCACCGCTGAGCGAATCGTTAACCGAGATCGTCTGCAGTCAGGGACACGCCATCTGGATCGCGAACGAGGCCCAGTCGGAAGAGAGCGCGAAGCTAACCCACTTCGCGGATGCGATTTGTGTCCCGTTGATGAGCAAGTCGACCACCTTCGGCGCGATTCATCTTTATCGCGAACGAGAGCGATTTTGGCAGAACGACCTCGATTTCGCGATCTCCGCCTGCAACATTCTGGCGATTCGGCTCCTTCGCGCTTGGGAAGTGGCCCAGCTTCAGGCCGGATATCAGCGCTTGGTCGATAAATCGGCCGCGTTCGATGAACTAATCGGTAACAGCTCACCGATGGGAGAGTTGAAGCAAAAAATAACTCGAATCGCGAAAGCGGGCGGTTGTGTCCTGGTCCGCGGCGAGAGCGGCTCGGGTAAGGAACTGGTAGCAAGGGCCCTGCACAAGGCCTCAAGCCGCGCGGATCAACCGCTGCTGAGTGTCAACTGCGCGGCGATTCCGGAGAACCTGATGGAGAGCCAACTCTTCGGGCACCGTAAGGGCGCGTTTACAGGGGCCGATGCGGACCATGTCGGATTTTTCCAGCAGGCGGATACCGGGACCCTGTTTCTGGATGAAGTGGGAGAGATGACGCTTGATGGCCAGGCGAAGCTGCTGCGAATCTTGGAGGGGCATCCTTTTTTGCCTCTCGGGGCGACCAAAGAGGTAAGTGTCGACGTCCGCGTGATTGCCGCGACCAACCGAGATCTAGCGGAGTTTGTGCGGGAAAAACGATTTCGTGAAGATTTGTACTATCGCTTAACGGTCTTTGAGTTATATATTCCACCTTTACGGGATCGCGGCGAAGATGTCGAAATGCTGGCCGACCATTTCCTGGATCACTTCCGGAAACAACATGGTCGACCGATGCTGAAGATTTCGCCCGCGGCAAAAAGGAAATTGCTCGGATATCAGTGGCCTGGGAACGTGCGTCAATTACGAAATGTGATTGATAGCGCCGTGGTTTTGGCCGAGGGGGACACGATCGAGGCACACGACCTCGGCCTGCGAGATGCAGGTCTGGGCGAGCCGGAATCGTTACGGTTTGACTTCTGGGAGAAGAAGTTAATCGAAGAAGCCTTGGCGAAGACTGGAGGTAACATTCCGGAGACCGTAAAATTGCTCGGTACGAGTCGGGCGACCCTGTATCGCAAGATCGAGGAATATCAGATTCAACGTTAGTTGACTCCGCATAGGTTCGCAGTGGCGGAGAGGGCGTTTAATCGCGGTACTTTAAACAAACATGGCTGGATTCTCGCGTTTTCATACTGAATTTCTTCCGCATCCGCTGCTGCGAAGTTCGCACCTGCAGACGGTTGTCGCCGCGTATTGGTCCGGCGCGGACTTGGCTTATTCGGCTCAGCCGCACGTCGTGCTGCTGGACGATGGCGACCAAATGGTCATTCACGACGACTGCCCTGGCTGCTGGGTCCCGGGAGATCGGGTCGTGGTGATGGTCCATGGCCTGGGTGGCAGCCATTTGAGCGGCTATCTGGTTCGGATCTCCGCCAAGCTAAAGCAGCGGGGCTATCGCACCTTTCGGGTCGACCTCCGCGGCTGCGGGGCAGGTGGCCGATTGGCCAAACGCCCATTTCATGCGGGCTGTAGCGAGGATATCGACGCGGTGATGCGGTTCGTGGCGAAGCTTTGCCCCCAATCGCCGACCACCCTGATGGGATTCTCCATGGGTGGGAACATCGTCCTGAAGCTGGCGGGTGAGTACGGTAGCACGCCCACCGCGAGGCTCGATAGCGTCGTGGCGGTCGCGCCCCCGATCGACCTAAAATATTGCTGCAAAAACATGTCGCGGGGGGTCAACCGGCTGTACGATCGCGATTTCGTTCGCCGGTTGGTTTCCCATGTCCGGCGGCGACAGGCGATTTTCCCGGAGTTGACTCCGTGTGAATTCCCACGGCGGTTGAATTCGATTCATGAATTCGACACCCTCTTTACCGCGCCCCGGTGTGGTTTTGAGTCAGTCGACGATTACTATCATCGCGCCAGCAGTGGACCGCTGCTGGCCCAAATCCAGGTTCCGACCTTTATTCTGGCGGCCGCTGACGATAGCGTGGTCCCCGTCGATATCTACAGCCATCATAAAGTTGCCAGCGATACGGAGATCCAGATTACCGCCAATGGAGGCCATCTCGGTTTCCTCACGCGGCGGAAAGTAGTGCCGGATCGCCGCTGGATGGATCAACGCGTGGTCGCGTGGGTTGAGGATTTCAGCCAGCGAACCCCCCTCAACCCGCCCCACTGGCTCGCTGCCCCCCGAACCGATAATTCTCGGCGGGAACGTGGAAACCTGGTCCAGAAATGATTACCATCGGGTAAATTGGTTTTTTCGTTACGCCGAGTCGTTGGATTTTTCCCTGTCGTGGCGATGCGAAACCGGTCCTGCCAGTGGTGGCGTATGATGGTTCGATCGGGCGAATGTTGCGCCTGAGTCGTCTGTGAGGGGCCTTCGTGGGAAGACGCCGCGCTGTTTCTCCCCTCGCTGGAATTCCTCTCGTACGCCCCTCCCCAACTTTCCTCCCGCAGATGGTGGTCGAATGTTAAATCGCGTTTGTTGCCTGGCCTTGCTGCTCGGTTTGCCACTTTCCGGATGGTTGAGCCCGGTCGTGGCGAACGATTGGACCCGATTCCGTGGACCCAACGGGAGCGGAATCTCCGAAGCGACCACCATTCCGCTGGAGTTCACCGAGGCGGATTACAACTGGCGGATCAAGCTACCTGGGGGTGGCCACTCCTCGCCAGTGATCTGGGGAAACAAGGCGTTTCTCATGTGCGCCAATCAGGACTCGGCGAAAATCTCCTTGATGGCCATCGAGACGACCAGCGGAAAGATTCTCTGGGAGAAACAGTACCAGGGCGTCGCGCACAAATTGCATTCCAAAAGCAGCTACGCTTCTTGCACCCCGGCGGTCGATGAGGATCACGTTTACATCGCGTGGTCGCAACCGAGCCGTACCTCGCTGGTCGCTTATAGTCACGATGGCGATGAATCGTGGAACCTGGACCTGGGGCCCTGGGTCAGCCAGCATGGTTTCGGTGCCTCGCCGATCATTTACAAGGACATGGTGATCCTATCGCACATGGTCCACAAAGACGCGGAGTCGGCCGCAGGGGGAGAACAGGCGGAAAGCTTCCTGCTGGCGGTCGACCGCAAAACAGGTGAAGAGCGTTGGCGTACCCCGCGAGAAAATGATGTCGCCGCTTATTCGGCACCTTGCATTTACACCGATCCCCAAGGCAAGGACTTGATTATCTGCAACTCTTCGGCCCATGGCATCGCCGCCCACGATCCGGAGACCGGCAAAGAAGTCTGGGCGACCCAGTTGTTCGACAAGCGAAGCGTCTCTTCCTCGGTGGTCATCAACGGGTTGATTTTCGGTTCAGTCGGTTCGGGGGGAGGCGGGAACTATGTGGTCGCGGTCGATCCGTTGAAGTCGCCTCCGGCCATGGCTTTCAAGGTGGACCGGCAGGCACCCTACGTCCCGACCTCGGTTGGCTACGGTAAGCTCGCCTTTCTGTGGTACGACAAGGGGATCGTAAGCTGCGTCGATACCGAGTCAGGCGAAGTGTTGGGGCGACAGCGCGTCGGCGGAAACTATTATGGGTCGCCGGTTCGGATTGGCGATCGGATCTGCTGTATTTCGGAGGAAGGGGACTTTGTTGTCCTGTCCGCGACGCCGGAACTAAAGCAATTGGCTCGGATGCCGCTGGGGGAATCGAGCGAAGCCACCCCGGCCATCTCCGGTGGCGTGTTGTATTTGCGGACGAGCCATCACTTGATCTCAGTCGGTGGCAAGGCCAGATAAGCCACCAAGGCGGATCCAAACCATAGAAAAAGCCCGCGGTGGAATGATCCATCGCGGGCTTTATGTGTTGGGTGAATCGGAGTTTAGCGACGAACGCCGCAGTGTTTAGAGCGACGCAGTGTTTACAACCCGCTATTGGCCAGGATATCGGCCAAGTTGCCGACGATCCGGGTCAATGTGGGGTGCGAGTCCTCAAAGTCTTCCGCGGTCGAGCGGAATGTTTCCGTCAGGGAGGGGTGCTGCAAGGTCTCCTCATCTTCATGAATAAGGGCATCTTCCAGGGTCTCGATCGCCCCTCTCAGTCGCTCGCGCGTGGCTGGATCGAGGTGCTCGTTCTCGGCGAGTTCTTTTCTCAGTTCCAGGATACTGGAATTTAGCTGCTGTCGTTGGTCGGACATCTAGGGTTCTCGGCGGATGGACCGCCGCTCGCCGATTCTATGGACGGGGTTAAGGACGGGAGGTGGAAACGACCGACGATTGGTCTGAGTCCTGAAGCAATTGCGTCGCCTCCGATTTTAGTCGGTTGATCGTCTCGGTTAAAGTGCTGACCGGCAGAGCGAAAGTCGCCACGCGTCCGGCGCGGGCGATGTTCAATCCGACGACCTCACCCTTCAGGTTGACAATCGGGCTGCCACAGTCGGCCGGTTGGATGTAGGAGTCGTGCTGGAAGACCGCCGCGAAACCGCTGCGACGTGTGCTGAGCTCTCCCCCCAGGTGATTCTGGAACTCATGCCGAGCCGCTTGCGGGCCGGCGATCCACTCGCCCAGGGTGACCTCTAGGTCGATCGTTTTGTCGTTTCGCTCAACGGAGAGCCGCAGCAGGTCGCCTGGTTGGTATTGGCGGATCGTCTCGATCAGCTTGTTGCTGGTGTCGATCGACTCCTCGTTCACCTTGCGGATGATGTCGCTCGCGGTGACTCCCGCCTTGGCGGCGGCGCTCGATTCCACGACCGCGTCGACCAAGGCCGGGCCAGGATTTTGCGAGAGGTTGACTCCCAGCATCGCCTGCTTGAGCTTGATCTCACGCGGGGAAAGGCTGTAGACACCGATCGCCAGCGGATCCTCAGAGTGACCTACGGTGGCCAGCAAGCTGCCGACATCAGGGTTCCGTGAATCGGCGAAAGTCGCCACCGGCAGATTGGCCCCGGCGATTTTCACCATCGCCAAGTCCGCTTTCTTATCGACGGTAATTACTTGTCCTTCCAGCGTTTTGCCGGTGGAAAGCTTGCAGAGCAGGGGGGCGTCGGCGGAGTGGTAGTTCACCAAGCTCGCCTTGGTAATCACCCAGCCATCGGCGTCGACGATCACACCCATCGCGCGACGTTTGCCGTCTCGCTGGATCTCCACCGTCGCGGAGCGGGTTTTTTCAACGATCGGATGGAACGCTGTCAACACCTGATGACTGGTCCGCTGATTGACGCGTTTCATGAACCGCGTCGCGATTCCATCGTTGACCTGCGACCATGCCGGCGAAGGGCAAAGGGTCAGACAAACCAGGAATAACAGGATCGGAATTAAAGGGGTACAGGTCGACAGGGACCAAGTCGCACTAGGGCGACCGATCGTTAAGGACCGAGCGGGCATCGCGTTCACTCCTGAATGGGCGGGGCAAGCTATCTTGACCACACCCTGGGGGATTTAGTGTGCCTAACTTAACTCCAACCATCAGCGATTTCCCCGAGGCAATCAGCCGATGAGTGAGGTTATGTTAAGGGTTCCTAATCTTCGAGTTCGCGTCGATCCTTGATAACGAACTGTACCTTCACAAGCTCTCCCCCGGCGCGGCGTGCTTCCAGTCCGACGCGATCCCCCGGAGAGAATTGATTCACAAGCAGTTTAAGGTCGTCAAAAGTCCGCACCTTACGCCCGCTGAAAGAGACAATGGTGTCACCCTCGCGGAGCCCCGCCTCTTCGGCCGGTGACTGCGGCGTGACTTCGACGATCAGCGGCGTGTTGCCGTCGACATCGCATTTCACGCCGACATAAGGGCGTGTGCCGGGGAGCCGACCCCAAGCGACCGAGTCCTTGAGCCAATCCATCTGGTCCAAGTAGGCGTCGGTTGGGACATGCATGTTGGCCGTGATCCGGTTGCCGATCCGGCTGTTGATACCGACGACATTGCCCCAGATATCGAGCAAGGGGCCGCCACTATCGCCACCCACCAGCACCGCGTCGGTTTCCACGACATCGGCCCGATTGATCAGCACGCGGCCTAGTCTTAATGCGGGGGGGCGGCCTCGTTCGATTCCGCCGGCGTGCCCGGTTACCAAAACCCACTCGCCATCCTTCATCTCGCTGGCGCGGCGGGTTTTGAGGTACGGATACTTACCGGGCGTGGTGATTTGAATCAGCCCAGAGTCCATCACGCGGTCGGAACCGCGGGTTTTTCCTTTCACGCGGCGACCATCGTTCAGCACTAGCGTCACGTCCCGGTCCGGGGCCCCAATCACATGGGCCGCGGTCAGCACCCAGCCATCTTCGCTGATAATCACCCCGGAACCTTGGGCCGACCCGACCATCACACCAACCGTGGCCGCCAGAGCCTCTTTGGTGACGGTCTTGATCTGCTGTTCCATCGAGAACAAATCGGGCACGTCGTGCGGTGCCTCGCCCGCCAAGATTTTGGCGAAGTGGGCGGTCGGCTGAATCGTGCCGCTGGCCCCACCTTTGTCTTGTGCCCAAGCGGAGGTGACCAATGCCAGCAGTACCGCGGTAGCGGTGATGCCGCGGACGACCGATGTTCGGAGTTTCGCCGTGTCGATCCGGGGCAAGTTCATCGGGTATTGCTGCATGGTTTCGCCTTGGTTTGATGGTCCCAACCATCTTACGGAATGTTGTCGGGCTGGTTCGGGCAAATTATAGAAAAGCGATCAAGGGTCGGTCCAACATTGCCGAGGCCCAAACTTACCGACGTGATGTCACCGGGAATGAGATGAGCTTGCTCCCGACGCCGTCACGCGGCCATTTAGCTACAATTCATCTTAATGAACCCCTAAACGGTTTGGTAGTCTCTTGATAGAGGCAAATTTCGCGGGACATTTCCTGAATCGGGGCGCGTGTTGGGGTGATTCTTCTTAGGAAAGTTAGGCGATGTCAGGCAAAAAACAAGGATTGGTAATTGGGTGCGGCTATCTGGGCAAACGATTGGCCGACCGCCAGCATCAGGCTGGAACCCAGGTATGGGCCACGACCCGATCGGAGGAAACGGCCCTCGATTTTGCGAGTCGGGGGTGGGAACCGCTCTTGGCGGATGTCACCCAACCCGTAAGCCTGAAACAACTTCCGGAAGTGGAGGTCGCCGTTTACTGCGTCGGATTCGACCCTACGTCGGGGTCCGATCGGCACACGGTTTACGCCGATGGCCTTTCTCATACGCTAGAGAACCTACCGCAAAGCTGCAAGCGTTTTGTCCTGATTAGCACGACCGGGGTATATGGCGACGCCGGGGGGGAAGAGGTCGACGAAGAGACACCCTGCCAGCCAATGCGGCTAGGTGGGCAAGCTTTTCTGGAGGCGGAAAACCGCTTGCGCCAGCATCCACACTGGGGCAAGCACTGGGGCAAGCGGGGTGTTATTTTGCGGCTAGCGGGGATTTATGGCCCTGGACGCATCCCCCGAGCGGCCGACATTCAGGCGGGAAAGCCGATCCCGGCACCGGCTCAAGGGTCGCTCAACCTGATTCATGTCGAAGACGCCTGCCAAGCGGTGGAGCTGGCTTGGGAGGCGGATGCGGTTTCCCCGGTCTACATTGTGGCGGATGGACAGCCGGTCGCGCGGCGCGAATATTACCGCGAAGTCGCGCGGCTGCTGAAGGCCCCGGAGCCAACCTTCGAGACACCACCGGCCGACTCTCCCGCCGCCCAAAGAGCGGGTGCCGATCGACGGATGAATGCGGAGCGGATCGTGCGGGAGCTTGGGTTTGCTCCCAAGTACCCTTCCTACCGCGAAGGGTTGGCTGCAATTGTGGGTCGGTCGTAATCTCTCACGCCTCTTGTGTTTTAGGGGTGGGGGTCCCACAATAAAAGGCTTGTGTCGATCGGTTTTTCTCGCGGTAAGGGAGAGACCTGATCGTGGACAGTTCCTTCGCTTTGCATCCCAAGTGGCGTTTTCATGGCTAGCTGCGTATTGGCTTATTCCGGCGGGTTGGACACTTCGGTCATCCTGGGTTGGTTGCAAGACGAAGGATATGAAGTCCACGCCGTCTACGTCGATTTAGGGCAGCCATGTGAGGACAAAGAGGCGATCCTACAGAAGGCGAAGGACTGCGGGGCAAAGTCGTCGCGGATTGTCGACGGCCGCGAAGAGATGTGCCGCGACTTCGCCTTTCCCATGCTGCAGTGGCAGGCCAAGTACGAGTCGATTTACCTGCTAGGGACCTCGATTGCCCGGCCGATCATCTCGAAGATTTGCCTGCAAGTCGCGCGGGAAGTGGGTGCCGACGCCTACGCCCATGGCGCGACCGGCAAAGGGAACGACCAATGCCGCTTCCAGCTCGCGGCCGAGGCCTTGGACCCCAGTGTGAAGATCATCGCCCCCTGGCGAATCCCCAAGTTCCGCGAGCTGTTCCCCGGGCGGACCGCGATGATCGAGTACTGCGAAAGCAAAAACATCCCGGTAAAGGCCTCCGCCTCCAAGCCGTACAGTTCCGATGAAAACTGCCTCCACATCAGCTACGAAGCGGGCGACCTGGAAGACCTGATGGTCAACGGAGTCGAGAAAGTCGATTTCGGGATGACCGTCAGCCCGCAAGAGGCTCCCGATAAGATCGAGAACGTCAAACTGACGTTCGAGAAGGGCATCCCCGTTTCCATCAACGGCCAAAAGTGCAGCCCCTTGGAAGTGGTGACCAAGCTCAACGAGATCGGCGGACGCAACGGCGTGGGCCGGATTGATATGGTCGAGAACCGGTTCGTCGGGATGAAAAGCCGTGGCGTGTACGAATCGCCCGGGATGACCATCCTGTACGACGCCCTGCTGAACATCGAGCAACTCACCCTCGACCGAGACCTGATCCACCTCCGCGACCAACTCGCCCCAGTCGTCGCGGAAAGCGTCTACTACGGCTTTTGGTACACCCCAAAGATGGACGCCCTTCTGGCCTTCATCCGCACCGCGATGGAAAAAGCAACCGGCGAGATCAGCCTGAACCTCTACAAGGGGAACATCATGGTCGACAGCCGAACCAGCCCCAACAGCCTATACGACGAAGGAATCGCCACAATGGAAGGTGGCGGCTCGTACGACCAAACCGACGCCGAAGGATTTTTAAGGATCCAAGGCTTGCCGTCTCGGGTACAGGGCAGGGTGACCCCGCGGGCGTATTGAGCAATTTTCGGTAGCCACGCTCGCAACCTTCCTGTAGCCACGCTCGCGTAGAGCGTGGGGGAACTGCGAGAGGACTTCGCATCCCAAGCACGCCCTGGGTGGCACTGTTGAGCCGGTCGATTGCCTTGTGTGCCACTGGCATCTTGCCAGTGCTTTGGTTCTCTATCTTCAGCGAGCGCCGAAACCTCGCGCGAGGGGCGGACCAACTGAACTCCATTATGGCAAAAGGTAAATCACCAGGCCACGCGATAATTTGAGCGGCAGGGCTTTAACCCTGCCGGGAATCGGGTGGTTTTGGCTGAGTGGGCTGGTGATTCACGTCTTGCCATAATGGGAGTCAGGTAGGTAATGCACGGCCGGTGCGACGTTTGTTCACAATGGCACAACAAAGCACTCACCAAGATGCCAGTGGCACACGGAGTTGTGCAGCGTTTTGACAGTGCCATCCCGCCGAGTGGAGGTTGGCCGTGACTGAAATCAAAGTCTTTCAACGCCAAGACGCCAAGACGCAAGGACGCGAAGAGCTTAAATCGGATTCTTTGCGTCCTCGCGTCTCTGCGTTCATCATTCCTGCCGCACAATCGGGGCGACGTTTGTTCACAATGGCAAAGCAAAGCACTGGCAAGATGCCAGTGGCACACGGAGTCGTGCATCGATTTGACAGTGCCACCCCCGCCGTGAAGATCGGGAGAAACAGAGAAAACTAACTGTGCGGCGGGGGGCCCTATGAAGGTTGTCGGCGGCGTTTCGGTGCTGACCGGGTTGCTCTGCGGCATCCAGGTCTACCTTACCATGATGATGTCGATTTGGGGGGGCGCCCATCAGTGTCACCCATTCGATCGCATTCTGGGGTGCCGTGCTCCTGGTCATGGCAGGATTTCTGCTGCTCGTCGGCTTCCGGCATGCCTCGTGGTTCGCGCTCAGCAGCCTTGCAATGTTGTGGACGTTTTACGCCCCGGCCTTGATTGTGACACTCGGCCAATTCACCATGGTCCAGCTCTCTGCGGTCTTCATGCTCGTCCCTCCATCCCTGCTGCTGCTTCTTTCGAGCTTCCTCGTCCTGCGAATGCTGATCATTGACCGACGCGGTCGTTCGGAAATCGTCCCGGAAGATGGCCCGATGGAAGGCTAGGGTAGATACAGCGACTAACAGTACGTAAGTGCAACCAGGCAATGGAAGGTGATTGCTGATAGTTAATTGTTTTATCCAATTTCCGGCCATTCCTGCTTTCTTATTTCGGCTTCGTCAATCCATAGGATTCCAGCGTGAGGGCAGCTTCCTCTCCTGACTGCTTCGCGATCGTTTTCATCCGATAGAGATCTTGCCTCTCCCATTCTGGATCATCAATCGGAAATATCATCACGCCAAAATCGCGTCGCCGAAAGGTCTTGGGGACCCAGGTGCCGTCAACTTGATCATACGTGACTTTACCTTCGATATATTGCCACGCTCCCCTGTGCGGTACCCACTCAGGGCCATTCCTCCTCCATTCAATTATGCCGCCATCCCGAGGGATATTGCATTTGAAACTCTCGATCGCCCAATCCTGATCTGGATAACATTGAATGATAGCGCTGGCGAATTTAGCATCACGATTGCTCTCCGCAGCTTTGACATTCAAAGTAACCACCCTCGTCTCTTCATTCATCGACAGTGACCATGCCCAACCATCGTCATCTCGAAAAATATCAGGCAATCGCTGCCCTTCTATCGCAAAACCCGACCACAAAAAGGATTCCAATCGATACCTTAAGTATCTTTCATAGACACGACCTTCGAAGCCGTCGTAGAACAGCCGCACTTTAAACTTTTCATCTCCCTTAGGACGTTCCACGCGAAAGGCATACTCGCCATTTGTCGCGTAGATCACTTCAATGCCAAGGTGATTGGTTGCCAAGATCACTCCGTTGCCTGAATGGCCAAAGGACAACTCGTCTTTGCCCGCTGATACTCGTTCAAGGTTGAAGGGTGCAGATTGTTCCCGCACAAATCTACCTTCGACATTTTCGACCGCTGTAATCAGCCTCTGCCATCCCTCAAAGGCTTGAGGGGGAATCGCCTCGTCCCCCATGGCCGCGTTGGGCCAAGTCATTGTGGACATTGCCAGTAGAGATAGTAGCAACAGCGAAAGCATTCCCCGCGAGCGCAGTTGATCGTCACGTCCATGTGATCTATGGGGTACGATGTGAAGCTGGCTCATGGTTGTCTAAAGCCTCCCAAGAAACGGTGTACGATACTCCGGACTGCCATGCTGGCCAGAAGCCAATCCTTAGGGCGGGCTGCCCCCCTCACTGGTACCATGGTTCTCGCGCTCACTCCCGCGGCTCTTGCTTCGCCTTCCTTTTTGCCGCCAACAACCGATCAAGATAAGCAGTCTCCTGGTTCGCCGGGTCCTCAGCCGACATCGCTTTTCCGGACTTTTGGCTGCGTGATTCGCCGGTGGTTTCGGTTAGTTCTTCGATGCTGGTTGAAGTGCCTGCGGGGACTTGTTCTTCGAAGCGGCGGCTGCTGTTTTGTTGGGTGATTTCTTGGCGAACAGCGTCTTTGCGGGCTCTGAGGCGGTCGAGGGCTGGGTTGGCTGGTTCGGCTGTTTTCTTGCGGGCCAGCATTGCCCAGAGCATTGGCAGCCAGTAGTGGTCCCAGGCGATCCGGCGGTTGGCGATGTCGAACACGAAGAGGCAGGCGGCGGCCAGGAGCATCCAGTGCCAGGCGGGTTGTTGGTGGGCGGCTCTGGCGAGACCCTCGCGGAATAGATCGACCACTTCCTCGTCCCCATCGAGGGCCCGGCCGCCGGACAGTTCGACCAGTTGGCCTGGCTCGCCGTCGCGGGGAGTGAGTGCGGCGAGTTGGGTGAGGACGTTCATGTTTTCCTCGCGATTGAGGAACTCGGCCGAGTAGCCGACATTCACGCCCATCCGCAGCGGCGTTTCGTTGGGGCCGGGAGAGACCGCCATGAAGTACGGCCCCGGGGTTTGGGCGTCGAACTCCGCGACATACCGGCCGGGGGCTTCCTGTTTGAAATCGAGGTCGAGATTGTTTTCCTTCGGGCCGACGGCGGCTAGCGAAGGTGCGAGGAAATTGACAAAGTCTCCCTCTTCATCCAGGGCGGTGAGGACCACACGGACCTTTTGGCCGTCGACATCGCTGGTGAGCATGTATTTGGCGTCCTCGTTGTTGGGACGCATCGCCCAGCGAACCATCTGCGAGAACAGTTTTTCGTGGCCTTCCCAGGGTGTCCACGCATTGGTCCAGCGTTGGCCCGTATCGGTGGTGAAGGCGACACTCCGCCCCAGGCCGTACTGCCACGTGGCCAGAATGGGCGACTTTTGATTGGCTGGTAGCGGTGAGATGAGTGGCGTTTCGACCAGCGGGTGATCTTTGGCGCTGGTCATCACGTAACCGGTCATCGCGGGAAATGAGCCCTCCATCCCGGAAAGGATTTCATGCTGGCTTACCAGTTGCGGCGTGAAGCCCCGGGGATCTTCAAACAATAGGGGCCGAGAAACGCGACGGGCCTCGCGCATGAAGATCCGCGGGACCGCTTGCGGACTGGTAACATGGTAAAACTTGCCACCACCGACCGAGGCGATCGTTTGCATCAAATTGAGGTCGGCATCGGCACCGACTCCCACGGCGCTAACGGTGATGCCCTGCGCTCGCATCTCTTGAGTCAGGCCCTGGAAGTCGTTCGGTGGCGTTTGGCCATCGGTCAGCACGATCATATGTTTGGCCGAGGCCTGAATGGATTGGAGCGAGCGATAGCCATCCTCCATGCCCGGGTAAACGTCCGTACCGCCACCTAATGAAATCCGCGAGATCATCCGCGTCGCGGCTCGGCCGTTGCCCACTTTTTGAATCGGGACGACTCGTGTCGGATGGGTATCGAAGGCGATCACGCCGATATAGTCCTGTGGGCCAAGGATTTTGACCGCTTCGGCGGCGGCCGCTTTGCAGAGGTCGAGCTTGTCGCCACTCATCGAGCCGGAACGGTCGATCACCATCATCAAGGCCCCGGTCGGGATCACTTTGGCGTCCTTGATGCTGAAGTCGACCGGCATCGCCTCTTCGATCGGCGTGTTAGTCCAGCCCCCCGCACCGAAACTTTCCGGACCACCGAGCATAATCAGGCCAGATCCCATCCGTCGCGTGTTCTCGACCAACATGCTGACCTGCTGGTCGCTGAAGACGCTGATCTCCTGCCCTTGGTCGCCACCGGCTCTCGGGACATTGCCCAGGATTACGGCATCGTAGGCCTGCAAATCAGCGAAGCGGGAAAAAAGTTGATTGCTCGGCTGGACCGTGACCTCAATCTTGTTCTGCTGCAAGATTTTCACCAGCGAATCAAACTCGTCCGCTCGGGTCCAATCAACAATCAGCAGCACCTTGCCAGGGCCTCGGATATGGGTGAACGAGGTCGCCTGGTTATTCTGCGTGAAGCCATCCCCATCCGCCTCGATCGGTGTGAACCGCGCCTCGTAGGTAAAGAAACCTTCCGCTCCCAGGTCTTCACGGAATGTGAAGACCTGTTTGCCGGGGGTAAGTTCGACCTCTTGCTCCGCCACCATCTGCTCTTCCCCTTGCAGCAGGCGGCGAACCGTCAACCGGCCGGGGACTGGTTTATCTGAGCCACCCGGGGCCGGATCGGTCCGCATCACGACGCGGACATCAAAGGGAGAACCCTTCCAAGCATCAACCGGAGTGGCGATCTTTTCCACCGAAATCTCGGCATGGGGTGTGCGACGGATTGGGACGACATCGATCCCGATCCCTTCGGCCGCGAGTCGCCTAGCTTGGCCCAGAGCGTCTCCCATGGTTTCGTTGCCGTCGGAAATGATCACCACTCGTTTGCCGCTATCCGGCGGAAACGAGGCCTGGGCCAGCTTCAAGGCGGCTTCCAGGTTGGTGTTGTCGGCGTCGATCATGGTTTCGAACCGCCGAGCCAATACGGGATCACCACTGTACGGAGGTGTTTCGAGGGCAGCTTCGGAGCCGAACGAGATGACCCCCACCAAATCTTCCCGGGCTTGGCGACGCTGCGCCCGGGCGGTCGACTGGGCATACTGGATCACCTCTTCGAGTTGATCGCGGGGGATGCTGAGCGACCGATCGACCAGATACATCACCGTGGTCCGCTCGCTGCGGCGGACGATGTCGACCTCGGCCAGGGCCAGAACCATCAGCAATACCAGCAGGCTCCGCACAGACGCAGCCAACACCCAGCGAGATCGGCCCATCGCGCTCAAGCCTCCCCAGGCGGTGAGCCATATCACCGGGATAAGGAGCAAGAGCAGCAGAAACCAGGGGCGTTCCAGGTGTATCTCATATCCGAACATCGCTTGGTCGCCTTCGGGAGGACACCCAGGGGGTGCCGGGACAGGTCGAAACGGAACGATTGTGAAACGACACGAGCCGACCGTGGCCGGGCCCAAATCGCATTGCCTCATTGTAGCGGCCTAAAGCGATGCGGGCACGGAGGAAAAAATTAAGCACGGCGAGAGGCAAGATAGCGCCTCGCCCGGCGAAGCTCGCTACAATCGGGGCATTCACCGCGAGACGACACCCTTGATCCCGGAGCCCAGACGAACCGGCATGTACCTCATGGAAAATCCGGTTCTCCAGCGTGAATTGCTGGTGAACCTCCGCACATTCCGGGCGTTTTTGCTGCTGTTGGCCTACCAGGTTTTGCTGGCCGCGATTGTTTATTTTGCTTGGCCGCAGGTCGAGCGGTTGGATCTTTCGCAGGATCAGGAAGCGGCCCGGCGGTTGTTCGATCTGCTGTTTCTGGGGCAGTTCGTGCTGGCGTCGCTCATGGTGCCGAGTTTCGCTGCCGGGACTCTAACCGGCGAAAAAGAGCGGAAAACCTATGAAATGCTGCTGGCCAGCCCCTTGCGGCCGGGGGCGATTGTCATCGGCAAACTCTTCGCGGCTTTGGCTCATTTGGCCCTGTTGATCTTTACCTCCTTGCCGATCGTGATGCTCTGCCTGCCGCTGGGCGGGGTATCGCTGTATGAGGTGTTGGCGGGTTATTTGATTCTGATGCTCAGCGTGGCGACGTTCGGGATGATTACGGTTGCCTGTAGTGGGTTTTTTCAGCGGAGTGCCTCTTCTTTGGTGGTCTCCTACCTGTTGATTTTGCCGATCGCCCTGAGCGGCGCGATGTTCTGGCAGATCATGGAGGATTACGCGAGTATCCGGCTCTGGATTTTGCTGGTGATGGTGCCAGTCGCCTCGCTGGTGACCATCAGCCTGTTGTTCTTCGTCACGGCGGAGCGACTGCTCTACCCGCGGGACTTGGGGAGCGAGGGGAAGGAAGTGGTCGATTTGGATCAGGAGGCGGAGCAAGCGATTGGGTTGGTGATTCAGCGCGATCAATTCCCCGATCGGCTGTTCGCCCCACCCAAGCGGACGCAACTTTTGGAGGACCACGCCAATCCGGTTTACGAGAAAGAGCTGCACAGCGAGATCTTCGCCCAAGGGACGCTCATGCTACGGGTGGTAATCCAGGTGAGCATGATCTTGGCGATCATCCCGATGGGGTTTTACCTCTACTGGTTTCCGCATTTGGCCCCACTGTACATCGCGTATGTGCTGATCTTCAACATCATGGTGGGGCCGGTCTTTTCAGCCGGGAGTATCACCTCCGAAAGGGAACGAGAAACCTTGGACCTGCTGCTGACCACCGAGATTTCACCCTGGCAGATCCTCTCGGCCAAGCTGCTCGCCGGGTTCCGGGTTTCGGCCGTATTGACCGCCTTCTTGCTGTGGCCGGTGCTGCTGGCCTGCGTGATGGTGATGCACTATTGGTACAATATCCCCTCGGTGCTGGCGTATCTGTTGGTGGTCGCGATCACCTGTGTCACGACCAGCATGCTGGGGCTGTTCTGCTCGGTGATGTTCCGGAAGACGGTCCACAGTCAGATCTGCACCTACGGCGTGATCATCGTCCTATTTGGCGGAACGCTGGCGCTGCAATACTTCGCGGAGTTAGCCGCGGCACCACCTGAGGAGGCGGTAGTCGCGGAGGTTGACGCGTCGCCGGGAGTCTCGGAAACGCTAGGCAGCGAAAGGGAGCGGGAGATGCCCGCAACCCCGCTCATGCGATTCAGCCGCGACTTGACGATGGTCAGCCCCTTTGCGGCCATTTGGGATATCCCTGTCGAATCACAGCAGGATGACCGGCTGACCCGTGAGGGAGACTGGCCGCGGTTTTTCGGGTACGTGGCCTTGAGCGGCGGGCTCAACGTCATTCTGTTTGGGCTGATGGTGTGGCTGTTTCACGCCCGCTGGCGGGTGGCGGATTAGGCGAAGCGGCGACTTGTCGGCATGTGACGCTCTGGTGAGGTTGCCCGCTAAAACATGCCCACGTTGAAGGGCGTGGGCATGGCACCCCGCTATTGAAACGGCGACCGGTTGGCTTGGCCAGAGCCGGTGAGGGCACGCATGGGGTTCAGGAAACTACCCAGCATGTCGTCGACGACGCTGGACTTATCCTCGACGATCACCACACGATCGCCAGGACGCAAGGCGTAGTCGCTATCGAACGGGATTTTGTTGCTGACATGGTCGTACTTCGAGACGAGGGTTTGCGGCTGGCCACCTGAATTTTGCGGGAGTCGCGAAATCGCGATGTGGAATCGTTTGAATCTGTGATCGGCCTTGGACTGCTCGACCGCCGCTTGGAGCGTTGGGGCCGAGGCGAGTGGGAGTTTCACCGACTTTTGGGTCGACTCGCCCGATTGCATCTCGACCATAATCATTGGCTGCTGGGGCATGTCACCGCCGACCTCGGCGACATCCGGGCCAGAGTTTGAAAACGTTTGGCAGCCGAGCCCCGACAGGACCATCAGCAAGGCAGGCAGGGTGAACGTGGGGAGGCGATTGGTCATCCTAAGGTCACCTTCAAGGCGCAAGTTGAGTGGCTGGAGGGGAGTTGGGGTGGGATCACGTCGATTCCCGCAACCACCGAAATTCCTCCAATTCCTCACGTTCATCGTCCAACGGACCGATGCCGCTTGAAACGATTTAGGTGAAAATTCCGATTATGTGGAATGGGGGGCATAGTGGGCCTGGGGTGCTTGTCTCCGGGGAATCGCTTCCCCGTCCCCAATGACCGCATGGGAATGTAAAAAGAGCCATCCTGGGTGCCCCAGGATGGCTCTCGTTGCACGAACACGGGGAGTTTCGACTCCCAGGGCTACTTCACGGTCGGAACCCACCAGGCGGCCATTTCCGCCGGGGAGTATTTAAACCCCTTCTGGAAGGCGGATTCGAAGCGGTCCCCCTCTCGCAGGTGCCCTAGCGTTGTTTCGAAGCCGTTGCCCCGTCCCATGATCGCCTTCATGAAGCCGTAACTCACCACGTCATTTTGCTCTGGCGAGAGTCGGCTGCGGAGGAAGTCATCCGCTTTTTCGAGTGATGCGACCGACGAGGAAAGGCTGTCATTCCACTGGGTGACGCGGACATCTTTGGCGTTGAACCGAGAGGCGATGACGCGAGCGGCTCCCTCCGAGAACCACCGCGGTACGCGACCATCCCCGATTGAGGCGACATGGGCCCCGGCGATTTGCTGGGCCAAAAGGGTATCCAGATCGTAATCGGCCTGGGTAGGGATTTGGACCGCGGCATAGGCGTCGGTCACGTCATACCACCAGTGTCCGCGCCAGTCGGAGGGGATCTCGCGCCGCTCGACCATGTTGCCGAACTCGGCGTAGTCGTACCGTTGGCGAAGGAAGTAGAACGTCATCCGACCCTTGATGAGTGGCTGGTTGGCGGGCGCTTTCAGGAGTCCCCGAACGCGATCGGCGACCTTATCGGCTTGCTCGCCCAACTCTTTCGCGGCCTCCTCTCCCGAAATGCTGTAGACCAGAAAGTGTTCCGATTCGATCTTTGCCGATTCAACATTGGGCAGCCCCAACTCCCATTTCGTCGCGCTGGATGTCTCGCGCATCGCCAACAGTTCATCATGCGAGGCCTCAAGGGCTTTGGTAAAGGTGTGGGTCCGCGCCATCGAGGAACCGGGGTTATCTCCATCGAACGCGGCCCCTTCGGCGATCCACGATTCGATCTTCGCGATCTCCTCGGCGGACAAGGCGGGACCATTGCGGGGCATCCGGTCGCCGGGTGCCTCCGCCTTGATCAGTTTGACCAGCATGCTCTCGGCCGGTTTGCCGGGGACGATCGGAGCCCCGCTATCACCGCCACGGAGGAACCGGGTGAAACTTTCCATACTGAGATTGCCGCCGTCGTTATTGGCATTGTGGCAACTGACGCAGCGATTTTGAAAGATCCCGGCGACATCGCGCCCGAAGCTGGTTTTCTCGTTGCCGGTGGCGACCGTCACTTCGAGTCGCGGCATTGCCGGTGTCGCTGCCCCGCCCCCTTGGCTGATGCTAGTCTGGGGGTCAGACCCATCGAACGCCGCCCCTTCCTTAATCCAGGTTTTGAGCGCGGTTAACTCGGCAGGTGATACCTGTCCGCCGCCGCGGGGCATGTCGCCCGATTCGATGGTCTCGATCAAACGGCTACCGGAGTCGTCTCCTGGGAAGATCACCACACCCGCCTGCGTGCCCCGCATGAGGGCCGCGAAATTGGACGCGCTAAACCCGCCGCGGCTTCCCGTGACATGGCAGTTACCGCACCGCGCGATCAGGATCGGGGCGATGTGCCGAGTAAAACTCAACTGGGCGGCCGGGAACATTGTGGGAAGGGGAACCGGTCCAGTGCCTGGTGCGGCGGGTCCCGCCATGGCATCCATTCCGCCCATCGCCTTGGCGGCCGATAGCGGCTTGAGGGTGTACCCTTCCAGTTCCAACACGCCGTGGCTAAACGAGAACGCCTCGACCAATTGGTCGAGATCGGCGGCGATTTCCGCGACATTGCCCCCTTGGGAGAGCTTCTCCAGTCGCTCCTGCACAGATCGCATCACCTCAACCGACTCTGTGATCTTGCCCTGCTTGATCAGGTTGGTCGCCTTACGCGACTCCGTCCGCAAGCTTTGGATCTCTTGCTTCTGCTCGTTGGTGGGAGCCCCGTGGGCGATGCCGGTCGTGACCAAAAGCGCAATCCCTACCAGCCCCCAGCCAATCCGAGCCAGGGTTGATTGAGCAACTGGAGTCCAAAACATCATCTTCCGTTCCTCTTCGCTGGAATCGTAATCTCGCGGCGACCGACAGCGCCAAGCCAGGTCGATTGCAATTGTCGCCGGTAAGGTGGGCGGTACGCTTCCGTTATCGTAGCCAGAATCCGCCCCGATCGCATGCATTGATAACGAGTAAAACGCCTCAATGTACCCAGGTAATGTTCGGTGATGCCGAATTTAGAGGTTCCCCTTCGAAAAAGAACGGGGCGCAACCGGATTAGATCAGGCCTTATGGTGCCGACGTTGGACCGTTTTCTTCACCGCTTTGGCCGCTAACAGCTTGCGGCGCGTGGGACGATAGCCATACTCGATCGCGAACCACTCCGCGTACCGTTCTCGCGCCGCGTAGTTGTTGTTCCGATCATCGAGCAAATGACCCAACTCATGAATGAGCACGTTGTTAAGATAGAAGTCCTTGATCGACTTCTCATCCCAAATCAGTTTCCAGAATCCTTCTTCCCCTTGTTCCCAGTGGGCCCCGAACATCCCCGCTTCCACCTCTTGAGCGGGACGGGGCGGATGCGGGAAGTACTCGATCAAGGTTTCATCCATCGGATAAAGATAGATCGCCGCGCCCCACTGCATGCCATAGCAGGGGAAGCTAAGCTTCTTCCGCGTTAGCTTGCTGAGTTGCACCACCTCCAGGTCTTCCACCATCCAGGCGGGTAGCTCCGCTAGCCGATCGCGAATCTCTTGCTCGGTCAGGACGTGAATGAAACCCTCACCGGCGTCTTGATGAATCACGCGATAGTGATGTCGCGTATCACCGAGCGGTTCGTGCCAATCCTCCGGCGGACAGAATCCACCCTTGGGTGCGTTGTTTCGTTCGCCACGAGCGCGCTTTCCGAATTGACCAGGAACCCGGAAGTCGCGCGAGGCGGCTGCCGGTCTGGTGAGCTTCGAAATGGATCCGCCTCTGCGGGACGCGCGTGACATGGGACTGAAACTCGTGAATGGATGGAACGCAATCCGTACTTCAAACCGGGGTCGTCATAGGGGAATTACCGCCGGTCGACTCTCGCTGCTCAGGTTGCCGACCGTTCGGGTCAAGGTTCAGTGAGATGCTACCGGGTCGTTCAGCGGTTGGGCCTTGCGAATGGCCTCGCTCAACAACCCTATCCTACGTGCGCCGCGAGGGCCTTTTCAAGCTGTTTGTTTAAGTGGCTTGTGGGAAAGGGGTTGCGCCGGAAAAAGACCGGCGCGAGCCGGTCTGCCCGCACTAAGTTCGCCCATGGAGGGGGCGATTTGGTGGTGTTATCAGGCTGTTTGGTTGCACCCAGAGGGGTGGTGAAGTGCTTCCGGGATCGACGGCAGAATGGACGTGCATCAGGCGACGACCTTCCGAAAATGGGACTGTCGGCTGCTGAGAGAGTGCGCGGGAAGCAACGCGAGATTTCTAAACAAGAATCGCAACCGGAGGGTGCGCCGCGCTAATAAAGAACCGTAGCCAGCACGAGGATGAGCGCGATCAAGCCGACAAAGCACCACACGATCAGCGGGACCAATTTGTTGAAATCGGTCTTCCCCTTTTTGCCTTGAGCCTGTTCCAGTGCCCGTTGGCGAATCACCTCGGAGGAAAGGAGCGTGGTCTTCGAGCTATCGATCGGCGGTAAGTCGGAAGCTAGTGGGTCCTTGGCCTGGGAATAAAGGTTCGATCCGGACGAGGGGCCAATCGGCGGCAGCTTGATCTCGGGCCGCGGGGTGGTCGGCTGTTTGCCAGAGCCGCCCGATTTTTTTGAACTTCCAACTCCCCCCTCACGCGCCGGGGGAGCGGCGGACTGCTTGCCGGATTTGGCCTGTGCGCCAGACAGGCTGCTCGGCTTGTCGGACAAATTGCCAGCGGAACTTTTGGCCGAGGGCCGTGATGGAGAGTCCTTGACCCGGCTGGGGCTTGAACCTGGACTGGATTGTCCCTCAACCTTCTTCCGCGAACTCGTGGCCGAACGAGAAGCGGAAGGCTGCCCCGCGGTGCTCCCTTTTCGAGAGCCCGGTTTGGGCGTTGCCGGTTTCGGAGAGTCGAGCCCTTTTTGAGCCGCGGAACCTTCGTGGGTGATCGCGGGATTGGATTTTGGGGCCCGCCGAGGGTTGGTATCGGTTGTTTTTTGGTTGACCGTATCGTCTGGCAAGGAATCTTCCGAGTAGGCCGGATCGAAGCTGCTGGAAGAGGGAGAGTCCTTTCGCAGGTCGAGCGGCAGTAGATCGTCTTCTTCACCGATATCAGAAGAACCCCCCTCGCCACCGCCAAACTCGCGACCCTGGGGACCAGCGACCTCCGCCGAGGAGACGAAGGTACGTTTGGCGGAATGCCCGCTGGTTTCGATCATCGAGATCGGTTTACCATGCGTCGCCAGCCACTCGCGGAGCGTATGCGCGACCTCGGCCGCCGATTGGAAACGCTCTTCCGGCTGCTTGGCGATCATCTTCTGACAGAGGTCCGAGAGGGACTGCGGACAGTCGGCCCGGACTTCGGTCAATGGCGGAGGCATGACGCTTTGATGCTTGGCGATCCGCTGGGCCAGGCTTCCCTCGTTGAACGGCGGGTGGCCGGCGATCAGGTAATAGAGCGAACAGCCCAGGCTGTAGAGATCGACCCGGTGGTCGACTTTATGGCTGTTCACCGCTTGTTCCGGGGCCAGATAGTCGGCCGTTCCGAGGACGTTTTCCTCGTGCGCGATCGTCAGCGAGCTGTTCTCTTCCTGCTTGAACTGGGCTAAGCCCATGTCCAGGATCTTCACGATCCCCCGGTCATCGAGCAGCAGGTTGGCCGGTTTGATGTCGCGGTGGATGACCCCTTTGTCATGCGCGTGCTGCAAGCCATCGGCTGCCTGGGCGATGTAGTCGGCCGCCGCCGCGAACGAAGTGGCACCCGATTGCCGCACGAGAGCCTGAAAGTCCTGGCCAGGGACGTATTCCATCACGATGTAATGGGTGTCGTCCTCGTTATCGATATCGAAGGCGCGGACGATGTTTGGGTGGTCAAGATGGGCGACCGCTTGGGCCTCTAACTGGAACCGCGCCAAATAGGAGGTGTCGTTTACTCGGCGGCGGGGCAATACCTTGATCGCGACCTTGCGGTTCATCACCAAATGCTGCGCCAAATAAACGCTGCTCATCCCGCCGGTGCCCAGCAGGCTTAGCAGGCGATATTTGGAGAGGTGGAAACCCTTGTACTTGCCGTTGGCGAGTTTCTCGCAGTGCCACGAGGTCAGCAGATCCCGGTCGATGAAAAACTGCTCGATGTCCTTAGAGTCGGACGGAAGTTGCCCCCCATGGGCGGCGCGCAGATCAGCCACTGCTGTCCGCAATTGAGGTTCCGGGACCAGTTTGCTTCGCTCGACGAATTCAATGAATTTTTCGGAGTCGACCGCTGCCATGCGATTCTCGGGTAACAAGGGGTAGCCGTATTCAGTCCCGCCGCGAAGAATTGAATTCTCCACACCAGGATTCACCGGAACACGGCACTTGAGCCAATCTTAACGTCAATGCCTGCGTGTTTCAAAAACTTTCCCGCAAAATTTCGTTTTTCGCGGAACTTAAATCGGAACTGCGGGAGGACCCATCCGCCCCGGTTTGGTAGGCGGAAATTCAGCGGTACGATGAATAAACCGGAAACCGTACTCCCCTCCATCGGAAAGTCATCTGTTGAAACGTCTCGTGGAATTCCTGTCTCGGTCGGTTTTCAAGGCACCCCGCGTCGGGGCGGAGGTTGGTGCCGAATCTTCCGCCGATCCGAAGGTCACCATCTATACGCGAACGGGCTGTCATTTGTGCGACGATGCGATCGAACTGGTTCGTCAGCAGCAGCTTGAGCCTATTCTAATTGACATCGACGCCGACCCCCAGCTTCGGGAGCGATTTAACGTTTGTGTCCCCGTGGTGGAAATCGAGGGCAAAATCCGCTTTCGCGGAAAAGTCGATCCGGTCCTGCTCCGACGCACGCTCCGCGCCGAACGTAAGCGAAGGAAATAACCCGTTGCCTCATTCCCAGCGGCCCACCCACCAAACCTTGGGGATGTTCGCCAAGGTCCCCAGGCCTGGCCAGGTTAAGACCCGACTGGCGGTCACCCTGGGGGACAACACCGCGGCCCACGTGTACGGTCTGTTCCTGCGGCAACTGCTAGCTAGGCTCACGCCACTCCGTTATTGCAAATCATTAGTGCATTGGCCAGCGGGAGAAGGGGACTATTTTTCCGACTTTGCGGAACATGGTTGGCGGGTCGAACCGCAATCTCCCGGCGACTTGGGAACCAGGATGGGCAACTTTTTCCAGTTGCGGTTTGCCGCGGAAGATCGACAGGTGGTGTTGATCGGCTCGGACAGTCCCGACCTGCCGCTGGAGATGATCGAGTCCGCCTTTTCCCATCTGGAGAGGACCGAGGTGGTCCTCGGGCCGAGTCATGATGGCGGCTATTATCTGATCGGGATGTCGAAGTTCCACCTGGAGATTTTCCAGGACATGCCCTGGAGCACTTCAGAAGTTTTGGCTGAGACCGTTGCCAGACTCCAACGTGGCGGCACCTCACACGTCCTGCTCGACCCTTGGTACGATGTGGATAACGGGGCCGATCTTGAAGACCTGCTGGCTCGGCTCACGCACGATTCTGTGCAGTGTCCCGAGTTACAGGCCTTGCGGGAAGAATTGATAAGATCTCTCGCCGCCCGGCAGTGATCCCCAACGCCGATTAGATAATTCAACAAGGACCAGCAAAACTGTGGCGGAGCAGATTCCCGATTGTTTGATCGTGGGGGGAGGTGTCATCGGGCTATCGCTTGCGCTCGAACTAAGCCGGCACGGGGCGTCGGTGACGCTCGTCGAAAAAGGAGCGATCGGCAAGGAGGCCTCCTGGGCCGGGGCCGGGCTGCTACCGCCAGCCAACCCGGATCACTCATTCGAACCGCAGGAACGCCTCCGCGGCCTGAGCCATCAACTGTTCCCCCAGTGGTCCGCTTGGCTCCGCGAGCAGACCGGAATTGATAACGAGTTCGAGGTTTGCGGTGGGGTATATGTCGCGCGGGATATTGGCGAGGCAGCCTCGCTCGCCAGCGCCATGTTTCAATATGAAGAGGAAGGGGTTCGGGTCGAGAAGCTGACCCAGGTTGAGCTGCTGACGATGCTCCCTGGGCTTTCGGCCGAAATACCGTATCGCTCTGCCTACTCACTGCCGGACGAGGCGGTGGTCCGAAACCCCCGGCACCTCAAGGCCTTGAAAACCGCCTGCCAAATGCAAGGCGTACGCTTGGTGCCGGAGACGGAAGTCCAGTGCTTCACACTGGGCCAGCAGCGAATCACCGGAGTCGAAACCAACCAAGGAACGTTCACCGGCAGCCAAGTCGCGCTCTGCGCCGGCAGTTGGACGCAACTTCTCTCTGACCTGCTGTTCGAGCAACTCGGTCTGGCCAATGAGATCCAACGCCCGGAAATCGAACCGATCCGGGGTCAAATGCTGCTGTTTCATACCGGCGAGACGATCCTGCTAAGCTGCCCGGTGAACGAAGGGCCTCGCTACTTGGTCCCCCGCCGCGATGGCCACTTGCTGGTCGGCTCGACCGTGGAAGAGGCAGGCTTCGATAAGTCGAACACCCCGGAAGCGATCGAGGACCTGCAGCAGTTCGCGTTTTCCTTGCTGCCAGCCCTCCGAGAGGCCCAACTCATCCAGGCCTGGTCCGGTTTGCGACCCGCCAGCTTAGACCGCATCCCCTACATCGGCCGAATCCCCGGCATCGAAAACGCCTTCCTCGCCGCCGGCCACTACCGCAGCGGCCTGCACCTCTCCCCCGCGACCGCCCAACTGCTAGCCCAACTCATGCGGGGTGAGACACCCCAAATCGACCTTGCCCCGTTTCGGCTGGATCGGGGATGATTTGTTGGCCGTTGGGCTCATTGGATCGCAGATTCGGAGAACCTCGCACTGCCTCTACACCAACACCCCCCGTGGCAACTTCTTCGCATACGCCACCAGCATCGTGGGGGCGTCTTCCAGGCTGAATTGGCGGTCGACGTTGCCTTCTAGCATGGCCACTTTGTTCATGCCGTAGATGTCGGAGGTTCGTTCGTCTTGGCCGAGGACGAATCCGCCGGCCGCTCGAATGGCTCCGCAGCCGTCGGAGCCGTCGCGGCCCATGCCGGTCATCACGACGCCGAGGACTCGGTTGCCGAAGACCTTGGCGGCCGAGCGCATCATCACGTCGACCGAAGGGCGATGCCCTGAGACCGAGGGGCCGTCGAAGACCGCCAGTTTGCCCCCGTCGCTGCCATGCCGCCGGACCTCTAGATGGAAGCCGCCGGGTGCCAAGTAGGCGTGTCCCGCCTTGAGGACATCGCCGGTCTCCGCCTCTTTCACAGACACGCGGGAAAGGGAGTTGAGCCGATCGGCAAAGGCCTTCGTGAAATTCGGAGGCATGTGCTGGACGATCACAATTGGCGGCAAGCTCGCCGACAGCGATTCAAACATCCCGGCCAAGGCGGGTGGTCCACCGGTGGAGATGCCAATTGCGATCAGTTGCTGGTCGAGATTCGTGGCTGGTTCGATGCTGGAGGGGGATACAAGTCCCAGACCTGGCTTCGAGGCGAAGTCCTCACGCCGCTGATGACGTTTTTCGGCCCGCGCCTTACGCATGGCGATGATCTTTAAGACATCGACCCCCGCGGCAGAGCGAATTTTGCGGCAGAGCTCATCTCTGAGCGGGCCTTCCGCCTGGCGGAGCCCTTCCGGTTTGGCGAGGTAGTCGATCGCGCCTCGTTCCAGGGCCTCCAAGGTGGTGTCACCTCCGAGCTTGGTGGCGGCGCTGAGCATCAGGACAGGGACCGGACGCTTCTCCAGGAGACGCTGCAAGGTTTCCAGGCCATCCATTTTGGGCATCTGGACATCCAAGGTGACGACATCGGGCCGGAGACGCTCGGCTTGGCGAATCGCCTCCATGCCATCGGAGGCGGTTCCGACGACCTCGATACCGGGTTGGTCTTTCAGCAAATCCTGGATCAACTCGCGCATTAATGCGGAATCGTCCACGATCAATACCCGTGTGGTTTTTTGAACCATCCGCAACCCTACTCTTTGACGTTGAAGGCACCTGAATTCGAATCAAGTCGGACCTTAGTGAATGGGTCCGCACAAAGTTAGCTTATGCGTAGTCGCTTTGGTGGAAGTTTCGTCCCGGGAAGCATCGACACCATGCAACTTGGGAACCAAAACAGGTGCCGAAGCTTCGGCGCATTCCTAAAATCCGGCTTATGCGTTACGATTGGCGCTAGAGTGGTCGCCCCGGACGAATGGGAGCGGCCAAGAATTTCTCACGCCTGAAATGGACCGGGTGCATGGCTGTCGATACTCCCGCGCGGATTGTGATTTTGGGTGCCGGCCCGATTGGTGTCGAAGCGGCCTTGTACGCCCGATTCCTGGGTTACGAGGTGACGCTGCTCGACCGGGGCGTGGTGGGTGCCAACCTGTTGGCGTGGGGGCATGTTTCGCTGTTCACGCCGTTCGCGATGAACCGCACGCCGCTGGGGGTTTCGGCCTTATTGGCCCAGGATCCCGATTTTCCAATCCCTGCGGACGACGCGATCCTGACCGGCCGCGACTATGTGCGAAAATACCTGCGACCGCTCGCTGAGTCGGACCTCGTGTTCGACAGCCTCATGCGGGGATTCGAGGTATTGGGGGTGGGACGGAAGGGCCGGTTCAAAGGGGACGACATCGGTTCGCCCGACCGAGCGGACAACCCGTTTGTCACCCTCATTCGCGACCAGGATGGGCATGAATCGACCATCGAGAGCGAGGTGGTCATTGACTGCACCGGGGTGTTCGGTAATTCCCGCTATCTTGGAGAAGGAGGAATCCCGGCGATTGGGGAACTCTCCTGTCGCGATCACGTGGAAATCGGAATTCCGGACCTGGACGGAAGCCAACGAAATCAATATGCAGCCCGGCACACCTTGGTGATCGGCTCCGGTTACACTGCCGCGACCAACATTTTGAATCTGAGCCGATTGGCGCGGGAATCGCTCGATACACACGTCACTTGGATCACCCGAGAGGCGATGCCTGAGCAGGGTGACGGCCCGGTTCGGCAGATCGAAGGAGATCGGCTACCTCGCCGGGCTGCCTTGGCCGCCGAAGCGAATCGGATCGCAAGTAGCGATGATGGGCATGTCACCCACTGGCCGGAAACGGCAGTTCATGCTATTCACCAGGATACGCACAGCGATCATTTCCAGGTCACGTTGACCGGCAAGCATGCGGGGATTCATACGTTTGATCGCGTCATCGCCAACGTCGGTTACCGGCCCGACTGGGCACCCCAGCGCGAGTTGCAATTGGCCACCTGCTACGCCACCGAAGGGCCGCTGAAACTAGCGGCACACTTGCTGGGTGAGCAAACGGCCGATTGCCTTGATGTCTTGGCCGGTGAGGGAGATCTGCTGCTGAATCCCGAGCCGAATTTTTATGTACTGGGTACGAAAAGTTACGGTCGCAACCCGAACTTTCTGTTGCAATCAGGTTACGAGCAAATCCGCATGCTGTTCGCGATCTTGGGAGATCGTGAAAACTTAAACCTCTACGCCACCCCGCTATCCACCTCAAGCGAATGAATCCTCTCGCCGCCGACACACCTCAGGTCTCGATTTCGCATCTCGATCAGCTTTGGTTCCAAGTCTCCGGCACCCTCTGCAATTTGACCTGCCATCACTGCTTCATTAGTTGCAGTCCGCACAACGATTCGTTCGGCCATCTGACACTGGAACAAGTCCGCGCGCGCTTACGGGAAGCGGTTGCCCTGGGCGTCAACGAATATTACTTCACCGGCGGAGAACCCTTCCTGAACCGGGACCTGGTCCCGATGCTGGAACTGGCCCTGCGGCAAGGCCCGGCCACCGTGTTGACCAATGCCACGGTGCTGAAACCGGAGTGGTTAACGCGGCTTAAAGCGGCGCATGACCAAAGCGAGTACAGTCTGGAGTTCCGCGTTTCAATCGACGGGTTTTCCGCGGAAACCAACGACCCAATCCGAGGCGAAGGGACCTTCGTCCGCGCGATGCGGGGTGTGACCCAGTTGGTCGAGTTCGGTTTCCTACCGATTATCACCGCCGCTCGGACTTGGCCGGAACAGGAGGATGCAATGGTTCTCGCTCGGTTCAGGGAGGTCCTGCGAGCGGCGGGTTATGCTCGGCCCCGGATTAAGTTGCTGCCAACGATTAAGCTAGGGGCGGAAGTTAAGCGGACTGAAGGCTACCGTGATAGCCAACGCGTCACCGCTGAAATGATGGAAGGCTTCGACACGCGGCAACTAATATGCGACCATGCCCGGTTGGTGACCGACCGGGGCGTTCAGGTCTGCCCGATTCTGCTGGAAGCGGAGGATGCGGTCCTTAGTGAGACGACCATGGCCGAGTCGCTAAAGCCGTACGCTTTGCGTCATGGTGCCTGCTATACGTGTTACCAATATGGCTCGATCTGCGCGAATCCCTCCGGCGGTTCCCTCGGTTTCGGAGATCGGGCATGACCACGCGGCTGGCCTTTCTCGGGGGCGTCTATAGCAACTATCTGGCTTTGGGAGCGACCATCGCCGATGCCAAGCGGTGGGGTGCCGACCAGATTTTTTGTCTGGGAGACCTGGGTGCCTTTGGGCCTTACCCCGACCGGGTTTTTCCGCTGTTGGATCAGTTCGGCATCCCTTGCGTGCAGGGGAACTATGACGATTCGATCGGCCATGGGTTAGACGATTGCCAATGCGGGTATACCGACCCACGGGACAACCATTTTGCCGCGATCAGTTACCGCTATACGCTCGAAAATACCTCAGCCGAAAATCGCGAGTTTCTGCGGGGTTTGCCCTCCGAGATCCGGTTGGAAGTGGAGGGCCGGCGTCTTCTTTTGTGCCATGGCAGTCCCCGCCGGACGAATGAGTTTTTGTGGCAATCAACCACCTCCACGCCGTTTCTGGAATACCTCCTAGAAGAGGCGCAGGTTGATCTTGTGATCGGCACCCACACCGGCCTGCCCTGGCAGCGGCCACTTTCCGGAGGTCGGCACTTCGTCAACTGCGGGGCAATCGGCCGACCAGCCAACGATGGCCAGACCTGCGTGTGGTACGCGCGCGTGGAACTGGAGCAGGGGAGGGGACCGAGAATCGAGTTCGCCCCGGTGACGTACGACCATCGTCGTCTGGCCAACGAAATGCGGGATGAAGGGCTGCCGGAGGAATTTATTGAGACAATCCTCACCGGGTGGTGGACGACTTGTCTGGAGGTTTTACCGGGCAAGGAGCGGGCTGCGGGCGTCTACTAAATGGGAATGCACCGGGGCGAAATTGCTTCCCTCCCTTGGGCGACTCTGATAGCATTTTGGTGTGGGACGATATTCACGGTGCTACTCGGGGAGACGGGCCAATGTTCAATCGCTTCTGGCTTGGGTCGCTTGTTTTGCTGGTGCCGTTGAGCAGCGGCTGCGCGATTCCGACGAGCAAGCATCCGCTCGTCGATCCGCACGAAGCGATTTCCTACCCCGAGTTGTACGGGGCCTATCGTTTTGAGGCACCGAACGAACAGCACCGGGAACCTTACCTCTTCCATCTTGGTGAGGCGGGTGAAGGCTACCCGCCGGGGTTTGTGCGAATTATTTTCGTCGGCTTTAAAGATTCCGTTCTTGGTGCCCACAACATGTTTACCTTCGCCGAAAAGGTGGGAGACGGCTACGTCATTCATCTGCCGGGGATGAAAAATGACCGGACGCAAGCGAGCGAGGCGACCTATTGGAAGCCTTGGCACGAGAGCTGGAACCCGGCGAAAGATGGCTGGGACGGCCAGTCCCCTGACGATTACCTTCTCTGCCGTCTCTTGATACGAGGGGAAAGACTAAAAGTGGAGATGCTGAACTCCCAGTTTCTCGTGACCGAAATCGAAGCAGGCCGCCTGACCGGGGAAGTAACGTGGCCTGAAGAGGATGAGAATGCGAAACCCTCCTCTGTCCGCATCACCGCTGAGACCCCGGAACTGCGGGCCTTTTTTGAGCGGCACGCGGCGGGGGAATTATTTCAATCGTCAGAGGATGCTGGCTATTATGTCCGCCTGAAGAGTGGCAGGGATTGAAGTGGAGGAGCAAGGAGCGGGTTTCGCGCTTGATTTTTCACAACCTTTTCCCACTGCCAAGCGTATCTTTAGGGTGAAGGCTCTCGCCAAATAGCGTATCATTGGGGTAATTCACCCCCATCACTGTCTGTTTGTACTGTTAACCCGGAGGTTGATAGCACTGATGTCCGTAAAATTTCCCCAAATTGCCAAACGTGCGGTCTGTGGCGGCTTGATTCTGGCTTTAAGTCTTCCCATGGCTTGGGCTTGGAATGGCCTGCCCCGGTTGATTGCGGAAGAGTCGACCGACGAAGCAGTGGCCGAGGATGCGGAGCGTGAGGTCCGCTATTGGATCCGGCAACTCGATGCCGACCAGTTCGCCAAGCGGCAAGAGGCTTCGGAGAAACTCCTGACGTTTGGCGGTCAAGCAATTGCGCCGCTGGAGGAGGGTGCCCAGAACGGGAACGGAGAGGTGGTGAGCCGTTCGATCGATATCCTCCGCAAGTTCGCCACCTCAGAGGAAGAGGGGACCTCCGGCCAGGCGGTTGAGAGCCTCAAGCGGTTGGCCGAAGCGGGTAACCGGACTGCCAGCCGACTTTCGAAAGCGGCGCTCGATGAAGTGGAACCAATGCGAAACCGCCGCGGCATGGACTTTGCCCGTCAGCAGATCGCGGGCGGGGCGGTCTTTCCGCAAGGTGGGGCGCAGCGGACCATGTCGATCAAAAACATCAACGGGGACCAGACCATCGAGGTAACCGAGAATGGGGTCACCAAAAAGATCGAGAAGACCGAGGCTGGCAAAGTCACCGTTACCGTGACTGAGGGAGATGAACCCGCCAAAGTCGTTTCGGCCGACAGCCCAGAGCTGCTAAAAAAGCAGGACGAAGAGGCCTATGCGGTTTACGAGGAGCTTTCCAAGTTGGCCGGAGAATTCCGGGCTCCCAATGGTGCCCGAGGGTTCAGGGCTCAAATGCCGGCCTTTCCCGGTGGGGGCTTCCCGGAACTTCCAGGGGCTGATTTTCCTGAATGGGCTGACTTCCCCCGAGGTGAGTTCGGTGCCGACTTTGACCCAATCGATGAAATCCAGAAGCAGATGGAGCGGATGAGGACCGAGCGGGAGCGGATCATGGCTCAGATGGAAGAGATGCGGGCCGACCGCTTTGACGGGTTCCCCATGGTTCCCGAGTTCCGTCGAATTGCTCCGCCTGGTATGGAGCGTGAAGAACGAGCACGCGATACCGATGTCTCTCCTGAGAAACACTTGGAGACGCTCAAGACCCGGCTGGGCAAGGTTCTCGAAAAGCTTGAAAGCGAAGAAGGGGCCCCGCAAAACCAACGAGAAATCCAACGTCTAGAGCGAATGTTGGAGGCGATTGAGCGAAGCTTGAACGTCGAGTAGACCTCACGCGAATTAGGTCACTGCCAATCGCCCGCGAAGGATTTCCTTCGCGGGCATTTTCTATGGGGGTGGGTCCGCGGCGGAGAGTTGGAGTTCTACCACTTGCATTTGTCCCGATCGGAAGAGGGGCTTGGAAGTGCCGGGAGCGTCTGCGGTTGCAGGTAGAGATTGGAGGATCTCGGCGGCGGCGGTGTCGGCCCGCGCGCGGCTGCCACGATAGATGAGGATCACCCGCTGGGCGTTTCCAATCCGCGCGACCTGCCACCGACTGAGCCGACCGGGCGAGCGATAGGCCAGCGGGATCGCGTCCACTTCTTTTGCCTGCAAGCGGTAGATCGAACGGATCGGGAGCAGCGCGTATTGCCGCAGTGAGGCATCATGTTCGCGACGCAGGCCGTCCGCTTCGATCAAGCCGGAGGCGACCAAAACCACGGTCTCGGTGGGTTCATCCGGCAAGTGTCGATTGACCGCCTGAACCGCTTCACGCCAGTTTTCTTGCCGGGGCTGTTGGACCGTCGCGGGCCAGCGGGCGAAGTCCAACGCGCGGATCGACTGCGGTGGCCGCATCCAAAACGCGAGCAGCAACGTCGCGATTAGCCCGATCACTCGCCAGCGGCCGGGGCGAATCATCAGCGATAATACCAGGGGCATCACCAGCAGCAACGTCTGGGACGCGATCAGGTATCGGCCAAAGAACAAGGCGAGCGTATCGGTCGCCGTTAAGAAGTACGCTAAGACGACCGGCAGCAGCGCGGTCGCGGCGACGAGTAACAGTCCCGAGGTCGCCCTGGGGATCGGTCGCCAGGTAGATTCTCGTGGGGTCTTCCGCCAAATGAGGTCGATGATCGCGATTGCCGCCAGCGGAGCGGACAGCCAGAGAACCTGTTGCCACCGGAGCCATTCCCCCGCGTCATCATGCCGGATGAATGTCGCCCAGTTTTCCCGCGCCCCGGCGATCTCCAGCAGGTGCCAAGCCATCGGCAGGCAGAGCACGAAGATCCCCAAACCGGCAAGTGAAAAGGAGAGCCTTGCGGTTCTGCCTCGCGCCAATAACACCGCCAATGTCATTTCCACGGCCAGTGGCAACACTGCCGTGTAGTGAAGATAAAAAAGGGCCGCCCCGGTGATGCTCCACAAAAGAAAAATTCCGCGGTGCGGCGATCGGAGCAACCCGAGCGTCAGCAACAAATGCAGCGGTACGCCCCACTGGATCAGGGCGTAGACCCGCGCCTCGGTCGAGAAAAAAATCATGTCCCGATCGACGGCCAAAATCAGGCCCGCCACCGCTGGCGCCACATATCCGCCGACAGAGCGACGGGCGACAAGCATCGCCGTCACGATCAAACCAAATCCGGCGAGCAGCGAAAGGAGCCGATAGCTCACTTCATGCCTGCCGAGAATGACCCGGATCGGCCAGACCGCATAGAAATAAAGTGGAGATTGGTTCCCCATTCGGGCGCGGTTGGCGATCTCGCCCAGGCCATCCTCCACAACCCAAGCGGTGTGCAGTTCATCCACCCAGAGGCTTTCCGGCAGTGCTGGGACGCGAAGCAAGGCACCAACTAACAGGACGAACGCGACCAGCAGCCAGAAGGGTACGGAGGCGAGTCCGGCATCCTGTAACGGCGTGGATAGCGGATCGAGCGGCGGAGATTGGTGAGAGGCGTTCACGCAGAACGATTCTAATCGCCACGGTCCGCTTCGCCAGTCCCTTTGCTCGTTGGCTATTCAGGGACGACGGCAACCATTTCCTCGTGAATCGCCTCAATTTGGTCGGCGTCCAAGGTCGGTCGGTCTTCGGCGTAGCCAATCAAGAGGGCCAGATCGCACAAGCGATTGATCTGACGCGGCACGCCACCGGCGATCAGGTGCAATCGCTCGATCGCTTCCGGCGAGAAAATTTCCTGCTCGCCGCCAGCCGAACGAACTCGGTGGTTGACGTAAGCGATTGTCTCTTCCAGCGGAAAGGGACGCATCAGGCATTTCACTCCCAAGCGGGAGTCAAAGGCCGGGAATCGCTGAATTCTGGGCAGCAATTCCGTTTGACCCGCGAGAATTAGCGAAAGGTCGAGCTGACCATCCGTTTCGAAGTTGGTCAACAGTCGCAGGGCTTCCAGGGTTTCATTCTGGGTCACCAGGTGGGCTTCGTCGATCACGATGACCGCATGATTGCCTTGCCGCGTGTTTTCGCTCAGGAATAATTCGATGGCGAGCAGGCTATCGGCGATTGTGGGGATATGCCCTTCTAAGTTCAGAGCACCCAACTGGGCGGCGATGTAGGCCCAAAGCTGCTCGGCCGGTAAGGTCGGGACGACGACATGCAGCCGAGGCGAAAACTCCTCGGGCAATTGATTGAGCAGCAGCCGAATCAGCAAGGTTTTGCCTAGCCCGGAAGGTCCCGCCAAAAGGGCCGCGCCGCGGCGATTTTCCACGGCGTAGCGAAGTTTCAGGAGGGCACCCTGGGCCGATTCCGACGGGTAGTACGACTCCTCCGAGAAGGTGTTCTCGAACGGTCGCCGCCGTAATTTCCAATATGCTTCGTACATGGCAATGACCTGGCCTGGCCCGGTGGCGCGTGCGCCGTGGGGTGGGAGTGCGTTACTCTCGAGTAAAGTTTTCAGCCACACCAATGATCGGCGTGCCGGCCGCTTCAAAGTGGGCGACGGCACGGGAAACGGACGGACCGTCGAGGGACTGCATGTCGCGGACCATGAACGCGGCGTCCGCGAGGAACAAGGCCTCCGGGAACGGATCGCGAAAACCAACATCCCATAGGACAACATCGTAGTCGCACCGCAGCCGCTCGATGTGTGGATGCATTTGGTCGAGATCTTCGCCCACCGTCCCGAGCGACGGAATCAAGGTGATCCGATCCTCGATTGAATAAATCGCCATGTCGTAGACATTGTGGAGGGCTTCCGTCGGCAGCGTGGCTCCGAGTTGCTCGGTCGAGAGGCCCCAGCCTTGGGCCAGTGAACGCGTGCCACTGCGGCCATCGATCACCACCACGTTCATTACCGCCTGACTCAGCATCTTCGCCAAGCACATAGTCAAGGTGCTACAGCCGACGCCATCACTGGTCCCCACAACTCCTAGCACGCGTGAACGGCCATTGCCGGGCTGCGAGAGGAAATCGCGGAGCTGTTGCCAACTGGCGAGCTCCTCAGAGAGCAGCGGCTGGATCGTCTCGGGCCAGCAAAGGCTTTGGATCTCCCACCGCGGTCGAGCCACCGGTCGTGGTTGAATACCGGGCCGATCGTGAGTGGCAACCGGTTCCGGAATGGAAGTGACATCGGCGGCCGTTTGGGTAATCGGCTCGGGTGGAGGCTCCGGCCTTAGGGTCGCCTGGAATTGGGTTTCGCCCCGAGGTTCGGTGCGGGGGGCTGATTTCGCTCCGGCCCGTTTCATAATGCGATCGAGCGCCTCGGAGACGGCGGCCACGTTTTGTTTGGCGGGGCCGAAAACAGAGTCGAGTTTGGGCAGGGGGTGAGTCATCGGTTCGGACTCCTGATGTTGTTCGGTCAAACCATCCCAAGCGGGAGACCCGGGGATGTCGACCCGGACGCCCTGGGCTTTCCAGGCTTTCAGTTGTGCCGCCGTAGGGATCGGCCGACGGCTGGCCAGTGGCTGGCGCACCGCTTCCGGATCCGTGACCGCGGTGGTTTCGGCGTCGGTTGGGTGTTGGTAAGCGCGGATCAGGGCGCGGTCCATGTCACTCATCGGCGAATCTCGGGTTCAAGCGGTTCAATGCCCAGCAGTTCGGCCTGTCGAGGGCCTTGGGGTGGGTAGGGCTCATAGCTTTCGATCGTTGGGTAACCAGCGGGTTGTTGAACGCTTTGCTGGACGTAGGGATTCTGGACGGTGTTGCGGTCGACATACGATTCGCCCTGATTGGACGGGACGTTGTTCATGTCGTTCCGCTCGCTTGAATTATTGAGTGAACCCCAGTCCCGGTTGGGGGTCGCAGTGCGGCGAGGCGAAGCCTGGGCCGCCGATTGCGAGTTGTCTAGCCAGCCATTGTTGTCGGAAGTGGGGGGTGTCCGCTCGGTCGAGGGCATTTCCCAACTACGTGTCGAATCACTTGAAAAAGTCGATTCTGGGCTGCCGGCGGGATTCCGCGGTTCCGCGGAATCGTTGGGCTCGCTGCGGGCCCAGTGATCCTCAAATGATGAGGAATCCTGGCCTGAGTTTCGGCTCGCCTGATCGGTGGTTTCGGTGCTAGGTTGGCTCTTGTCGGAAACGATACCACCGGCAAATCCATACTGTGGGGTATCCTCGGGAGTGAGGTCATCCAGGTCGTTGCTCGGTGGGGCGAATGAAGGTTGGTAGCCGTCGGGGACCTGGGCGGCTGGCGAGTTGGTGACCGGTTCGCGATCCGTCGGGCCGACGATCATCGTCGGATTTCCGGGACTGAGCCTGGGATTCGAAAGGGGAGTGGCATCACGGCTGGGGCGGTCCGCGAGGAACGGGACATCCTCACCGGCGTCGAACCGGGGAACATAAGAATCTTCGGAGGTGACCACCGTTTCCGATTCTTTAAGCGGCGACCAAGCCGGGGCTTCGTTGAGTTTAGAGGAGGGGAGATCGTCCTCAAAGGTGAACAGGCTATCGTCCAACTTAGAGGCAGCCTCCGGCCGCTGCGATCCGAAGCCGTTCAGGATCAAATAGGTCGCCAACAGGATAGTCGCCGAGATTCCGGTGATGTACGCGCGATTGAGCCACGCTCCGCGAAGAATCGCCACGCGTCGCTGTTCACGATCGGGATCGGCCGCCGGACGTGCCGGTTGCCGCTCTGGGCGGGGCGTAACGTTTTGGTGCCGCGCACTCGCTTGAGGTGCCGTTTCCGTGACGGGAGCCGAGTCGGGAATCAGCGAGATGGGGGGGATCGATTGACCGGGCGGCAGCAGGCTCAGTTGATCGAGATCCTCTTCTTCCGAGTGGTCGCCCAGCGTACAATCCGCGAAATCTCGCAGTTCCTCGGCATCGGGTTTGGCCGGGGGATGATCGAGGGTGAAGTTGGTGGACTCTTCGGCTGCTTCGATTTCCTCAAGCCAGGAGATTGACTTTTCCGGCGGCTGAATCGTCGGTCGTGGGGCAGGGGTTTCCGGTTCCGAGGGGGGCGGTTGTTGGATCTCGACCGTCCGCGCGACGCGCAAGTCGCGGAGCCGGAGGATCATCCGCTGCCCGCTGGTCGAACTGAGCGGCTGGGCCTCGCGACGTGGTTGCCAATCGCTGGATTGCTGCTGGGCCATTTTCAGGCTTCCTGCCCTCGGTGGGAACAATAGGTTTTCGCTTGCGCACACAGAGTGCGTACCATACCTTCACTGATAAGCATCGGTACCGTCTGTAGCGATCTTGAGCGTTAGATAGAAAATTCCGACAAACAAAGCTAGGGGAACTTGCTCGATTTGATGGTTTAGGCGGTTTTTGCGACATGTCGGCTCGCTAGCGATCCTTGGCTAGCGGCCGTGAATCTGGGATAAATGGTGGGTTTCCTCCCTCGCGGATTCGTCAACAGGCGCGTCTCGTAGTTGGGGGAGCGAAGCTTTGATTAACGGGTCCGACAACTTCTCGGGCCACCTTCGACTAAACTCCATGGACGCAAGCATGACTTCCACCCCGGCCCCGCTGCGGGACCATTCGATCGTTCACGACCTTGAAAAGCGGATTTTGATTCTGGATGGTGCAATGGGCACCATGATCCAGAAGTACAAGCTCTCTGAGGCTGATGTGCGGGGTGCGCAATTCTCCGACGCGACCAAGGACCTCAAGAACTTCAGCGACCTGCTGTGCCTCACCAAGCCGCAGATCATTGAAGGGATCCACCGCGAGTTCCTGGAGGCGGGTGCCAACATCATCGAAACGAACACCTTCGGGGCGACTCCGGTCGCCATGGAGGAGTTCGACCTGCCGGGCCTGGCCACCGACCTGAACGTCGCCGCGGTCAAGCTCGCGCGGAAAGTGGCGGATGAGTTCAACGACCGTGATCCGGATAACCGCCGCTATGTGGCCGGTTCGATCGGCCCGACGAGCAAGACCGCGTCGATCTCGCGGCGGATCGAGGACCCCGGGTTTCGCGACGTGACCTTCAACCAGTTGGTCGATTCGTACTATGTGCAGATCGAGGCGATGGTTCAGTCGGGGGTCGACTTGCTGTTTCCCGAGACGACGTTCGACACGCTCAACTTGAAGGCGTGCCTGTTTGCGATCAATAAATATTTTCACGATCACAATGTGCGATTGCCGGTGATGACCTCGGTCACCATCACCGATGCGAGTGGTCGAACACTCTCCGGGCAAACGGTTGAGGCGTTTTGGAATTCGATCGCGCACTTCCCGATGCTCAGTGTCGGCATCAACTGCGCCTTGGGTGGCGAGAAAATGCGGCCCTATGTGCAGGAACTATCCGGGATCGCGCCGGTCTATACGAGCTGTCACCCGAACGCCGGCTTGCCGAACGAGTTCGGGGAGTATGACGAGACACCGGAGCAAATGGCGTCGATCATCGAGGGTTTTGCCAAAAGCGGTTGGCTGAATATCGTGGGCGGATGCTGTGGTTCGACCCCCGCCCATATCAAGGCGATCGCCGATGTCGTGCGCGAGTACCCACCTCGGACCCCTCCGCAAGTCGAACCGCACATGAAATTGAGCGGACAGCAATCGCTGACCATCCTGCCGACGACCAATTTCGTGATCATCGGCGAGCGGACCAACGTCACCGGCTCGAAACGGTTTGCGCGGCTGGTTCGCGAGGGACTGTACGAAGAGGCGGTGGAAGTTGCCCGGCAGCAAGTCGAAAGCGGAGCGAATATCATCGATGTGAACATGGACGACGCCTTGCTCGATGGCGAGGCAGCCATGGCGCGGTATTTGAATCTGATAGCCGCCGAGCCCGATATCTGCAAGGTCCCTGTGATGATCGACAGCTCGAAGTGGTCGGTCATCGAGTCAGGCCTCCGGTGCGTGCAGGGGAAGTCGATCGTCAACTCGATCAGCCTCAAAGAAGGGGAAGCGGAGTTTCTGGAACGGGCCCGGCTTTGCCGTGAGTATGGTGCTGCCGTGGTCGTAATGGCCTTCGACGAAGAGGGGCAGGCGGTCGAGCGAGATCGAAAGGTCGAGATCTGCGAACGGGCCTACAAGCTGCTGGTCGAAAAGGTTGGGTTTCTGCCGTCCGATATCGTGTTCGATCCCAACATTTTGACGATCGCCACCGGCATTGAGGAACACAACGAATATGCCTTGGCGTTTATTGAAGCGACCAAGCTGATTAAGCAGAAGTGTCCCGGGGCCAAGATCTCCGGCGGGGTGAGCAATGTTTCGTTCTCGTTCCGCGGCAACGATGCGATCCGCGAAGCGTTTCACGCGGTGTTTCTGTATCACGCCATCAAGGCGGGGTTGGATATGGGAATCGTCAACGCGGGCCAATTGGCCGTGTACGACGAGGTCCCCGCTTCGACGCGGGAACTCATTGAAGACGTGATCTTCAATCGCCGCGAGGACGCGACCGAGCGATTGGTCGACTTTGCCGAAACCGTGAAGGCGCAAAAGACCGGCAGCAGCTATGTGGAGGACCTGAGCTGGCGTGAGGAGAGCGTCGAAAAGCGGCTTTCGTACGCGTTGATTAAGGGCATCGACAAGTATGCCGTGGAGGATGCCGAAGAAGCCCGACAAAAGTACGATCGCTGCCTGAAAATCATCGAGGGTCCGCTGATGGACGGCATGAATGTCGTCGGCGATCTGTTTGGTGAAGGGAAGATGTTCCTGCCGCAGGTAGTGAAAAGCGCGCGGGTGATGAAGAAAGCGGTCGCCCATCTGCTTCCGTTCATGGAAGAGGAGAAGCTGGCCGCCGGCGAAACAGAGCAAGAGGCGCGGGGGAAGATTTTGATGGCGACCGTCAAAGGGGACGTTCACGATATCGGCAAGAATATCGTGGGGGTCGTCTTGGGCTGTAACAACTACGAGATTATCGACCTGGGGGTGATGGTCTCGTGCGAGAGGATTTTAGCGGCGGCCAAGGAGCATAACGTCAATGTGATTGGCCTCTCCGGCTTAATCACCCCGAGTCTCGATGAAATGGTGCATGTCGCCCAGGAAATGCAGGCGGCCGGGTTTACGCTTCCTCTGTTGATTGGCGGCGCGACGACGAGTGCCAAACATACCGCCGTGAGGATCGCTCCGGCATACAAGGGTGCGACGGTGCATGTGTTGGACGCCTCGCGAAGCGTCGGGGTGGTCGACCAACTATTGAGCAAAGAGAATTGCCCCGCGTTTGTCGCGAAGAATCAAAAGTTGCAGGCGGAACTGGTCGAATCGTACAAGAAGCGACTGGATATCAAACTCGTGCCACTGAAGACTGCCCGCGAGAAAAAATTTCAAACCGATTGGGATTCGCTGGAAATTCCTCAGCCCAGTTTCCTGGGTATCAAGACCTTGCCGGAGTATCCGCTGGCGGAACTTCGCGAGTACATCGACTGGTCCCCCTTCTTCTGGTCGTGGGAACTCAAGGGGAAATACCCGAAGATTTTCCAAGACAAGTATGTCGGTGAAGAGGCTAAAAAGCTGTTCGACGATGCCCAACGGCTCTTGGACCGCATTGTCGATGAGCAATTACTTACCGCCAATGGTGTCTACGGCTTTTGGCCGGCGGCGGCGGACGGGGATGATATCGTCCTGTTCGATCCGGAAGATCCCGAGCGTAAAATCCACCGCCTGTACACGTTGCGGCAGCAGTGGGAACGCAAGGGACAGGACGACTTCCGAGCCTTGGCGGATTACATCGCGCCACTCGACTCCGGCAAGCGAGACTACCTGGGTGCCTTCGCGGTGACCACGGGGGTTGGCTGCGATAAGCTCGTCGCGGAATTCGACGCCGATTTCGACGATTACAATTCGATCATGACCAAGGCCTTGGCCGATCGTTTTGCGGAAGCGTTCGCCGAGGCGCTCCACCGCCGCGCGCGGCGGGACTGGGGCTTCGGCCGGACAGAGGCCCTGGGCAGCGAGGACCTGATCGCCGAAAAGTATCGTGGTATCCGCCCGGCCCCCGGCTATCCGGCCCAGCCGGACCATACCGAGAAGTGGACCATGTTCGACTTGCTGCAAGTCGAAAAGAACACCGGCATTCAACTGACGGAAAGCCTGGCGATGATGCCGGCGGCGAGTGTGTGCGGGCTGTACTTCTCGCACCCCAAGGCGAGATACTTTGCTGTTCATCAACTGGCGCGAGACCAGGTGGAGGACTATGCCGCGCGGAAGGGGATGCCGCTCAAAGAGGTGCAGCGGTGGCTCGCGCCCAATTTGGGTTACGAGCCTGGGTAGGCACCCTTACGTTGTCCCGATTGCTTCCACGTTGTTTTGGGTCGGTTGTTTCGGCGTCAGGACCAAAAACTTGCTCTGGTTGTGGTCCGCGACGTCGAAGGCGGATGATTTGCCGACTAGGTTGAAGTGTCGCACAAACCCTCGGGCGGGGATCACCAGGTTGTCGTCGACGATTTTGGTTTGAATCGCGTCGTCGGCACCGGTCCGCAGGAACTTAATCAGGATCCGGCCGGTCGGTGGGTCGTAGCCGAGGACGGCGAAATCGAGTTTGGCGCGGCGGTTTTCGATGTTCTTCATCGGAATCACCAGATCGCCGTTCACCTTGCGGATGTAAGCGGGGATCCGCGTGTTGGAATCGACCGTGGGGCTGTACATCCGGAAGGCGCTTTCCATCCCTTCGATCTGGTCGCCGGCCAAATGCCGGATTAAATCGGAAGTGGAAAGCACGCCCATCAGCAAATGGTCTTGATTGACCACCGGCAGGCAGCCGATCTTATTGGTCGCCAAGACGTAGGCTGCCTTGGCCAAGGGGACATCGGGACCGACCGTGATCGGCCGTTCAACCGAGAGGATCTGTTCAACATGCAATGAGGCCCGGTTTTCCTCGCCTGATTCGCCGATGGTGGTCAGTAAGGCGCGGACGATGTCTCGCTGAGAGACTACCCCGATGACCTTCTTGTGCTCGTCGACAACGACCACCCTGCGCAATTGGTAGCGCGCCATCATGTCGGCGACTACCGAGACATGGGTACCGGTGGTGGCGGTGTGAACCTGAACGGTCATCACGTCCTTGACCGCCCCTTTGAGCTGTTGCGAGATTTCTTCGATTGCCGTCATGTTGTTTCGATAGAAATTGGTGTTGGTCCGCTCTCGCGGCGCAGTCCCTGAATCCAAACCCGTTGCGTTGGCAGGCGGCCGTGAAGGAGGTATGTCCGCACTCCGATGGCTCGCCATGCACCAATAACATAGGTTGCCAGTGCCGTTGTGGCCAAGAAAAGCCCGCTAATTTCGGCTTGCCGTCGGCTCGCGATTGGTTTGAATGCGGGGACGAGTTGGCCCTGAAAATGGGGTGCCGTGGTCGACTCGTTCCGATTGTGCCGATTCTGTCAGGCGGCGGAGCGTACGCACGAGAGCTTTTGCCGGAAACCTGCTACGGCATCGGCTTGTAGATATGTTCGATTTTCATGTCGGCCCGCATCCGTTTTAGTTCCGCCACCCCTTCGTCGGTGACTTGCGTCCGGGTCACGATCAAAGTCTTAAGCGAGCTAATCTGCGCCAGCCGGAGCAATCCTTCATCGGAGACCTCGGTCGAGCCGAGATGCAGCCACTGCAATTCGGTTAGCTGCGCGAGGGCCGCGAGTTTGTCGTCGGTCAGTGGGTTCCGGTCGAGGTTGAGCCATGTCAGCCCGGAGAGTTGGGCGACCACCTCAATCGCGTCATCGTCGATTCCAGTCGCCCACAAGTTGAGCCGCTCCAGGGCCGGGAAGGGGTTTTGCTCAGCAAGTTGCAGTTCGCTCAGTTCGTTCTCGCTGACATCTAGTTCTTCCAATTTGGGAAGTTTTGAAAGGACCGGAAAGGCCTCGCTGGAAATCTCGGTTTGCCGCAAGCGAAGCTTTTTCAGGTTCTTAAAACTTCGCAGTATTGCGACCCCCTCGTCATTGAAAGGGGTCGCGAACAGGTAAAGCTCCTCCAGGTCGCCGAGCGAATCGAGATTGGCCAGCCCCCCGCCATGCACCGCGGTTTCGTCGAGCCCTAGGGTCTTCAGGCGTGTCAATCTGCCCAGCGGCTGGAGGTGCTGGTCTTCAATTGCGGCCCCCCGAAATTGCAGCACGCGGAGCTTGGTGAGGGGCGCGAGGTGGGTCAACCAATCCCCTTCGAGCGAACTTTCTCGCAGGTCGAGGACCACTAATTCGGTCAACCGGCCAAAGGTGGCCAGTGCCTCTACGGTCAACACGCATTTTTGAGCGATCAGCCGTTCAAGTTTGGGTAATCGGGTCAAGCTCTCCAGGAACTCGCCACTCAATTCTTTCTCGGAAAGATTCACCAGTGTGATATGACCATCCGAGTCCTGCGATAGTGGAACATCCTGTTCATTCAATTGCCGGGCGATCTCGACTTCTTCAGCGAGAAACTTTGGCTCCGGTGGAGCCACCGCCGGAGGACGTTCAGCCGTCGGAGTGGAGACCGGCGGCGCGGTCCGTTCACACCCCAACACGAGTATCAGCGCAACGGCAATGGAGGCGTGGATGCGATGCATGGTGACCCTGATGACAAAGTGATGGGAAACGGGGCGACGCTCGATTCTAACAAACCGAAAGGGTGCCGACGAGTTCCGACTCCCGCCGGTTGCCTAAACCGAAATCCCCGCCACGTAACCGCTGGACCAAGCCCATTGGAAATTAAACCCGCCGATTCGGCCATCGACATCGCAAATCTCGCCACACAAATAAAGCCCCGGCATTTTGCGAGATTGCATCGTCTTCAAGTCAATTTGAACCAGCGGAACCCCGCCCGCGGTGACTTCCGCCACCTTGAAGCCAAGGTCGCCGGTGATTGGCAAGACCTGATCGGTGGCGGCCTGGACCAAGCTCTTGCGCTGGTCTTGCGTTAGATCGCTGCCGCAGGCATCTGCCGGGATGCCACTTTCCGAGAGGAGCAAATCGACTAGGCGATCGGCCAACAGCGGTCGCAAATGGGCCCGGACCGGACGTTTGCCAAGCGATTGAAGTGTCTGGTCAAGCTCCTCCGGCGAGGCGTCCGGTAGCCAGTTTACCGCCAACACCGCGTCTCCATCTTGGTGGGCGAGGATCCAGTGTCGACTGATATCCAGCACCGCCGGCCCCGAGAGGCCCTTATGCGTAAACAGCACATCACCGGAGACATTCACGAAACGCTTCCCTGATTGGCGGCGGAGTTCGAAGTTCGCCGGAAGGGAAATCCCGGACAGCGTAGTCAGCGGATGTTTAGGCGGCAGGGCCAATGGGACCAGGGAGGGTACCAGTTTCGGGGTGAGCTCATGCCCCAGCCGCTTGGCCAATTCCAAGCCATGACCGTCGGAACCGGTTTTCGGCACGCTTTTTCCGCCGGTGCAAAGGATCACCTGATCGGCGTGGAGCGTGCCCCAGGGGCCGCTCAGTTCCAGTCGAGCCGCAGCACCTTCGGAGCTTGGCTCTAGCGGTCGGATGTTTTCGACGCGGTGGCCGACATCGATTTTCACACCCAATCGTTTGGCCTCACCCAGCAGGGCATCGAGCACGGTTTGGGCTCGGTTGGTAGTGGGAAACAACTTGCCGGTCGGTTCACGCTTGAGGTGGACACCCAATTCCTGGAAAAAACGAAGTGTCTCCGGCACGCCAAAACGCGTGATCACCTTTTTGATGGCGTTACGCGACGAGCCGCAAAAGTCCTCCGGCGCGACCTCATGATGGGTCACATTGCAGCGGCCTCCGCCGGCGATCAAGATCTTCGCCCCGAGCCGTTTCGCGCCATCCAGCAAGATGATGGACCGCTGCGCGTCGGTCCGCGCCGCCCAGATCGCCGCCATCAAACCGGCGGCCCCTCCCCCCACGATTACCACAGTCATGTCTTGTACTTCTTTGCCGGAGAAAGGAGGTTGGGTGGCTGTCTTCGCTAGGCGGGGGACGGAATAATGGTGCCAATCATTGCCCCTCCGGCTATAAATTCAGGAGCCGAAGGGTTAAATTCTAGTGTATGCGTCCGGTTTCTGCTGCTGGGCGCGATCTGTTCGCGAACTGAGGTGAAGATCATGCGGCAATTGTTCCTGGGGATACTGATCGCGATCATCGCTTGCCAGGCGACCGCGGCCCGCGCGGAAGCACCGCAAGTCGAGGGTGATCCAGAGAAAGGATATCGGCTCCTCGTCGATCAGCCCTACCTGCCCCCTTATTTCGACCAGGAAACCTTTGACAGCGTCTGGCGCGTGTGGCCTGAGCCGCTCAAGAGCCAAGCCGAAGAGGCATCCCCGGAAATCCGCCGCGAAATGGCGTATGCGCGTTACGGTTTGACGCCCCGCCCGGACGATCCGACCAAACCGCTGCAATATGTGGTCGACCAGAAGCAAAACTGGACCCTCAACTGTTTTGCTTGCCATGGCGGTAAGGTCTCCGGCGAAGTCATCCCCGGTTTGCCCAACTCGCATTTCGCCTTCGCGACGATTACCGATGACATCCGCATGGCGAAATTACTACTGGGCAAGCCACTCCGCGGTACCGATTACAGTTCGATCGGCTTTCCCTTGGGAGATTCTAACGGGACAACCAACGCCGTGAATTTCGGCGTTGCCCTGATGGCCCTGCGCGATGTCGATCTGAATGTGGTCAAAAGGCCGGCCATTCCCCAGATGGTCCATCACGACCTGGATGCGCCACCCTGGTGGCATTTCCACAAAAAGGAGCACATCTATCTCGATGGTTTCGCACCGAAGGGGCATCGGGGGCTCATGCAGTTCACGATGGTGCCACAGAACGGCCCGGAGAAATTTCGAGAGCGGGAAGACGACTTCCGCCACGTCTACGCCTACATCGATTCGCTGCGGTCACCAAAATATCCCTTCGAGATCGATCGGCCACTGGCCCGCCGCGGCAAGCTGGTATTCGAACAAAGCTGTTCCAGTTGTCACGGAACCTACGGAGAGGAAGCCGATTATCCCGAAGTGCCGGTGGCGATGAAGGAAATTGGGACGGATCGGGCCCGATTCGATGCTTTGCAGCCTGAAGGTCGTCAGCATTATCTCAACAGTTGGTTCAATGAGTATGGCGAAAAGGGGGAAGGGGTAGCCGATCCGGAAGGCTACGTCGCGCCTCCCTTAGATGGCATTTGGGCCTCCGCCCCTTATTTGCACAACGGCTCGGTCCCCACGCTGTGGCACATGCTGCACCCGGACCAACGACCGGTGGTTTGGAAACGGACCATCGACGGTTACGACCGCCAGAAAGTTGGGCTGGAGGTCGAGATTCGGGAACAAATGCCCCCTTCGGTTGGGAGTCAGGCGGAACGTCGGACTTATTTCGACACCCGCCGCCCTGGAAAGTCGGCCCGAGGGCACGATTTTCCGAGCAAGCTGACGATTCCGGAGCGGGAGGCGGTATTGGAGTATCTCAAGACATTGTAAATTGGAGGGAGGTCGTGGCTTCGACGGGCGGCGAACCTTTTGCCAAGCCTTTCCGGTTTCAGATCCGGATGGGCCCGCAGCGATGGGGCGACCTGCAAAACCATTGTCCACTATGTGGCACCTGAAACCGGGGACCACGATTATTCGCCTTATGGAGATTCGACTCCAAGGGCATTAAGGAAATTCGATTCGATGAGCACCCAATTACTAGCGGCCCAGCGGGGCGAGATTACGCCGGAAATGGAGTTCGTGGCAAAACGCGAGGAGATCGCAGTGGAGCTCGTCCTTCAGGAAGTCGCCACCGGGAGGATGGTCATCCCGGCCAACACGGTCCACTTGGCTGCCGGCCTGGAGCCGATGGGGATCGGCCTGGCTACCAAATGTAAGATCAACGCCAACATCGGTAACTCGGCGGTCACCAGCGATTTGGCGGGTGAACTGGACAAATTGGAAGTCGCCATCAAGCATGGTGCCGACACCGTGATGGACCTCTCGACCGGTAAGAATATCGACGAGATCCGAGCCAAGATCATCCAGAACAGCCCGGTTCCCATCGGCACCGTGCCGCTGTACCAAATGCTGGAGCAGCTAGGCGGCAACATGGAAGACATGCAGCCGCAAAACTTCCTCGATATGGTCGAACACCAAGCCAAGCAGGGGGTCGACTACATGACCATCCACTGTGGCATCCTCCTGGAACACCTCCACCTGACGACCCACCGAGTGACCGGCATCGTGAGCCGGGGTGGCTCGTTGATCGCTAAGTGGATGATGGCCCACCGCAAGCAAAACCCGCTCTATACCCACTTCGACGACCTCTGCGACATTATGAAGCAGTACGACGTCACCTGGAGCCTGGGAGATAGCCTCCGGCCTGGTTCATTGGCCGACGCCAGCGACGCCGCCCAGTTCTCGGAACTGGACGTGCTGGGCGAACTAACCCACCGGGGCCGCGCAAACGGCACCCAAGTGATGGTTGAAGGGCCTGGTCACGTGCCAATGGACCAGATCGAGATGAACATGAAGCGTCAGCAGGAAGTTTGCGATGGCGCTCCGTTCTACGTCTTGGGCCCACTGGTCACCGACATCGCCCCCGGCTACGACCACATCACCAGCGCCATCGGGGCCGCCTTGGCCGGTTGGCACGGTGCCGCGATGCTGTGCTACGTTACGCCGAAGGAACACCTCGGCTTGCCGGAGAAGGAAGACGTCAAGCAAGGGGTGATCGCCTACAAGATCTCGGCCCACGCTGCCGACGTGGCTCGCGGACGTAAAGGAGCCCGAGACCGTGACGACGCCCTCAGCCGAGCGCGGTTCGCGTTCGACTGGAACGAGCAGTTCCGCCTGTCGCTCGATCCGGAAACGGCTCAGCGATACCACGACGAGACCCTGCCGCAGGACACCTTCAAAAGCGCCCACTTCTGCAGCATGTGCGGGCCGAAGTACTGCTCGATGAAGATCACCGAAGAGATCCGAGCGATGGCCGATGCCAACGAGTTGGTGGAGCTGGGCTCGACGCCCAATTCGTAGTCCCTGCCGGTGAATCGACTCGAAATGAAAAAACGTGGACCATCGGTCCACGTTTTTTTCATGGTGATCCATCTAGGATAAATCGGCTCGGTTCGGGATAATGCCGCCATGAACAAACCCGCTTCACCGCCGCCCAGTGGCAACTCCCCGGAGGAAAATCCGTATGTGAGCTCTCACTCGGGTGAGGATCAATACGCCACGGACGAGCGGCCCGCCCACTTAAAAAGCGATCCGGCGTTTTGGGGTATGACCGGGACCCAGTTTCTCGGGGCTTTTAACGACAACCTGTTCAAGCAATTGCTCCTGCTGGTCGCAGTCGGTGCTGCCGGGGGACGGGATCGCCAGGGAGAGGCGATGGTGGTGTTTGCCATCCCGTTTCTGTTGTTCGCCGGCCCCTCCGGTTATCTGGCGGACAAGTTCCGGAAATCGGCGATCGTCTTTTGGTCGAAGGTGGCGGAAATCGTGGCCATGGGTCTGGGGATGCTGGCCTTTTTCTGGTTCGATCTGCTCGGCTTTGGCGGGCTCCTGTTCGTGCTGTTCCTGATGGGCATGCAAAGCACGTTTTTCGCCCCGGCAAAGTACGGAATTCTTCCAGAGATGCTCCACGAGCATGACTTGCCCAAGGCGAATGGGATTTTTCTGATGACCACGTTTCTGGCCATCATCTTCGGCACGGCGCTGGCTGGGGTGTTGAGCGATCAACTTGCCGATCAGCGGTGGATGGCGGTCACGGTTTGTGTGGGAATTGCCGTGTTGGGGACATTGGCCTCCACCACACTCCGGCGCGGTGAACCATCGCGTCCAAGGGCCCGGTTGAACTGGGACGCAATCGGCATGCCCCGCAAGGTGCGGCGATTGCTACTCCGCGATCACAAAATTCTGACCGCGCTGTTGGCATCGTGTGCCTTTTGGCTGTGTGCCGGAGTGGTCCAGCAATCGGTCAATTCGCTCGGCAAAGTGCAACTGGAGCTCGACGATACTAAAACCAGCATGCTCGCCGGATCGATTGGTGCGGGCATCGGCATTGGCTGCTTCATCGCCGGATTTTTATCGCGCGGGCGAATCGAATTCGGCCTCGTTCGACTGGGGATCTGGGGAATGATTGTCTGCCTCGCATTGATGGCGCTGCCGGGATTCGACGGCGGACATTTACTGGGATTTTACGGAAGTCTACCGGTGCTAATTGCCCTGGGGGTTTTCACCGGTATGTTTTCCGTCCCGATCCAGGTTTATTTGCAGGCGAGGGCCCCCAAGGACCAAAAGGGACAGGTGATCGCGGAGATGAGCCGCGCCAATTGGTTGGCGATCTTCCTCTCCGGTCTGCTCTATAGTCTATTCGACTTGGTGCTCGTCCAAACCGAATCGCCTCGTCATTACCTATTCGGCCTGACCGTGCTGATCCTCCTGCCGGTCGCGTTGCTGTATCGTCCCCAGACTGAAGAACTCGAATAATCCACGGCCTCGCTAACCACGTCGCACAACTCAAGGAATTCCCACCATGCTCGGAGCAACCCTCGACGCCACCAGTTACATCCAACGCTTTCAGGAAGAGATCGGCCGGATCGACACCCGGCAGATGCAAACCTGGGCCGACCTGATTTATCAGGCATGGGAGCGGGGCAATTTTGTGTACGTGTTGGGCAATGGCGGCTCGGGGTGCAATGCCAGCCACATGGCGGAAGACCTCGGCAAGAGCACGCTGTTCGAAAAAGACCTGGGGGATGAAAGCCGCCGTCGGCTAAAGATCCTCAGCCTCACCGATAATGTCGGCTGGATCATGGCCGTGGGGAACGACGTCGGCTACGACCAAATCTTCCTCCAGCAGCTCATGAACTACGGCCAACCGGGCGACGTAGTGATCGCGATCAGCGGCTCCGGCAATAGTCCCAACGTGTTGAATGCCGTCGATTGGGCGAATCGCCACGATTTGCTTACGATTGGGTTAACCGGCTACAGTGGAGGCAAGCTGAAGGACTTGGCCGCTCACAACCTGCACGTCCCGTTGGACGACATGGGAATGGTCGAGAGCATCCACCTGAGCGTCTTTCACTGGGTTTTGAACGATGTGTTTGCGCGGATCAATGCCCAAGGGCGATATGCATAGCCGAACTCGGATGTTACGTTAAATCAAGCTTGCGACTCCCTTCGATGCTCCTCTTGTCCCGCCGCCTCCGTTGCCAGGTGTGATCGTTTCATCACACCTGAAGCATCCCCGCTTCCCACCTGTCCAAAACTGGAAACCTGAGTCACCTCATGAATCGCTTGGCCATCGAAATCGGAGGCACCAAATTACAACTCGCAATCGGTCGCGAAGAAGGACCGCCGCTCGTTGTGGTAGAGCGACGTGATATCAACCCAGAGGCGGGTGCCGCCGGAATCCTGGAGCAAATCGAGCAGGTCGCGCGGCCGCTGCTCGAGAGCCATGAAATCGGGTCCATCGGCATTGGCTTTGGCGGCCCGGTGGATTCGGCAACTGGAGTGGTGACCAAAAGCCACCAGGTCCAGGGCTGGGAGCACTTCCCCTTGGCGGCTTGGTGTCGCGACAAATTTTCGCTGCCCACGGTCGTCCGCAACGACTGCGACACCGCCGCCTTAGCCGAGGCAACCTGGGGCGCAGGGCGAGATTACCAACGCGTCTTCTACGTCACGGTCGGCAGCGGCATCGGCGGTGGACTCGTCATCGACGGCAAGCTGCAAGGGGAGGGGAGACCCGCAATCGCCGAGATCGGTCATCTCCGGCCTGGTCTGTTGGCACGACTTCCCGACGTCACTGTCGAAGCAATCGCCAGTGGGTGGGGCATCGCTTCAATGGCCCGGAAGTGGATCAGCGGAGGCGCTTCCAACGACCTGGCCCGGTTGGGCCTCACGAGCCCCAGGTTCGCCTACGAAGAGGCGAGCAAAATCGCCGCCGACCTAGACGCCCTCAAGACAATCGCCGGCGATCCCGCCAAAATCACCGCCCGTCATGTCGCCCAATTGGCCGGCGATGGAAACCTAATCGCCAGCCACACCCTCGACCTGGCCACCCAAGCCCTCGGCTGGGCCATCGCCCAAACAATCACCCTCACCGCACCCCACTGCATCATCTTAGGCGGCGGCGTCTCCCAAATGCCGGAAGACCTATTCCTAAACCGTCTCCGCCAACAAACCGCCCAATACATCTTCCCCCCACTAGCAGAAAGCTACCAAATCCTCCCCGCCACCCTGGGGGAAGAAGTGGTGCTACACGGAGCAGTGGCGCTGCCACTAAGTGAAGCAGCCAACTAAAAACAGTAGCCGAGGCGGGGCTCGAACTGGATCGGGCTAAGCAATTACTGCTTAACACCTTACAGCATATTGAGGAATTGGAGATTTCTACAGGCGCTTCTAACGCCTGAGATTCCGCCGTTTTCAATGGGTGGACGCCTCCCCTGGAAACGGCACAATTGGGATTCGTGGGGTAGCTCCCCGCGTTTCTGCCAGCTCGTCGCCCAGGGTGCCCCGCAAGGCCCCGGGTGCGGGCTGGGATTTGACTTGCGGGAGATTCTTTCGATGGACGAAAAGCGAGTTCTCGACGGGCGTTCTGCCCTGGCTGTTTACTGCGAGCTGTTGCTCGACCTGTCCATGCGAATCTACGACGCAGCTGCGCGGGACGAATACGCGGTGCTGTGCTTGAAAGATCCAAAGCAGGATGAACTCCAGCAGCGCATAATTCAGGCGAATCAGGAGGCGGCCAAGAACGGGATAAAAACATTTCCGGTCCCGCGGGTTTGGACGCGGGCCGACAAACGGCGAATCGCCAACGAGCCTGAGACACGAAAGACACGAGCGCAGAGAATCGTCCGACTATCGCGCGCCTATCACCGATTCGTTGATTCGCACGCCCTGGCATGTTACGAGGCATTCCCAGCGGCCGTCGAATCGCGGATTGCTCCAATTCTAGAGAAATCTGACGCGGAGTTTCGGGAACTGCTACGGATCGTGCGGGAGGCGTCCGCCGCGCCGCAGCGATTCCTTGCGATCGCGGATGCTGTATTCCAAGTCATACGGACAATGGGCGAGCTTTCCGAGTTGGCGCGTCCGGGTAGCGGTGCCGCACTTCGACCGACGCGGCACTCTAGTATATTCTTGGCCGATCAGCCGGAGGCCAAGGCGGAATCGGAGACGGTCGGGGAGGATGATCGCAAGTGGTCGATTCCTCTAACAATGGACCAGCAGCGGGCAATTTTTGGCGGCGTTTCTGAGACCACTGTAAAACGCCGTCGGAAGGGAATTGCTACGCAATGCAAGGGTAAAAACCAATTCCAATACAACCTTCCACGACTCCAATCTACTCACCCAGACGCGTTCAAGCGGTACAAGGAACTCGATAACCCCGACACGTAAAGCGGATTTCTTGGGCCACAACCGGCCACAACCGGCCAAAACCGTCCAAAACCGGCCACGGCAAAAAAAGGCCATTCTCACGGGGCACTCTGCCCGCACAATGCCTCTGTATGAAACGCCGGTTGAAAACTGGCGACATCTTAACCCCAAACTTCGGAGACTGGCGATGATTCAAGTGGCATCTGACACCGACACAAAGATCCTCACTAAGCATCAAGTCGCAAAATTGCTTCAAGTGAACGAGCGAACCATTGACGATTGGGCCAAAAACCGTGGCCTTCCGCGGCTGAAGCTAGGGGGAGCAACAATCCGTTTTGATCGCGATGTGGTCCTGAAATGGGCACTTGCCCAGACTGAGGGCGGATCTTCCGAGTAGTCCACTCAAGAAATGAAAAAGCCCGGCGGGTGAGTGATACCGCCGGGCCATAACCCTGTCGCGACCCGAGATGGAGGTCACATATGCATACTACATCTGACATCCCGCCGGATCAAGCTTGGCCGTCTGATCGGCCGCACCTCAGAGCCGCGATCGAGCTATTGGGCATCGTATCTGAACAGCTCGGGGAGGATGGCGGCCCTGGAATCTCGCCCATCGACACGGATATCCTCGCGTCCTTATTGCGCCTCCGGCAGCTCGAACTGGGGATCGGATCGCCACGGGAGGGCATGCGGATATGAGCGTGGCCCATAAAGCCGGGACATTTTTCGTCTGCTCGTCGGCTGTCGTGGATGAGCTATTGCCGACCCTTGGGGGTAGTGCGGTCAAGGTCTATTTGTTCCTCTGCCGCAAAGCGGATGGTGACAGCGGAGAGTCCTACTATCCCCATAGCAGGATCGCAAAGGACTGCGGAATCTCGGAGCGATCCGTACGGTATGCGATCACCGAATTGGTCACTGCCTCCGCCATTAAAGTGACGCCCCGACGTCGCCAAACCAGCATTTACCAGATTCTTTATCCGGCAATGGGTTGCCAGATAAAGAGCAATCAAGGCGGCAACCAGTTGCCAGATAAGAATGAGTTGAGCGGCAATGGGTTGCCAGATAAGGATTCTTATCCGGCAAAAATCGACACAGTTGAGCGGCAACCCATTGCCGACAATCAAGAAACAAGAACAAGAAACAAGAATGCTGGTGTCCAAGAGTCCGGAAGTGGACAAGCCAACCTGCCCCTGGACGTAGACCCACCACCGGCAAAGCCTGCCAAGAAGTCCTCCGCGGCAAAAAAGTCTAAGGCAGACCCACCATCCTACCCCCCAGGTTTTCGCGAATGGTACGCGAAGTATCCCCGGCATGATAAACCGGCTCGCGCTGCCACAGCGTTTGAGAAGGCCCAGCGGTTTCTAACCGCCGATGAAGATCATCCCGAGATCGAAACCCCGGAAGACGCCCGGCGATTTTTGGAGTCTCGCGCCGAAGCCTACGCCGCATACCGGGCCACGATACCCGAGAAGAACCAATACATTCCTTACCCGGCCACCTGGCTTAACGACCACAGCTTTGATGGGGATGAATCCAAGCCCGCACCACCGCCCCTAACCGACGTGGAAGCCTACGAGGCGGTCGGGTTCAAGGTGCTGAATCCCACGGCATTTTCAACGTAAGGAGACACCATGGAAGCACAACAAGTAAAACTCGCGGCAACCGGCCGATGGCTGGAAATCCTGGATGGCGTGGCGGGTATCCCCAGGTCGATCCTGGATCGCAAGGGACACCCTTGCCCGCAATGCGGCGGGGCGGATCGGTTTGGACTGGTGAATATCCAAACCGGTGCGGTCATTTGCCGCAAGTGCTTCAACTCGCGAAACGGAGATGGCCTGTCGGCCGTGGCCTGGATGCGGAATTGCTCGTTCCCTGAGGCGGTCAAGTTGGTGGCGGATTACCTCGGTCTGACTGATGGGGCGAGCTCGACCCCGCCGCGATCGGCGACACCACCGGCCAGCGGCAAGCCACATCAGACCTGGCCTTCGGCAGCGGCGGCGATCGAGGCGATAGAACGGGGAAAGCTTGGCAAGGCCACTAAGCGGTGGACTTACCGCGACGCTGGAGCCGAGCCCCTGGCTGTCGTCTTGCGGTGGGATCGCCCGGACGGCAAAGAGATCCGCCAATTATCGCGGCGGGGCGATTCGTGGGTCGCTAAGGGGCTGGAAAAAGACCGACCGATCTACAACGCCCCGATGGTCGCAAGTGGAGAGGGTCGCGTCTACGTGGTCGAAGGGGAAAAGTGTTGCGACGCGCTCGAGTCTATCGAGTTGCTGCCGACGACTTCAATCGGTGGTTCCCAGGCCCCCGGCAAAACCGACTGGTCGCTCTTGGCGGGTCGCGACGTGGCGATCCTTCCCGACAATGACGATCCCGGCCGGAAGTACGCCCAAGCCGTCGCCAAGCTGCTGACCGTTCTGACTCCACCGGCTACGGTGCGGATTGTCGAGCTCCCCGGATCGCCCGCAAAGGGAGACGTGGCCGACTGGTTGGACGATCACGACGCGACCGAACCGGAGTCGCTACGGGAACGACTGGAAGCGATGGCCGACGCGGCCCCTCTCTGGAATCCAGCAGACGCGACACCCGAGCCCGGTGGAGCCAAGCGGGTTGAGAAGCGGCAAGCGATCAGCGACCGAATCAAAACCCACGGGAAAGGTCCGATTCCGCGGATCAAACTGGGGATTCCCGGGCTGGACGCGGCACTTGGGGGCGGCATCGCGTTTCAATCGTTCACGGTGTTTGCCGCCCTATCGTCCCACGGGAAATCGGCGTTCGGGCTGCAAGTCTGCCACCGAGCTGAGGCGGCCGGGGTATCTACGGCGTTTATCAGTCTGGAAATGTCGATCGAGGAACTTTCCGATCGGAGTTTGAGCTATGCCAGTAGCGTTCAGAAGGCGAATTGGCATCAAGCGGTTGAACGGTTGGAACATGACACCCGGGCCCAGTTTGGGCATAATGCCCGCGGCTTTCTCATTGAGGACGTTTCGAGCTTGGCGGAAGTGAAACGGGAGGCCGAGTGGGCCTTTCAAAGCGGCTGCCAGTTGGTGGTGATCGATTACCTACAGCTCGTTGGCGCGACCGACCCCGGCAGCGATATCAACGCCCGGATGGCCAAGGTATCCACGACCTGCAAGCAACTTGCCAAGGCCCATAACGGGGTGGTTCTCGGTCTGTGCCAGTTCTCTAAGCGGGTCGAGGGGAAGAAACCGCTGGCCCCTTCCATGTTCGATATCGACTACGGCAGCTCGATAACGCGAGACGCGGACGTGATCCTCGGGGGCATCTGGCCCCACAAAATCGACGACAAGGCCCGGCCCAACGATTACCGGGTATTCCTGTTGAAGAACCGCAACGGGGAAGCCAATTCCGTTTGCTCGATTGACTTCACGCCACCCCGACAAAAGTTCGAGGATGCGGCCCAGGAAGCGGCGGACGAATCAGACGAGGAGAGCTATCACGATGCGTTCTAACCCAAACCAACCCCACATCAGAGAGCCAAACCAATGACCCATCGACGTATCACGAGATCCCCAGGCCGTTGGACCGTCTGCGAAACCGGAAGCGGTCGCATCCTCGCCCAGGTGCCGATTGATCCGGTCTGGGAGCCCACACACCCCGCGGAGCAAATCGCACGCGAGATCAAAGCCCTACCGGCCTGGCGGGAATACCTCACGGCGATGGCGGCCCAAGGCGATGTCCAAGCGGCGGAGCTGCTCAAGGTGGCAAGCCGATGAGCGATTCCCGGAAAACCAACAGGCCCACCGCTACGCCTCACGCGACAACGCCACCCTGGACGACAATCGAGCCCTTGAGCGGCGGCGATGCGTTAGAAGCGAAATACGGGCCTCGTGTGGCCTATCTGAAATTTAAGAAATCGAGGCCGATGGAAGCGCCTCAAGAAACACTTTTGGTCGGGGTGCCTGTTTGGTGCCGTAAAACAAGGCAAAACTGGCGACAGGTTCGCGTCCCACTGGGACTATTTGGCCGTTTTAGCAACGCGAGAAATCGAAACCAGGATCCTTCCTGGCGATGTACTGAAAGCTGTTTTTCATTCCTTTGACCCCCTGAGATTCCATGGCAGATACAACTTGGCGTTTCATCCTCCAAGACGAGACCGGCGGGGCTCCTACCAATGCGGCACCTGGCGGCGCGTCTCGCGCTACTCGGCCCGAGCCCAAGGAAGCCGAAGATCCAGCCGACTCGTCGCATCCAAGGAAATCGCCATCAACTCCGGAAAGAACGCCTTCCATCGCCCCCGGATCGGCCTCGCGGGAATCGGGCGGCCGTGAAACGCCCACACCCACGGCACCATCCACCACGCCGGGAAAGGCACGTCCGGCGAACCCGCCCACCAGTCCCGATCCACCGCCATCCGCACGCAACGCCAGGGACCGCGGCGGCGGGGTCGTGGACGCTTTGACAGGTCCGCGGGCGAGTCAGTTCATCGAGCGGTTTGGGGGAGTGCTAGGCAAGATTCCCTATTTCGGGAAGGCCCTCGAACTGCATCGAAAGATCGCCCAGGGGATCGACGCCATAAAGCCTCGCGTCTCCGCGGCTGGATCCGCGGGATCGTCGACCGGAGCGGCGGGTCAGGCGGCAGCCGCGGCGGCGGAACCGTTGGCGCAAAGGGCCGGGGAATCAGCAGCCGATTTTCTAGCCCGGGCCCAAGCTGCGGGACTCAATCCAAGGCCCGCGACCACCTCCAAGGTAGGAGCGGCGGCCGGAGCAGCGTCAGCAGGCCCGGGAGCTAAGGCCGCAACAGGAGCGGCTGCCAGGGCTGCCACGGGAGCAGCTGCGGCCGGGGCTGCTGGTGGTGCCGCTGGCGGTGCGGGAACGGCCGCTGCGGCTGGCGGAGCTGCCACTGGAGCAGCTGGAGCGGCGGCCGCGTTGGGACCGGTGGTCGTGCCTGTCTTAGCGGCGGTGGCGGTAGTTGGATCGGCCGTCGTTGCGACCAAAGCCCTGATTGCGACCAATGAAAAACTGCGAGACCACTTTGGCCAACTATCGGACAGACTGTTCGCCTACTCCCGTGAGATCCAATTGGCAAGTGCCCGTATTGCGGTCGCGAATCTCAATCAGGACATCGAGTTTGCCCGGGATCTCGGCGGGCGGTTGGCTCAGTTCAATGAGAGCCAAGCAAAGATCGACCGCAGCCTGGACCGCATGCGGAAAGTTATTGAAGGCTCGTTGCTCGATAACCTAAACCCATTCCTAGAGTTCTCGTCAAATCGATTGGTAGAAATCGCGAAGTCGCTGGAGGCGATTTACGGGCTCGCAAAGAGATTGGGCCTGGATAAGTCCATAATGGCGAGGGCCTTGGAATTATGGAACATGATCGAGGCGCACCTACGAGATGACAAAGGCGGCCTATCGGCCGATGGCGACATCCTGGGAATCTTCGGCAGCAACATTGAGCCACGTGCCAAGGAGCGAATGCCGCTGGAATGGAACGGCAAGATGTATGGCGAATCGGATCAACAGGTAACGGAGCGGACCAAAATTAATCGGGTCGATGTCACCCCCTTTCTCCCCCCAGGAAATCTTCCATGACGGCAATTAAAGACCTGACCGAGGGCTTCGGCACCATCCAGTACAACGGCTACACGTTTGGGCCATTGCGCAATGTGGGGGTGGAGTCGGAGTTGGTCTATGACGAGGCGGGATGGGCGGTCACGCACTCCAAGTACACGCTCACCGTGCATGCGATCATTTGGGGCGCCACGCTATCGGCTCAGCAGGCGGGCATGGCAAACATGCAAAAGCGGCTTTCTCAGCCGGGCCGTCAGTTGGTGATCGACGATATCGGGCTGTACACCGACATCGACACGATGGGTGTTACCCCGGATTTGATGTGGGGCGTGAGGCCACGGGTCATCAGTCTCAATCCGGCAGGCGGCGATCTGGCCTGGGAAGTGGTTTGGAAATGCGAATTCAACGTCAACCTGTGCATTGATACGGAGTTCAACCCCCAAGCCCTGATGGCGCTCAACTACAGCGTTGCCTACTCGACGAATGAGCGGGGATTGGTGAACCGAGCAATCAATGGTTACCTCCAGATTCCGCAGCTCAGCCGTGGCACCGCAACCACGTTCACTCGCGACATAGAGGCGTTTTACTCCCGCATTAAGTTCAATCTTCCGGTCACGATGCGACGACTCACCTCCACGCGGCAGATTTCGCTTGATCGCACCCGGATGGAATTTTCGGTCATCGATGAGGAAATGTCGGGGCCACCACTGCCCGATGGGATTGTCGCGGGTGAAGCCCAATACGATTGGCAGAACGTAACCCCCAAGGCTTTCCTGGAATGGCACGCGACCCTGACCGCGACGTTCGAGGTGGCGCGTGGATACCCTCGTTCGCTGGCGGCCGAGAAGTTCTTCCTGCTGCTGTTCGATAAAGTGACCGCCGCCCGTGCCGCGGCACCACAAGACGGTGCGGTGCTGCCGACATCACTGAAAATCAGCACTGACGTATTCGGGCGATCGACTAGGTTTTCGTGCGGATTTCGCGTCACGTCTTCACTGACATCAATCTTGTCAGGCTCCGGAATCTGGCGACCCATGCCTGATGCATCGTGGCAATCATGGCAAGCCTCAATGGCGGCGGTCGGCCTGTTTGATCCCCGCGGCCAAGCTCAGATGACGCACAAGGTCACGGACGATGTGATCATCGATATTTGCGGCGGCGTGTCCGAGGCCAGTCTCGGCAACGATGAATACCTGGGTGCGGAGGGAGATAGTGATTTCTCGCCGATCTTCAGTTGCGAGGGGATCAACGAGCAAAACAGCTATCTGGAGTACAACAACAGCCTGTCGTTCGCGGTCGAGCAGTCTGGAACCATTCACCGACCAGCGACGAGTTGGGAGGGCATGGCAAAGGATTTAATCCAGTCTGCCACCGGCATTACGATTGGCTCGCCCTCCAACGGAGAGACCAGCGCGTCGAATCAATTTCAATACGAGGGAGTTTCGGACAACCTCGTGATCATGCAGGGATCGGCAGTCCGGATCAAATACTACCCGGAGCTACCCCAATTGCAGAAAGTGGGCGGTCTGGATGTTGAGGAGATGAAGCGCAAGCCCTTTATCGAGCAGATATCAACCTACTTTGAATGCCCCGTCTATTTGTTGAAGTGGTCGATCCTCTACCAAATAGTAGGGCAAGCACAAGAAGTGGAGTCACCGAACGTCGAGGATTAAGGGCCCTTAGCCGACGAAAGTTTCCCCAAGGGAAGCGCCTGTAGAAACAATTTCCGGAGGCCGGAGCGTTTGGCACTGGAAAACACGAGGATTCGGACGCGGGGTTCGCGTCCTAGACGGACTATTACCACGAAAATCAAACTCAAAAAGGAACCAAACCATGATTTCACTCTTCAAGCAGCTCCGCAGCCGGGAAGCTGATCGCCAAGCCGCAGCAATCGGCACCTACGCCGAACTGGTCGAGGCCGTTACGGACGGGAAGAAGTTAACCGCGACTCAGGTCGAGGCCGTCCTGGCGGACGCTGGTAAGTCGGCCGATGAACTGGAAGCCGATGTTCAGGCGCGGCGGGATCGCCTGAACTGGATCCACACGATCGAGCTGGGGGCTGAAGCGAAAATCCGGCATGACGAATTGAACCGCGAAAAGGTTGCCGAGATCAATCGTTTTGAAGAGGCCCAGAAATCGCTATTCAAGGAGCATCAAGCCAAGTTGTCCGAGCTGTCGGGGCCGATCGGTCAGGCCAAGATCGCCATCTCGAACGCGACCGAGGCACGGCGACAGCTTCGCGGAAATCCCCCGCCCGTTGTCGCCGAGCGTATCCGAGTGATCGACGCGGAACTGTCCGAACTACAGGATCGGATCTACCAGACTGACAAATTCCAGGGATTGGGCGATGGTAGCCCGATGACCAATTATCAGGCCGAGTCGCCCACCAAGGTTTTGCGGGATCGACGCGGCGAACTACAGCGGGAACGTGCCAATCTTCTGGCGGAAGTTGAGAAACAAGCCTAGCCCCGCGTGCGGCAATACTTCACCTTCCATTTTTTAAGATCACGGAGAACGACCATGTGGGAAGCACAGCAAGTTGAACATACCGACACCCCAGGACGGCAGAAGAACGCCTACCAGATCCTGCGAAAGCTGGGGCTGCGGCCACCGGATGCACAGCCGGGCTATCCTGAATGGATGGACTGGATGGATAAAGTCGAGGACAAATGTCGCGCAGCTGGCCTGACCTGGGAGGGCGAAACCGAGATTTGCATGATGGGGCTTAGCCGGGACGCCTTCGATCGTCTGGCCAGTGAGGACACGGATGTTGTGGATGGCCTGAAGCAGAAGATGCCACATCAATTCAAAAACGCTCCCAAGTCGAAACCGGCCGGGGGCGTGGTAGGGAAGTTGCGGGCCTCCAATCCGCACATGTTCAAGCGGTAGACCGACCGGCGAAACAGGAAGGCAGGCAGGAAGTGGCAAAGAATCGCCGACAAGAGGACGCCCTGGCCCTCGCAATCGCCCGCGGGAACACGCTCGAAGCGGCCGCGCGTGAGGCTGGGGTGTCTTCCAGGACGGTACACCGCCGCATGGGAGACCCGGAGTTTCGCCGCCTGGTGGAAGAAGCCCGGGGCAAGATGTTCGACGAAGCGGCCGGAATGCTGGCCCAAGCCTGCCGCGGTGCGGTCGAGACCCTGACCGAGCTGCAGAAAGCCGAAAGTGAGTCGATCCGATGCATGGCGGCCCGGGTGATCCTGGAGCAAGCGACCCGCTACCGGGAACTGACCGATATCGCCTCTCGTTTGGAGGCCCTGGAAAGGTTGTATGATGAGAAGCTACCACCATCGCCTCCGGCGAATTGAGCGGGCTGTGGCGATCCAGCACCTGGACTTCGCCGAGCAGGTCCAGGACGGCCCCTGGTTGGGCGTACCGCTGACGTTCCTGGAGCAAGTTGAATTCGTGGACCGGTTGATCGAAACGGCCCGGCAGCGACAAGCCGAGGGGCATCCGCCCGAACCTATAACCGAGGCGGACGCGGCAAAACTAGAGCAGGGACTCGACCGGTTTTATCAGACCTACCAGGACATGCAGGACGTCGAAATCGAAACCGGGGACTATCCCACGCCCTTATCTTGAGATGAAAGCAGTTCAATGACCGAACACGATAACCCTGAAGACTTCGACACCCTCGACAATTTCGCGAACTTCTCCAGAGAAAACCAATTGCGAATCATCGGCGCGATTCAACGTATCGCCATACGCAACGGATGCGATGTCGAAGAACTACTGCAACACCTCAACGAATCCGTTAATCCGCCCCAGGAATGAATCTCCCACGCGGCTGTTTTGAGACGAAGGACCACCCAAGATGATCGACCACAACGACAACCACTCAGTGGACCCTGAGGAACCCGAGATGACCGACGAAGAGGCGGACCGAATTCTTAACGAATTTGTCCGGGATAAGACCCTGGAGCGACGACGGCGCGAGCAAGACGAGCAGTAAGGCTCCCCAGAAAAAGCGACACAAAGAATGACTCACACAGACCCTCAGCCCATGAACGATCCCGAGGATCTTGGATTAGAAAACTGGGATAATTTCCCGGAAGAAGTCCAAAACGAGATACTGGATTGCCTGGATGAACTGGACCGCATGGAAGAGGATGACTCTCCTGGCCTATGAACCTCCCCACCTTCACCCGCACCCCCTTAGCTGCCGAACAGGCAAGCAGGTTCGGGGCCGCGACAAATTGCCTGGAACCAGGAAAAGAGCAGAAATAAAAAGCGAAGCACGGCATTTCCTGCCTTGACGTGACCACCCCCATCGACCAGATTGAAGGGACCTGATTTGGTCCCGCGGGCGTAGTAACCCAACGGAACAAACCCACTAAGAGCTTCAGGAAATCTCATGTTTGTACGCACGTACAAGGCACAAGCCCGAATCTTTGGGTGCCTACCCATTATCGTCGATCCGCGAATGCGCGGGGAGAGAAGGCGGCACGCCCCGATCTTAGCGGGGTTACTAACCAGGGGTTCGGGCTTTTGTCATTTACGGTACGGCGTACCGAGGGGAGGTGTGGGCCATGCAGCCTGTGCGTCCCCATTTTCGTGCGCCGGCCGAGAAGGCACGAAACCATGACACGTTCTACCCAGCAGCCCCAGAGTTTCCCGGCCGTCGAACTGTTGCCCGGCCTGACGGCCCAGTTCGACCCGCACGCCATTGAGACGGACGAAGACGGGGTGATCCGGCCGAAGACCGAGGGGCACATCCACTCGTTCGACCTGGACCTGTACGGCGATGACCGTAGTGATGCGGCCTGGATTCGCTTCCACGTGAATGACCAGGATGGCGACCCGATCAAGCTCGCTTGCCAACGCCTGGCCGAGATCAAGCGGGAAATCTGCAAGTTGACCAAGGAGCTAAAGCAGCTCGACAGCGACGCCTACCCGTATCCGCCGGCCGGCAGCGAGAGCAAGCCCGCCAAGGTCAAGCGGATCAAGTCCCCAGGCAAGCGGAAATGGCAGGTGGTCGTGATCACGGGCGAAAAGGGCAAGGTGGTCCACACGGGCCTATCACGTGGGACCGCTGCGAATTACTGCCTGGGATTCAATCAAGGGGCCAAAGAGGAAGGCGTCGACTGCCGAGCGATCGCGGTGAAGGAGCCCAAGTCCCATGAATAAGACCACCACCCTATCCCAAGCGGACGCCATGCTCGACCTGATGGGCATGATGGTCCCTGGCGTGGATGTCGAGCAACTGACACCCGGCCCCGACAGTCTGGACGGGCATGTCTACCGAGTGACTTGCTGCCAAGAGATCGCCCCCGGCGAATTCGTGGAACTGCGGTTTTGCGTGGATGACCGAGACGGGCCGATTCCGGCGATCGCGGCAATCAAATGTCGCCACGCCGCGGTCAAGCTGAACCTGCTGGCCCACCGGCTGGGCGGACTCGTATCCACGAACCACTGGGAGTCCGAATCGGACACCTGACGTCGACAGCAACCCGGCGGGGCCGCGATCGGCCGCCCTGCCACCAAACACCAAACGACCACCGACACCAACCACCGAGGCGGACAATGGCTTCACTATCGAAACGCGGCCCCAAGTCGTGGCTGCTCCAATGGTACGACTCCGAGGGGCACAAGCGATCAATGAGCCTCGCGGACATCGACAAAAAAGGGGCGGGCGAGATCAAGCTGCATGTCCAGCGGCTGGTGTCGTCGAAGAAGTCCGGGATCGGATATCCCGACTCTACCGCGGAATGGCTGGGGTCGATCGGCAACGCTCTTTCCCAGAAGTTGGCCAAGGTCGGTTTGATCGAGGGGCGGGCATCGGCAACGCTGGAGCCGTTCCTAAAGGGGCTATTCCAGGACATGGAAAAGGAATGGGCACCACGGACTCGGCAAAAGCACAACACCACCCGCGATTACCTGGTGGAGTTCTTCAAGGCGGACAAACCGCTGCGGGAAGTTTCCGAGGGGGACGCGGAGGGGTTTGCCCGATGGTTGCGGCATGAAGTCCCATCGGTCAAGTCCGAGGCGACGTTCGCCAAGCACATCACCAACGCGCGGGTCTACTTCACGGCGGCGATGCGGCGGCGGCTGATTGTGGAGAACCCGTTCTCCCACATCAAGATTTCCAGGGCAGGGCGGGAAGAGTTCTACCACGTCACCCAAGAGCAGGCCGCGGCGATCCTGGAGGCCTGCCCCAGCAGCCAGTGGCGGTTGATCTTCGCCTTTGCCCGCTACGGTGGTTTGCGGATCCCAAGTGAACTGGACGGGCTGGAATGGTCCCACGTCCTTTGGGATCAAGATAAGATCCTCATCCACAGCCCCAAGAACGCGCGGCACAAGGGGAAGGAGAAGCGGTTCATCCCGATGTTCCCCGAGCTGAAAACCTACCTGAACGAGGAATGGGACCGCCTGGACGGCAAAGCGGGCCGCTACGTGATCACCGAACATCGCAAGCCCAACGGCCAGCTTTCCGAGGCCTACCTCCGGAAGCGGATGCGGCTGATCATCGAACGGGCCGGGGTCACCCCCTGGGATAAGTTGTTCCAGAACCTGCGATCGACCAGGGCAACCGAGCTGGCGGAAACGTACCCCGGCCACGTCGCGGCCGCTTGGCTGGGGCACTCGGTCAAGGTTGCCCAGAAGCACTACTGGACCACCACCGACGAGCATTTCAAACAGGCCACGGGAGGCTCCGACGCCCAAATTGCCACCCTGGACGATTCGGACGTTATGGAAGATTCAGCCCCGCAAATGATCGAGACCGAAAAAGCGCTTCTACAGGCGCTTCTGAAAATAACGCAGATGCCTGAAGATGAAGGTAGGATTGATATCCGCGAACTCGCGAAACAGGGCTATTTTTCAAGCATCTTCAACGATCTACAGTCATCTCAAGATAGTCAAGTAGCCGAGGCGGGGCTCGAACCCGCACGGGGATTACTCCCCACAGGATTTTAA
>JBBDIM010000176.1:0-13972 GCA_040880405.1 Pirellulaceae bacterium | reverse complement strand
GCCCGGTGAAGTGCGAGAGGATGCTGACTCTTCCGGAAAGTCCGGACGCCGGTTCGGGTTCCATTAGGTGGTGTTGCCCGTGGAAAACTTGCCCGCCAAAGCATGCCCACGCTTTCCGGGCGTGGGCATGGCACCCAGCTACCCAAATGTTCAAAGGATGACCACGAATGACACGAATAGCAACCCGCGAAAAAGGCCGCTCTCCAGGTTTGAAACGCAGAGCCGCTGAGTGCGCAAAGGGACGTTCTCCACGCTAGTTGTGTCTCTGCGATCTCCGCGACTCTGCGTTTCAAAAACAGACTTCGAGTAGATCAATGCTACTCGATTAAATTGTGTCAGCCCTTTGGACCTGGGTGAATTAGGGATGGTTCCGCATCGGCTCATTCAGACGCATCACGCGGATCACACCCGTCCAGACTTCCCGGAAGAGGCTAAATCACCTCGCACTTCGCATGCCCACGCTTTCCGGCATGGCACCCGGGACTCGGTTGAAACCTATGTAGGCCGCTCCCCCTGGGACCGCCGACATCGTGCGTCGGCACTTTATGGATGCACGGAGACGTTTATCGAGGATATTTCGTTTTCGGTGTGCGTTGGTTGGGTGGGGTGAATTTTCTCGCGGGCTTGCCGACGAGACGTCGGCGGTCCCAGGAGGGCGTGGGCATGGCACCCAATGACGCGGAGTGCGATTGCAATCTCGGCAAAATAGGGGATTTACGCCAGTTGCTAGCACCGCTGTTGGCACCACGGCTACCTGGGATTGGCATGGACGAGGTGGGTTGAAATTGTTAGTCTTAACCCCTTAGGCGCCGAGCATAGCATGGCGATCCGACCTGGTATGCCAGGCTTATCCAAACTCTCCCCCGCCCATCGCTGGCGAGAGACAAGGGGTGGGCAAGGTGGCTGGGTTGGACCGCGATTGACCCTCAGTGTGTGGGGGTATATGACTGCAAAATCAGAGACAGCAACGATCTCTCAAGCTCCGTCTGGCCTCCACGTTTTTGAGGCCCGGGGTTTCGCTAGATCGTCCCGCCACCCTTTAGCGGTCGGCTTGAACGGCCCGTCCCACGAAACGCGTAATCGTTTCGCGAGGTGGTTTGGTCCGGGTGTCTCGCGGCGCGTTGATTTTCCTATCGTGAGCCAGTTGGATGCAAACGCGTCGACGAACATTCTTTGAACGATACGCTCTGTTGATCTTAATGGGGGTATTCTTCCTCGTCCCCTTCGGGCTGCGTGGCGCGCGGCTCTCGCTGGAGCGGATGAAGAACGATGTCAAGGATTGGCTCCCGGACGACTTCGCCGAAACGACCGAGCTCGACTGGTTTCGCGACCATTTCCTGGGAGAGCAGTTCGTCCTGGTAAGCTGGGACGGCTGTACCGCCGACGATCAACGCCTCGGCCTGTTGGCCGCCCTGCTGATCCCCTCGGAAGAAAGCCGCAAGGCGGGCGTTGAGCCACCTGAGGCCGCCGGCGAGCCACGCGATACAAACGAGCCCCGCATCTACGAGATTGAAGATTTCATCGGCGACCAACTGGGTCTCCACGTCGTCGACCCGGACTTTCACTTCAACTGGGGGGGCCGCAACGAGAAGTGGCTCAAGGGCAATAACGAGCAGTGGTACTTCATTCTGGAAAATGGTGAGATCCACCACTGGGAAGGGCAAAGCACTGTTGTCGGGGCCGCTTCTCGCGCGTTTGAACGCATCGTCTCGGGCGGCAACCAAGCGCAGGGGGAATATGTCCGAACCGTCGACCCAATCTTCTACGAACGCCCCCGCAAATTGCAGGCCCAGCTCTTCAAGTCCGTCGTCACCGGGCCGCAGGTGTTGGACCAGTTGTCGGAACCGGGCGGTCCGCTGCTCCGCGACGAGGACGCGAGTCCCCGCGAGATCGCCGCAGCCCAAGCGGAGGCCAAACGGCGGCTGACCGGTACGTTGTTCGGCCCGGATGGAAAGCAAACCTGTTTGGTCGCGACCTTGTCCGAGGCGGGCAAGGTCGATCTCCGCCGGACCCTGGGCCGCGGCGTGATGGGACGTCCGCGGGGTCGCATGCTGGAACTGGCCGAACAGGCCGGGATCAGTGAGGAGCAGGGGATGCTGCTCCGGATGGGCGGGCCGCCGGTCGATAACGTCGCGATTGACGAAGAGGGAGAACGGACCCTGGCCCGGCTGGTCAGTTTTAGCGTGCTTCTGGGAGTCGGCCTAGCGTACCTCTGCCTCCGCAGCATCAAGCTGACGATGATGGTCTTCTTTGTGGGTGGGGTGAGCGCCGTGACCAGTTTGTCGCTGGTGTGGTGGCTAGGTGAGACGGTCTTCTGGTGGCTCGATGGCAGTACCGACGCGGTGATGATGTCGATGCCTGCGGTGGTTTACGTCTTGGGGCTGTCCGGGGCGATCCACGTGATCAACTACTATCGAGACGCGGTCGAAGAGACCGGCACCTTGCGCGGGGCCCCGGAACTGGCGATTGCCCATGGTTGGTATCCCTGTACCGTCGCGGCCGTAACCACCGCCATCGGGCTCGGGTCGCTGGCCACGAGTAGCATCATGCCGATCCATAAGTTCGGGATCTTCTCCGCCGTGGGGGTGTTGGCGACGCTGGTCCTGCTGTTCACCTACCTCCCCTCCGCCTTGGAAATTTGGCCTCCCAAACCGCGGAAAAAGAAAAAATCGGACGAGCCCTCGCTCTTTGCGCTCTGGGTGAACCGCCTTGGGACACGGATCGGTGACTATGTGATCACCAATAACGTGAGCGTCGCCGTCATCTGTCTGGTTGGGTTCGCCTTCATGGCCTACGGCCTGCAGTACATCCACACCTCGGTCCATCTGCTGAAGATGTTCGACAACGAGGCGCGGATCATCAAGGATTACGAGTGGCTGGAAGCCAACATGGGCAAGCTGGTTCCGATGGAGCTGGTGGTCCGCGTGGAACCGGAAATGATCCAGCCGGCGGAACTCGATCCGGAGAACGAAGAGGAATACCGCGAGGCAGGTTTCCAGTTGAGCTTTCTGGAGCGAATGGAGATCACCAAGCGAATTTCGCAGGTGGTGGAAGACTCTCTCGGGCCGGACGGGGCCGGGGTGATTGGGCCTTCCACTTCCGCCCTGACTTTTGCCCCCACACTGCCGGAAGTGGGTGGCGGAACCGAGGCGTTCGCCTTGCGGGGTGCCTACAATCGCCGCCTGTACGCCTCGTTCGATGAGTTTGTCCAGTCCGACTATCTCCGCGTCGACAAAGAGAACGACGCCGAGCTGTGGCGGCTCAGCTTGCGGCTGGGTGCCTTGGACGATATCGACTACGGGATCTTCGTCTACGACGTCAAACGCGTTGTCGAACCGGTGATGGCCGCCTACCGCGCGCGAGAGCAAATCCTCCGCCGGATCGACGCCGACCATGGCGGAGAAGGCTTCACCAACGTCCCGGTCGCCCTGATGGGTGTCAATTACATCTCTTCTGCGGAGCCAAGCGCCGGGCCGATCCAGCCGGTCGAAGCGCCCGCCACCGATGAGGAATTGGACAAACGGCTAGACCAGATCGATACCGCCCAAATCTTCACGGAAACCCTCCGTGACCTGCTGATCACCTCCCGCGTCCGATTTGTTGATTACGATCCGGCCGCCCACACCGAGGATCGCCTCGCCTTCATTTTGGACCGCTACGAGTATCTGGTGACGGTCGACGACTTCCCCGGCATGGACTCCGAAGCGGTCCAGGCCAAGGGAGATAAACTGATCGACGTCCGCGGGTTCGACTTCGACCGGGGCGACACTATTCCCGCCATGTACGACGAGGAGCGCGCGTCGGTGACCGTCGTTTACACCGGCGTGGTGCCGGTGGTTTACAAGGCGGCCCGGACGTTGCTGGTCAACCTGGTGGAAAGCACGATGTGGGCCTTTGGCCTGATCGCGATCGTGATGTGGATTGTGCTGAAAAGCCTGAGGGCGGGTCTGCTGTCGATGATCCCGAATATCTTCCCGGTGGTCTTCATTTTCGGGTTGATGGGCTGGTTGGGGATCAAGGTCGATATCGGGACCATGATGACCGCCAGCGTGGCGATGGGGGTGGCGGTCGACGACACGGTCCACTTCCTGACTTGGTTCCGCTGGGGACTGAACAAGGGGCTCGACCGCCGGGGCGCAATCAAAGAGGCCTATGCCCGCTGTGCCACGGCGATGTTCCAAACCACCATCATCGGTGGCCTCGGCTTGGCGGTTTTTGCCCTGAGTACCTTTACCCCGACTCAGCGATTCGGCTACATGATGGTCTCGCTGCTCGTCGCGGCACTTGTGGGCGACCTGATCTTCCTGCCGGCCCTGTTGGCCGGACCGCTGGGGCACTGGTTTCGGCCGGATAAAAAACGAGCCGGCAGTGGCCCGCCGCTCAAGACCACCGAAGAAGACCGGGCCGACCTCCATGAAACCGACACGAGCGAGGACGATCAAGACGAACCGAACGTCATCCCGGTCTCCTCCGCATCCCGCCCCGACCCCCAGAAGTCGAACGTCAACCCGCCCCACCAAGGGAGCGGCCGAGGCGGAGCCCACCGGATGGGAGAATAGCTTGCGGGTGCGGCCCCGCGCGCGTTCTCAACCAAGACCAACCCCCCCCTGCTTTCGAGAACCTCTCGCCCTTTCTTGGGGTATTTTCGGAAAAAGGGTTGTAACGTGCGGGCAATTTCTCTACTGTGTCGAGAGAAAAGACATTGACGGCTATTTAAGCGGACTTCCTTCCCTTTAGTCCTCCCCTTGCTACCCTCCCTCCCTTTGCCCCCTCTCGGTCCCACCTTTCGGCTTCGGCCGGATCGCGGATCCATCGCTATCCGAGGCATCATGAAGACGGTCATCCTATTTCTTGTCCTGGTTGTTTTGTTTGGTATCGAGGCCCAAGGCGCGGACGAGGCCTATGAGCAGCGGGTTCTGCCGTTGCTTGAGCGGCACTGCGTGGATTGCCACGGAGCCAGCAAGCCTGAGCAGGGGCTGCGTCTGGCGGGGGACGGTTCGAACGAGATTATGGCCGCCTTGCGAGACATCAAGTCGCTCGATCTGATCGCCGAGCGGCTGCGTTCGCAAACCATGCCCCCACCCGATGTCGAGCACCCGCTGAGCAAGGCGGAGCGCGAAACCCTTTTGGGATGGATCGATGGTCAGATCGATCGGAGTCTCGGCACCGACCGCAACCCAGGCCGCGTCGATATTCGGCGACTGACCAAGGTCGATTATCGCAACACGATTCGCGATCTGCTCGGGATCGACTTCGATACCACCGGCTTCCCCTCGGACGACGTAGCCCACGGCTTCGATAATCTCGCTGAGGTCATCTCCCTGCCACCTCTGCTGATGGAACGCTATGCGGACGCCGCCGAGGAGTTGGCCGCCCAATGGCTCAAGCGGGAACTCGCCGCTGACCCGGCGAAGATGCCCTCCGCTGAAACGTCGCCGCGACAACTCGCCGTGCAAATCCTCTTGCCGCTGCAAGAACGCGCCTTCCGTCGTCCCACGACCGAGCTCGAAAAGCATTACTTGCTGACATTTTTCGATCGGTTGCAGCAGGAAGAGTTCACCTACGAAGAGACGATGCGGGCCTGCGTGACGCGGATTTTGATCTCTCCGCCGTTTCTATTTCGCATCGAGCAGGACGGTCCCATCGGACAAGATCGCCCGCTGGACGACTTCGAGCTGGCCACGCGGCTTTCCTACTTTCTGTGGAGCAGCATGCCGGACGACGAGTTATGGAATTTGGCGCAGCAAGGGGCCTTACAGACCGGTGATCAGCTCCAGCGGCAGATTCACCGCATGTTGCAAGACCCCAAAACGCGGCAAGGGCTGGTCGAAAATTTCGCCGGCCAATGGCTGCAAACCCAGCGCGTGCGGGTCATCCGTCCAGATCGCACCGAGTTCCCCCAGTTCGACGAAGAGCTGCGGCAGGCCATGGAGGGGGAGACGCTCGCTTTGTTCGAGTCGATTGTCCGCGAGAACCGCCCCGTCACGGACCTGCTGGATGCCGACTATACCTTTCTCAACGAGCGCTTGGCCAAGCATTACGGAATCGATGGGGTGCAAGGTCCCGCGTTCCAACGGGTCTCCCTGAAAGACCTGCCCCGCCGCGGTATTTTGACCCAGGCCTCAATCTTGGCCATCAATTCTCATCCGACGCGGACCTCACCGGTGCTGCGGGGCAAATGGATTATGGAGGCCCTGCTGGGAACGCCCCCTCCGCCTCCTCCGGCGGATGTCGCGGAACTGGAGGCCGTAAAGGTCGAGGGGACCTTGCGCGAGCGGTTGGAGCTGCACCGATCGGATGCCCGATGCGCCTCCTGCCATAACCGGATGGACGCGTTAGGGCTGGCCTTCGAGAATTATGACCCCCTGGGAACCTGGCGGACCACCGACGAAAACTTACCGGTCGATCCGTCGGGTGAACTCGACGAAGGGCAGGCTTTCAACCATCCGCTGGAATTGATTGAGCTGCTCCGCGATACCCAGACGGCCGCCTTTCGGAAGAATCTGGTGGAACGGCTATTGGTTTACGCCTCGGGACGCACCCTGGGGATGTACGATCGCCTGCCGGTGCGGCAGATCACCACGCGGGTCGGTAACGAGGAAGACCGCTTGGTGAGCCTGATCGAGGGTGTGGTGAATAGCGACCTGTTCCGCCAAAGGCGAAATTTCGGACGGATCGGGATTGAAGCGCTTTCCGAGCAGTTGGTGTTCGAACTCAAGGGCAACCCCGACCAGCAGTCGATTGTCACCCTCCGCCGCAATCCCCATGCGGCGACTCCCTTCTCAAAGGATCACGCCACGTTCGAATTGCACACCCTGACCAAACTGCTCCATGCTTCCACCGCCAGTGACAGCGAAGTGACCGTAGGTCAAGTGAGCGGCGGTGCGGAGAAGGGAGAGGCTTACCGCTATCCGATTACCGCTCCCCTGGACGAGCCGATCTACCTTTCGTTTTTGGAGGGGATGATCGGCCCAAAGCAGTACAGCGACGACTTCCTGAAACCGATCTCCCCGGTCGATCCCTCGGATGAGTCGCGCGTCTTGAACATCACAAATTCCTCGCACGCTTGGAATGACTCGTTGGTGGGACCGGCGAATATCCGCCCCGGTTCGCTGCTGGCCTTTGACTTCGATGTCGATTTGGTCGCCAAGCCAAGCGACCACTTGGATGTGTTTCTGGCCACCGCCGGCGCGAGCAACGATTCCATGATCTCGAACTCCGGCGGGTTCAAGGTCGAGGGGGAAGGAAAGCACCGCCTGACCCAGGTCGGCCTGCGAAAGACCACCACCCACGATTCCTGGAACAACATCATCACGTTGGCCATCCGGACGCGGACGCAAACGGTGGTGAGCAATGTTTCCCCGATCCGAGTAGTCCGGCCTCAGTTGGAAGTCAGCGACTCGTCCCCGATTCGTTTTCCCGGCCTCGGGGTCAACCAGACCGCGGAGTCGCCCGAGCGGCGGGTCTTCAACGCCCAGAAAACCACGATCACCGATCAGCACGACGCGGCCCAGGCCACCCTCCTGTATGGCATGTGCCGCGTAACGGGCGATCCGAAACGGGCCTACTTCATGGACACCGAACACGTCGGCCTGGAACTGATCGGCCCCGACGCCCAGCGGTTCGAGCTGCTGGGAGGCCATGCGATCGACGACGGCCAGGCAATGAAACTACTGGGCGAGGATGAAGAGCCAGGCCTCAAGGGTGGCCCTCAACCAGAGTTCGAGACGTTTCAGGTTCGCTTCCGGGGGGCTCCCCAAGCGGGAACCTTCGAGGCGAAGCTGCGAGTGGTGACCCAGGCCGGCAATCTCGGGACCCCGTCCTCCGGTGAAGAAGGCCAGCCCACCAAAGGCCTCCAGTACGTCGAGATTCCGCTAGAAGCGATTGTGAACTAAGAACCCCCTAACATAACCTCGCTCTGCGGCCTGACTCCCTCGGGTAAATCGCTGATTCCTAGGTTAAGTTAGGCGCGCTAAAGACACCCAACCAAAGTTAAAGCCATGACATCCATCTCACGACGAAGTTTTCTGCGAGGATCCGGAATCGCTCTCAGCTTGCCGCTGTTGGAGGCGATGATGCCTCAATCGGTGATTGCGGCTCCTTCCGGCTCCGGCCCTAAACGCGCGGCCTTCCTGTATGTCCCCAACGGCATCGTTCACGACGCCTGGAAGCCCGCCACGGCAGGGACCGACTACCAGCTTCCTTACAGCCTGGAACCGTTGGCCCCCATCAAGCAGGACGTGTCGGTCCTGACCGGCCTCTCGCAAATTCCCTACGCTGAGAAGTCCGGAGTGGGACACGCGCGGCCGACCGCCGCCCTGCTGACGGGCGTCGCGGTTGATAAAGATCAGGTTCACGTCGGCCAGTCGGTGGATCAGATCATCGCCGATAAGATCGGGGCGGAGAACAAACTCAAGTCGCTCGAGCTTTCGATCAACGGGTCGAGCCTAAGTGGTCGCTGCGACGGGGAATATAGCTGCGTCTACAGCTCGGTCCTCTCCTACCGAAACGCGACCTCTCCCCTGCCGACCGATCCGAATCCGCAAAGCGTCTTCAAGCGGCTCTTCGGCGATCAGCAAAGCGCCGCCAATCCGGCCGAGCAGACTCGCCAGCAACTTTTGCGGAAAAGTGTGCTCGATTCGGTCTTGGAGGATGCCAGGCGACTGCATCGGGACTTAGGCAAATCGGACCAGGGGAAGCTCGACGAGTATCTCTATTCGGTTCGCGAACTGGAACGCCGCGTGCAGCGGATGTCGTCCACCACGCCCGCCGGAGAGCGCCCCAACATTCACCTGCCCGACCAGACCCCGCGCGATTACGCAGAGCATGTCTGCCTGATGGGCGACCTGATGGTCTTAGCGTTCCAGACCGATACGACCCGGGTCTGCACGTTTATGTTCGGTCAGGCGGCCGGAGGGCAAACCTATCCGATGCTTGGCATCCGCGAGGGGCACCACGAGTTATCGCATCACGGCAACGATGAGGAAAAACTGGCCAAGCTCCGTAAGATCGATCGGTACAATGTCTCGCTGTTCACCTACATCGTAAAGCGCATGAAAGAAATTCCGGAAGGGGATCAAACCTTATTGGACAATTCCCTAGTGTACTATGGTGGCGGCCTCGGCAACGCCAATGCCCACACTCCGTTTGATTTGCCCGTTCTGCTCGCTGGCCGCGGCGGCCAAACCATCATCCAGCAGGGGCAACACATAAAACTCCCACTAGATACCCCGCTCAATAACTTATGGGTGACGGTCCTCAACGCCATGGATACCCCCACTCCCTCCTTCGGCAACAGCACCGGATCGATCCCAAACCTGACAAGTTGAGCTTTCCGGAGAAGCGTCCATAAACCGAACTAGCCGTATAGTTTCCCGCAACAGGATGCCATGGTTAGGAATGAGCGTAATGCAACCTCCCATTTTTCGACTGCTCCTAGCCCCGATAGGGGCGACATATAATAGCCAGGGGCGTCAGCCCCTGGAACGGGCCCCCCATCATTCCGTGAGCCCCGAGAGGGGCGGCATAAGACGATTTCGAATGCTCCCCCAGCGACGGATCGTATGAAGCGACCGATCATAAATGCAAGGAAATGGCCAACGAGAATGGACGGGTGCGATCCGCGTAATGCGATTGGATTAGCCGATGCGGATTCACCCCCGATTCGCCCAGGCCCAGAGGGCCGACATAACCTTTGCCGGTGGCGCGAGCCACCGGATTCAAGGCCAAGATTTTCGAAAGGCCCGAAGGGTCGGCACAATTCCTTGTGTCGGCCCTTCAGGCCTCAAGATTTGGAAGCGCACGCATCCGGTGGCTTTCGCCACCGGCAAGGGTTGTGCCGACCCTTCGGGCCTTTAACTGGTAGCCTTTTACCGCGGGCGATGCCCGGGGCTGTCGTGCGGGTGCCCTTTCAGGGCTGAGAAGAGGTGACCATCCTGAACATTAAACAACCGCGTCGTGAAAAAGCCCCACGGGCACCATCGATTCAACGAGGCATCAGGGCCAATCGCAAATTGTCGACATACCATACATCGGGAAGTTATTTTTCGTTTGATCCTTATTGTTCCAGCAGTACCACGCAGGATTGAAGATTGAAGATTGAAGATTGAAGATTAAAACGCAGAGACGCAGAGGACTCTCCTGCGGACTTTTCATCTCCGCGCTCTCTGCGCCTCTGCGTTTGCAGTTCTTCATATCCAACAGTCATTTCTCGGATGACACAAAGACGCAAAAAGAGGAATTGAATAGGAGATAAAAAATGAACTGGCTGACTCCTCACAACTTGACCAGTGGTTTAGGGGATGAGTTGGCGACGTGGCGGCGAAATCCGGAAGTTGCTTTCCCGTTGCTCCTGAGCGTTCCCGAGAAGCCTCCATAAATCGAATTACAGACATAACCTCCGGTTATATAATCGCGACCCCTAAAGCCTATATGACTTTGCGCTACGAGTACGCGCTATCCCTGCAAATACTTCGCTGTTCTTATCAGCTTGAGCTTTGTCGCATCTAGGCACGTATGGTGAACCCGACACCCCCCACTCCGTAGCGACTGACCTGGCAAACATAAAACTAAATCACACAGTGATAATATTATGCTTGTATTAATTTCACTAATCGCGTAAGTTTAGATTTCTGAATGCTTCTCCATTATTTCGTTCCCACCTTCGGAGGCTCCCTCTCATGCCAGTCCAACCACCCTTCCTCAACCTTTCCGCTTCCCTGCCGCAATCCTCTGTTTCGATTTCTAAACGTTCATGGTTATCTCCGCACCGACGGGGATTTACACTCGTAGAACTTCTCGTCGTCATTGCCATTATCGGCGTGCTGGTGGCCTTGCTACTGCCGGCGGTCCAGCAAGCGCGGGAAGCCGCGCGGCGAATGCAATGCACCAATAACTTGAAGCAATTGGGCCTAGCGCTGCATAATTACCACGACACTTATAATTCATTGCCCGCGCTTAAAGGGCCTAATACGGACCAGCTTAAGTTTATAAGCTCGTTGGTGATGATGTTGCCCTACATAGAGCAAAGTGCATTGTGGGAGCAAATTAAGTCCCCCGGAACTTTCAATGGCGTTGAATACGATGCCTTTGGAGGTGGGGCGCCTTGGGATTCCGGTTATCTGCCGTGGCGACAAAATGTTCCCGGATACCTCTGCCCCTCTGATGGAGTGGGGTCAAGCAAGCCCGAGAACGCTTTGGGACGTAATAATTATTGCTTCAGTAATGGCGACACTACCCCAGGAGACTGGGGTGGAGGAAACAACCGTGGACCTTTTGAAAAGACTGGTACTTACTATCGCTTTGCCCAGATATTGGACGGTCTGAGTGGCACAATCGCGATGAGCGAACGCTGTGTCGGAAGCGGAGACTGGGACGGTGGGCAACTGGTTAAGAGCGGCATTGCGACAAGCCATAGCTCGGTCGCATCCAATCCGACAGATAATAGTCCCATCGATTGCATGAGCACCAGAGGACAGGGTGGAATGTACGCTGCGGACATTGTGACTCGAGGATTTTACGGAACGAGATGGGCCCACGGTAACTCTGGACTCAACCAGTTCAACACCATTCTACCTCCGAATGCCCCCACTTGCTCCCAAGGAGGTGGCGATGGCTCGTCGAATCTCGCGCCTCCCACAAGTTTCCATCCCGGTGGCGCAGTGGTGCTAATGGTCGATGGATCCGTCTCGTTCATGAGCGAAACGATCGATACCGGTAATCTGGCATTGGGTAGCGTGGCATCAGGTCCTTCTAGGTATGGCGTTTGGGGGGCCCTCGGTTCAAGAGATGGCGGCGAGGTGGCAAGCCGACCTTGAAATCCAAGTTAATTTAACGGTTCTGTCAGTGAGCATTGCATGAATGCTGACATTTTCCGCGAAAATAAAGGATGATCCTCCTTGGGAAGCCGCCTGTGTCCGCTCCCCAATCATCGTCAATCGAATTTGAACCTGAAAACCTCAGGGAGAGCATATATGCCTAATCATTACTTTCAATCATTTATTCTCATTTTAGCGGGAGTCGTCACCCTATTCGGCTGTGACAGGACGCTGCAGATTGAAGGATTGACTAAAGTTTCCGGTACGGTGACTTATCAAGGCGAGCCGATTGAAGGGGCGACCGTAACTTTTAGCCCTGCCGATGAAACAGGTCGCGCCGCCAGCGGTCGAACCGATTCGAAGGGTCGATTCAATTTGACGACGCTCAACCATAGTGATGGCATTATGGCTGGTCATTATAAAGTCGCTATTTCCAAAACCGAGGTCGGAAGTGAGTTGATGACCTCCGAGGAACAGGCGGCCTACTTTAATAAGCATGGTCGAGCGCCCGTGATCACTACCACGGACTTACTGCCGGAAAAATATAAGAAGCCGGATACCTCCGAACTGGCGAGGGAAGTGGTAGCGGATCAAACGAATGATTTTTTATTCGAACTTGAGTAAGAAATTGCCCCACAAGTCTTCAATAATCCTAATTTTCCAGGAAGATGTACTCCCTTTCCCGCACTTCTCGCCATAAATATCTCCGCGCGGCGGTGGAGAAGATTCTCGACGAACACCTCGACGAACACGGTGGGCGGGAGTTTCTGCAAATCGAGATCGAAGAGCGGACGGACGAGACCTACCGGCAAGCGGATCGGGGTCGTCCGACCGAGAAAACCGAGTATATTACCCCGGCACGGAAGAGGATCTCTTTTTTGCGCCCTGGAGCACGGCCCGCCAACCGGGCGCAGATGGTTCCCTAGCCCGAGAAAGTTGGTTATCCAAGGTGAGGCTAGTTGGACACCACCGGGCTTGGCGTCCCCTTATGAACCGCTCGTTCAATTGGCGTCTGATTTGGGGTTTAATCGTGCCGCTGCCTATCCAATATTTATTGATCCAGCAGTGCCAAACGGGATTGAAACGCAGAGGCGCAAAGATCGCAGAGGACTTCCTCTGCGTTTCCAGTTCTTAAAATCCGACAGTCGCTTCCCGGACGATGCTTCGTGTCTTAGATATTTCGCGGTTAAAAAATCGGTAACATTTCAGCAGGGTGCCATGCCCACGCTCTCCAACGTGGGCATGTGTGGGCGTGAAAAGTTACCACCAGCAACTCCCATTCCCAACAACCATGGCGGGCGACCACAGGCTGCCGGTTGGTTGACACCGGAGAGCATGAGGTTCGCGTCCGAAAGGTCGTACTGGAAACGGTCCCTGACCCGAGCCCAGGCAACCCGGACGGCTACAAGATTGTGAGTGAAACGAACCAAGTACCGGACAAGTACGATAAGTTCGATTCCTCGGGGCTGTCCGTGCTGGTCGAGGCCGAAAAATTGAACCGCCTTAGCGTAGAACTGGTCGATTGACCTCCAAATAACTCGTTCGCCGAAGGCCCAACCGCCTCAGTAAAGGACGGAAAGCCCGGTCCGAGTCGGGTGGCCAACAGGGGAAATGCGCCCTGTTGAACCCACGACAATCCACGGCTCTGCGTTTCAAATTCTCAAACTCCGCTCGTCATTTTTTCGGACGATGCGGTGGGGCTTAGCGAGCGTAAAAGCCGCATTTTAAATCTCTCGCAAAGCCGCCAAGACGCAAAGGGGAGAGTCGCTCGGAGGTGGTAGGTTATCCGGTTGTCTCATTGCCGGGAAGCGCCGAGAAATGTCAAGATCTGGGAAATTACCCCCCTTTGCGTCTTGGCGGCTTTGCGAGAGAAATTTTTTCCTAATCCCCACGCAAAACCAGGCTGTCTTGTTACGTGGGTGCCATGCCCACGCCCTCCAACGTGGGCATGATTGGGCGGGAAGATCCTCCACTGGCAACTCCCATGTTCAACCACCAAAGCGGCCGAGCACGGACTACAGCGACCTGCGTCCACGGTGAGTCGGCGAATTCTTCACCCACTCTGCCCCCTTCTGTCTTATCCGAGAAATCCGCGTCATCCGTGGTTTGATCCTGCATTGTTTTTAACCACGGATGACACCGATTTCACGGATGGT
>JBBDIM010000175.1:0-14169 GCA_040880405.1 Pirellulaceae bacterium | reverse complement strand
TCCTCTGATTTCAATTGTCGGGCCGAAATCCCCTGAGCCAAGAGCCTTCCGGCCGATTGGGAAAATTCGTACTCGTCGAAGCAGTTTAAGATCGCGGTGACCGTGAACCCACTCCGAGCCAAAATCCCCAAGGCCAAGGCGTCTTCGTCGGTCACTTCTCCCAAAATCGGGATCACGGTGGCATCGCGGGGCATCCGGCTGATGGTCTCTTCAATCAGGCGGGGCATCGGCAGCCCCTGGTGTTTTTCCGCCCGGGCCAGCATTTGTTCAATCTGTTGGAACTGATCGGCCCCTCGCCGGGTTCGGACTACTTGGGGGGCCAGATGATCGTCCGAATCGCGCCGCACCGCCGCCTTACGAGCGGCGTCGCGGGTCCGCGCATCGAAGGCCCAACCCTCATACTTGACCCTCTGGGCGGCATCCCCGGCGTTGGTGATCAGTCCAATCTGCTGATCCATTAACTGAATCGCGTTGGTGATGGCAATTGCCAGGGTAATCGCCAACTCGCTGCGGTACGGCTCATCCTTGCCGGGGTAACTGTGGGTGTGCAGGTCCAATACGATCGTCACCCCGGCAATGCAGGAAGGTTCGTACTGTTTGCTGTGCAGCACGCCGGTCCGGGCGGTCGCCGCCCAATGAACCCTCTGGATTGGATCGCCCGCTTGATACCGGCGAATTCCGGAGATCCGCGTTGGGTCTTCGAATAATCGGTGCGACATCTTCATCTCGCCCAGCGGTCGGCGACTGGCCAAGTCGAACCCAGCGAGCGGAACCACCTTCGGCATCACGGTGATAAACTCCGGGGCGGAGAGCATTTTGTAGCGGCGATGCAGGCCAAAGACATCGCCGGTTTCCAGCACCGCCGGTCCGATCTGGTAATAGCCGCGGCGATTCGCCTGAATGGTGTAACTGAGGACTTTCGTTCCACCCGGTGACATCATCTCCAGGAATATCCGCTGCCCCGCCACTTCCAGGGCCGCCGGCTTGGTCAGAACCGCTTCGCGCGGCAACAGGTCTTCTACCAAACACCACGGGACTGGTAGCGACCCGCTGTTTTTGAGGGTCAGCACCACCGTCAAAGTCTGCCCCTGTTCCAACTCGGTATGCGAGATGGTCCGCTTGGCCGTCAGGTGGGCAAGCCAGTACCGAGTGACCATGCGGCTGCCCAGCATCACTGCGAGCAAGGCGTACATCGCGTACACCATCAAACCAAGTTGCAAGATGGTGGCGACGACCAGCAGGATGACGGCCCCGACAAACCACCGCATTACACACGTGCCTCGGTATCGAGAACCGGGACCGCGACGTCGCTCATGATTTCTTCCAGCACATCCATCGGCGTCACTTTCCGCAAGCGACTCTCGGGGCGCAAGATCATACGGTGGCAAAGTACCGGGGCGGCGACCCGTTTGATATCGTCCGGTAACACAAAGTCGCGGCCTAAGATTGCCGCCAAGGCCTGCCCGCTGCGATACAGGGCGAGCGAAGCCCGGGGACTCGCGCCCAACATCAAGGCATCGTGCCGACGCGATTTGTGGACCAAGTCGACAATGTACTTCTGCACTTTCTCATGGACCTTGACTCCCCGGACTGCCTTCTGGCAGGCGACCAGTTGCTCGGCGGAAACGACCGCTTCGATCGACTCCAACGGATGCCGCGTCCGTTGGGCCGTCAACAATCGCATTTCATCCTCGGCATTGGGGTACCCGAGGCTAAATTTCAAGAGAAACCTGTCGAGCTGGGCCTCCGGCAGGGGAAAGGTTCCCTCATGGTCGACTGGGTTTTGCGTGGCGATTACCAGAAACGGCGGTTCCAGTGGATAAGTGGTGCCGTCAATAGTGACCCGACCTTCCCCCATTGCCTCAAGCAACGCGGCTTGGGTTCGCGGGGTGGTTCGGTTGATTTCATCCGCGAGCAGGATGTTGGTGAAGACCGGCCCCGGGCGGAACTCGAATTCAGAGGTCTTCTGGTTGAAAATGGAGGCCCCGGTCACATCGGTCGGCAACAGATCCGGCGTACACTGCACCCGCTTGAGCTGGCAGCCGATACTTTTGGCCAAGGCCCTGGCTAACATCGTTTTGGCGACGCCCGGGACATCCTCCATCAGAATATGCCCCTCGGCGAGCCAGGCCACAAGCGAAAAAACGACCTGCTGGCGTTTGCCGAAGATCACTTTTTCGACATTGTTTAAGATTCGTTTGGCGGTAGCGGCAACATCCATCTGGGCAAGTCCACGGGCTTGAAAAGTCGAGCGGAGGAGAACGGTCGAGGCCTCATTATGGACCAAGCACTAGGCTGAGAGGAGCCAGTTGTCGGAAAATAAGGGAGCCGATTGACACCGCGAGGTGAATGATTCTTTCCTGCTACTCTAGCTGGCCCCCATATTTTCTAAAACTATCTCGTAAAATCCCAATTTCACGAAAATTACATTTGCAAATTCCGCTTGGTTTGTCGAAACTGATGGGCAGTCAGACACCACCCAAGAGGGTCGCCATTTGCACGCAGCCCTTGTCTTACTTTTTGGGCCAGCTAGCTAAGGACGAGGATCCGATGCACTCATCACGCTTCCGTCTTCTGCCAGTCGTTTTTTGCTTCCTCTTCACCACCACGTTATCGGCACGAGAGTGGTCCGATACGGCGGGTCGCAAGGTCAAAGGGGACTTTATTGAGTTGACCGAAGATGGCAAGGTCCAACTTAACGTGGATGGCAAAATCCTCTCGATTCCGCTGTACCGATTCAGCCAGGCGGATCAGGAGCACATTGATTCAATCAAAAACGGCAGAAAGGCTCCACCGGAAGAGGCCGTCGACGATCCCATTAACTCGTCTAGTGTCCCCAACCCGTTTGGAAGTGAACCGGTAAAGTCCCCCTTTGACTCGGACGAAAACGCCCCTTCGCGTGCCTCGGCACCCGGGATCGATGCCGCTGGCAGCCGGGCTGTCGATTCGTCCGATACGGAGCAGCTCGATCGACGGGATCTCACGAAGACGCGAACCTGGGTCGATTCCAGTGGGATTTCCATCAAAGCGAAATACATCCGCATCCATAATGGGATGGTGGTTCTTTCGCAGAGTGGCCGAATCGTACAGAGTGACTTTTACAAGCTCAGCCCTGGGGATCAAAAGTTCCTCAGAGACCACCTGACAGTGATTGGCAAAGCCGACACCATCCCTGCCCCTCCCGCCACGATTCAGGCACCGAATAATAGCGGCCCGCCTCAATTGGCTGGGGGAAACACCCGAGTTGGCGGGTACAACCCAGGTTCCACAGCTCCTCCTTATTCGCCGGGAGGGGGCGTTAGACCTCCGGCGTATACGCCCCCGCCGTACGATCCGGGCAGTCGGTCCACGAATTCTGGTTCGATGGCAGGCCGAAGCAACCCAAGTCGTGCAGCGTCGCCAACCTCACCCGGGAGCAATCGGGGGGGCAGTCCTTACCGCCCATCACATGCCGGGTCGAACAACATTGCCTCGAATTCCCATCCGCCATCCAACAGCCATCGTCACTTCGGGCACACTATGCCCTACCCCCGTGTCAATTCCGCCCCTCGTTCGATTATCCCTAAGCCGACCGTGCCGCCGATGTGGACACAGCCGGAATGTGAGGTCTCCTATCGCTGCAACGGCTGTGGCACCCAGGTAAGTGATATCGCCACAAGGTGCCCAGTTTGCAGGAGAGATTTTGACTACTCTGAAGATGAGTACGGGAATCGCACGAATCTCAACAGAAACAAAAGATCAAGTCTAGATTCACGTTTCCGTTCACGCTCCAATTCCAACTTCACCCAGACGCCAGGTTTCCTCACGTTTAAATTAATCGGGCTCGTGTTGGCTACCTTGATGGGCTTTCTCTATCGGTTCTCCAGGTAAGTGTTTGGCGGGTAGGGTTAGCGAAACAGGAAATTGAGTTAGAATCAGGGGCAATCGCACTCCTGATTTAGCCAAGTCCATGTTCCGCGAAAGCCCGACTCCATGGCCGACGAATCGTTGCCGCCTCAGTTTCTGGAAGGAGCTCGCCTGTTTAACGAGTGCGAGTTCTATGAGGCCCACGATGTGTGGGAAGAGCTGTGGGCCGACTATCAAGGCCCTTCGCGCGAGTTTTATCAGGGGCTAATCCAAACCGCGGTCTGCCTGCATCACTTCGTCAACGAGAATACCCGCGGGGCGGTCAAGCTGTTTCACTCCAGCCGGCGATATCTCGATCCGTTTCGCCCGGTGCATTTGGGCGTCGACGTCGAGACTTTGTTAACCCAGATGGAAATCTGTTGCCGCGAGATCGCCCAGAGCGACGAGGAATTCCCGAGCGGGAAAATCGATCCCGATCTGATCCCCGACATCGAATTCATCCCGCCCCGCTAAAGAGCCGCTCCTTGGAAATCTTGGTTGAGTTTTTGCTTCGCTTGGCGTTCGGATTTTCGATCTGCCTGGCATTTTCTTCTCCACGGGACATCGAGGCGGATTTCTTCCGCTTTCAAGCCTGGGTGATCATGGGCATCTGTGCCGTGGCGGCGGCCGTGGTAACGATGGGCTTGGCAACCCCCGATGCCGATGCCATCTCAACAAGCCGGCACTCTCTGCTCCTGGGGCTCCTGTGGGGAGCCTGCGGCGCGGCATACTTCGCTTCAATCGTGTGGCTATACCGCCGATTGTGGCTAGGTCGGCTACTGCTGATCGTTCAAGCCTTGGTGACGCTGGCCGCAAGTGCGGCGATGCTCCCCGCGTGGGACCTGAATCCCCAGGGACTCAGTATTTGGGGTGCCGACTTTATCACCGGCGGCATGCTGCTGGGCAGCACGACCACCGCGATGCTGTTAGGGCATTGGTATCTGAACAACCCCGGCATGAAGCTCGCTCCGCTCGAGCGACTGGTGGGGATGATGGGTCTGGCGATTGTGGCCCGAGCCCTGTTATGCGGGTTCGGCGTCGCGGTGGTCTTTAGCGAGATGGGGCAAACCGAGTTGGTTTTTGTCACCCTCAGGTGGCTGTGGGGGCTGATTGGACTCTTTGTCCTGACCTTCATGACCTGGCAAACCGTCAAAATCCCCAACACCCAAAGCGCCACCGGAATCCTGTATGTCGGCATGATCGGCGTGTTTCTGGGGGAACTCTCCTCGCAGCTACTGTCCCAAGGTTTGGGTCTTCCCGTATGATATAGGGAGTCGCGAACCGGGGATTTTGCCTCCTTGTCTTCCTATCGACTTCGTATCCACACCTTGGAATATCCGTTGACGCCGCCTCCGCTTGGTGTCCGTCCCGCCGTTTTGCCGCGCTCCTGCATCGCCGCCTCATGAATGTCACCTACAGTTGCCCTCAGTGCGAGAAGACGACCCTCTCCACGTTCCGGCCCGGCTCGGACCGTGTGAAATGCCTGCACTGCGAATCGGAGGTCGATGTCGCGGGGAACGCCTTGGAAGGAGACCGACTCAAGCAATGCTTAGTCTGCCCTAATGGCGAGCTTTACGTCCGCAAGGATTTTCCCCAGCACTGGGGTATCGCGATTGTGGTAGTGGGGATCGTGGGGAGCAGCTTCTGCTGGTTCATGCACTGGATCTACGCTACCTATGGTGTTTTATTTGCGACGGCACTGGCTGATCTACTGCTCTTTATGTGCGTCGGGAATCAACTGAAATGTTATCGCTGCGGGGCTGAGTACCGCGGAATCTCCGAACTTGAAGGGCACCAACCTTTCGAACTGGAAACACACGAACGATACCGGCAGCAACTGGCCCGAATGTCGCCGAATCCGCCCGGGAAAACGTAGTTCGCATCGATGGATCAGGAACGCGAGAGAATTCGAGCTGATTTGCGGGGAATTATCCGTGGTGAGGTCCGCTGCGACGACCTGTTCCTGGAGATGTACTCCAGCGACTCGAGCATCTTCCAAATCAAACCGCTGGCGGTGGTGCGTCCGCAGCGGGTCAGCGATATCCCCCTGGTCGTGCAGTACGCCCTGGAGAACCAAATCCCGGTCCATGCCCGCGGGGCCGGGACTGGCCTCGCGGGCCAATCGCTGGGCCGAGGGATTGTCATTGATTTCGCCCATAAACTCCAGCGGATTCTGGAAACCAAGGAGGACTTGGTCAAAGTCCAACCTGGCGTGGTCCTGAGTCAACTGAATCGGCATCTGGCTCCCTTGGGCCGGATCTTTGGGCCGGACCCCGCTTCCCGCAGCGTGACCACCATGGGTAGCGTTATCGCCTTGGACGCCTCCGGCAGTCACCGCTTGCAGCATGGTTCGGCCCGAGACCACATCCAAGAGTTGCAAGTGGTGCTGGCCAATGGCGAACTGGTCGATCTTCGCGAGATTTCGCTCGATGAAGTGTCGCGGCTCGGATCGCCGGAGTTGCGGCGGATTACCGAAGGGGTGGTCGACCTGCTGGTTTCCCACCGAGACAAAATCGAGGCCCATTCGCCCAAGTCGATCAATCGCGGTAGCGGCTATCGCTTGGACGACGTGATCCAGGGGGACCGCATCAATTTGGCCCGGCTGATGGCCGGCTCCGAAGGGACCTTGGCCCTCGTCACCCAGGCGACCCTGCGGACCGCGGAAAAGTCGAAGGCCCGCGGTGTTTTACTGCTGTTCTTTGAAAAGCTGGACTCCGCCGCCCAAGCCGCGGTGACCTTGTCCGGAATGGATGCCTCGGCCTGTGATCTACTGGACCGCCGCATCTTGGCGATCGCGCGCGAGACCGACCCACGGTACTCGAACCTCATTCCGGAACGGACCGAGGCGATGCTGTTGGTGGAAGTTTGTGGCGACGACACGGTCATGGTCCGCGATCGGCTCAGCCTGATGGCCGACCGTATTCGACGTAAACGAAAGCTGGCTTTTCACTCGGTAATCACCACCGCTCCGCGCGAAGTCGGGATTTACTGGGAACTGGCCCGCAAGATGGCCCCCATCCTGTATCGCCTCAAAGGAGCGTCCAGACCTGTCCCCTACATCGAAGACATCTGTGTCCCTCCGGCCGCCCTGCCGGCGATGCTTGTCAAATTGCAAGAGTGCCTCAAACGGCATGAGGTGATTGCTTCGGTCTTTGCCCATGCGGGGCATGGTCAACTGCATGTCCGCCCCATGATCAATCTCGCGGATCGGGAAGACCTGACGCGGCTTGAAGACCTCGCCGATAGCCTCTACACGGAAGTCCTGGGCCTGGGGGGCTCCATCAGCGGGGAGCATGGAGATGGGATCAGCCGCACCCCCTATAGCCAACGACAACTCGGGTCGCTCTACACCCTGCACGAGCGGATTAAACGACTGTTCGATCCGCTGAATATTTTTAATCCCGGCAAAAAGATCGTCGCCCCAGGTCCCGGTTCGATGGAGATTGTCCGCAAGGTCGTCACCCCATCCCACGGTAGCGACAACACCTTGGGAGATAGCCAAACCGCCGCTTCCTACACAGGCACACGATCCAACGAGTTACCGCTGTTGGACTGGTCGCCGGAGGAAATGCTGCTGGCGACGCGTAACTGCAACGGTTGCGGCCGCTGCCGGACCACAGGCGCAGATTCACGGATGTGCCCCCTGTTTCGCCGCGATCCGTCCGAAGAGGCCTCGCCTCGGTCCAAGGCGAACCTGCTCCGGGGTGTGCTAACTGGCGAACTCCCGGCGAGCGAATTGACTTCGGAGCGAATGAAAGAGGTCGTCGATCTTTGCTTCAATTGTCACCAGTGCCGGATCGAATGTCCCTCCTCGGTCGATATCCCGAAGATGGTGACGGAGATCAAATCGCAGTATGTTGAGTCGAACGGCTTGCGATTCTCCGATTCGGTGATGGCCAAGATCGACCGCTGGGCCGTCTGGGGCAGCCGGTTTTCCGGACTTGCCAACTGGGGCCTAGGCAATCGGTTTGTGCGGTGGTTAATGGCCCGGTCGCTGGGGATCGCCCAGGGTCGGCAGCTTCCCCGCTTCGCAACTCGGACCTTTATGCGAATGGCCCAGCGCAGGCGCCTGACCCAACCGACCCGCCGCTCAGGCCGCAAGGTGCTCTACTTTGTCGATCTGTACGCGAACCTGTTCGACGCCGATTTGGGGATGGCCTTGGTCTCGATCATGGAGCACAACGGGATTTCCGTCTTCGTCCACGCCGACCAGCAAACCTCCGGCATGCCGGCGATCGCCAATGGGGCGATGGCGATTGCCCGGCCGATGGCGACGCGCAATGTTCGCCTGCTGGCCGATGCGGTCCGCCAAGGATACACGATCGTGGCGACGGAACCCTCCGCCGTCATGTGCCTCAAGCATGAATATGTGCAGATGCTGGGTACCGAGGATGCTCGCCTGGTGGCGGAAAACACCCGCGAGGCGTGCGACTACCTCTGGCAGTTGCACCAGACAGGCGACTTGCAACTCGACCTGAAACCGATCAACCTGAACGTCGGCCTGCATGTCCCCTGCCACCTCAAGGCCCTGCACCGGGAATCGATCGCCCAGCGGTTATTAGAATTGATTCCTGGAATCTCGATCCGCCGGATCGAAAAGGGGTGCTCCGGAATGGCCGGCACTTATGGTTTGCAACAGGCCCATTTCCGAACCAGTCTGCGAATCGGCTGGGACTTGATCATGTCGATGCGTTCGCCACAAATCGATGTCGGGGTGACCGAGTGCAGTGCCTGTAAAATGCAGATCGAACAGGGAGCCAACAAATCGGTGATCCATCCGCTCAAGCTGCTGGCTCGATCGTACGGCTTGATGTTCCCGCAAGCCGACTCGCTCACCTCCCCTCCGCACGAGACCTTGGTGTCATGAAAATTCGCGTGAAATTATTCGCGGCCGCCCAAGAGACCATCGGAAGAGACGAAATTACCGTCGAACTCGAAGAACCTGCCAATATCGCGCAACTCCGTTTGCGGCTAAGCCAGGAATATCCCAAACTGGCACCGCTAGTTTCCAAGTCAATGTTCGCCATCGACAATCAATACGCCCAGGAGGATTCTCCCCTCTCGGAAAATGCCGAAGTCGCCTGCATCCCGCCGGTGAGTGGGGGTTGAATGGTTGATGACGTCCCTTAAGGATCGCGAGAAAATAACTTCCCGACTCGCGGGAGAAGGCCTGAGCCAACCAGGAGACGGCAAAATCGGGAAGGCGTTCCTCCTTTGCGCCTTCGCGGCTTTGCGAGAGCTTTTCCTGCTTTACGCAAAGCCGCAAAGACGCAAAGACGCAAAGGGGGAAATTGGAGAGGAGAGCAGATTAACTGGCTGATTCCTAGCGAATTGCCTAGTCGTTGAGGGGAGGGGGGCGGCGAAAGCGGGAAGCTGTTTTTCCGTTGCTCCTAAATGGCTCTCGCTCTCCAGCAAAGCATCGCCCGGGAAATGACTGTCGGATTTAAAAAAAGTGGAAACGCAGAGTCGCTGAGAGCGCAGAGGACTCTCTCTGCGGCTCAGCGGCTCTGCGTTTAAAAAAAGGCGATTCGAGCGGATCGACGCGGACGCCGAACTAGACACCTAACCTACTGATATGATTGAACTTACACAGTCCACGATCGACACCTCAAAAATCCTGAAAGAGGTCGCCTCGTCCGATGCCGGAGCGACCGTCCTCTTTCTCGGGACGACCCGCCGCACCACCGATCACCTCGTCACCGAACTGTTGACCTACACCGCTTACGAGCCGATGGCCCGCGAGCAAATGGCGCGGCTGGAGGATCAGGCTCGGCGACGGTGGCCGCTGCAAAACTGCGTGTTGGTGCATCGCCTGGGGGAAGTCGCGATCGGGGAGGCGAGTGTCGCCGTCGCGGTCTCGAGCGGACATCGCCGAGCGGCCTTTGAGGCGGCGAGCTGGTTAATTGATATACTGAAAGAAACCGTTCCGGTCTGGAAACGGGAACATTGGAATACCGGCCAGGCCGCCTGGGTACATCCGGGCGTCGAACGATCCAGCGGCGACGTTACCCCTTAACGCGTCGCGCTATTCTCTTTTCACTTTCACGGGATCCACCGCCGATGCCAGACACGTTGGTCGATCGATTCGGTCGCGTTCATACGAGCCTGCGGATCAGCGTCACCGACCGCTGCAATATCCGCTGCTTCTACTGCATGCCGCTGGAGAATGTCCAGTTTCAGCCCCGCGCGGAGATCCTCACCTTCGAAGAGATCCAGCGACTGGTCCGCGTCGGCTCCGACCTGGGCATCCGCAAACTGCGGCTAACCGGCGGAGAGCCGCTGGTCAGGTCCGATCTGCCTAAACTGGTAAAGCGGCTCCGCGATCTTCCCGGCATTGAGGAAATTGCCCTCACCACTAACGGCATTCTCCTCGACAAACTGGCCCTGCAACTAAAAGAAGCGGGACTGGACCGGCTCAATATCAGTATCGACACGCTTGACGAAGATGTCTTCGAGCGGATCACCCGCCGTCGCTCGCTCGCTCGCGTTCTGGAAGGAATCGCCGCGGCTCAGGAGGCCCGATTCCAGTCGATTAAACTCAATGCGGTGGCGATCCGAGATCTTTCAGAACCGGAAATCGTGCCGCTTGCTCGGTTCGCCAAGCAGCAAGGACTGGAGCTTCGCTTTATTGAGTTCATGCCGCTGGACGCCGATCGGGCCTGGGACTCCAGCCAGGTTCTTTCCGGTGAGGAAATCGTGCGCATCGTCTCCCAGGAAGTCGGCCCTTTGGTCCCCATTCCGCGAGACGACCCGGCCCAACCGGCCACCGATTTCGCGTACACCGATGGATCAGGTAAAATCGGGTTCATCAACTCCGTCACTCAGGCCTTTTGCTCCGCCTGCAATCGCATGCGGTTGACGGCCGAAGGGCAGTTTCGGAATTGCCTATTTTCGACCGAGGAATGGGATGCGCGAGCGATTCTGCGCGGGGGTGGCAGTGACGAAGACCTCCGGCGGCTGATGCTCGACTGCGTCGACCACAAGCGCAGCTCGCACGGGATTGATTCCCCCGATTTTCAGCCACCTGCTCGGGCGATGTACCAAATTGGTGGGTAACTGGGCGGTCCGTCGCCATGAACCGCTGCGATCAGCCATCCCCGAACGGCACTCATCATCGGTCAAATTTACCTGACGGGCTGCTCGCTCCGGCCTCACGTCCAACCGAGAAGAACAGAAGTGGAAACGAAATCGATCTATCTCGACAACGCCGCGACCAGTTGGCCCAAACCGCCGGGAGTGCTGGCCGCCATCCAAAACCACTTCGAATCGCTCGGGGCCTGCGCCGGGCGCAGCAGCTATCGGGAAGCGGCCGAGGTAGAGCGTCTGATCAACGACACTCGGCGACAGATCGCTTACCTGTTCGGGCTGCATCACCCGGAACGGGTTATCCATGCTTTCAATGGTACCGATTCCCTGAACATCGCCCTGCATGGCCTCTTGGGGCGGGATAACCATGTCATCACGACCTGCCTGGAACACAACTCGGTTCTCCGGCCGCTGGCCCACATGCAGCGGGTGCTCGACTTGCAAGTCACCTACCTCGAACCGGGCGAGGATGGCCGCGTTAGTCCGACCGACGTCGAGCAAGCCATTCGCCCCAACACCCGCCTGATTGCCGTGACCCACGCCTCCAACGTCACGGGGATTCTGCAACCGGTCGAGGAGATTTTTGACGTGGCCCGGCGGCGTGGCATCCGCATGTTGGTGGACGCGGCCCAAACCGTGGGGCACATCGACTTCAATCTTGGCGACTGCCCAATCGACTTGGTGGCGTTCTCCGGCCACAAGGGGCTCATGGGCCCCTTGGGAACCGGAGTTTTGATCGTGCAGCCGGAAGTCGCCGAAGAAATGGAAAGCCTCCGCCAAGGGGGGACTGGCAGTGCCAGCGACAAAGCGGAACAGCCGACCGAGCTTCCCCAGAAATTCGAGAGCGGCAATAGCAATGTGCCGGGGATCTTGGGATTAAGGGCCGCCGTCCAGTACATCCGGGAAGAAACGATCTCAGCCTTGCAGCGGCAACAGACCGAGTTGATAGGGCAACTGCTGGCAGGCCTGGGCCCAATGGACTCGATCCATGTCCATGGTGGCGCGGCGAACGAGCATCGGGTGAACGTGGTCAGCCTGACCGTAAAAGACTTCGATCCGCATGAACTGGCGGCGGCGCTCGATTCTGCGTTTCAGATTAAATGCCGAGCCGGGCTCCACTGTGCCCCGCTGGCGCACCAATATCTGGGGACTCTGGATACCGGCGGCACGATCCGCATAAGCCTCGGGGCCTTCAACACTTCGAGCGAAATCGATACCCTGCTGAAAGCCCTGCGGGCGATCACTCACTGATTTTTCTTCCACTTTTTTCGAGTCTGGTATGTCGCAGCCCTGGTATCGTGATGGACTTAAATTCGAATGTTCGCAGTGCGGCGACTGCTGCACCGGCGGGCCCGGCTATGTATGGGTCAACGACGAAGAGATCGCCGCCCTCGCCGCCGAGACCAAGATGGACCGCGCCGAATTCGAAGCGGTTTACGTCCGTAAGGTCGGCTTCCGAAAAAGTTTGCGCGAATATCCTGATGGTGATTGCGTTTTTTTGAACCCTGACTCACGAGGGTGCGATGTCTACTCCGCCAGGCCCAGGCAATGCCGCACTTGGCCCTTCTGGGACTCCAATATCCGGACCCCGGACGACTGGGAAGAGACCTGCCGCATCTGCCCCGGGAGTGGTACCGGCAAGCTCTACAGCCTTGAAGAGATCGACCAGCGGCGTACGCGAATTCGGATTTAAACGATTGTCCGAGGCTTTATGCGTCAAGATTTCCGGTTGTAACGTCGATACCGATTATCGTGGTACAAGATTTCGGTGCCTGAGCGGGTCCTCCGCGATGTCTCCGAGTGAGGGTGCCATGGTCCAATCCCTTGCGGTTGGCCTCAGCCGATCTTTGACAAATCAACCTTATTTCCGATCGAAAGAGCCCCCATCCAGTCGGAGGCGATGACGGCAAGGGCGAGTTGCCTAAGCTGCTTGATCTTGACTCTAATGCTTACTGGTTCTACACTTGGAGCAATAGCAAGGGTCCTGATTTCATCACTTGAGCCTTTGTCTGGTAACGTCCTCGCATGGGAGCTGACTCGTGACCAAGAAAGAAATTGTGAAGACGATTTCGGAGGAAATTGGGCTCACCCAGCTCAAGACCAAAGAGATCGTCCAGAAGACATTCAACGCCATTGTCGATACTTTGGTGGAGGATGGCCGGATCGAGCTTCGCAATTTCGGGGTCTTCGAGGTGAAAAAACGGGCCGCCCGCAAGGCGCGGAACCCCCGCACCGGTGAAAAGGTGTTCGTGGCGGAGAAATTCGTCGTCACCTTCAAACCGGGCAAAGAGATGGAGGAACGGGTTCGACAACTGGAGGAAGCGGAGGCGCTAAAACGGCAACTGGCCGAGAGTTCCGACGCCCAATCCCATTCCGAGCCCGCCCCAAACTACGGGACCTCCCCCCAGAGCTTCACCCCGCAAGAGTCTTCCTATAATCGTCCCCCGCAAGGGGAGAGCGATTCGCAGCCGAACCCGCCTTACAACAATCCTCCGCAAGGGGATGAGTTTCGGCGGTAACACGGCAAGCAGTAGGCACGCTTCCTTAGTAAACGTGGGGCTTTAACGGTGCTACGTGGCAGATCGTCGGTCGGAAATGAAGTTGAATTTCGACCGATAATCGACCGCGGGCAGGCGATGCCCCGGATACCGTTTCACGGAGGAACACCGATGCGTAAAGCACTGCTTGGAATCATCTTAGGCGCCATGGCATTGTCCCAAACCGGCTGCCTGATCCCGATCTACGATGGCGACCCCAATCGCCGGACCGTCCAATTGATTCACACGTCGGAAAATCTCCGCGTGATTCTGGACGAATGGGAGCGGATTTGGTTCCTCGATCAACCAAGCCATCTCTCCCCCTATCGAACCCATGGCGGCATCATCTGATGTGGCCTCGGTGCCTAGTTCACCAGCCGGGCACCAACCAACCTAACGAGTCTCCGTGAAACGAACTTCCGTCGGCACGCCACGTAGCCGGCGGGAGTTTTCGTTCTTGCCACGCGCTCGCCATCCGCACGTCTCATTGCGGCTGAAATGGCATCCCGATACGATAATAGGCGGAAAGCTGTCTGATTTTCGAGGCAGCGCCAGGGTATTCGCCTCGCCTAACCACGCCGATGAACATAGATCTTTCGGTCCGCCTGGGTCGACTTAAACTCCCCAATCCGATCCTGGTCGCCTCCGGTACGTTCGGCTA
>JBBDIM010000174.1:11349-14171 GCA_040880405.1 Pirellulaceae bacterium | reverse complement strand
GTTTCCCTACTTCGCGGGGCAACGACAACAGCTTCAGCGCCACCTCCAGGTTGATGTCGCCAGAGTTCATCCCCTTGAGCAACGAGGCGTTCTTCGGTTTTTCTTCGTCATCGGGCGAGCCCAACTGCACGTACGGTCCGAACCGCCCTGTTTTGAGAAACACCGGGCGGCCACTTTCCGGGTCGGCACCAATCGGTTCGTCCCCTTTTTCGGCGTTCTCCAGCACCTCTAGGGCCATCGTCAGGTTCACCTCATCAGGCGGCATGTCTTCCAGCAGACTGCCACGGCGTTCTCCCTGCTCAATGTATGGCCCGAATCGACCAACGCGCACAAACACCTCGTCCGCCTCAGTTCCCCCTTCGGGAATCCCTAGCGAAATGGTGTTTACGGTTCGCGCATCGACTTCCTTCACCTTGGCATCGACAATATGCTTCAGGCCGAGTTGGTCCACACCAAAGTAAAACTGATTGAGATACGCGTTTTGCTCCGCCTCTCCCCGGCTAATCGTGTCGAGGTCGTCTTCCATCTTGGCGGTGAATTGGAAATCGACGAGCGTCGGCAGGTGCGTTTCCAGCAGTCCCACCACGGCGAACGAAACCCACGTCGGGACCAGGGCGTTCCCCTTCTTAAAGACATACTCGCGTCGCAAAATCGTGTCGATAATCGACGCGTAGGTACTGGGGCGGCCGATCCCCATCTCTTCCAGCGACCGAGTCAACGACGCTTCGCTGAACCGCGCCGGAGGTTGCGTGGTGTGAATTTTGGGTAGGAACTCGTTGGCCGCGACCCCCTGCCCTACTTCCATCGCGGGCAAAATGGTCTCCCGATCGGCCAATTCCGCGGTCGGATCGTCCGAACCCTCGACATAGGCCCGCAGAAATCCGGGGAAGTCGATCGTCTTGCCGCTCACATGGAAGATCGCCTCGCCGCCACCAATCCGAATTGCGATCCGGTGCCCGCGGGCATCCTTCATCTGACACGCGATCGTCCGTTTCCAGATCAGTTCGAACAACTTGAACTGGTCGTCGTTCAAGGCGGAGCGAAGCGACTCCGGCTTGACGAAACTGGTACCGGCGGGACGAATCGCCTCGTGGGCCTCCTGGGCGTTTTTCACCTTCGATTGATACAACCGAGGCTGATCCGGCAGGTAATCTTCCCCGTACTCGCTTTTCACCAAGTTCCGCGAGGCCTCGATCGCCTCCTTGGCCAAGTTGGTCGAGTCGGTTCGCATGTAGGTGATATAACCGTTTTCGTACAGGCTTTGAGCTACCTGCATCGTTCGCCGGGCGGTGTACCCGAGCTTGCGGTTCGCCTCTTGCTGAAGCGTACTGGTGGTAAACGGAGCCGCCGGTTTGGTGGTGTAGGGCTTGTTCTCCAGGTTCGCGACTGAAAAATCGGCCTTCTGGATTCGCTCTAGCAGCGCGGTCGCTCCCGCCTCATCCAACAGCAGCAGGTCGTCCCTCAGCGGTTTGCCGGTGGCGGCGTCGAAGTCCTTCCCGCTGGGGACCCGCTTCCCGTCCGCCTCTACCAACGTGGCGTCGAAGGCTTGACCGCTCGCCTCGAACGTGGCGACCAAGTCCCAATAGGTGGCACTGTGAAACGCCATTCGTTCCCGTTCCCGCTGCACGATCAGCCGCACCGCCACGCTTTGAACCCGGCCAGCGGATAGCTTGGGGCGAACCTTCCTCCACAACAGCGGAGAGACTTCGTAGCCATAGAGCCGGTCGAGGATTCGCCGGGTCTCTTGGGCCTTGACCAACCCATCGTCGATTGTGCGAGGATTGGCGAGCGAGTTTTTGATCGCTTCTTCGGTGATTTCATGAAAAACCAACCGATGGACCGGACATTTCGGCTTGAGCAGTTCCTGCAGGTGCCAACTGATCGCCTCCCCCTCGCGGTCTTCGTCCGTCGCCAGATAGAGGGAATCGGCATCCTTGAGCAGAGCCTTGAGCTTGCTGACCTGCTGCTTTTTGTCGGAAGGGACGATGTACACGGGGTCGAAATTGTCGTCGACATTCACCCCCAGGTACGCCCAGCTCTCTTCCTTATACTTCTCAGGAACCTCTTTGGCTCCCTTCGGCAGGTCGCGAACATGCCCGATACTGGCCTCCACCATGTAATTTTTCCCTAGAAATTTGGAAATCGTCCGGGCCTTGGCCGGAGATTCCACAATTACCAGAGCTTTTTTGTCGTTGGCCGTATCCACCATGAAATCGTTTATTCCAGTCTTATGACGCTCAGCGGCCTGCCGACCGTGAGGCATAGAAAAATTTTCAATATCCGGGCCCTGGCCTGGATTTTCCCAGGCGAGGTGGAGTCGAACCGCACGCTTGGCCGGACTCATTTTCGGGATTGTCGTAGGCAACTTTTTACATCGAGGTGCCACTCCGGGTGGTGCCGCGTCTTCGGAAGCGTAATGGTCCGCGCGACTTGGATCAATGGCGCGATCCGGGAAGCGGTGCTCGGTATCCCACCACTTCAATGGCCTCGCGTGAGCGATGCACTCTCGCGAACCATCTCGCGTGATCGAAGCGGGAACCACCGCGACTCAAGCGCCGGATCGACCTAAAATCCGTAGTTGCCTTTATCAGGAGTTTCGCACTCAAAAATTAACGCGAAACCGATACGCTTTCACTGCTCGGAATATTCAAAATGACCCCACCCCCAGGCCGATCATCTTGCCGCGAGTCGTAATTTTTGCTCAACTCCAACCGACGGACGGCAGCCGAACATTCCGCGTAACCAACCATGGCACCAAATGTTGGGGCAAGTCGATTGGGATTGATCAAAACGCGTCAGCCCCTACAATCGACGGGATCGTT
>JBBDIM010000174.1:0-11249 GCA_040880405.1 Pirellulaceae bacterium | reverse complement strand
CAAGTCGATTGGGATTGATCAAAACGCGTCAGCCCCTACAATCGACGGGATCGTTGCTTTGTGCTGTCGTCTAGGAAACGAATAACGTGATGTTGTTCGTAGTGTCAAGGGGTCGAGTTCGCTCGGCCCTCTCCCTTTCACCGATATTTTTCGTAAGCGCCCAATGCGAAATCCGTTTTACTTCTTCCGAAAATACCAAAAGATCCTGTTGGCCATCTTCGGCGTCATGCTGATGATTGCGTTCACCGTGGGAAGCGCCATGATGCAATTCGTGCCGCAACCGGGAGTCGGTGAAGAGCAAGATCGGGTCGTTGCCAAAGTGGGTGACGAAGAGATCCGCGAGCGGCGGCTCAGCGCCATGCGCGGCAACTTCACGCTCGCGATGAACGTCATCGCCGAAGCAATGCGAAACACCTACCTCTTGCAGGGCCAACCGAATCCGCCGATCCCGCCCCTGCCAGGGATTGGCTATCAACCTGCGGGCGAACAGATGCCCCCCCAAATTCAGGTTCAGCCGATTAACAGCGCGGCGATGATCCAGATTTACGCCGCCATCCAAGAGGCGAAACGGATGGGCATCGTCGTCGACGACGAAGCCGTCCGGCATTTCCTCTCGCACACGACCGGCGACCGCCTGACTCAGTACGATTACAACGCGATTCTGGAGGACTTCCAGCGTGGCGACCGGGGCGGCTTAACCTACGACAACTTCTTCGAGCTCGTCCGCGACGCACTCACTTACCAAAAGCTCGTGGCCCTCTTCGAACCTCGCTCCGTGATGGCGACCCCAGCTTCGGCATGGGTCGCCCAGCGGGACTTAAACCGAGTTGTGACCGCGGAAATGGTCCCCCTCTCGGTTGAGCCGTTCAAGGAAAAGGTCCCCGCGCCGTCCGAGGCCGAATTGCGAAAGTACTTCGCCAAATATCGCTACGACTACCCCTCGCCCGACATCGCTCGGCCCGGCTTTATGGAAAGCCGCAAAGTGGCGGTCCAGTATGTTAAGGGGAACATCGAGGACTTTCTGGAAAGGGAGATGGCGGAGGTGACCGCCGCAGAGATCCAGGCTTATTACGACGAAAATCTCGATAGTTTCCGTCGCCCCGAACTTCCACCGGAAGACCCCGCTACCGATTCTCCTGAAATGACCGAGGAGCCCACGACGTCCGACGAGGTGCCTGCGACCGAATCGCCGCAACCGGAAACCGACTCGCCCGAATCGGAAACTCCGATGCCGGAGTCGGAGACCGACCCTCAGCCAGAGCCCCAACCGGAAACCAATTCGCCGCAAGAACCAACCACGGAAGAATCGACGGCCGAAGAACCCGCGCCGGAAGAACCTGCCGAAGCGGAGGCCGTCGAGGAAGGATCTTCGGAGCAGCCGCAATCCCGCCGCATTCCCCTGGATGCCGAGGTACAACTCGTCCGCTTTCAGGACGAAGAGGAACCAGCTCCGCCTGCCGAGCAAAAGCCAGCCGAAGAAACCCCGGCCGAGCCTGAGACGCCGACTTCGGACGAGCCGATGGCGCAGGATAAACCTGCCGAGGATGCAGGTGAAACTCCTGCCGAGCCGATGACGGAGGAGCCCGCTGATTCGACGGACGAGCCGGCACCGGAGCAGCCTTCCACAGAGAACCAACCCTCCGGCGAGGCCCCCCTTCCGGAATATCGTGATCTGACAGAAGTGGAAGATCAAATCCGTCGCACACTCGCCCAACCTCGGGCCCAGCAGAAGCTCGAACGGGCCCTGCAGGCGATCCGAGAACCGCTGCAACAAGATTACGAGGAATTCACCTATGCCGATCCCGACACCCGAGGGGAGTCGCCGTTCGACATGGCAGAGGTGAAACAAATTGCCGAAGAGTTGGGACTGACCTCCGGCGAAATGCCTCTCTCAGATCAGTTTGCGGCCTCCGACCACAAGTTGGGAGAGGTTTCGACCAGTGTGTTCAATCCGAACACCGGCCGCCGAGTCCAGATTTCCCTGCTGGAAGAGATCTTCAATTCCCAGGCCCCCAAGTATCAGGTCCGCACCTTCCCTCCAATGGAACCTGGTCAACGGATTGGGGAAGAGGTTTACCTGTTTTGGAAGACCGACGAGGCGGAGAGCTACGTTCCGAACTTCGAGCAAGCCAAAGAGCGAGTGACCGAGGCTTGGATTCGCACCGAGGCGATCAAGCTCGCCAAGGCGGAGGCGAAAAAGCTGAGTGAACAAGTGACCGATGCCGAGTCGCTGCAGCGGATTGCCACGGAACTGGGTGCCGAGGTGAATGTGGCGGAGAACGTTACCTACTACAACCAATTCGCCTTCCAGTTCATGGGACCCGCCTTGGGGGGAATTCCCGGGATCGACGACCGAGAGCTCACCAATGAGACCTTGGATGCGGTGTTCGCCGCCTCGGTCGGAGACTCGTTCGTCGCCCCCACGCGTGGTTACGAAACATTTTACGTCGGGCTAATCACCAAGGAAGCCGAATCGGCCGAGGAGCTCCGCAAGAACCTGCTTACCGGAATCCAGCAAGAGCTGCCGCAGCGGGTGCAGGGAGTGATCGGAATGGGGACCGGTGCCGCCGCCCGAGCCTTGGATCGTGATTTCCGCGACAAGCTCCAGATCCAGTGGGAGATTTCACCAGAGCAATTGGTGGAAGACTAGCGGTTCGTCCCGATTGATTCAAGAAATACCGAAGGCCGAGCGAACATCGCTCGGCCTTCTTGGTTTAACCGCTCAGAGATCTAGCACCGTTTGAATACCACGGTTCCCAGGGGTGGGACATCGACCAGGATCGACTGGTCACGCCCGTTCCATTGGATCGGCTCGGCTTGAATCTCGTCGCTATTGATCACGTTGCTCCCGCCATACCGGGCGCTGTCGGAGTTGAAGATCTCGCGGTAGGTTCCCTCAAGCGGGACTCCCATCCGGAAACCTTGCCGCACGACCGGCGTGAAGTTGCAGGCAACGACCACCTGATCTTCGGGCTGGCGCGCCTTGCGAACAAAGGTGATCAGGCTCGACTGCCAATCGTCGCAATCGATCCACTCGAAGCCCTCGCTTTCGAAGTCGACCTCGTGCAAAGACTTTTCCGCCTTGTACATCGCGTTCAAGTCGGAGACCAGGGTTTGGATCCCTTGGTGGGTCTCCCACTCCAGCAGCTCCCATTGGAGTTCCGACTCGTGGTTCCATTCCTTCCACTGCCCGATCTCGCCACCCATGAACAACAGCTTCTTGCCGGGGTGGGTCCACATGTAGGAATAGAGCTGCCGCAAGTTGGCAAACCGCTGCCACAGGTCCCCCGGCATCTGGTCCAACAGGGCCCCTTTGCCATGCACCACCTCGTCGTGCGAGAGGGGCAAGTTGAAGTTCTCCGTGAAGGCGTAGATCAGGCTGAATGTCAACTCGCCATGGTGGTGCTGGCGATGGATCGGCTCCTTCCGCATGTAGCGGAGGGTGTCGTTCATCCAGCCCATGTTCCACTTCAGGCTAAAGCCGAGCCCGCCATCGTACAGGGGGCGGGAAACTCCGCCAAAAGCGGTTGATTCCTCGGCGATCGTCAACACGCCGGGGTGCTGCAAATGGGACTGCTCGTTGAACTGCTTCAAGAAGTCAATCGCCGCCAGGTTTTCCCGACCACCATACTGATTGGGAATCCACTCGCCATCCTCGCGACTGTAATCGAGGTACAGCATCGAGGCGACCGCGTCGACCCGCAACCCATCGATGTGGTACTTGTCGAACAGGAACAAGGCGTTGGAGACCAGGAAGTTTCGGACCTCGTTCCGGCCGTAATTGAAGATCATCGTCCCCCAGTCGGGATGCTCGCCCATGCGGGGATCGGCGTGCTCGTAGAGGGCCGAGCCGTCGAATTGCCGCAGGCCATGGTCATCCTTGGGGTAATGGGCCGGGACCCAGTCCAAAATCACCCCGATCCCATGCTGGTGGCAGTAATCGACGAAGTACATGAAGTCTTCCGGAGTTCCGTACCGGCTGGTCACCGCGTAGTAACCGACCGTCTGATAGCCCCAACTTCCGGTGAACGGATGCTCGGAAACCGGCATCAATTCCAGGTGGGTGAAGTTCATCTTCTGGCAGTAGGCCACCAACTCGTGGGCCAGATGCCGGTAGTTGAACCAGCCAGTCTTCGATTCCAGATTCTTCTTCCAACTACCCAGATGCACTTCGTACACCGAGGTCGGCTGAGCCAAAGAGTCCTGTTCGGCTCGCTTGGTCATCCACTGATCATCTTGCCAGGTATGAGTGTCCAGGTTGGTCACCACCGAGGCGGTCAGTGGTGGCACCTCCGCGGCGAAGCCGTACGGATCGCACTTGTCGACCGCTCGATCGGATTGACGCACACGGAACTTATAACGCTCCCCCTCCTGGAGCCCTGGGATGAACAGTTCCCAGATCCCGCTGGGGATTAGCTTTTTCATCTGATGGGAACGCGCATCCCACTCGTTGAAATCACCAACTACCGAGACCGACGAGGCGTTAGGTGCCCAGACAGCGAAGTTGACGCCAGTAACGCCGTTCACCTCGCGGATATGGGCCCCCATTTTCTCGTACGATTTCCAGTGATTCCCCTGGCCGAGCAAATGCAAGTCGAACTCGGAGAAAAACGATGGGAATGCGTACGGGTCGTGAATCATTTTCATTTGCCCGCTCTCGTTACAAACTCGAAATTGATACTGCCCCTTTTCGGTGACGGAATCTAAAGGGCACCACCCTTCGAATAGCCCCGCGGGGTGGATTTTCTTCATGGGTCGCGAGTCCCCATGGGCTGGATGAAACAGCCATGCCTTTTGCGTGTTTGGCAAGAAGGCGCGGACCGACGCACGGTTGGTTCGCGATGCTTGATCGCGATGGGGCCCCAAAAACTCGTTGGGACGATCCGAACAGCCCTCTAATAGTGAACCAATATTATCCAAATTAACAACTGTTGCCACAATAACCTCCCAAGACCTTCACGATTGTTTTTAGTGCGCCTAACTTACCCCCACAATCAGCGATTTCCCCGGAGGGACACAGGCCGATGAGCGGGGTTATGTTAGGAGTTCTGAGGCTTCCATTTTGCCACGGAGCGTGGTGCTCCGCTGATTGGCTTTCCATTTCCGGACGTCACGCACAAGCCAGGTGAGGGTCGCCCATCCTGGAATCGAACCGGGCCAGCATCGGCTCCGACTCCGCTTCTTCTTCTTCATTCTGCCACTGCGGAACCTCAAGGTTTTCCCGAATGGCTCGCATCAGGGAATCAAATTGCGAAATTCGGCTGCCTCCGGTCAGGGGTTTCCAATCGCAATCCATTCCCGGAATCCGGATGTCGCCCCAACTGCGGGCACGAATCTGGTGAAATTTCATCGCATGGGCAACCCGCGACCAAAGGTCCCAGTTCTTGACTGGTACCTTGCGTCCGAATCGTTCCCACCGCCACTGCGACTGCTCCCAAGCGGGCAGCCCGTAACGAAGTCCACGGTGGAAATAGCGGGAGTCGCTCAGTAGCACGACCCGCGCCGGCTCAGGCAGGGCCTCCAAACCACGAATCACAGCCAACAGGGCGACGCGATCTCCGACCTGGGAGACCTCGAAATCAGAGGCGGTGATTTGCTCGCCTCCCTCGATCCGCTGGAGGACAAACCGCCAGTGACCGCCCTCAATGTGGCTACGTGACTCCGTCGCAAGGAGATATTGGGGAGTAATCTCTTTCATTGCTAAACTTTGTCGGTTGTTCGAAATGTAACGGTCGAATCCGTTCGCCCAACCCAGTTGCACTTGCCTCCAATGCTAGCACGCCTTGCTTATCGGCAAGAATGACCTAATCACGCCATCTTATCCTGGTGGATTTCTTTCCGAAGTCGATTCATTTTGACCGCTGCGGACATTCCGACCCGGCGGACCACAATTTACCGCCGAGAGTGCGCAAGCATTGTTCTCTGGTGGCCAACCGAGGGTCCAATTTGCTAGAATTCTGAGTTGCCCGGCGGCGTACAGTCCATTTGCGCGCCCTCCGCGGTGCGGCAGGAGAATGTCGCGAGATTCCTAGGAATCTCAATGCCCTACGGCGACCGCAGCAAAGACTTTTGTTCGACTCCCACTTCAATATTATTGGAACGCCATCATGCTCCTTTCGCATGTGACCCATACCGACTATCCAACTTTGGTATTGATGTTCGTGACCGGCATGGCGGTGGGGGGAACGTTGGTCTTTGTGGCCTCCCGTTTATTGGGCACTCCCCGTAAATAGTCCGCTCAATAGACCGTTTAACAAGCTTTTTCAGGTGATTTTCGCCCAGCCGATTCCGCTTCCCCAAGAGCGCCATGACTTCGATGATTGAAGACGACGACGTGTTCATTTGGCTGCGCGACGAGATCGCCGAGCGAAGGCAAATTCGTAAAGATATGGTCCGCCCGGAAAGTTCGCTGTCGGAGGACCTATTGCCCGATTCCTTCGAGATGATCGAGTTGGTAACGGCGATCGAAGGGCGGTATGGAATCCGGATCGAATACGAGAATGTGGTCGACCTCGATACGATCGCCGAAATTGTCCGGTACATCCAGAAACATCGCGACTGATTTTTGATTCACCCCCGCAGACGTATTCACCCTGTAAGTAGCGGAGCAGCACCTCTCGATGGCCGCCAAGAAAATTTTGATGATCGTCGGCGATTTCGTGGAAGATTACGAAGTCATGGTACCGTTCCAGATGCTGCAAATGGTGGGACATCAGGTCCATGCCGTCTGCCCCGATAAGCAAGCGGGACAAACCATCGCCACGGCGATTCACGACTTTGAAGGGCACCAAACCTACAGCGAAAAGCCAGGACACAATTTTCAACTCAATGCCAGCTTTGACGAAGTCGACCCCGACACTTACGACGCTTTGGTGATTCCAGGTGGCAGGGCCCCGGAGTATCTGCGGCTCAACCAGCGCGTGCTCGATATCGTACGGGCCTTCGAGTCGGCCAAAAAACCGATCGCCGCGGTCTGCCACGGCCCGCAGCTCTTAGCCACCGCGGGGGTTCTCAAAGGGAAAGGCTGCAGCGCCTATCCGGCTGTTGGACCGGAAGTGACCGCCGCCGGAGGGACCTACGTTGAAGCGAGCGAAACCTTCGACAACGCCCACATCGACGGCAACCTGGTCACCGCCCCCGCCTGGCCCGCCCATCCGAAATGGATCAAGGCGTTTCTGGATGTGCTGGGGACGCAGATCACGCCGTAGGGGCGTCGACTGAGAGGTCAAACTCGCAGGGGATGATCCCGATTATCTAGAAGCGTGAAGGCACGCAGTCCCGTGAGCCCGGCGATAATCGGGCTTATCCCCCTCGCCGCGCCGAAGTGAGTGCGCGGTAGGAAAATGGAACCGCCCTTGGCCGGTCACGCGGAAAGGGGATTAGTCCCGCGTTGGAGACTCCGCGCACGGGCCTTCATTTTCTGAAATGGAGAGTGAGGGGACTCATTCCCTGAGAGGTTACCTCGCAGGGGATGATCCCGATTATCTAGAAGTGTGAAGGCACGCAGTCCCGTGAGCCCGGTGATAATCGGGCTTATCCCCCTCGCCGCGCTGAAGTGAGTGCGCGGTAGGAGAATGGATCCGCCCTTGGCTAGTCGCGCGGAAAGGGGATTAGTCCCGCGTTGGACACTCCGCGCACGGGCTTTCATTTTCTGAAATGGAGAGTGAGGGGACTCATTCCCCTGGGAGGCGACCGTTCAGGTTTACAGCGTTCCGCCGTTCCACCGCACGAACGCTTCCATCGCGAAGTACTCCGGCAGGCCGATTTGGTTGTAACTGTTGGCGGTGCCGGTGTTGCGGTCTTCGGCTCGTTGCCAAAATTCGCGGGGGTCCGAACCGGGGAATAAGGCGCTGTCTTTCTGGCTCTCGTGCATGAAGATCGCCTGCCGCTTCCGGTAGATATCGCGGGGGCTCAGGGGCACCGCGATCTCAATCTCATGCATCGCGTACTCTTGCCAAGCCCCGCGGTACATCAAGGCCTCGGGGCGACTGCCTTGCGCCGCTTCGATTTCCATGAGCGCCTTCAAGATGGCCATCGCGCACACCCGGTGGGTCCCGTGCGGGTCGGATAAGTCGCCCGCCAAATAAACCTGATCGGGAGCAACCTCCTCGATCAGCTTCCGCACAATCTCCACGTCTTCCTTGCCGAGCGGGTTTTTGTCGACCGTGCCGGTTTGGTAGAACGGCAGATCCAGGAAGTGGAGGTGCTGTTCCTCACAGCCGACCTTCAAGGCTCCGGCGATCGCTTCCCCCCGCCGAATGAGTCCCTTGATTTGCAAAACCGTGTCGATATCGGGGTCGCCCGGACGTTTACTGGCCAGGGAATTGTCGACCTGCGTCTCCACGTCGGTCGACTTTTTCACGTCGATCCCGAACATCTGGTTGTACCGGGTCGCAAAGTCCGAAAATCGCTTGGCGTCGTGGTCAAATACCGCGATATTCCCGCTGGTCATGTAGGCAATATGCACCTCATGCCCATCCTCGACCAGGCGGATCAACGTGCCACCCATGCTGATCACGTCGTCGTCCGGGTGGGGGCTGAAGCAGATGACCCGCTTCTTTTCTTTCCCGGCCGGGTGATACTCAATCGTGTCCATCATCCACTTGAAGACCCGATGGGCCAATTGTCCCGCCGGGCCATGGTGCCGTAGCAGTTGGTGGAGGTTATGGGCGCGGAAATCGTCGTCGTCCAGTTTGAGCAGGGCCTTACCGGTTTGTTGGCACAGCCAGAGGACGGCCCGTTTGATCAGCGGTGGCGTCCACTCGATATTGCTGCAAACCCACGGGGTCGCGATTTCGGTCAAGGCGGAGGCGGCCGCCTCGTCGATGAAGATTTCCGCCTGGTGATGTTCCTGCAGGAACGTGGCGGGAATCCGGTCGGTCACCGGGCCCTCCAAGGTCTCTTGAATGACCTTCGCCTTCCCTTCCCCCAAGGCCAGCAGCATAATTTTCCGGGCTTCCATGATGGTCCCGAGTCCCATCGTAATCGCCTGATGGGGGACGTTATCCTCATGGAAAAAATCGCTCGCGGCCCGGCGTCTGGTCACCGGATCGAGCGTGCAAAGCCGGGTCCGACTGTTGCGGATGCTAAACGGTTCGTTGAAGCCAATGTGTCCGTTGGAGCCGATCCCCAGCAGCATGATGTCGATCCCACCCGCCGCGTTGATCTTCTCCTCGTAGGCTTGGCAATAGGCCTCCATTTCGGACAGCGGGGTCAGGCCTTGAGGAATGTGAATGTTCTCTGGCGGCACATTCACATGCTTGAAAAACACCTCGTGCATCGTCAGGTGGTAACTTTGCAGTTGATCCGGACCGAGGCCGAAGTACTCGTCCAAGTTGAAGGTGATCACATGCGAGAAATCGAGCCCCTCTTCCCGGTGCATACGGATCAATTCCCGATAAACGCCGGTCGGCGTCGATCCGGTCGGGAGTCCTAGCACGGCGGACTGACCGGCGGCGTGCCGTTCTCGAATGACCCGAGCGATGATCGTGGCGACCTCGCGGGCCAACGATTCGCTACTGGGGAAAATGGTACAAGGGAGCCGGGACGACTGGATCGTCCGCGGAAGACAATCCGCGGCTGCTTCGGTCATGGTTAGCTGAATCCTGGAAGAATGCGAACGCGGAAAGCCGCGACGGCCTATCGCCTCTTTCTGCGAGGCGTGATCTGACAGAACCCGCAAGTATGGCAAAATCGAGGTGGTTGGGAAAGGACCGGATCGGATTTTATTCCACGTGGGATGTGAGTGGGAAACATGGATCCAAGCAACCTTTTCCTCCCCAGACAACCCCCGCGGGAGAAAAAGGGGAGGAGTCCAATTTGTCCACCCAGCGGCAGTCAGGAAGCACGGCCGAGGCCGAAGGACAAATTGGACTTTTCCCCTTTTTCCCAATCATCAACACGGTCCCGAACTGCCGCTTGAAAGATAGCACCACGCGTTGGGAATTTGTTTTCAATTCGAACGGCAGCGCGCCCACGAGCGACCCTACACGATGGTTTTCTCTTTTCCCACCAGTCAAAATGAAAAAGGGGAAAAGTCCAATTATCGATTGGTTGGCCTGCGATGATCGTTGGAGATTTTGATAATTGGACTCCTCCCCTTTTTCTCGCCCGGCGTGACAATCCGTGTTTACAATACGGGCTTATACGTCTTCAACTTCGCTGTTTTTTTGGTCTGCCTCGCGGGCGTAGTGTCGACTCCAATCCTAACCGCTTCGCCGTGAATTGCTGCCACTCGGGACTGCCGAAGGGGCGGCCACGGTGAATGCAAGTGGCCAGGTCTGCCAGTTCCGCCTCGGTTTGCGGTTGATTTACATGGTCGATCCAGCCAGCGGGGCGCGGAACTGGCCAAAGCGTCAAGACCGGATAGTCTGGCGGCGTTGAATTCTGGTTTCGTTGCCAGAGGGAGTTCCATCGCCATGCCTCGGCCCGCCTGACGAGATTGGCTCGACGCGCATTGCGCTCGACGTAGCGGCAGGCTGTATAGAAGTGGTCATCGTCCTGGACGGGGAAGTACTTGTAAGGCCCCTGATAGAGATGCCCCTGCCCGGTGCTATTCCGGTTCAAATGCCATCGCCGCGTATGGGTGGTAGTAAGCTGATGCATAAATGCCGACAGATCCCCATCACGTTCGGGCCACAGGAGCAAGTGCCAGTGATTGGGCATGAGGCAGTATGCGAGAATCCGCATTGGCCTTTCTTCGCGCGTGTCGCGGAGGATCTCCAAGAGGGCCAAATAATCCGCGGAGGATTCGAAAATCACTTTGCGGTCATTGGCCCGATTGAGCACGTGATAGATCATACCGCCAGGGGTGTGACGATTTGTCCTGGGCATGGAGATAGGAAAGCTGAAAGGAGCACGGCGAAAACCAAAGAGGGCAACGATTGATGAGCGGCATCGAAGTCCAAGTCACCCCACCCCTCCTATGGTAATTGGCACGGGAATGAGTGTGGTAAACAAAAATCCCCCACGGGAGAAAAAGGGGAGGAGTCCAATTTGTCCACCCAGCGGCAGTCACGAAGCACGGCCGAGGCCAAAGGACAAATTGGACTTTTCCCCTTTTTCCCAATCTTCAACACGTTCCCGAACGGCCGCTTGAAGGATGTCACCACGCGTTGGGAATTTGTTTTCAATGCGAACGACAGCGCGTCCACGAGCGACCCCGCACGATGGTTTTCTCTTTTCGCACCGAAAATGAAAAAGGGGAAAAGTCCAATCCTGTTCGGCACGCTATTTTCTAGCACGGGTCG
>JBBDIM010000173.1:0-2362 GCA_040880405.1 Pirellulaceae bacterium | reverse complement strand
AAAACTTCTTTACCGCCGACTCTTTGTAATTGAACTCATCCCCTAATGGTGAGCACTTCTCCCACGCTTTTGCAAGCGTGGCTACGACGCGCTCGCGCGAATTTCTACGTCGCCACGCTCGCCTAGAGCTTGGGAGAATCGCGGGTACGGCCAGCTCAATCCGTCAGCTCGAACTCGAACTTGTTGCCGCCTGCCGCTTCTACTTCGCAGGTGAAGGGGGTCGTATCCGCAGACTTGTACTTCACGGGCAAGAGGTGCGTGGGGTCTTTCGAGACCGGGGGGCCCTTCATCATCTCCGATTCATACGCCCGCATCTCTTCGACACTCATCTCCTGCATGTTCTTTGGGGCGACGGCTTCGTCTGTCTTGGTGACCGTCACCTTATAGGGTCCCGGCAGGGCACCATCGCGGGTGGTGAGCGTCGTGACCTGGAAGTTTCCTGATTCGTCGGTGAGTCCCACGGCGGGGCGCTGTCCTGACTGGGGAATAAAGGTCACGGTCGCCCCTGCTAGAGGTTCTCCCTGATAGCGAACCGTTCCCCCGGCGGCGACAGTCCCCAGCTCGTTTGAGCTGCCGCACCCGGTGAGTGTCGTCAAAAAAAGGAAGGCTATCCCCACGGTGCTTATTAAAGTCGATCTCATCTTTGCAATCCCTTTCCCATTTGCTTTTCGGTTCTCAGTCGGCGTAAGCCAGAGGCCTCCCAGGGGGAGGCCCCATCTCGATTCAAGATGTACGTTCCGCAAAACACTCCCCCTCGGTCGGAAGCGGCGATCGCTTTCGTCATCCGTGGGTTGTGCCACGACCTGAAAGTCGCCTAGTTCGGCAGGGCCCGGGCTTCCCCACCGGCTCTGGAGCCCATCGCTCCCCACACGCCGTAAGGACTCAGGCCGTTGCCTGGGTGCCCCGAACTGAGGTTTCCGGTGTCAATCGTCTCGGCGATGAACCGCACCGATCCATCCGCCAGTCCAATGCCTACGCCGCCGGGATGGTTACTTTGCGCCGCGTAAAAGCCAGAAGCGCCGCGCCAGTTGGCACAGGAGGGCCCATTGGGAGGCATGATCGTATTGAATCCGGTGTTGGCCAAAGGGCCTTGGCACCATCCCTGTCCACGCCAGCCTTGTTCGCCGGTGGGCGGGTTGTAATTCATGCCGTCGACGAACGCCAGGCAGTCGGTGGGTGCCGTGTTGTTGTTGATACTCACATTCGACTTGACTCCGCCCTTGACCCGGTTGGTCTGGAAATGGGTGACGATCTCCCCCATCATGATCGTGTTGCTGGTGCCATCGGTGATGTCCGCCATGCTGGCGGCGGCATTCACGCCAAAGATGCCTCGGGCGACTCGGGGCGGGGCCGCTTCACCGCTTTCGGCATCATCACCACCACAGAAGGCGTAATTGGTTTTTCCGTACTCCCGGTCCCACATCGATGGCGACTTGGACGAGGCCGCGCCATCGCTCGGACAGGTCAACGTCTTAACTTGCTGGGCGTAGGGGGACGCGCGATCGGCCTCGGCCGTCCCCGAGGGAGGGTACGTCGGTTTCCAGCCACCAGCCGGCCAAGCGTCTCCGCCATATACCCCGGCAGTCCAGATCGCCGTGTACAGGTTGCCTTGTTCGATGAACCGCAGGAGTTCGGTGTGCCCCCCGCGAGTATCGTCACCGGTAACACCCTCTATCCAGGGATTGTAGCGCCGCGTAGGAAACGTCATGAACGTGTCATGATAATTGTGGAGCGCAAGACCAATCTGCTTCAGGTTGTTGGAGCATTGCATCCGCCGTGCCGCCTCGCGGGCCTGCTGCACGGCCGGTAAAAGCAATGCGACGAGAACTCCAATGATTGCAATGACGACAAGCAGTTCTACTAAGGTAAAACCGCTTGAGTCGCGAAATCCTGCTGCTTTACGTTCGTGAGACATCGGATGACCCCATTTGAAAAGAACAAATAAAACAGAAGCCCGGCTAACACCCCGCTTCACTAGAACCCATCGCACCCCTGCTCTTGCTCGTTAAAAAAAGTAAGGAAAAAACGGGGACGCTCATCGCCATGTCGCTCGGAGACCGTTTCGATCGGCGAGCGAAAGTGACGGAATCTGCCCCTCAATGAGCCGTCCCTTGGTAAAGAACGCAACATTGGTGGATTTACTGCGAGTGTGGCGAATGCACTACCACAAGGCAAGGTTAAACCCTCTCGTACCTTGAAAAAAGTAAAAATTTTCCTTGCGCAAAAGCCGCGGGAGAGGTACGTAGCCCCGCTCGCGTAGAGCGTGGAGAACTGCGGGTGGGTCCGCCCTCTGGGGCGAACCGGGTAAGCAGTTCTCCAGAAAAAGGGGATGAGTTCAATTACAAAGTAAGCGGCGGTCTGC
>JBBDIM010000172.1:0-14576 GCA_040880405.1 Pirellulaceae bacterium | reverse complement strand
CGCTGAGCCGCAGAGAGAGTCCTCTGCGCTCTCCGCGACTCTGCGTTTCTAATTCTTTCAATCCGACAGACATTTCTCGGACGATGTTAAGTTCCGTCTTCTCGCGATTCTTCGGTCTCCGTCTCGGTTTCTATTGGGATGACGTTGCCGTTGGATAATCCTCTCCCCCAAACATGCCCACGCTCTCCGGGCGTGGGCATGGCACCAGAGGATCTATTCGGGGAGTGCCAACTTTAAACTCTGATGGGACGGATCACTATTCCAATCCAAACATCCGCAAAGCGTTGGCCGTAGTCTGCTCGGCCAATCGCTCCGGCGTGACACCCCTTGCCTCGGCCACTTTGTGGGCGGTGTGTACCATATAGGCCGGCTCGTTGGAGCGTTTGCTGCGGACCGGTTCGGGGCTCAGGTAGGGGCAATCGGTTTCGATCAGCAGCCGATCGTCCGGGACCATCGCCGCCACTTCTCGCAGGTCGGGGTTCTTTTTGAAGGTGACCATGCCCGCGAAGCTGATGTACAGGCCCCAGTCGAGACAGCGGCGGCACAGGTCGGCGTCGCCGGTGAAGGAGTGCATCACCCCGTGCAGCGGGCCCGACTGGGCCGCCTCGGCCAGCATCGCCGCGATGTCGTCCTCGCAGTCCCGCATGTGCACGATGAACGGCTTGCCGTGGGCGCGGGACTGGGCAATGTGCCAAGCGAAATACTTTTGCTGGAGCGGAAATGGGCTATCGTCCCAGTACTTATCCAGTCCCGTTTCCCCCACGCCAACCACCTTCGCGTGGGCGTACAGCCGCTCGATTTCCGCCAAGTCGGACTCACCCGCGGCAGCGCAGTAGTTGGGATGAATGCCGACCGCCGCGTACAGCCCCTCAAACCGTTCGGCCAAGCGAATCGCCGTGCGGCTATCGGCCAAGTTGGTCCCCACCACCACCATCCGGGTCACCCCGGCCTCCGCGGCCCGGGCGACCACCTCATCAATTTGCGAAAGCAAGCTTTCGTCGAACAGGTGGGTGTGGGTATCGAACCAGATCATGAATCGCTTTTGTTAGAGGGAATCGATCCTACGCGGTCGGCACGCCCTTGTTGTCGGCCACTTCGCGGAGGTTTTCGAGATGGCCGATCGCCATGCCGATTGCCTCTTCCACGAGATTTTTGGCCATCCCGCCCGCTTCGAGCGACTCGCCCAGTTGTTCTAGCCGCGCGACGAACCGCTCTTGGTATCCCAGCAAGATCTTCAGCAGATAGCTGAACGAAAGATCGTGGTAGCCGGTGAACTCCATGGGAAACTCACCCATGGCGACCGGTTCCCCTTGGTCCTCAACCAAGTGGACCACCTTTTCGACCATGTGGCTTTGGTCGTTGGCGACACTCCGCAAGATCTCTAACTGCTGCGATTTACCTGGCTTGAACCAGGGATGGGCGTACATCAGGTAGTTGGGCATCGAGCGATAATGCATCGCGACGATTTCGCGTAGGGTGTTAATCTCGTGCCGAGAGAACATGCTGGAAGCTCCGTTCCTTCAATCGCAAGCTAGGAAACCGCACGCTAGGAAACTAAGGTGCCGACCGCGCTTTGCAGCCAAGCGTGAAGAAACTCCCAATTGACAATCAGCAGCACCACCGGGGCGGTCAATAGCCACATGTAACCGCTTTGTAGCATCCCGATGGGGTGACTTATCGGCGGCGTCTCGTCACCCACCGAGTCGATCAGCATCACCTTGACCACGCGCAAGTAGTAGTACAGGCTGATCGCCGTGTTCAAACCGCCGATAAACAGCAGGACCATCAGGTAGGTTTGGGCCGTGGCTTGATAACCCTCGGCTAACGAGGCGAATACCGCGAACTTCCCGATAAACCCGGCCAGCGGCGGCAGGCCCACCAGGCTCACCAAAATCAACGCGAAGCAAACCGCCACGGTTTTGTTACGGCCCAGCATCCCGGCGTAGTCCTGGATTTGCTCCGAGCCGGTCGCGTCGCGGACGAAGGCGACAATCGCGAACGCCCCCAGGTTCATGAACAGATACACCACAATGTAGAGGGCCAGGTAGGCGACAAACTTGCCCGCCAACGCGGGGTGGCTGCCGGAGACCGCAACCGCGGCCGGAACCGCCATCATCATGTACCCGGCGTGGGCGATGGTGGAATAGGCCAACAGCCGTTTGATATTGGTTTGCGTGAAGGCGGCCAGATTGCCAAACGTACAGGTCACCGCCGCAACCAACGCAAGCACAATCCCCAGAAAGTTACGCGTCCGCTCTTGGGAATCAACCGTGACGGCTGCTGCTTCTGGGGCAGCATCCGCCGGGGCCGCTTCCGCTTCTGCCTGGAGCAGGGCCACTTGCAACGGCTCGACCTCCGCCGCCACCGCGACTTCCGCGTTGGAGCTTTCCAAAGCCACAGCCAGTGGCGTGGCCGCCGCATCGAGGGAGGCGAACCCGACCGCCACCCTCACCAGCAGCGCCAAGGCGGCCGCTTTCGAAGCGACCGAGAGGAACGCGCCCACTTCCGCGGTGGCACCCTCAAACACGTCCGGGGCCCACAGGTGGAACGGGACGGCCGACAGCTTGTAAGCCAAGCCCGCCAAGGTCATCAGGGCCGCGAGCGAGAGGACCAAGGTCTCGGTGCTCGACATCCCGGCCAGGTTCATCTCCGCCAGGCGAGCCGCCATGGTCGGCAGGTGGGCCGTGTTCAGGATGCCGGTGATTAGGCTGATTCCGTAGAGCATCACCCCTGCGGCACCCGCGCCATACAGGGCGTACTTGAGGGCGGCCTCGGAGCTCGTACGGCGGAACCGCAAGAAGGCGACCAGCACAAACGACGGGACCGACGCCATTTCGATCCCCATGAAGACCGTCAGCATGTGGTTGGCCGAAGCCATCACGCACATCCCCAAGCTGGCGCCCAGCACCAACGTGGTGAAGTCGGTGTTGTCGGCCCTCGCCGTGACGCCGGTGATTTTAACCAGCGTAAAGAACAGGAGCAAAAACAGCAGCAAGATCGACTTGATCACCACCGAGAACCCATCGTACACCAGCATCCCGGTGAAGATCTCGACGCGAGGCAACTCGCCGATCGGCACTAACTTCATCGGGCTGGCGGTGATATCCAGCGGAAAGATCGGCATGAGGGCAAACAGCGCGACAATCGTGCCGACGATCGCCACGTAAATGGCGTCCAGATTCTCCGTCCAACGGCATAGCCGCAGGAGGAGGATGGTCAGGATCGTCACGACCAGGACCAACTCGACGCTAAAGGCGTACAGGCTGATCAGGGTATCGTCGGTTAAGTGAGTTACGATGGAGTGAAACATAAGATTTCTTAGTGTGCCTAACTTAACTCAACAAGGAACGCTTTACCCGAGGGAATTAGGTTGATGCGCAAGGTTATGTTAGGGGTTTTTAATCATTCTCCCCAGAGGCGACCACCGCGCCGGGACCTTCAAATTTCACCGGCGACAGCCCATCGGCAGCCACCGGCGGGATATCCGCGATTCCCGCCTCAGGCCGGGCCAGCCGCGGACGAACGACCTCGACGACTTCATCTTCCGCCGCGCGACGTTCCGCCTGGAGGGCGGGCAACTTGACTCGTTCGGTCCATTCCGCCAGCGCGGTCACCTGCCGATCGATGGTCGGGTCCATGTAGCGGAACAGCAGTCCGGGGAAGACACCCAATACCACCGCCAGCACGCAGAGCGGGATCGAGATGGCTAGTTCCCGTGGGGTGATTTCGGTCAAGGCTTCCTCGTGCGGGCCGTTGTATTCCGCACCCAGGTACACCCGCTGCACAGCCCACAGGATGTAGGCGGCGGTCAGGATCACCACCGAGGCGGAAATCACCGCCAACACACCGCTGAACTTCCAGACCGAGAGGACCACGAACACCTCGCCGATGAACCCGCACAGCCCAGGCAGCCCCAAACCGGCGAAGAACAGCAGCATGGCGATCGCCGTGTAAACCGGCATCTTGCCATACAGGCCGCCGAATTGGTTGAGATCTCGGTGATGGACTCGGTCGTAGACAATGCCGACCATAAAGAACATCCCGGCCGAGCTGACGCCATGTCCCATCATCTGGAACATCGCTCCCTTAACTCCCATATTCCAGGAGGCGGGATCGAACATTCCGCCGGCGGCCGCGCTCCAGACACCCAGCCCCAGCACCACATAACCCATGTGGCTGACCGAGCTGTAGGCGACCATCCGCTTGAAGTCCTTTTGGGCCAAGGCCGCGAACGCTCCGTACACCATACTTATCACGCCGATGCTACAGACGACCCAAGCCAAGTCGTACCCAGCGTCGGGGCAAATCGGGTAGCAGATTCGGATGATGCCGTAGCCACCCATCTTCAGCAGCACCCCGGCCAGGATCATCGAGATCGGCGTGGGGGCCTCGACGTGGGCGTCCGGTAACCAGGTGTGCAGAGGGACACTGGGGACCTTGATGATGAACCCAATGAACAGCAGCACAAACGCCCACCACTGAAGCGTCTTGCCGAATAGCAGTTCGCCGTCGAAGACGTCGGTGTTTTGTCCCAACTGCTGGAGGGCCAAAATGTTGAAGGTATGCACCGGCAAGGTTTGCGCGGCAAGCTCCGCATGCGCCTCTTGCCCGGTGAGCAGGCTCCCTTCGGCGGAGACCACCTGGACATGGGCCGTCGCCAACTGATCCGGCGTAAGCTGCCGCACGTCGCTGCTGAAGTAGAGCATCAAAATCGCGATCAGCATCAATACACCGCCGACCAACGTGTAGAGGAAGAACTTAATCGCCGCGTATTCTTTCCGCGGACCACCCCATACCCCGATCAGGAAGTACATCGGCAGCAGCATCACTTCCCAGAAGATATAGAACAGGAACAGGTCGAGCGCCAAAAACACGCCCATCATACCGGCCAGCAAGATGAGGTACAAAATGCAGTAGCTTTTCACATGCTTTTCGATCGACCAACTCGCCCCCATTGCCAACACGGTAATCACCGCGGTCAGCATCACCAGCGGGAAGCTGATGCCGTCCATCCCCAGGAAGTAGTTGATGTCGAACGACGGAATCCAGGAATAGTTCACCACATGCTGCATTTCCCCCTGGGTCAGGTCGAAGCTGAGGTTTTGGTCGTACGGCAGCGCGATCCAGATGACCGGCACCAACACCAAAAAGGTGATCAGCAGCGTGAAAAAGCGGATGACATTCTTGCCTTCCGCCGGAAAGAACGCCAAGGCGATCGCGCCGAGCACCGGCAGAAAAATCAGCGATGTCAGTACTAAGTCGTTTACCATTCGCTCGATTTCCGACAAAAGCTATACGTTGGTTTCCAAGCCTTAACCCACCCTAGCCGGCCAATGGCCGGCCCAAGGGGCACTTCGCTTATCGTTTCGTTTCCGCTTGTGCGGAGGGCCCGACTTACTAGCCGGCCACCGCGTAGGTCCAAAAGCTGACGATCAAAAACAGACCGACCATCCCGACCAAAATGAACATCACATACTGCCGAGCGCTGCCGGTCTGGACGACGCGGATATTGCGTCCCAGCCCGTACATCGAAGCGGCGAACCAGTTGACCGCTCCGTCGACACTCGTCTGATCGAACCAGCGATCGACCACCCCCGCCACCGCCTTGGCCGCATAGGCCAGCCAGTCCAGGAAACGGTCGATCACCTGCTTATCAAAGGTCGAGGCGCACCACGCGATCACATGCGTCGGTCGCACGAAGATCGTGTGGTACAACTCGTCGAAATACCACTTGTGTACCAGGAAGTTGTAGATCGGGGCGAACGAGGCCCTCGTTTCCGCCGGGTCGAGCTTCCTCCAAAGATAGAAGACCGACGCCAACAAAATACCACCCAAGGCGGTCGCGATCGCGATCAACCCGACCGGCGTCTTCACCGCGTCGACATGCCCTTTGGATTCCTCCGGCATCGTCACGGCCCAAGTGCCGCCGACCATATCTTGCCAGATGCCCGCGGGCCGGGCCTGTTCGATCACGCGGCTGAGCGAAGGCATCCCCACCCAGTCCCAAGCGGGCCAGGCCACCACCACCGCCATCGCGGCCAGAATCACCAGCGGCACGTACATCACCTTGGGGGACTCGTGGGCATGGTCGTATTTCTTTTGGTTGCGCGGTTCACCGGCGAAGGTGAGGTACCACATCCGGAACATGTAAAAGGCGGTCATCGCGGCCCCGCCAGCGGCGAAGGCGAAGAAGATCGAGCCCCACATCGGGTTCTCGTTACGGAACGAGAAGACCTGCTCCAGGATCGCGTCTTTCGAGTAGTAACCACTCAGCCCCAAGGGGAAGCCAAAGACCGAAGGAATCCCGATCCCGGCGATCGCTAAACAGCCAACCAGCATGGTGTAGGCCGTGTAGGGCATCTTGTGCCGCAGGCCGCCCATCTGGCCCATGTCGTTGGTGTGTACCGCGTGAATCACCGAACCGGAGCACATGAACAGGAGGCTCTTGAAAAACGCGTGAGTCACCAGGTGCATCACCCCACCAGCCCAACCGCCCACGCCGAGCGAGAGCATCATGTAACCGAGTTGGCTGACCGTGGAGTAGGCCAACACGCGTTTGATATCGGTAGCGACAATCGCGATCGAGGCCCCAATGAATAGCGTGATGCAGCCGGAGCAGGCGATGATCAGCAGCACTTCCGGGGCGAAGACCGGAAAGAACCGCGCGACCAAAAACACACCAGCGGCGACCATCGTCGCGGAGTGAACCAAAGCCGAAACCGGCGTGGGGCCTTCCATCGCGTCGGGGAGCCAAACATGCAGCGGAAACTGAGCACTTTTGCCCACACAGCCGCAGAAGATTCCGACCCCCGCGACAATCAGCAGAATCGAGCCGTAGCGGGTGGGGTCACCCTCGGCGGTGCCCTCCCGCCACTGGGGAATCATCGCGGCGACCTCGGCCCTCAGGGCGTCGCCGGAAAGGGGCGGATCGGAGGTGATCGCGAGGTTTTCCACTCGGTCCTGGGCACCCAACAGCACCAGCCCATCGGGCACTTGCAGGGCGAAGCCGTTCTCTTCAGGGCGGACCTGACTGAACAGGCCCCGTTCGGTAGCGGCCAGCTCGCCGTCGCCGCTCCGATCGATATCACCGAAGTTAAAAGTCCCCAGCCCAGCCCACAAAATCATCAGCCCAATAAGCATCCCGAAGTCACCCACGCGGTTGACGATAAACGCCTTGTTGGCCGCGGTCGAAGCGCTTTTGCGTTCGACGTAGAACCCGATCAGGAAGTAGGAGCAAATGCCCACTAATTCCCAAAAGATGAAGGTCATCGCAATGTTACCGGCGACCACTAACCCCAACATGCTGAAACAAAACAGTGAGAGAGCTTGGAAGAAGCGGTGATACCGGCCTGGCCGTTTGAGGTCCTTGCCATCGGCCATCGTCACTTCGTGGTCCGTAATGTCATGCAACTCGTCGTGCATGTACCCGGAGGCGTAGAAGTGGATGCAGGTGGCGATGAACGTCACCATGCAGAACATCAAGATCGTGAGGGAGTCGATATAGTAGTTGACCGAGATATCGGCGTCGTAAAACGTGCCCAGCGTGTACCAGGTGCCGGTCAGCGCCGGTGGCGGCGCGGGGGCATGATGGTCGTCGTGAGCGGCGTGGTCGTCGTGCCCCTCTTCGCCGGCGTGCCCTTCCGTGGCGTGTTCTTCATCCGCGTGTTCTTCTTCCGCGTGATGGTCGTCATCATGATGGTCCGCCGCGTGTTGGGCGTGATCGTCATGCGCGTGGTGCGGCTCCGGCGTGGTGTGATTGGCGAACCAGATCCCGGCGGAAAGCAACGACAGCAGCCCGGAGCCGATGATCGCGCCGGTCGCGACGTACGAGCCCCCGATCCCGTGGCTCCCTAGTTTATTGCCAAACAGCAGGATGATGAAAAACGACGCCAGCGGCAGTAGGACCGCCCATCCCAGCAGTATCGGCAAGTATGGCTCAAGCGCACCCATTAGCCCCTCAATTCACTTGCGCGGTCGACGTCGATAGTCGCGTGGTTATTGTAAAAATTCAAGGCAATCGCCAAGGCGACCGCCGCTTCGGCCGCGGCCAACACAATGACGAACAGCGCCAGCATGTGTCCGTCCAGGCCGAGGTTGTCTTCCCGAAAATAAGGACTTGCGAAGGCCAGGAAGTTGATATTCGCCCCGTTCAGGATCAACTCCACCCCCATCAGGATTCCCAGCGTATTCCGCTTGGTGGCCATGCAGACTGCCCCCATGACGAACATGAACGCCCCTACCGCCAAGTAGTGCGACAATCCGACCGGCTCGCTCAAAAATCCCATGGATACGTCCCGTTACGATAAGTGCCTATGACGATAACTGGCGGCAGCCACGATTGACTCGTTTAAATCGGCTACTCAATTAAATCGGTCCGCCGACGTTTGGCCCGCGCCAGATAAGCCGCCCCGACCAAGACCACCACCAAGTGGACCGATACAATTTCAAACGGCAATAAATACCCGGCCAGCCCCACCGACTCGTCGGTGGTATCTGCCCGAACTCCGACGAGGGCCAACCCAATGCGGCCGACGTTTTCCGGAAACCCGGAAGCGATCTCGCTTTCCAAGTCGGCCAGCTTTTGCAGCGTCTCAGGTGAAAGCTCGCTCCGGTCTCGGCCCGCGAGTAGTTCCTGTCGCAGCTCTTCGGTAACCGCCTCGTGTTGGGCCGCCAATCGCTGCTGGTAATCGGTCGAATGCCAAGTGGGATCAAGGAAGGCCACCTGCACCAGCAGGGCCAGCAACGTTCCGCCGACCAAGATGCCCAGCACCCAATCACCCGCCTTGGTCTTGAGGGTGATAAAGGCCTCTTGGGCGGTCAGCATCACGCCGAAAATCAGCAGAACCACCGTCCCGCCGACGTAAATCAATAACTGCATCGTGCCGACGAAATGGGCTCCGCTGGTGAACATCACGCCGCTCGCGGCCGACAGGCTGACGATCAGGAAAAACGCCATCCGCACGACGTGGCTCGACACCAACACCGCCAAAGCGAATCCGCAGGCAGTCAAGGCGAAGATGAAAAAGAAGAGGGTGTGCCAGTTGATGGCACCATCGGACGCCGCCAATAGTCCGAGCGTCGCGATATTCCACTGGGAGGTTACAAGCCCCGAGGCTACCTGGTTCACTGCTCACCTCCCGCCAAACTGGCCACGGCCGCGGCTCGATCCGCGTCGTCCATTCCGGCTTTTACTGTCTCGTCGGTCGGCTCGACCGGTTCCGCCTCGTTTGCCTCTTCCGCCGCTGCGGGCTCATCATCGACCGTCGCCGGCTGAGTCTCTGCCGCCGCGATCTCCGCCTCCAAACGCGAAAGGGTCCGCTCGACCCGCTCCTCCCGTTCGACCATCCACCCTTCACGCACCGTCGAGCGAGGTGCGGCCGGGGCCAGATCGTTTAAAAACGGCAGGCCGGTGGAAACCCAGAAGACCACTCCCAGGAAACAGAAAGCGGCCAACGGCACACAGTATTTCAGGCAGGTGGTGATCACCTGGTCGACGCGCATCCGCGGGAAGGTCCAGCGAACCCACATCATCGCGATCACCCCGAGCGAGGCCTTTAGCAGGACGTTAAGCAGACCGAAAAAGTTGGCCAACCAAACGAACATCCAGCTATCCGCCAGCCACGGGACATTGTCGATCAATAGCGAGAAAATCGGGATCGGGCCATTCCAGCCACCCAAAAACAGCACACTGCCGACCGCGCTAACGAGGAACATCGAGCCATATTCCGCCATGAAGAACAAGCTCCAGCGGATGCCGGAATATTCGGTTAGAAAGCCCGCCACCAATTCACTCTCGGCCTCGGCCAAGTCGAACGGGGCTCGGTTCACACTCGCCACCGCACAAGTGGCGTAAACCCAAAAGACCATCATCGTGAATGGATCGTGGAAGACCAACCAATTGGTGAACAGCCCCCGCTGTTGGTTGCCGATCGTGACCATATCCATCGAGCCGGCAATGATGACCGGAATCACAATGCAAATCCCCAAAGGCACTTCATAACTGACCACCTGAGCCGCCTGCCGCATCGCCCCGAAGAGCGACCATTTCGAGCCGGAAGAGTACCCGGCCAAAATCACGCCAAACACTTCCAAGCCCAGCACGGCGACCAAAAAGAAGATCGCCACGTTCAGATGCAGGGCGACCCAGCCATTGGAAAAGGGCAACACCAAAAAGGCAGCGAAGCTGGCGGCGAAGGCGAGGTAAGGAGCGATCCGAAACAGCAGCGGATCGGCGTCCTTGGGCATCAAGTCCTCTTTGGAGAGGAGCTTGACGCCGTCGGCCAACGATTGCAGCCAACCAAAGGCCCCACCGGTTCGTGTCGGGCCGAGCCGATCTTGAATCCGACCGGAGACTTTCCGCTCCGCCCAGATGAACACCACCGCGCCCAGAGCGAAGATATGAATAATCAGAATCGCTTGCAGCACCGCCGCCACCAAATAGGCAAGCGGTTCCCAGCCGGGAGGCAACCAGGTTGATATGTTCTCCGCCACGTCTTGGCAATCCTCACTGGGGCAAGTTCACGGAGTTAGTCCCGACTAACTTGCGGCTCATAATAACGCGACAATCATCCAACTAAAACCAGTCGCAATGGATATTTCGCGGAAAATCCTTAGCATCGCGGGAGACTTTGCCAACCACGATTGCCCTCGGTTTCTCCTAACGGTCGATTTCACCCATCACGACATCAAGCGAACCGATAATCGCCGGAATGTCCGCGATCAAAATGTTTTTGCACAACGTCGCCGCCACCGACAAGTTGCAGAAGCAACTGCTCCGCGAGCGAACTCGCAGCGGAATCGGCCCACTGCCATCGCTCACGATATAAAAGCCCATCTGACCGCGCGGGCACTCGGTCTCCAGGTAAGCCTCTCCCTTGGGCAGCTTCGTGCTGAGCTTCATGGGAGTGCCCCAATCGCCCTCGGATTTTCGATAGTTCTCGATTCCCTGGCGAACCAGATCGATCGCCTGCATCACTTCCAGCATCCGGACGTAAAACCGGTGCCAGCAATCTCCCAGCACCGCCTGCGGCGGAACGTGGGGGTAAACATGGTCTTTCGGATAGCTGCCGTTTCGCTCGGCGATTACTTCAAACGCGTAGCCGTCGTACAGCGAGGTGTACCGCTCCTCGCCATCCCGCCGCAAATCGTAATCGACCCCCGAGCCACGCAGCACTGCTCCGGAACAGCCAAAGTCGATCGCCATTTCGGCCGGCATGACCCCGACGCCGGCCGTCCGGCTCACAAAAATGGAATTGGTGGTCAGCAAGGTATGGAAGTCCGCGATTTGCGGTTGGAACTGATCGAGAAATGCCTCGCACCTCTCCACCCAGCCCCGCGGCAAATCGGCCGTGACGCCGCCGGGCGTGATGTAGCTGTAAGTGAGCCGGGCCCCGCAAACCTCCTCGAACAGATCGAGGATTTTTTCCCGCTCGCGAAAGGCATACAAAAATGGGCTGAACGATCCAAGGTCCAGCCCAAACGTGCCCATCCCCACCAAGTGACTGGCGATCCGGCCCATCTCCGCGATAATCACGCGCGTATGCCGAGCCTTTTCCGGCAGGTCGTACTTCATCAGCTTCTCGACGGTCAGCGACCAGCCGAGATTCATGTTCATGGCGGCCAGATAATCCATCCGGTCCGTATAGGGAATCCACTGCCGGGGAGTGAGATTTTCCCCGATCTTATCGGCGCAGCGATGCAAATAACCGATATGGGGCGTCACCTCCGAGATGATCTCCCCATCGGTCCGCAGTACCAGCCGCAGCACGCCGTGGGTACTGGGATGCTGGGGGCCCATGTTGACCAACATTTCGTCGGTCCGGACATCCAATTCGACAACTTGCGATTCAGCGGAGGCCATACTCTTTGCTCACTTGCGGAACGTGAACCCACCCACCGAGACCAACCTCAGGGGGCGAGTGAAATCCGAGACGCGAAGGCTACCGCCCTCGAATCCCGTGATACTCCAGCGGCATCTCGTAATCCTTACGCAGCGGGTACCCTTCCCAGTCGTCGGGACACAAAATCCGCCGCATTTCGGGGTGCCCCGTGAACCAGATCCCGCACAGGTCGTACACCTCCCGCTCGTGCCAGTCGGCGGTGCTCCAGACGGAAGAGACCGAGGGGACTTCCGGCAATTGGAACGGCACATCGTCTTTCCAGCGGGGCAGGATCACCTTCACGACCAGGGTCGTTTTGTGGGTGATGCTCGACATGTGGTACACCACTTCGACGTGCGGCTCCCAGTCGACCTTCTTTGCCTTCTTCTCGTCGAGCTCTAGGTAGTCGACCATTGAGATGCAGTTCAGGTAGTTGAACTTGAGGGTTGGCTCGTCCCGGAGGTAGCGGCACAGGTCGACCAAGCCAGCCGGCGAGACCTCGATCCAAGGATCGATCGCTTCCAGGTTGTGGCCGGTGATCTTATCGCCGAACCGTTTTTTTAGCGTCTGGAGAAATTGCTCGCCGCTCATGCTGCTTCCTCAATTCTCGTCGATCGACGATCGATCCAAACCGGCTGGACTTTTTTAATTCGTTACGTCACTGGAGCTTGCCACCGCACCGGCAATCACGATACCGGCATCAACGACTTGCTCCGCGTTGGCTCAGGAGCCAAGTGCAGATCGATCGGCTTCTGCCCGGTGGTTGCCTTGACCCAGTCGAGGTCACCCCGTTTCCAGACATAGGCGAACCCGATGAGCAAAATCGAGAAGAAGATGACGATATCCACCACGGAGGTCATCACCAGCTTGGTGGCCGCCTCTTTCACCAGAGTCGTCCCTTGCTGGGCCGCTTCGGAGGAAGCCAAAATCGCCGTATCGGTCGGAATCCCTAGCTCAGCCATTAGCCCCTCATACCCAGGGCCATGGACCAATTGGCCCGCTTCGTTCTCGACGACAATCGGCGTGTTGCTGCTGGCCAACTGGGCCGCCTTCCCCAGGACCACCGCCCAGGGAAAGAAGAACGCAACTTCCACGTCGAACAGAATGAACAATAGCGCCACCACGTAAAAGCGAAGGTCGAACTGCACGAAGCTGCTACCGATGGTCGGCTCGCCACACTCGTAAATCTCCAGCTTTTCCGCGTGCGGATTGTTGGGCCGCAGCAGGCTCCCGATCAGGATGTTGAACAGGACAAAGCCGAACCCGACCAGCGTGAACAACAGCAGGTAGCCGACGATCGTCGTTGAGAGTGCCATGAAGCGACTCGCCTTTCATCGCCTGAGCCCGAACTGCCCGCTCCAGTAGAACGTGCATCGGGGTGAAGTATTCAGATAAGTCGGGGGGATGCACACACCTGGCCAAAACCAAGATGTCCGCCACACGGATAGGAGGTCGTGGTGAAATTATTAACCGAAAATTTTAAGGTGAGCCGCCCGCTTTGCAACTAGGCAACCCGCTTGAAAAAGGGGTCAGGACCCTTTTTTCCACACGTGCGAGGTCGGGCCACGTCGAAGGGTAGCCAAAAAGGTTCCTGACCCCTTTTTCAAGCCCTCTAGTTCGAAGTACTCGCCGGTCCACCATGCACCGGGTGCAGCACCGATTTGGATTCCGCCACTGCGGTCGGATTCAAAGTCGCGCGGCCCCAGGCCACATCCAGTGGCAGGCGGGAGTAGTCAACAATCGACCCATCCCGGCTATACGAGCTTAAATCGAGGGTCCCGCCCATGAAAATGCAATCGACCGGGCAAGGCTCGACGCACAGGGCGCAGAACATGCACTTGGTGTAGTCAATCGTATAGTTGGTGACCGTGAAGCCCTTAGAGCCCTCGGATTTTTCCTTGCCGATGTAAATGCAATCGACCGGGCAGGCCTTGGCACACTGATCGCACGCGATGCAGGTGGTCAAATCGAAGCGGTGGAAGCCACGGTAGCGGGGTGCCACGCGAGCCGGCAATTCGGGGTAGGCATGATGCTCAGTGAAGGTCTTGCGGTCCTTGTCGTAGGTCGCAAACCAGTTCCGGAGCGTGATCACCATGCCATCGGCAATGGTCTTGACCGCCATGAACAGATTACGAAACCAATCGGACATACGTTTCTCCAGCGAGAGCGGAAAAGACAGGGGAGCGGGGGCAGGTTCGCCGTCGAGTGCCCCGTGGGTAGGCGTCTGCCCAGCGGCCCAGCGATCGCGTGAACCACTCAGCGCCCGTAAATTGCGCCGCGAAGCAGTCGCGAGCCAGCCTCACTCGGCAAACGCCCTGTACTTTAAACAGGCAAGCGTCATCCTTCAATCAGCGTGAGGCGAGAAACCGGATGAATGAGGAGCACTTTTCGAGAAACAGTCGGCAAACGCGACTCCATTCCCCTAGATTTCCAGAGTTCGACGGAGAAACGTGCCCCTCGTAGCCACGCCTCCAGGCAGGGTGCCATGCCCACGCCCTCCAACGTGGGCATGAGAAGTGAGAGATGATCGCGTCTCTTCCGAGAAGTCCAAACGCCATCGCAAGTTCCATCAGGGTATGATCCACGTTCTGCGTCTGAATGAGCCGATGGGGGACCATCCCCAATCCACCCAAGCCCAAAGGGCCGACACAATTTAATCGAGCAGCATTGATCCACTCGAAGTCTGTTTTTGAAACG
>JBBDIM010000171.1:0-14844 GCA_040880405.1 Pirellulaceae bacterium | reverse complement strand
GCCCGGTGGTGTGGGAGGGAAGGAGCCGCAAGGCTCCTCCCTATCCCGATCGAGAATGGTATGCCTTCTCGCACTTCCTCGCACGCCGTCACACGCTTTCACGCCTTTTCCGGAGTCCCAACGGGACGTCTAACGACAGCCCAGGACGCAGTCCTGGGTTTCGGTTTCATTAGAATTCGTAAGTCCTGAAGGGACGATTCAAATAGTAATCAACGATTGAGTCGTCCCTTCAGGACTCTTCATTTCTTGTTGACGATTAACCCAGGACTTTGTCCTGGGCTATCGTGAGACGCCCCTTTGGGGCTAAGCGTGAGAACGTCACGTCTTCTCGCTGCCCCTGGGACCGCCGATGTCCCGTCGGCCTCGCGAATTGCTTAACCCCCGGTAAACGGGGGCCGCACGGCGTGTTCTCTCAGGACGCGGATGATCTCACAGGTGGTGCCTGGGTCTCGGTAGAGGTTGCTGTGTTTGGCGGTGACCATGATCTCCGTATCGACCCCCGGTAACCGCGAACTGGAAAGGGGCACGATCCCGTCCGATTGCCCATCGCAGAGCGACCACCAACCGTTGGCGACGATCGAGTGGGCCTTCACATGCGGGGCGATCGGTGTCTCGCGAATTCCCTTCAGCAATAGGCTCTTGGAGTGCAGCAGGTCGACATTGGTCGGAAACCTTTGCCGCATCTCCTTGCGGAACGCGGCTGGGTTGTCTTCGCTGAGTTGATAGTGCAGCGGCCGCAAGTCGGCTGGCATCAGCGTCAGGTGCGAGGCGGTTTTGCTTAGCACCTGGCAGGCCTTGGTCGAGCCATCGTGCGGCGTGCCGACAAACACGATCCGCCGCACATGGGGCGACGCCCCGAAGTACCAGCTTCGCCGCAGGTAGTCACGCGTATCGTTGAACGTATCGAGAGCGTCGATGGGCTGGTAGGCCGTGTACTGCCACAGCAAATCGCCACTATTGATCACCTGCATCTTGGCCAGCAGCCCGCCCATCCCGGTTCCCACCAGCACCACCTTGCGGAGGTCGCGGTCGAAGCCGGAGGGGTCCATCTCTTGAATCACTTGGTTCAACTCGGCCCTCAGCACGGCGGCCGCTTCCAGGGGTGGGCGATCGGCCGGATACTCAAAGGCCCAAATCTCGTACCGATTGGCGAGGTCCGGCAGGCCGTCCAGTTCGTTAGCGATCGAAAGCCAGCCCCGCGGGGTCGAGAGGAGCCCATCGACAAACACCACGGGGATTTTTCCCTTCTGGTGGGGTTCCAAAATGAACAGCCCTTGCTTACGGCATGGCCCGCGCGAAACCAACCGCATCGGACTCTGATGATGGCCATGAGCCGCCGGTGGCTCTTCTTTGAGCCACCAGGCGTACGGCGCGGTGGTATCGCGCGCCAAGGGAGTTTCCGTGCAGCGGAACTCGGTGGCCAACTCGTTCTTCGGATTGAACAGTTGCAGGCGGCCCACCACTTGCTCGACATGCGCGTCGAGCGGCGCATTGACCGCAGCGGTCGCGTCGTACTGGGTGACGCCCTCTTCCGGGCGGAACAGCGCCGTCACGCCAAACGGCAAGCGAGGCGGAAACCAGCGGTCACCCTTCTTGGCTTCTCGTACCACGACCAGCGGCACGCCGATGCCGTTGTATTTGTGCTTGGTGGGGAAGAACCGCGAATCGTACTTGCCCACCACATGCCACTGGTTGAAGTCGGCTGCCGTTCGCTGAAACCCGACAAACTCCGTTTGGAGCACGCGGTAACCGCCATTGACCGGAATCTTGATCCCGATCGCCGGATCGTAATTGCCATTCTCCATCGCGATATGGATCAGCCGCGCCAGGCTGCTGTGATAGATATCCCACGCGCGGTGGGTTTCCTTCGAAGGGGCCTTCTCACTCGGACCCGATTCCAGATACTGCCAACTCGCGATCATGGCGTCGAGATACATATTCAGAGCGGACTCGTCCAGGTTGCGGTCGGCGTCGTACGCCATGATGTAATAGGTTTCCGCCTCCTTGAGTCGTGTCGGATCCAGCGGGGTATGCGCCTCGCTGGGGACTTCCACTTCATACAGCGTTTCCTGGCGGATCGGACCCTGTCCGACTTCCTCCGGCGACGCGTCCTGGGCGGCCTGATAACCCCGGACCTCTTCGGCCGGCGGCAGGTCGCTAATATCCCAGGTCCCTAAACCGGCGCGGGAAGGTTTTTCCTCGGCGGCCCTGGGGGAGTTGTCGATCGCGACGGGGAGTTCAATCTCTTCGATCGCTTCGGGGCTTGCGGTGGTGGGTGTTTCCGCGGTTGGTTGGGCGAGTGGGCGGGGCGCGATCTCTTCCGCTTCGATGGAGGGCGGATCGAGCGAGAGTTCCACTTCCTCTTCCAATTCCTCTTGCTCGGTCTCCTCCTCCGGCACGAAGTCTGGCACTTCCCAGGCGTGGGAAATGGGACGCGAGACCAGTTGAAATGTCGACCGCGAAGGTTGCGCAGCGCGCGGCGCTCCGAGATCAACCTCCTCTTCGAAGGCGCAGCGGTTGATGGAGCCAAAGATCGACTGCCGCGGCATCGCGGCCGGGTCCGGCTTGGCCATGATCGGGCGGCACCAGTTGACCCGAGTATTCGCACAGCCCAGCGAGCAAACCACCAGCAACAGGCAGGTAACCAGCCAAGGGCTCGGTCCTGAACCGCAATGCTGTGTACGTTCCGCAGTCTCGATCCAAACAGCTTGTTCTTCGGCCATCTTCATGATTGCGCCCGGTTTGCCTACGTGGGGGAGTGATGCCCGGTGCGACCAGGAAGGTCGAGCCGAGCAAGGCATTAAAAACCGGGAAAGTCTAGCTCACCGGCAAAGTCGCGGCCGAGAATTTTGGGGCAAAGCGACGCGCTTTCGCTGTATCGAGAACGCTTTATGACGAATGAGACGGCTGTAGGGGCGAGAGCCGATTCCGCTGCTAATTTTTTAGCCACAGAGGGCACAGAGGCCACAGAGAGGTTGGCGTGCGATCGTCCACGCCATGCACGATGCACCCAACTTCAAATTAAGTCCCAAGATATAAGTCAGATACTTATGGGTAATTGATAGATAACTCAGCTCCTTCTCTCTGTGAACTCTGTGCCCTCTGTGGCTAAATTCCTAAGAGTTAGCGGCAACCACGTGGTGCGCCTCACGGGATGACCAAACTGCCATCCTCGCGAATATGAAACGCGCCCCAGGCGATCTCCCAGAGGTAGCCGTCGGGGTCGGTGAAGTAGGCGGCGTAGCCACCCCAGAAGGTTTCCTGGGGTGGTTTTTTGATGGTCGCGCCGGCCGCTTCCGCTTGGGCGACTAGCTGGTCGACCTCGGCTCGCTCGCGGACATTGTGGGCCAAGGTGATGCCGGGGAAGATGTGGTCGGTGGCCAGCTCTGTCTCCGCGTAGGCCGGGCCGGCGTCGGTTCGCAAAGCGTCCAACGGATACAACGCGAGCGTCACGCCGCTGGTCTGAAAAAAGATGACCCCTTTGTCGGTGTCCCAGGTGGTCGGCAGGCCCAAACCATCCCGATAAAACCGCAGACTCCGCTCGAGGTCTCGCACGCCCAGGGTAATTAAGCTAATCCGGGGTTCCATTGATCTTGATCCTCACGGTTGATAGAAGGGGATGAGTTCAATTACAAAGAGTCGGCGGCATAGAGCTCCCAGCCGCGGCACCTGTAATTGAACTTATCCCCGTTTAAACGCCCCATTCTCAACATTCGCGAGTGCAAAAGGTTTTTCATGGCCTTGGTTGCACCTACGTCGATTCACTCGAATCGCATTTTTGAAACGCAGAGCCGCGGAGCCGCGGAGAACTCACTCCGCGCTCACCGCGTCTCCAATTCTTTTAATTCAACAATCATTTTCCGAACGAGGCAAATGGGCAACGTCTGTCTCATACGCTAAACACGTACGGGGATAAGTTCAATTACGGGGACCGCGGTCGGAACTTCATTGCCGCCGACTCTTTATAATTGAACTCATCCCCTAATGGCCGCCCCTTCGATTACTCTATAGACCTCACACTGCATCCCCGTCAAGCGTTGCCGCACCGTGTCGATGTCCACTCCGCAGGCGAAAACCGTCAACAGCGGCCATCCCGGTTCCAGCGGCGTGCCGGGCGGTGGGATATCGGCTATTTCGATTTCTGTGGATTTGGCGTCACGATCCAGCGCGGTTTTGAACCGCGTCGTCAATTGTTGCCAGGCATCGTCGGTCATCCGGCCCGGTTGGCGGACGTAGAGGATTTGCTTGGCCCACAACGTTGGGTTCACCGGAAGCGAAACCTCCGGCGGTCCGCTCCCCGTGCGGAAGGTTTGCACATGGGCCGCGGTCCAGTTGTGTTGCCAGATTCGCTCCCACAGCTCCACGGTCGCGGTGGGGCGGGGGTTGATCTCTAGCGGATAAACCTGCTCGCCCGCCACAATCGCATCCAAGCCCCACAGCCCGCGAAGTGCGGCGGTTTGCGTCAGGCTCTCCGCCAACACCCTCACCCGGTTGAGTACCGAAGGCAAAACCTCCCACGGAGCGATCGCCCCAGCAAATTGAAACGCCCCCGGGGCCCCAAAGTCCGGGCCGATCCACTGCCGCGCCGTCCCCAGGAGCAAGGTCCCTTGCTCTGTCGAGAAAAACGTAAACGAAACTGGTTCCCCTGCGGTGAGCTTCTGCCAGTAGGCAGTGCTGGATTCAGCACCAGGCGGGACGTGCTCGGCTAAGGCGATCCCTAACCCTCCGGCGGTCCGCCTTGGCTTATATAGCCAACGATCCCGTTCGGAAGCGGGTCGAAATCGCGTCATCTCCGGCATTGTCAGACCGTGCTTTGTACACTGCTCGGCAAGCCACCACGGATCGCGGACTTGGCGGATGGTCTGCTCGCCACAGCCCCACAGCGGCGCGAGCGTCGCCAGTCGCCGGAGTAAGCGGGGATGGTTCTCCAGCCCACCACCATACATCCAGCCATCGACGGATTGTCCTTGGAGCCATCGCCAAGCGTCCGCCGGATAACGCTGGAGCCGAGTCGTGGGCGCGACGTGTGTCAGATCGGCATCGGCGAACAGATCGGCCGCGACACAGTCGAAACCGGCGGCAGTGGCCGAATGGGCCATGGCCCGGCAACTGGCTCCCACGATGGCTAAACGGGGAGTGAAAAAGGGGTCAGGACTCTTTTTCATCAGGCGTGTTCCAATTGAAGACGTATCGCGAAAAAGAGTCCTGACCCCTTTTGCACGGCCACCCAGGACCCTTGAACATTCCGCGTAGGTGTTAATATCTGCCTCTTTTGAGAAAACTTCAAGCCACGGGGAAGATCGTGACCTACCTTTTCGTTGGGCACGGACACTTGCTCCCCTTTTCGGCAATCGCGGCGTCTTGCGTGGCGTCGCTTAATCAGGCGCTGATCGGTCTCTCATCTCGTCTTCGTGGAAGTACGGAGGGGTACCCCCGCGCTAACTGTGTGTCGATTTCCCACTTCCCTTGGTCTCTCAGGAGAGGCTCTCATGTACCGGCCCGCGAAAACTTCCGACGAACCTGCTCGTGTATCTATCTGGCGACGCGTCATGCCGACCTCCGGTGGGCGGAGTGGCGTGATTGTGGTTTTGGCCGCGATCCTCATGATTGTGATGATGGGGATGCTGGCCTTCAGCATTGATGTCGGCTACATGTATACCATGCAGTCGCAGCTTCAGCGGTCGGTCGATTCCGCCACCTTGGCCGGGGCCGGGGCTTTGGTCGATGGAGAAGAGGCGTCCATCGAGACGGTTCACGAGTACCTGGTTCGCAACCCGGTCGGGACCCAGTGGCAGATTTACAACAATGAGGCGATCGAGACCGACGTCGAACACTTCAAAACCAATTATGGAAGTGGCTTGAACGTCAACATTGGTCAGTGGGATACCGCCACGCAGCAGGTGATCCCCAACGAGAGTAGCCCCTCGACGGTCGGCGTGAGCATGACCTATCGCAACATGCCGTTCTTCTTCGGGCACCTGTTGGGTCGGGGGCATTTCGATATCACGGCCGAGAGCGTCGCCGCGTTCCAGCCGCGGGATATCATGCTGGTGTTGGATCTCTCCGGTTCGATGAACGACGATAGCGAGTTTGTCTCGATCAACATCCTGGGCCGCGAGACGGTTGAAAACAACTTGAACCAGATTTACGGAGAACTGGGCAGTCCCACCTACGGCAATCTTCAGTTTGCACCGGATTTTGCCGTTGTTCCCGGCGTGACACCGCAGAGTGGCGATCAGGCGAATGTCACGGTTGAGTACCGCTTCAATCAGGTTTACGTCACTTCCAACAAGAATCTGAAAAATGTCCGGCTCAAGCTCAGCAACGGCAACGAGGTGAGCTACAACCCCGGCGGTTTGACCGCGACGCTCTCGCCAGGTCGGGAGATCCGCTATGTCTGGGTCAACAGCGGCAAAGACCCCCGCAATCGCGACCAGATTCAAACCTTTAACTTCGAGTCGTACGAAATCAACAACACGATTCGCAAAGCTCTTGATCTGGACGATGTGGCCTACCCTTATCCGTCCGGCAGTTGGAACGAATACATCAACTATGTTCGCTCTTCTAGCGGCCAGAACAACAGTGCGGGGTATCGCCACAAATACGGGGCGATGAACCTGGTCAACTTCTGGCTGCAAAACAAGCCAAGCAACTCCCAAACGCCCGACCTGTGGAAGGTGAGCGCTCAGCCGATCACCGCGCTGAAGAACTCGGTCGACTTCTTCATTCACTTCCTGGAAGAGGTGGACTGCGACGACCGCCTGGGGCTCTCGGTTTACAACGCCCCCAACGGCAACGGGCTGTTGGAATCGACCCTGACGCGGAACTTCTCGTTCGTCAAGGATCAGACCAACCGCAAGCAGGCGAGTCATTACCATAACTACACCAACATCGGAGCGGGGATGACCACGGCTCGGGAAGAGTTGGATGCCCGCGGCCGCCCGGGTGCCTTGAAGATGATTGTGCTGATGACCGATGGTGTGGCGAACTATATCGATGGCCGTGTGAATAACAGTGCGGCCCGGAACTACGTGTTAAGCGAAGCCCACCTGGCCGCCGCTTCCGGGTACCCGATTGTCACCATCAGCCTCGGGGCCGGGGCGGACGTGCCGCTGATGGAAGAGGTGGCCGAGATCACCAAGGGTGCCACCTTCAACGTGCCGGGTGGTCGTCCGGCGGAAGAGTACGCGGAAGAACTGGCCGAGGTCTTCAAGAAAATCGCCAAGCATCGTCCCTTGAAGCTGGTGAAGTAACCCCACCGCCTTGCCACCCTGGCAAGGCACTCCTGTCCACAACCTGCCTCTCCTTTCTCCCGGGGACCGTCGCTCAAACCGCCAGAGCGACGGTCCCTCTCGTTTTTCTTGGCTTATCGTCCCGCGAGAATGCGTCGCAGCCACGCGAAGACGCGTCGTAGCCACGCTTGCCAAAAGCGTGGGCGAACCGCGCAGTCGCTTTGCCAGCAGGGCACGCCCCCCTCGCACTTCCCCCACGCTCTACGCGAGCGTGGCTACGGGTTGTTTCGCGAGCGCGAATCGCCGCTTCTCGTTAATTTCCCCCTCTCAGGCACGGTTCCCTCGGTTGCCAGACTTGCAATCCGGGCGAAGTTTGATAAGTTTGCCACTTGTGGCCAGTCCGGGGACGAACAACCGGAAGCGAGCCGGCATCCCGTGGGATGTCGCGGTACGGGCGGAAAAAACCGCAACCTGCCGCCCTATGGTGTGGGTCCAGCAGTGACGCAGGTCATGCAGGGGCCCAGGTCATGAAGGCCACGATTTCCCCTTACACACCCCGGGCAATTTCCTATACCGGCGAGTCGTCTCGCACCTGCCTGGCCCATGTAGACTGAGTAGCACACGGAGATTGATCGATGTCGATGTATATCGGAGAGGCCCTCGCGGGCGATGGTAACGAAGTAGCCCATATCGATCTGATGATCGGTTCCAAAGATGGCCCGGTCGGCCACGCGTTTGCTCAGGCCCTGTCGAGCCAAAGCGCCGGTCACTCGAACCTGATGGCCGTTTTGGCCCCGAACCTGGCTGTTAAGCCTTCCACCGTGACCATCACCAAGGTCACGATCAAGAATTCGAAGCAAGCGGTCCAGATGTTCGGCCCGGCCCAAGCCGCTGTCGCCAAAGCGGTTGCCGACGCCGTTAGCGAAGGGACCATTCCGAAGGATCAGGCGGAAGACCTAGTCATCGTTTGCGGCGTGTTCATCCACTGGGAAGCAGCCGACGACAAGAAGATCTACGACTACAACTACGAAGCGACCCTCCAGTCGATCCGTAGCGCCATGGGCAACAAGCCCAGCATCGACGAAGTGCTGGCCGGCAAGGACGAAGCGGTCCACCCGTTCCGCGGCTTCTAAGCTTCCGGTCGACTCGAAATAAAAGAAAACGCACGGCCCGCAAACCGCGACCGTGCGTTTTTTTGTTGCCCATATCTGGTAGGGTGGAGGCCGCTAGGCCGTAACCCACCGATGGGGCGCGGGTCGAATTGCCCGCGCGAATTGGGTCATGGGTTGCCGCGATTTGCTTGAACCCCGGCCCGGGTTGCCGCCGCAAAATTGGTCGGCGATGGTGGGTTTCGAAGACTCCACCTACCCTACCGTTACCGCTCGTCCTTCTATCAAAGGTACTCCCGTGAAAAAAATCTTGCTCCAGCTCGACTGCGACCCGCAGCCGAGCGTGTTTGATAGCGTGGTGGCGGTCGATGCCGATATCGATGCGTTGTTTCGGCATGGCAACGTCGACCCCCGCCAGGTCCGCGATTTGGTCCATGGGCTGATGTTCACCCGCGCACCCCGCGACTTGAACAACTCGGCGATCTTCATCGGCGGCTCGAATGTAATGGTGGCGGAGTCGCTGCTGAAGGAGGTGAAGGAGAGCTTCTTCGGCCCGCTGCGGGTGTCGGTCATGTTCGACGCCAACGGCTCCAACACCACCGCCGCAGCCGCCATCGTGTGCGCCGCGCGGCATCTGAAACTGGCCGAGACCACGGCGGTTGTTTTGGCCGGCACCGGCCCGGTCGGTCAACGTGCCGCCAGGCTGCTCTTGCGGCAAGGGGCGACGGTCCGTCTTGCCTCACGGAGCTTGGAACGGGCCGAAAGCGTGGTGGAGTCGCTAAAAGAGAGGTACCCCAGCGGAAACATCCAACCGGTGGTCAACGACCAGCTATCCGACGCCTTAGCTGGTGCCCAACTGATCCTCTCCGCCGGAGCCGCCGGCGTGCAAATGCTGGAGGCGACCATCCGCAAAAACCTGCCCGACTTGAAAGTGGCGATCGACCTGAACGCCGTCCCACCGGGCGGTCTGGAAGGAATCGAACCCCACGACAACGCCACCGACCGCGACGGCCAAATCTGCTACGGCGCAATCGGCGTGGGCGGCCCGAAAATGAAAATCCACAAACAAGCCCTGTCGCGACTCTTCGAACAAAACGACCTGGTGCTGGACGCGGAAGAGATTTTTGACCTGGGGGTGAAGCAAGAGCGGTGGTAGGAGTGAAAAAGGGGTCAGGACTCTTTTTAATCACCCGTCAACCAATGGCAAACGCGCACCTAAAAAGAGTCCTGACCCCTTTTTCACGGCACCCCCTGATTCCACGCCCAAAAGCGCCCCATAAACCCCAAGGATGCCGAGCGGGCCCAAATCTGGTAGAATAAAGAGTGCTGCGTGTGTACCTCGTCTTTTGGGAGTCGTTATGAAGAAAGAATTACAGAGCCTCAGTATTGCCGACCTCAAGGAGCATCCGGTCTGGCGATTTACGGATAATCCGGAAGTGGAGCAGGAAATCGAGACGGTTCACGCCCATTCGCTCCGCGATTTGGAAGGGGTGTTGGTGGGTGCCAAAGTGAAGTTTGCCGATGGTTCGCGGAAGTGGGCCCTGCTGGAAAACGTCAACCGCGCCGGCAAGAAAGTGAACGATCATTTCCTGACCATCACGGTCGAGAACCAGGACAAGTGGTTCCGTTTGGCGCGGTATCATGACGACGAGATCGACGACCAAGGTCCCTCCGCGCTGGCCAAGTTTCTGGGGAAAAAGGTGACCGAGGTCTTCCCGATCCGCTACGACCTTCGTATCCCGCTGATGTCCGATTCCGGCCGCATGATCGGCAAGATCGAGAAGAGCCCGGAACAACCGCTGGATTCCGACGAGCTAAAGGTCTTGGCGACGAAGCACTAAATGGCTTCAAGGTAGGGTGGGTGAAGGCCGTTAGGCCGTAACCCACCGAGTGAGCGCGGGTCGAATTGCCCGCGCGGATTGGGTCATGTGTTGCCGAGGTTTGCTTGAACCCTGGCAAGTTTGCCACCACGATATGGGTTGGCGATGGTGGGTTCCGAGGACTCCACCCACTCCTACCACGGTGGCCAACCCCGTTAGGCAGTTCTCCCACGCTTTTGCAAGCGTGGCTACGTCGCGCTTTCGCGGAGCGGCGGGGTTCAACCCCGCCGAACAATCATCTCACCCTTCAGCCTTTTCTCCTACACTCCATACGCCCTCAGCATCCACATCGCTTTTTGCTGAGCGGGGATCAGTTCGTCTAGGGCCATGACCGAGCCGAGGTCTTCCGCTTGTTCGGCGGTGGCCCGCGCGTCGATCGTGTAGCCGTTGAGCGCGGTCAGGTCGGCCAGCAGGTTCTTGACCATCGTGCTGGCGTCCGGGACGGTTTCATCTTCTTTTAGCCGGGCCAGTTTTAGCGCGGCGGCCAAAGTGGAAGGGGGCGTTGCGCCCAGGGCGCGGATCCGCTCGGCCAGATCGTCAATCACGACCGCCACTTCGGTGTACAAAGTCTCGAACTGCTGGTGCAGGACCAGGAAATTTGGGCCGGTGACGTTCCAGTGGTAGCCCCGGAGCTTTTGGTAGAAGACCTGGTAATCGGACAGCAGGGTGCTCAGGTTATCGGGTCCGGTATTGGCCATGGGGGAGTACTCCTTGGGGGAATGGTTGCGCTGGAGGGATCGAGGGACTTCGATCCATGCCTCACATTGTATCGCGGACCCCAGGCCGGGACGACTATCGGGCGGCCTATCAGAGAGATTTGCGAAACCTATTGGCCCGGATCGGGAAAATTGGATCAGCTACCAAAACGTGAATTGATTTTAGCCGCGGATTAACGCGGATTAGGAAAACCCGCATTCAGCCCTGATTCAAAATGGGAGACGCCTTCGCCCATCCGGCCCGGGAAAACCCGCTCACCAGCCTATCCGCGAACATCCGCGTTAATCTGCGGCTAAAAAAATAAATCACGTTTCGCCGCGGATCAGAAAGCGGGCTGGATTTGGCCATTGGTGGGTAAAATCCGGCGGCCTGCCCCTTGTGATCGGCCCTTCTGTCGGTTTAAATTGGAGGGATTTTATACCGTAACTCCAGCGCTGATAGGGACGTCACTCCTGGAAAGGGCGGTCCTATTTTCTCCGTTCCTCTGTTGAAGGAAGCTTTCACCGGTGCCGCGACGCGACGATATCAAAAAGATCTTGATCATCGGTTCTGGTCCCATCGTGATTGGGCAGGCCTGTGAGTTCGACTATTCCGGCACCCAGGCCTGTAAGGCCTTACGGGAAGAGGGTTACGAGGTGGTGCTCGTCAACTCGAACCCGGCCACCATCATGACCGACCCGGACACGGCCGATGCCACCTACATCGAGCCGCTGACCTGGCAGATCATCGAGAAGGTGATCGCCAAGGAGCGTCCCTGCGCGCTGTTGCCCACCCTGGGTGGCCAAACCGGGTTGAACCTCGCGATGGAGCTGGAAAAGCATGGCGTGCTGAAGAAGTACGGCGTCGAGATGATCGGGGCTAATTCCCAGGTGATCGCCAAGGCGGAGGAGCGCGAGCAGTTCAAGGCCGCGATGGAGAAGATCGGCCTGGAAGTTTGCAAGGGCAAAACGGTCCACACGATGGACGAGGCGCGGGCCATTTTGGACGAGATCGGCCTGCCGGCAGTCATCCGGCCCAGCTTCACGTTGGGTGGTTCCGGTTCGAACATCGCCTACAACCGGGAAGAGTACGAGTCGGTCGTTCGCAACGGCCTGGAGCAGTCCCCCATCTCGGAAGTCCTGATCGAGGAATCGATCATCGGCTGGAAAGAGTACGAGATGGAGGTGATGCGGGACGTCGACGACAACGTCGTGATCATCTGCTCGATCGAAAACTTCGACCCGATGGGGGTCCACACCGGCGACTCGATCACCGTCGCCCCGGCCCAAACCCTCAGCGATAAAGAATACCAGCGGATGCGGGACGCCTCGATCGCCGTGATCCGCGAGATCGGGGTCGAGACCGGTGGCTCGAACATCCAGTTCGCCTGCGATCCGACCTCCGACCGAATGATCGTCATCGAGATGAACCCCCGGGTCAGCCGCAGCTCGGCGCTCGCCTCCAAGGCGACCGGGTTTCCGATCGCCAAGATCGCCGCCAAGCTGGCGGTCGGCTACCGCCTGCACGAGCTGCCCAACGATATTACCCGAGAGACCTTGGCCTGTTTCGAGCCGACGATCGACTACGTCGTCACGAAGATCCCCCGCTTCGCGTTTGAAAAATTCCCGGAGGCGGACGCGACCCTTACCACGCAGATGAAAAGCGTGGGAGAGACGATGGCGATCGGGCGGACCTTCAAGGAATCGTTCCAAAAGGCCCTTAGGGGGTTGGAAGTGGGGCGGTTTGGGTTCGGCTGCGATGGCAAAGACCTGTGGGGCACCCCGGAACAGCCGGGCGAGGACGAAATCCGCGCCAAGCTGGCCAAGCCCAATGCCGACCGCCCTTGGTACATCCGCTACGCCTTCAAGATGGGGATGACCGTCGCCGAACTGTACGAGATCACCGGCATCGACCCTTGGTTCGGCGACCAAATGCTTCAGTTGGTCGAAATGGAAGATCAGTTGGCGGAGATCGGCAGCCTCAAGAAGATTGACGATGAGACCCTGCTGCTCGCCAAGCAGTATGGCTTCGCCGATCGGCAGCTCGCCACGTTGCTCGGCAGTAGTGAATTGGAAGTCCGGAGCGAGCGGAAGCGCCGCGGGATCATCGCGACATTCAAATCGGTCGATACGTGCGCCGCCGAGTTCGAGGCGTACACGCCTTACTACTATTCGACGTACGAGAGCGAAGACGAAGTCCCCGCCAAGGCCCAGGGCAAAAAGCGGATCATGATTTTGGGGGGCGGACCCAACCGGATCGGGCAGGGGATCGAGTTCGATTACTGCTGCTGCCACGCCAGTTTCGCGCTGCGAGAACTGGGGATCGAGTCGGTGATGGTCAACAGCAACCCGGAGACGGTCAGCACCGACTACGACACGTCCGACCTGCTGTTCTTCGAACCGCTCACCACCGAGGACGTGCTGAACATCTGCGACCGAATCGACCCGGATGGGGTGATTGTGCAGTTCGGCGGCCAAACCCCGCTCAACCTGGCCAGGGCCTTATCCACCGCCGGGGTGCCGATCATCGGGACCAGTGTCGACACGATCGACGCCGCCGAAGACCGTGAAAAGTTCCAGCAACTGCTGACCCGCCTGAACCTGAAACAACCACCCAACGGCATCGCGCGGAACCTGAGCCAGGCTCGGGCCGAAGCGGCCAAAATCGGCTATCCGGCGCTCGTTCGGCCCAGCTTTGTGCTCGGTGGCCGCGCGATGGAAATCTGCTACGACGACAAGCAGTTCGAGCGGTTCGTGGCCGAGGCCTTCCTCGTGGCCCAAGGGCAACCGGTGCTGATCGATAAGTTCCTGGAAGACGCGACCGAGGTCGACGTCGACTGCATCAGCGACGGCGAAAACGTGATCGTCGCCGGCATCATGGAGCACATCGAAGAGGCAGGCGTTCACTCCGGCGACTCCGCCTGCGTCATCCCGCCGTACAGCCTGCCTGGCCCGGTGGTGCAAGAGATCCGCGAGGCGACGATCGCGATGGCCCGGTACCTGAAAGTGGTCGGCCTGATGAACGTGCAATACGCCGTCAAGATGGAAGATGGCGAAGCCAAGGTCTACGTCCTGGAGGTGAACCCCCGGGCCAGTCGGACCGTGCCGTTTGTCGCCAAGGCGACCGGCATGCCGATCGCCAAAATCGCCGCCAAGGTGATGACCGGCCTGACCTTGCCGGAACTGGGGATCGACCGCGAGCCGATCCCGGCCCATGTCTCAATCAAGGAATCGGTCTTCCCGTTCCGCAAGTTCCCCGGGGTGGACATTGTGCTCGGCCCGGAGATGCGTTCGACCGGCGAAGTGATGGGAATCAGCGAGCGGTTCTCGATCGCGTTCGCCAAATGCCAACTCGCGGCCGGCGTGCTGTTGCCCCAGCCGAGCGACGGCAAAATCTTCCTCAGCGTCTCGCAGCGTCACAAAGACCAACTGGTCGACATCGCCAAGCGCCTTACGGCCATGGGCTACCAACTAATGGCCACCGCCGGCACCGCCAAACGCTTGGCCGCCGAAGGGGTCGAGTCGGAACGGGTCAAGAAGTTGGCCGAAGGGCACCCCAACTTGCTCGACCAACTGATCGACCACAAGGTCTCGCTGGTGATGAACACCCCGAGCGGCAAAGGTGCCCGAACCGACGAAGGCCGCATCCGAGCCGCCGCGGTCCAGCACGGCGTCCCCTGCATCACCACCATCCAAGCGGCCGAAGCGGCCACCAAAGCGATGGAAGCCCTCCGCGAAGAGGAAATGAACGTCCTCTCCATTCAAGACCGCTTCGCGGAGATTGCAGGGCGGTAAAGAGGGCGGCAAGCGGTAGCCCCGCCCGCAAATCTTCCCGTAGCCACGCTCGCAAGAGCGTGGGAGAAGTGGTTTGCTAGGCATGTTTGACAATTTGAGGGTGAAAGTCCCTTATCCAACTAGATGGAGGTGA
>JBBDIM010000170.1:0-2438 GCA_040880405.1 Pirellulaceae bacterium | reverse complement strand
AAAACGAACGAACGGGTGCCATGCCCACGCCCTCCAACGTGGGCATGTTTGGGCGAGATGATTCTCCACCGACAACTCTAATTTTCCATAAGTGAAGGCGGCCTCGCCGTTGAGAAGGAAGAAATTTAGCCGCGGATCAACGAGGATTAACACGGATAAGAGAGGACGCGGCAGCAGCAGGCTTGAGAGGAAGGAATGACCACGAATAACACGAATAACACGAATGGGAGCGTTGGTTCGAGGGACTCACAGTTCCCCGACCGCCACCGCTGAAACCTAGAGAGCAGCCTGTTTCACGAGTTGCTTTTCGTGTCATTCGTCTGTTTCGTGGTTGAAGAAAGAGAGCTGCGAGTTGCCTAGCCCCAGTGAAGACCATCCGTGAAATCGGTGTCATCCGTGGTTAAAAACAAAGCAGGTTCCAACCACCGATGACGTGGATGTTCACGGATCAGACAGAAGGGGGCAGCGCGGTCGGGGACGCAGGTCTCTGTAGTCCGTCCTCGGCCACTTCGGTGGTTGAGAACAGGAGTTGCCCATAGAGAAGCTTACCGCCAAAGCTTGCCCTCGCTTACGGGCGGGGGCATGGCACCCGGATGCGCTGGTACCTTGTTTTGCGTCGGTTTCAATCCCGCCGGCCATCGCTAGTTCGAACAATGTCGGATCGGCGGCGAAACGTTGAGAACCCCCCATTGGCCTCGAATGAAATGAGCGGTCCTAAGTCGCGATTCGGGCTTGTGTTAAATCAAAATTCGCCGTTATTATCCCGCCCCATGTGCTTTCTACCTTCCCTCCGAAAACTCGGGTGCTGGGGGCTGCTCTTTCTATGGCAGCTCTCGTTGGGTGGATGCGCGGGTAAAGAAGTGGAGGTGATGCTCCCCACGCAGCATCCCCCGCCGTTTTCCATCAGCGGCGCAGAGCGCATGCCGGACCGCTGGTGGACGGCGTTTCAAGATCCGGCACTCGATTTTCAAGTGAGCCGGTCGCTCGACGGCAACTTTCCGCTCGCGGCCGCGCTACAAAGGCTGCGGGCCGCCCAAGCCTTGGCACGGCGTGAAAGCTCGGACCTGTGGCTCGATGTTGACGGAGTCGCGGAAGCGGAGGGGACCTTTTTCTCCGCCGGCGAGAATCAGTCGCTCTTCGCGTTGGGGGTCGATGCGGGCTACCAGGTCGACCTGTGGGGTGAGATCCGCTCGCGGGTCGAGGCCGAGCGGTTGCGGGCCTCGGCCACCGAGGCCGATTACCACGCCATCGCCTTAACCCTTTCCGCCGAGGTGGCCCGAGCCTGGTTCGCGCTGACCGAGGCGCATGCCCAACTGGCCCTGGTCGCAGATCAGATTAAAACCAACGAGACCGGTGCCAAACTCCAGGAAGCGCGGTTTGGCTTGGGGCAGGTTCGCAGCGCCGATGTCCTCCGCCAGCGGCAACTGGTGGAATCGACCCGCGAGCAAGCGGTGGTCGTCCAGTCGAGAATCGCAGTGTTGGAACATCGACTGGCCGTCCTGCAAGGGCAAACCCCGCAGGAGGCCACCTACGACCCAGAAATTACCTTCCCTGACCTACCGCCGTTACCGCAAACGGGTCTCCCCTCAGAGCTGCTGCTGCGGCGGCCCGACGTGCGGCGCGAGTTTTTGGCGTTGTCGGCGGCCGATCGGGATTTGGCGTCTGCCATCAGCGCCCAGTACCCCCGTCTGAACCTGGCCGCCTCGATTACGACCGCCGCGGAAAGCCCGGAAGACCTCTTCCAAGACTGGATCGGCTCGGTCGCGGGGCAACTGATCGCTCCTTTAATCGATGGGGGCCAGCGGCGGGCCGAGGTCGATCGCACCACGGCCGAAGTTCGACAGCGTTTCGCCGAATATGGCCAGACGGTGCTCTTGGCGTACCGCGAAGTGGAAGATGCGTTGGCCCGCGAGCGTTATCAGATCGACCGAGTCGCCCTTCTGGAGTTGCAGCTCCAACTGGCGCGTCAATCCTCCACCCAACTCCGCGAGCAGTATTTCATTGGCGATGCCGCCTACCTTGATGTCCTCAGCTCGATCACCGAGGAACAACGCTTGCAGCGTACGACGTTGTCCGCCAGACTGGATGTGGTGCTGACCCGTGTCGATCTGTACTTGGCCTTGGCCGGCGGTTTCGATCCCCGCTTGGCCGGGCTCCGGGGTCTCGCTGGCGGCGCGGGTTCCGCGGTGCCCGTCGGCCAGTTGGAGCCGGTTGCCCCGCCACGGCCGGCTGGCCCGATTGACTTGGACAGCAACCTCCTTGATATCCTCCCGGAGCCCTTACCGCAATGAATGCCCCTCCGCAGCGACCTCAGAAATGGCAATGGCTCCGCGCCTTAGGGACCGCACTCGCCTGCGTGGGAATCTTGGGTGCCTCCGCCGCTGCGATTTGGGTGATCAATCATACCGAGCCGACGGCCCAGCAGATTGAGTCGACCC
>JBBDIM010000169.1:0-14998 GCA_040880405.1 Pirellulaceae bacterium | reverse complement strand
CTTGGCACGCCGCTTGCACTTTGACCCTGCGGCGCTATCGGTCTGCCAATTTGGTGTCGTCTCCGTTCGACGAAGCGGTAACACCCCCTGGCAAAATGATCGCTGACGCGTGAAGCCAAATACAAGTAGCAACGAAATCTGACATTGTCGCTGAAGAGGATGGGCCCCGCCAATTTGCGGAGCACCCAGGTCTCGGTCAGCGATCTTACCAGTTCATCCCACAAGAGGAGGATTCCAAACGTGGCAAAACAGATGGTGTTCGGAGATGAAGCGCGTCAACCGCTTCTGGCTGGCGTGAGCAAACTTGCTCGTGCTGTGAAAAGCACGCTCGGCCCACGGGGGCGTAATGCCGTGTTGGACAAAGGTTGGGGATCGCCCAAGGTGACCAAAGATGGTGTCACCGTGGCTGACGATATCGAACTGGACGACGCCAACGAGAACCTGGCCTGCCAGTTGGTCAAGGAAGCCGCCAGCAAGACGAACGACGTCGCCGGCGACGGAACCACTACCGCCACGGTTTTGGCTGAGGGGATCTTCCGCGAAGGGCTGAAAATGCTGTCGGCGGGTGCCGATGCCATGGCCCTGCAACGCGGAATCTTGAAGGCCAGCGAAGCGATCGGCGAAGCGATCGGCAAGATGGCCGTCAAGATCAACGAGAAAAGCAAAAAGGAGATCGAACAGGTCGCCACGATCGCCGGCAACAACGATACTGAAATCGGCAAGGTCCTAGCCGAAGCCTTCATCAAGGTCGGCAAGGATGGCGTGATCACGGTCGAAGAGGGTCGCGGCAGCGAGACGACCGTCGAGGTGGTCGAGGGGATGCAATTCGATCGGGGCTATCTTTCGCCCCACTTCATCACCGACGAAGACGCCCAGTCGGTCGAACTGGAAGACTGCTACATCCTGATCTTCGAAGAGAAGATCTCCTCCGCCAAGAAGCTGGTTCCGCTGCTGGAAGCGGTCAGCAAGTCGAACAAGCCGCTGTTGATCATCGCCGAGGATGTCGATGGCGAGGCCTTGGCCACCTTGGTGGTCAACAAGATGCGGGGCATTCTGAATGTCGCCGCCGTCAAAGCCCCCGGGTATGGTGATCGCCGCAAGTCGATGATGGGCGACATCGCCACGCTGACCGCCGCGACCCCAATCTTCAAGGATCTGGGCATCGATTTGGAAAGCGTCAAGCTCTCGAACCTCGGCCGGGCCAAGAAAATCAAGATCACCTCCGGCGAGACGGTCGTTGTGGGTGGTGCCGGCAAAAAGGCCGATATCGAAGGCCGCGCCGATCAGATCCGCCGCGAGATCGAAGCGACCGACAGCGAGTACGACAAGGAAAAGCTGCAGGAACGCTTGGCCAAAATCGCCGGTGGTGTCGCCCAGATCAATTGTGGTGCGGTCACCGAGACCGAAATGAAAGAGCGGAAGGACCTGTTGGTCGATGCCAAAAGCGCGACTCAGGCTGCCTTGGAAGAAGGCATTGTGCCGGGTGGCGGGGTCGCTTTGATCCGCGCCGAAAAGGCCCTCAAGAAGCTGAACCTCGAAGGGGACGAGAAACTGGGTGCGATGATCATCGCCAAGGTGCTCGAATATCCGCTCCGCACGATCGCGATCAACGCCGGCCTAGACGGTGGTGTGGTGGTCAACCGGGTTCGCCAGCAGAAGAAGGTCAACGAAGGCTTCAACGCGGATACCGGAGTCTACGAAGACCTGGTCGAAGCGGGTGTCATCGATCCGGCCAAGGTGGTACGGACCGCCCTGCAAAACGCCGCGAGTGTCGCCGGCTTGCTGCTCACCACCGATTCGCTAATCACCGAAATCCCGAAAGAGGATGACGGCGACGATCACCACGACCACCATGACCACGGCGGAATGGGAGGCATGGGCGGAATGGGTGGCATGGGTGGCATGGGAATGCCCGGCATGATGTAAGTCGCTTAGTCGGTGGTCGGGGGTGACAGGCAAACACCAGTCCCCCCTGACTGACTCAAGCGATCGCAACCACATAAAAACAACTCACAAATCATTCACGAATAAAAAAGCAAGGAATAACCCCATGGCAAAGAAGCTGAAGATTCGCACTTTGGACGATCGGATTGTCGTGCAGCCGCTCGAAGCGGAAGAGACCACCGCCGGTGGGATCGTGCTGCCTGACTCGGCACAAGAAAAGCCACAACGCGGTACCGTATTGGCTGTCGGTCCCGGCAAACTGCTGGAAAGTGGTGCTCGGGCCGATCTGTCGGTCGTGGTCGGCGATGAAGTGATCTACGGCAAATACAGCGGAAGCGATATCGAGATCGATGGCGGGGACTACAAGATCCTGCGTGAAGGTGAAGTCCTAGCCAAAGTCGTCAACGATTAGGCGTCGTCAACGATGAGGCAACCCCCGGCAACCGGCCACATCGGTGGTTGCCGTGGTGTTCCGTTTCCGTCAATGTCCAAACAAAGTTTCTATATAAGGATTTCGAAGCGTGGCAAAACAATTGCTTTTCGAAGATCATGCCCGAGCGAGAATGCTCAAGGGGATCGACACGCTAGCCGACGCTGTTGCCGTGACGATGGGGCCGACCGGCCGCAATGTCATCATCAACAAGTCGTTCGGCGGACCAACCGTCACTAAGGATGGCGTCACCGTCGCCAAAGAGATCGAACTGGAAGACCGGTTCGAGAACATGGGGGCCAAGCTGGTCAACGAGGTCGCGAGCAAGACCTCCGACGTCGCCGGCGACGGAACCACCACCGCGACCGTTTTGGCTCGTGCGATTTTCCGCGAGGGGATTCGTAACATCGTCGCTGGTAGCAACCCGACCGCGATTCGTCGCGGGATCGACAAGGCGGTCACCGCCGCGGAAAACTACCTGCTAGAGATCGCTCAGCCGGTCAAAGGCAAGAATGAAGTCGCGAGTGTCGGCACGATCAGCGCCAACAACGATCACACGATCGGCGAACTGCTGGCCGAGGCCCTGCACCGCGTTGGTCAAGATGGCGTCATCACCGTGGAAGAGGGGAAAACCCGCGAGACCACGGTCGAGTACGTCGAAGGGATGCAGTTCGACAAGGGCTACGTCTCCCCTTACTTCATCAACCGTCCGGCCGAGATGGACGTTGAACTGGAAGACGCCTACATCCTGTTCTTCGAGAAGAAGATCAGCAGCCTCCGCGAACTGATTCCGGTTCTGGAGCAGGTGGGCAATTCCGGCCGTCCGCTGTTGATCATCGCCGAGGATGTCGACGGAGAAGCCTTGACCGCCTTGGTGGTCAACAAGCTCCGCGGCGTGCTGAACATCGCCGCCGTGAAGGCCCCTGGGTTTGGTGATCGTCGCAAGGCGATGCTGGCCGACATGGCGATCCTCACCGGCGGGACCGTGATCAGCGAAGACCTGGGCATTACGCTCGACAAGGTCCAACTGGGTCAGTTGGGTCAGGCCAAGAAAATCACCATCACCAAGGACAACACAACCATTGTCCAGGGTGCCGGCGACAAGAAGGCCTTGGAGCACCGGATCGCTCAGCTCAAGAAGCAGATCGAGGATACCGATAGCGAATACGACAAGGAGAAGTACCAAGAGCGGCTGGCCAAACTGGCTGGTGGCGTTGCGGTGGTCTCCGTCGGTGCCGAGACCGAAGCCGAGATGAAGCAGACCAAGGCCCGCGTCGAAGACGCCCTGCACGCGACGCGCGCCGCGGTGGAAGAAGGGATCCTGCCTGGTGGCGGTGTTGCCCTACTTCGCTGTAAGGAAGCGGTCGAGAAGGCCCGAAGTTCCGCGCGTGGGGACGAGAAGATCGGGATCGATATCATCCTTCGCTCGCTCTCCGCTCCGATGCGTCAGATTGCCGACAACTGCGGCATTGACGGTTCGGTGGTGGTCGACGAAGTCCTCGGCAAGCCGCTCAATCATGGTTATGACGCCCATGCCGGTCAGTACACCGACATGATCAAGGCGGGCATCATCGATCCGGCCAAAGTGGTTCGCACCGCTCTGAGCAATGCCGCGAGCATCGCCGGGTTGTTGCTCACCACCGAGGCAATGGTGACCAACCTGGAGCAAGAGGACAAGGACAAGCGCAGCGTTGAAGGCAGCGTTCGCTAACACCGTGTTCGCTAACGTCGCCGCGGCGACCGGGATTGGTGGATACCAATCCTGGTTAGGAAGGGGAACTGCCCTTTCCACCGCGTTTGCAAGTAAGAAACGGGCTGCTACTCCCAGATGAGTGCAGCCCGTTTGACTTCCGGGAACAGACTCAGACCACCGTGGATGTCATGGCCACCAAAATCGACTATTACGAGACGCTGGGGATAACCCGCACCGCCTCGCAAACCGAGATTTCGCGCGCCTATCGGAAATTGGCGATCAAATACCATCCCGATAGCAACCCCGGGGATGAGGACGCGGTCAAAAGCTTCAAAGCGGCGGCCGAGGCGTATGAAGTCCTCAACGATCCCGACAAACGCGTCCGCTACGACCAATATGGGCACGCTGGGGTCGAAAACGCCGGAGGCGGAGCGCACTTTCGTGATGTCGAAGACATTATGGAGGCGTTCGGCGATATCTTTGGGGGCGGAATCTTCGGCGACATGTTCGGGCGCGGGGGTGGTGGACGTCGCGGCGGCCGCCGCGTCCGCAAAGGGGCCGATATCAAAGTCCGCGTGGTGCTGGACTTGGAAGAGGCGGCCGTGGGAATCAACAAGCAGCTCACGGTCGATCGCCGTGTCGCCTGCGAAACCTGCTCCGGCTCCGGTGCCAAAGAGGGTTCCCAGCCTCAGCCCTGCGTCCGATGCGGCGGCTTGGGGCAAGTGGTACAGCAGGCTGGCATCTTGCGCGTTCAAACCAGTTGCCCCTCGTGTGGCGGCCAGGGAACGATCATCTCCGACCCCTGTACCGACTGCCGTGGCAACGGGTTTATCGCGCGGAAAGTGACCTTGGATGTCGCCATTCCGGCCGGGGTCGACGACGGGATGCGCGTCCGGCTGACCGGCGAGGGACAACCCAGCCCCGATGGAGGACCTGCGGGGGACTGTTACTGCCACATTTCGCTTCGCAAGCACAAGCTGTTTGAGCGAGAGGGGGATCACCTGATTCTCCGTATGCCGATCACCTACACCCAGGCGGTGTTGGGGGCGGAAATCGAGGTTCCCACGCTCAACGGACCGGCGACCCTGACCGTCCCGCCGGGCGCGGCCTCCGGCGAAGTCTTCAAGCTGCGGGGCAAGGGAATGCCTGATCCGCATGGCCGCGGCGAGGGTGATTTATACATTCAAACCAATATCGAGATTCCCAAGAAACTGGAACCGCGGCAGGAGGAACTGCTCCGCGAGTTGGCCGAGTTGGAGCATACCAACGTGAGTGCTCATCGGAAAAGTTTCCTGGAGTCGATACGCGAATATCTCTTCCCCGCGGGTGAAGAGAAGAAAAAATGAACCAACAGGGAGGCCCTGCGATGACCGCCGATACACCTGATCCGAATTCGAGCGACCCCCAAAAAGCTGACTCGCCGTCGGAGACCAATCCGGCGAAAGAGGATGCCGCCACGCTTGACGCCATGTTCGGCGAGCAACTCAGCGAAGAGGAACCCGCCGGCGAGTTGCCTGAAGTCGAACAACTCAAGAAACAACTGGCCGATGCCGAAAAGCGGGTCTTGATCGCCCATGCCGATTTAGACAACTACCGAAAACGAGCCCGCCGCGAGCGCGAGGACGACCTCAAGTACGCTGCGGTCCCCTTGCTGATCGAGCTCCTGCCGGTGATCGACAATTTGCAGCGAGCCATCCAGGCGGTGCCGGAAAGTGAACAGTCGTCCGGGATTGTCCAGGGGGTGAAAATGGTGGAGAAGCAGTTGCACGACGCGATCTCCCGGCGGGGTGTCGAGGTAATTCAAGCCGAGGGTCAGCCGTTCGATCCGAATCATCACGAGGCGATCCTCCAACAACCCAGTGCCGATGCCCCCCCCGGCACCGTCCTGCAACAAACCCAGGTCGGCTATCGGCTGCATGATCGCGTGATCCGGCCGAGCCAGGTCATTGTCTCCTCCGCACCAGCGGAATCCTAAGCCAAGATAAGGTTTTCCCGGAAGATGCCTACCTACGAATACGAGTGCGATGCCTGCGGGCACAAGTTCGAAGAGTTCCAAAGCATTACCGCCGATCCGCTGACCAAATGCCCCGAATGTAAGAAAAAGAAAGTCCGCCGACTGTTCAGCACCGGGGGTGGGCTTTTGTTCAAAGGTTCGGGATTCTACACCACCGACTACCGGAGCGACTCGTACAAAAAGGGGGCCAAGTCGGCGGAGAAGAGCTCAAGCAAATCGACCGACAAAGGTTCCTCCGAGGGGAGCAAACCGGCCAAGCCCGAGAAGAAAGAATCGAAACCCGCCTCCGGCAAAGATTCCTAGCCCGGGGGCGTTCACCACATCCGAGGCACGTGAGGGAATTTTAATGTCAAAGCCACGCTGCCCGAAATGTGGGAAAGTGTTCGATCCGGCTCAATCCAAGGCCTTTCCGTTTTGTAGCGAGCGCTGCCAGATGCTCGATCTGGGGCTCTGGCTGGACGAGGCTTACGGCCTGCCTGAAGATATTGAAGGGGCGATCGAGGACCTTGCCGGCGAAGGGGACTCCGAGGACGATCCGGACGACCGCTCTAACAGCCGAAATGGTTGGGGTGACTGAGTTGCTGCGGTGGCTGCGTTGCTGGAGTGACTGAGGTTTGAACATTTCCCGGGTCACTCTATAATCCGGGCTTGTTGATATCGTCCTGCCCACCATGGAAGGGCACGATGGAAGTTTTGGTTGTGAAGGAGATGGCGACATGACGGAGGAACGTGGTCCGCTACGGAGCGTCTCCTGGCAAGCGTGTTTTCCCTGGCTGATGCTGTTTCGCAGCTTGGGGATCGCCTTCTATATTCGGGTGTTGGTGTTGGCTTACGCGGGCGTCCTGGCCACCGATTTAAGTTGGTGGGTGGGGCAGCAAGTCTTTCGCCCCGTCGAAGTCCGGGTGGTTGATCAGGCCCTGATTCCGATCCATTCTCCGCGCCTCGTCGCCGAGCGTCCCCATGCCAGTACAATTGGGCCCGACGATGTCGTTGGATTAGCGGTCCATTCGGTGCATGGGGTCTGGAACCGCACAACCTACCCTTTCCGGCAACTTTTCCGCGCCGATTTTCGGCTCCGTAATGTCGCCTTCTTTCTGTTTGTGGCGCTCGCCTTCACTGCCACTTGGGCCTTTTTCGCCGGGGCGATTTGCCGGATCGCGGCGTTCGAATTTACTTTGCGCGAACGCTGCGGTTTCAACGGTGCGGTGAGACACGCCTGCTCCAAGTTTCCGGCCTACTTCGTCTCCCCCTGGTTCCCACTGGTCGGCGTGGCGATGGTCTGCGTACCGATCCTGCTGATGGGACTGGTGAATCGCCTGGGAGAGATTGCGTTGATCGTGACCGGGATCTTTGGCTTCATCGCGGTACTTTGTGCCTTGGTCATTGCGCTTTTAGCGGTCCCGCTAATGTTGGCCTGGCCGCTGTTGTGGGGGGCAATCGCCACGGAATCGTCCGACGCGTTCGACGCCATGAGCCGGGCCTACGCCTATGTTACTCAGCGGCCTTTTCACTACGCCTGGTACCTGATTGTCTCGATGATCTGTGGATCATTGGGGCTGTTCGCGATGGTGTTATTTGTAGAAGTAGCGGTCCACATGCTCCGGGCGATGCTTTTGTGGGGCGGTGGCTACGATCTGCTCGCGATGATTGGGGATGACCCCATGACCCTCGGAGGACGGATTTGGAGCCTCTGGGTCTATGGGCTGTACCGTTTGGTCGATGCCTTCCTATATGGCTTCTTCTTCACAGCGATGACCGGTATCTATCTTCTATTGCGGCGCGATGTCGATCAGGCGGAGTTAGACGAAATCATCCTGGATGACGACACGCCCCGCTTCGCAATGCCGACGGTCGAGAAAACGCCGGAAGCGCCTCCCGCGGAGGAAAAGCCCGCCACGCCCCCTTCTACGCCTGGCGAAACCCAAGACGAGCCCCGCGAGGACTAGTCCGCAGTTTTCAAAGGGGTGATTTTAATCCTCTCACTGGCCCACTAGCGTGGTCGATCGTCTCGACAGTAATAACTGGCCGGGTGAAGTAAAAAAGGGGTCGGGAGTCTTTTTTCGAAACGGGAGCGGTGGGCACCAGTTACCGCGTAGCCAAAAAGAGTCCGGACCCCTTTTTTACGCGGTGCGAGCAAACGTACCTGCCAATAGCCCAATCCGTTAAAAAGGGGTCAGGACTCTTTTCTTCATCGCTGGGAGGCAGCGCTGCGATTTCTTGTTTCTGAAAAGACTCCTGACCCCTATTTAACTCCCGACTCCGGAATTTTTGACAGCCCAGCGTTAGCCCGCGGGCTTTTGGCAGGCCGCCAAGACGGCGGCCGTGTCGCGGTGGAGTTGCCCGTTGGTCACCACGTGCGTCGCCCCGGCATCGAGGGCCGATTGCAGTGTTCCTTCCTGGACATGCGGACCGTGGGCGATGATCGGCAGGTCCTCGTCGAGCGATCGCGCCAAGCGGATCAGCTCGCAAGCGATCGCTGCTTGTTGGTTTAGATCGACCAGGAGGCCTTCCGCGTCCTCGTTGAGCAATACCTGGCAGACATTTGCGTTAGGAGCGATCTTCAAGTCGATCCCGGTGGACGTTGCGGCCCCGGAGATTTTGCTGGTCGCCATCAAATCGGAAGTGAAGTAAATAACAGACATCGGGATCTCTCGTCGAAATCAAAAATAAAAGCGGAAGGGCGCGAGCCCTCCGATCTTTGGCGTGTAATTCTTCCCATGGCAACGCCACATCGTGGAACCCAAGACGGCGTCCGGGTCTTCTCGGAGAAGACAAAATCCTCTCGCACTTCATCGGAGGGCTCGCGCCCTTCCGCTATTATTGAAGGTCCTACACCGCCGAAGGACCGCGCTGATTCCCGCCGATTTGGATCGCCTGCTCTACCGGCAGCACAAACACCTTGCCATCGCCAATCACTCCGGTCGGTCCGGTCCTTGCGACGTTTTCAATGGTAGCGAGGGTCCGCTCCAGGAAGTCGTCGTTTACCACGATTTCAACCACCACCTTCCGCAGGAGGTTGGTTTGGTACTCGATTCCACGGTAGGTTGGCAGGTGGCCCCGTTGACGGCCGTAACCTTCGGCGTCGGTGACCGTCAGGCGCTCCACAGCAATTTCAGCGAGCGCCGCCCTCACGCTTTCTAGTTTGGTGGGCTGAATGATCGCGATCACAAGTTTCACGAGTGAAAAGCTCTCCAAGCGGTGGGCGGACGACACGACAGCGGGATGGAAACAATCCCGCTTAGTTTACTCGAAAAGGGACCCAACAGGCGAGCCGCCACCATTGAAAAAGGGCGTCTCGCCAATTCCACCCCTTCCTACTTCACATGCTGGTCCGCGAAATCCATGTATCGCTGCCAATCGCTGGCCAGGACACCGTGCCCCCCTGGCCGGATAACATAACCCAAACGGCTCAGGACCGGCTCATCCGGCTCCGGCATCGTGTCGGTTTTGAGACCCTCCACGCCCAACAGATCGTACACCGGGCTGGCGTGCTTGGCGGCCAGGAATTCTCCCTTCGGATCGGCCCATTTATCGTCTACCGCACTGCAAACCAAGGCGGGTCGCGGGGCGATTAGGCTGACCAACTGGTGCTGATCGACCGGGCATTCATCCTCGTTGTCGTTGTACTGGTTGAAGTTCTCGCAGAACCAATGCGGGAACGAAGTATTGATCCGGCGAACCGATTCACCAATCCGGCGGCGACTTAGGGCCGCGCCGCCACAGCCGGAATTGTTGGAGATCGCCGCGGCGAATCGCTCGTCGGTCGCTCCCGCCCAGAGCGAGGTCTTCCCCAACCGGGAATGTCCCATGACGATCACTTTGCCTGCATCGACTTTCGCCTCTTGCTCCAGGTAATCCAACCCGCGGCTCAGTCCCCAGGCCCAGGCGGCAATACTGGCCCACTGGTCTGGTTTAGGCTGCGTTTGTCCCTCTTCGTAAAAATAGGGGTGCACGCCGTTTTGGAATTTGTCGTGGAAGTCGGGGTCGATGTCGCCGTAGTAGATACAGGCCAGGCCGTAACCTCGCTTGACGATATCCTCAACCGGCCAGCGCGAGGCGCTGGTTCCCCGGGAAGCCTCGGTCGCCTCGTGGTCTTTCGTCCCCTTCTCATTATTGTTCCGCATCCACGACTCCGAGAGCTTAATGCCGGGATCGGTGTGAACCGTGTGATTGCCGTAGAAGTTGAGGGTCAAAAAGGTGGGCACGGGGCCGGTGGCGTCAGGCGGAAGATACAACAGGACATCCATCCAAGGACCTTCCGGGTCAGGCGTCAACTGAACCTTCGCCTGTTTGCGGATCGCCTTGCCATCCAAGGCCTTCGGCTCGTCGTCGAATACCTCAAACACCAGCTTCGTTGGGGCCGGCGGGGCCTTGCCGTAGACCTGCTCTTCAAACAGCCGCAAAATCTCCGGCCGCCGGTCGGTTTTCCACTGCTCGGCCGAGGTGACCTTGGCCCCATCCTCCATCACCAATGGGTCCGGGAGGGTGAACTTCGGCATCTTCGCTTCGTCGTAATTGATCTGAATCGGTTCCGCCGCCATCAGAAAACTCGGGGTTAGGCCAACGATTGCAACTAAAGCTAAAGCGATTCGCACGATGGTTATCCTTTTTCAGTCTTGCGGATTGATTTTCTAAGGTGAGTCGGCAGGGAGGTACGGCCAAGTCGCCGCATGCTTATCTTACCCAACTTCCAGCCACTTCCCAACCATCTTCAACACGCTTTTCCCGATTAGAGCGGCTGCCGAGTAATGGCCGTTTCGGGGGCATGTATGTGGGACGGTAGCCGGGGGCGGGTCTTGGACGCTGGCGATCCTCGAAATCATCGGGCTTGGGTAATTTACTCAATTATTTGAGTTGGCCGTCATTCTGAGTACAATGCCTACATGAATACGATTGACGATATACTCGCCGCCGCGCTTGCATTACCATCCGAGGATCGCGCGAAATTGATACCCCTTCTCTGGGATCGAATTTCGCCCGAGGATTGGCCAATGCCATCGGCGGCCTGGATTGCCGAATCGAACCGCCGGAGCGATTTAATCGACAACGGTGAGATGAAGGCGGACGATTGGAAGGACGTGCGCGCCCGAGCTCGCCGCAACGCGGGATTGTCGTAATCGAGTTCACCGCGCATCGCTTGGCAAAGTTCTCGTTTGCAAGGCAGAAGTGATAAACACTTCCTCTCTCCCCGAACCCCAAGCCACTGCCTGGCGTCTCTCTCGATAAGCGTAAGCCAGAACATGACGATGGTTGAATTCTGGTTTCGGCCACGGTTTAACGAGAAGTCCGCTTAGGATGTCCATGCCACGCCGAAAAGAGGGGCGCGGATCACCTCACCTGACAAAAGTGCGGACTTGGGTACTAAGCTTCGCCAAGAATTAACCTGAGCCCCTTAAACTACCGTTGAAACGCACCCCGATGGCATTCAGCGACGAAAATATTAGGTGACCCTGCCGGGTTGTGCTATGTTGATCGTTTTCGTTTGCGGTTCGCAAAGACCGCGCTGATAGCCTTTTAAACCCTTGAGTGAAACAATTGGGAAGCCGCCAATACTTTAATCGGTAGCCGTAGCTTAGTGGCGAGAGCGTCCGAACTTGGTTCGGGATAGGTTGGTTCGAATCCGGCCGGTTACCTTCCGCGGGTGGAGATCATCACGATGTCAGCTTTATTGGAACAACCGACTCTTGTCTTGAACCGGAACTGGCAGCCGGTTGGTGTCGCTTCGGTGGCACGCAGCCTGACGCAGGTTTTCTGCGGTAGCGCCCGGATCGTTGACCCGCACACCTACCAGCTCTACGAGTGGGAAGATTGGTCGCAACTCGCCCCGGAGGAGGATGAGCCGTTCATCTCGTCGCAGCGGTTGCGGATTCGGATTCCGGAGGTGGTTTCGCTGGTCAACTACGACCGCGTCCCCCGCAACACGGTGACCTTCAGTCGGCGGAATGTGTTCAAGCGGGATCGCTACACCTGCCAGTATTGCGGTCACCGCCCAGGGAGCGACTTTTTGACGATCGACCACATTCTCCCTCGTTCGCAAGGGGGAGAGTCGTCGTGGCTCAACTGTGTGCTGGCCTGCGTAAAGTGCAATCATCGTAAGGCGAACCGCACCCCGGACCAAGCTGGAATGCCGCTCAGTCACCAACCGATCCGCCCCCGCTGGACCCCGGTTTACGCGGCCCGCCGAGTGCGGGTCGAGTCGTGGTCCAAGTTCATCAGCGAGGCGTACTGGGACACCGAGCTGGAGGGCTAATCTCGCTAACACCCAGTAATAAACGACCAAAGGCCTCGATCTTCATTCAAGATTGAGGCCTTTTTTATTGGCCTTCGCCAAGCCGCACCAGGCAGCCAGGCTCAAGGGTGCCGGGTCGCAAGATCTTCGCAAAATAGCCCGGCAGCTTTTCGGTGTTGATCCTGCTCTCCCCGGTCGTGTGACTCGCGGCATGGCAAGGGATCCAAAGGCGTGACAACTCCAAGCGAACCGTGCCCAGTTCCAGGATCTGCCCCACCTCCATCCCTCCGATGTCGATGCCCTCCAGCGTAATATTCTCTCCCACGCACCCAGGCCCCAGGGGCCAATCGGCCTGCGTCATCCGCTCGATCGATTCCTGGTCGAACAGCGAGACGCCGCGGTTCTCCGCATAGTGGGCCTCGTAGCGATGCTCGTCCCCGGCGATCCCCTGATCGGTAAGGATCAGCGATTCCGCCGGCACGCGGGGAATTCCCCCTTGGGAAACGCAAACCGCGACTACCCGAGCGGTGCTGGAAATCGTCATCAAAGTGTTTGCCTTGGGTAAGGAGTCGGGAATTTCATTCGCTTAATTTTATCGGAACGAACACATCTACGTAGCCACGCTCGCGCAGAGCGTGGGGGCCCCGCGGGTTGGTTTTGTCCCGAGTGCATGACGGGTTAACAGTTCTCCCACGCTTTTGGCAAGCGTGGCTACGAGAGCTTAGAAATACCCCATCCGGGCCATGATCGCTCCCACAACGATTTCCGCATGGGGGATTGTTTCCGCGAACTTGCCTTGAGAGTCGATAATTTACCGGTACGGGGGGTAGGTCCGGTTGACGACTTGGGACCGTGCGTTTTCTAATTTCGGTTCCATCTTGGCTCGGAACGTCCCCTTGGCTCCGAACGTCGTTGTCCCCTTTGACTTAACCAATTCCTGTCAGGCGTCGCAATGTCACATTCCGCACCGTTTGAAGTTGCCCCCTCAGAGCTTGAGCCGGTAGGCAAGTACCACCGGACTCTCGTGGCCAATGCCGAACCGGAAGAGGACGACAAAGAAGACTTCGGAGAATCGTTCGACGACGACGACTTTGACGACGACTTCGACGAGGATTTCGAGGAGTTCGAGGACGACGCGGAAGTCGAGGACGACGGATTCGGTCCCGATCCACTCGACGATGACGACGACTCGGAAGATATCCCGGGAGTCTTCTTCGATGATGACGAAGAGGATGAAGACAAGGACAAAGATGGGGACGACAACGAGTCCGAGGATGACGATAAGGAAGAGAAAAGCAAAGGTGGAAAAAAGAAGGGTTCGAAGAAAGCGGACGATGACGACTAATGGCCCTCAGGCCGATTCCGAACCCAACTCCCTAAGCCTGTGTCCCGTCCGGTTCCGAAACGAGGCGTTGCCGCTCATAATGAGCGGTGCGCTTTGCCTGCGGACCGGCTGAATGCCGGTGGTTCCTTTCGTCTCTCCGATTCTTCCTCCATAGTCAGTTCGGTTCATGTTCCAAAATATCCCTTCCAGCGTTCAATTCCCGACCCTCGAAACGGATGTCCTTGAGTTTTGGGCCGAGCGGGGGATTTATGAGAAGTCGCTGGAGGCCCGCAAGGGCTCGGAGCCGTTCGTGTTCTACGAGGGACCACCGACCGCCAACGGGATGCCCCATCCGGGGCACTGCCTGACCCGCGCGATCAAGGATGTTTTCCCTCGCTACCGCACCATGCGGGGTCAATACTGCGAGCGGAAAGCGGGCTGGGATACCCACGGCCTACCGGTCGAGGTGGAGGTCTGCAAGGAACTGGGAATCCACTCCAAGGAAGAGATCGAAGCGTACGGCATCGAGCCGTTCATCCACAAATGTCAGGCGAGTGTCTGGCGTTACATGCAGGAGTGGGAACGACTCACGCAGCGGCTCGGGTTTTGGATCCACCTGAAAGATGCCTACGTCACTTACCACCAAAGCTATGTGGAAAGCGTCTGGTGGTCCCTCAAAAGCCTGTTCGACCGGGGACTGCTGTACCAGGGACATAAAATCGTCTGGTGGTGGGCTCAGGGTGGTACCGCGTTGAGCGCCGGCGAAGTGGGCCAGGGTTACCGCGAAGTCGCCGATCCGAGCGTGTTTGTGCGGTTTCCGCTGATTGACGGGTTGGATGGAAAAGAAACCGCGCTGCTCATCTGGACCACCACTCCCTGGACCATTCCCAGTAACCAATTCGCTGCGGTCAATCCCAAGTTGACCTACGCCGTGGTCGAAGACACCACCAGCGGCGAACGGCTGATCGTCGCGGAGGCATTGGTAGAAGCGATCGCCACCAAAGGGAAAGTCGAGTGGACGACCGTCAAGACCCTGCCAGGCAGTGAACTGTTGGGCAAGCGGTATCGCCCACCGTTTGACTACTACTACGGCGAGCTCGCCGACAAACAAGGAACCCTGGCCGAGGGGGGAACGCAGCACGTTGCGTGGCGGGTCGTCGCGGCCGACTTTGTCACCACCGATAGCGGGACCGGTGTGGTCCACCAAGCTCCGGCGTTTGGTGAGGTCGACTACGACGTGTTGGAGGCGGAGCAGCAACGATTCGTCGCTGGCGAAGGCCCGGAGTTGATCTGCGCGGTCGGTCCCGATGGCAAGTTCACCGCCGAGGCCCCCGATTATCAAGGCCGCTGGGTCAAAGAGGCGG
>JBBDIM010000168.1:0-2459 GCA_040880405.1 Pirellulaceae bacterium | reverse complement strand
GATGGCGAGCAAGGGTTCGAAATGCTCTCGGCCGGGATGAAACGCCGCGTCCTGCTGGCGAGGGCACTCGTCGGCGAGCCTGATCTGTTGCTGCTGGACGAACCGACCAACCATTTGGATATCGAGGCGATCATCTGGCTCGAAGAGTTTTTGCGCGACTGCGATCCCTCCATCGTCTTTGTGACCCACGACCGGGCCTTTGCCCGCAAGCTCTCCAACCGAGTCCTCGATCTGGATCGGGGCAAGGTCACCAGTTGGAACTGCGGCTACACCGACTATCTGGACCGCAAGCAGGCCGCCTTAGAGGCCGAAGAGAAGCAGGCCGCCCTGTTCGAAAAACGCCTCGCCCAGGAAGAAGTCTGGATCCGCCAAGGGATCAAGGCCCGGCGAACCCGAAACGAAGGCCGGGTCCGGGCCCTCAAAAAGATGCGCGAACAATTCCAAAACCGCCGGACGAAAACCGGGTCGGTCTCAATGGAGGCCCATCAGGCCGATCGGTCGGGCCAAATGGTTTTCAAGGCGGAGAAACTGTGGCACCAATTCGACGATCTGAAAATCGTCTCCGACTTCTCGACCATGGTCATGCGGGAAGAGAAAATCGGCATCGTCGGCCGCAACGGGATCGGCAAAACGACGCTGCTCAAAATCTTGCTCGGTCAGCTGCCGCCGGAGAAGGGCACCGTCAAGGTTGGGACGAATGTCGAGATCGCCTACTTCGATCAGCTTCATTCCCGACTCGACGAAGGCCAAACCCTCCGGGAAAACATCGGCGAGGGGAACGAGTTCGTCACGATCAACGGAAAACGTAAACATGTCGTGGGGTATCTGCAGGAGTTCCTCTTCTCCAGCGAACAAGCCAACCGAGCGATCAAGTACCTTTCCGGGGGCGAACGCAACCGCCTGCTGCTGGCTCGGTTGTTCGCCAAACCCTCCAACGTGTTGGTCCTGGACGAACCGACGAACGATCTGGACGCCGACACGCTGGAACTGCTGGAAGATCTGTTGATCAACTACCAAGGGACGATTCTCGTGGTCAGCCACGACCGGGAATTTTTGAACAACGTGGCGACCAGCATCATCGCGTTCGAAGGGGATGGCGAGGTTCACCAGTACCCCGGCGGTTACGACGACTACCTGGTCCAGCGCGACTTGGTGAACGAGGTAACTAAGGGATCCCTCGCGGTCGCCGAAACCTCGGTCCACTCGGAAACGTCCAAAGCAGCGACAGATGCCGCCAAAGGCAAAACCAACAAGGGCCGCAAGCTGAACTATAAGGAACAGCGAGAGCTCGACACCTTGCCCAAGTCGATCGAAAAGATCGAAGCGGAGCAAGAGAAACTGCAACAAGTGATCGCCGATCCGGACTTCTATCAGCAGCCGGCGGAAAAGATCAAAGAAGTGACCACTCGGCTCGAAAAATCGGGCGAAGAGCTCCTCACGCTGATGCAGCGTTGGGAAGAGTTGGCCACCATCGCGGAAGATGTGGGTTAGTGGCCTTGGCCGACTACCGGGAAATCAAAAACACCGCCAGCATCGCAATCCAGACCCCATCTAGAAAATGCCAGTACCCGGCGCATAGTTCGACGCCCCAGTATTTCTCATGATCGTAGGCGTTGCGTGATGCCCGAGCCGTGACGACCGCCAGCGCGATCATGCCCCCCACGACATGCAAGGCATGGACCAGGACCAGCGCGAACATCAACCCGTGCAATTGGCCTCCCGACTTGGCGAGGTCTTGGGCGTGACTCGCCAATAGATGGGCCAACCCTTGCCCCTGGAATAACAGAAACACGCAGGCGAGCAAGATCGCGACACCTAGCCCAACCCGGAATCGGCGTTGGCGTTCGCGCCGGACCCCAAGTACCGCCTGATGCAAGGCAACACTCACGCCGATCACGGCGAGGGTGCTAATCGCCAGACCCCAAGGAAGAGAATCCCAGGGTAATGTGCGCTGGCTCCCCACGGTGAATCGAATCACGAGGAAAGCGACCAAGCTGGCGATGAAGAAGACGCCCAGCGAGACCAGAAACAGGGCAAAGCCCAACTTGGCCTGATACTCCTGGCTACGGACTGAGGATATCGCGGACATGTGTTTCGCCTTCACCATTCGTAGGTAGCCACGGTCGCGTAGACCGTGGGAGACTCGCGGGTTGCGTTTGCCCCGTGTGCCTAACTGGTTCACACTTCCCCCACGCTTTTGGCAAGCGTGGCTACGCCAACGCACTCGCTAAGGCGCAGCCGCCGGCGGGTTTTGTTGCTGGTATTCCTGAATCGATCCCTGATACTCCGATCTATCCAGCACCGTGATCCAAACGAACAGGCCCACAAACAGCAGGGCGAAGACGAAGATCAACACGTTAATCGTTTTGTCGTACCGCAAGTGCATGAAGTAGACCGCGACCAGGGTTGCCTTGATGGTCGCGATCGCCATGGCCACCCACAGGTCCGCCTTGCCCAGG
>JBBDIM010000167.1:0-2464 GCA_040880405.1 Pirellulaceae bacterium | reverse complement strand
GTCCGGACCAACAACAACACCGAGTCTCATGCCGACAAGGCAAAAATTCCCGACCTGTACGAGCGTTACTTCGACGAAGAACTAGACGACGTGATCCCGGAGATCGACCAAACGCCCACCCAGTCGCAGCGACGGTATGCGGTTTACGCCGATTACGACTCGGACGAAAACGGCGACTACACCATCCTCGTCGGCAAGCAGGTCTCAGATGACGCCGAGACCCCCGACCAATTCGAAGGGACCACCATCGACCAAGGCAACTACCTGAAGTTTGTCGGCCAGGGTCAACCACCGGAGGTGGTCAGTGCAACCTGGGAGCACATCTGGGAATACTTCCGCGCCACAGACACCCACGACCGAGCCTTCACCACCGACTTCGAAGTCTACGACCAGTCGAAACCGGACCAGGTGGAAATTTATATTGCGGTGCAGTAAGACGGTTCCCCCGAGACGCTATTATGGGGCGTGGGCCGTGAAAAAGGGGTCAGGACTCTTTTTCCTAACCCGCTTTCCATTGGTGAATACGAGATGAAAAAGAGTCCTGACCCCTTTTTCACTCCAGCTCCACTACCCCACTCTCAGGCAACATCCCTTGCAAAGGGCAGCCCTCGCACTTGGCTTTCGTACTGCAATGCTGGTTGCCGACTCGCACGATCAGGGCATGGTACTGACCGAACAGCGGCACATCGTCCGGTAGGCCGCCGGTGAAGTATTCCTGGAGTTGGTGGTAGTCCGCCTCCGGCTCGATCCAACCATGCCGCTTGACGACCCGAGCGGTGTAGGTATCGACGACAAACGCCGGCAGCTCTCCGGCGTAGAGCATGATTTTGTCGGCCGTCTCTGGCCCGATGCCGCTGATGCCCAAGAGTTGTTCGCGGAGCGTGGCCTGATCGGTCGCGAACATCCGTTCGAGATCCCCTTCGTGCGTACGGACCACGAAATCTATTAGGTTCCAAAGCCGCTTGGCTTTGACGCGAAAGTACCCGGAGGGGCGGATCGCCTCGCTCAATTCCTCCAGATGGCAGGCATGCAGGCGATCGATGTCCAACAGGTCGAGCTGTTGCAAATTGAGAATCGCCTTCTCAACGTTTTTCCACGAGGTATTTTGGGTGAGTACTGACCCAACCATGATCTCTAGCGGTGTCGCCCCCGGCCACCAATCCTGAGGTCCGAAGTGGGCCTGGAGCGCGTCGTAAACATCTAAGGGGGGATGATAAGTCATGGCCGATTGGGGGTCGTCGTGTTGTTTCTTCGCCCCTCTGGCGAAGAACCGAAGGAGAATGACAGCGGGCACCCGAGTGACATGGGGATTACACCGATCATAGCGCTTGCACCCCTGGCCGCAAGTCCGATCAAGTCGTTCGGCGGGCTGGCCCGACATTAACGATTAAGCATCACTGAGCAGGAATCCGAGGGCAACACCGATGGCGGCGGAAAACGAAGGGACAACCACCGCGACAGCTAGTCCCCTCGAAACCGGGTACTGGGCCGAGTCGGCCAGACCTTGGGTTAGCCTGCTGTTCGTGATTCCCATGTTAATGATATACGAGTTGGGAGTGCTCGCCCTAGGGCCATCGGCAATCCGCAACGGGGTGGATGTCTGGCTGCGGCAGTTTTTGATCGTGTTGGGGTTTGGACAGTATTTCTTACTCCCCCTTTTGACCTGCGGCATCCTGCTAGCATGGCATCACCTGCGAGAACACCCCTGGGGCGTTTCCGCGAAGGTCTTTCCGCTGATGCTGGCCGAGAGCGCGGCGCTCGGTTTGATACTGCTAATCCTAGCCCACTGGCAGGCCTCGCTGATGCGGTTGGAAGTGTTGGCCAGCTTCGCCGAGCCGGAGGCGATGGCAACGGGGCGCAAAGTCGTCGCCTACTTCGGAGCCGGTATCTATGAGGAACTGCTGTTCCGCTTAATGCTGGTTCCCGCATTGTGGTACGTTTTTGTGCTGTTTTGCTTTCCCCGCCAAATCGCGATCGTACTGGCCGTGTTCACATCGAGCCTGATTTTCTCGGCGGCGCATTACGACTTTTTTATTCCCGGCGGCGACCCCTTTAGCACCTACACGTTTCTGTTTCGGTTCACGGCGGGAATACTCTTCGCGGCGATCTTCGCCACCCGCGGCTTCGGCATCGCCGCCGGTTCGCACGCGCTGTACGACGTCTTCGTGGCGTTTTCGTAACTCCGCCACCTTCAAGAAACCAATCGTGTCAAGTCCTTGAAACGAATTTGGTGCGCGAAATAATCGAATCGGCGGGAGTCGGAAAAAGCTCTATTTCTCGGGGAAACCATCGCGGCTTATAATGGACTCATCGCGACGCGAGTCGCGCGATCATCCTCGTCCTACGAGGCCTCACGGAAGGGGCACCTCCCATCTTGAAAATGCACTGCGCCGATCAAAAAAGGACAATCCTTTGTTAACCATACGCCCGCGAGTCGCGGAACTTTCGTTCCAGTTGTACAGCC
>JBBDIM010000166.1:0-15175 GCA_040880405.1 Pirellulaceae bacterium | reverse complement strand
AGGTGATAGCGTGTCGAACTACGACTTCAACGCGAGCATCGGGTATTGGATCACCATTACCTCGCACGCCTACCAACAGACGATCGACGCGGAGCTCCGCCCTTACGGAATCACCTTCCGGCAGTTTCAGGTGATGGGTTGGTTGATGTACGAGGGACGGCTAACCCAGTCCGACCTCGCCAAACGGATGATGATCGAGCCTCCCACGCTCGCCGGAATTTTAACGCGCATGGAAGCGATTGGCTGGATCGAGCGGGTCGTCTGTTCGACCGACCGTCGCCGCAAATACATTGAAGTGGGCCCCGAATCGCACATGGTGTGGGAAAAGGTGGTCGCCTGCTTGCACAAGGTTCGGGCCGACGCGACCCAAGGCATGACTCCGGAAGAAGTGGACCAGTTGGTCTCGCTGCTGTCCCGGGTATTGGTGAATTTGGGTCAATCGTCCGACATGGATATTTCTCTCCCTTCCATCACAACGGAAAAAGCATAATGGCACGCATGCGTCACGCGGTCCTCGGATTGCTGCTCACCACCCTGGTTTACGGGACCTTGGTTGCCCAGGAAGTCCCTCCCTCGCCGGTTTACACCGCCGAGATCGTCGAGCGGGAGATGCGGAGCGGGCAGTCGTTTGTCGCGACCGTCGAGCCTCGGTTCCATGCGATCCTGGGCAGCGCGGTCGATGGTCGTGTGGGGGCGGTTTTGTTCGAAGAGGGAGACCGCGTCCAAGAAGGGGAGCCGGTGGTGGAGATCCTCACGGCGAACATCGAACTCCAAATCAAGGCCGCCAATGCCCAGTTGGAACTGTACCAATCGCAATTGGAAGAGCTGAAAAACGGGGCGCGGGAAGAGGAGATCGAACAGTCGGAGGCGCGGATGGCGGCCGCCGAGGCTCGGATGGTGTATCTGGACGAGCGTCGGAAACGCGCGATTGAACTGCACGACGAACGCAATGTGATCAGCATCGAGCAGCGGGACGAAGCGGTCTCCGCCGCCGATTCTGCCCATCAGGATTACCTGGAGGCCAAATCGGCCCTGAAGTTGATGAAGGCGGGAACGCGAATCGAGCAAATCGCCCAAGCCCAGGCCCAAGTGGCGATGCAGGAGGCGATCATCGGCGAATTGGAGGATCGGCACTTCAAGTACACGGTCCGCTCGCGATTCACAGGTTACGTCATCCACAAGGCAACCGAAGTGGGTGCGTGGGCCAAGTCGGGCGACCCGGTGATGGAGGTGGCCCATCTCGACACGGTCGACGTCGTGGCGAAGGTGGCCGAGCGGCATGTCCCCTATGTGACGTTAGGGGATGAGGTGGAGGTGGAAATCTCCGCAATCCCGGATCGCCGCTTCACCGGGACCGTGGCGGTGATCAATCCACAGGCCGATGTCCGGACCAGGACCTTTCCGATCAAGGTTCGCGTCCAAAACGAGATTCACAATCAGGTACCGCTGCTCAAGTCGGGCATGATGGGGCGCGTGATGCTCTCCACCGGGCAGCTCACAAAATCGCTGATGGTCCCCAAAGACGCCTTGGTCCTGAGTGGTGGCACTTCGACCGTCTACGTCGTGCAGGCTGGCGCGAAAGACCAACTCACTGTGCAGCCGGTTCCCGTCACCTTGGGCGCGGCCGAAGGCAACTGGATTCAGGTCACCGGCGATCTCTCGGCGGGACAACGCGTGGTGACCCGAGGCAACGAGCGGCTCCGCCCAGGGCAGTCGGTCGACGTGGTTTCCAACACGACCTTTGAAAATACGAAATAGCGCGATCGCGCGGTCTCCTCGCTCTGTGACTTCCCCCCACTATCCTCTCCACTATTGCCTAAGCGACGCGGATCATGATTGAATTTTTCCTGAAAAACCCGGTCAAAGTCTCGGTCGGTGTGCTGCTGGTCGCCCTGTTTGGCGGAGTGGCTTTGCTGCGGATGCCGATGCAGTTGACCCCCGAGGTGCAAACCCCCACCATCACGATCGAGACTACCTGGCTCGGGGCGAGTCCGCAGGAGGTGGAACAGGAGATCATCGTCGAGCAGGAGGACCAGCTCAAGAGCGTGGAGGGGGTCAACAAGATGACCTCTGAAAGCCTCGACTCGATGGGCCGGATCATTCTGGAGTTCAACGTCGGGGCGAACATGGATGAGGCCCTGCTCAAGGTTAACAGCCGGTTGGCCCAGGTTCCTTCCTACCCGGAAGACGCCGACCAACCGGTGATCACCACCGCCAACGCGAGCGATCGCCCCATCGCCTGGTTTATCCTCAGTGCGCGGCAACCTTCGGACGAGCAGTACGCCGCCTTCCGTGAAAAATACCCCGAGCTGAACGACGAACTGACGACCGTGACCGATGGACCCAACATCGGGGTCTCGATGTTGCGTTTGCGGCGTCTGGCCAAACAAGAGCCCGCATTCCAGGAACTGCTGCCCCCGCCCGACCTGAACGTGATGGGCATGAAACGGTTCGCGGAGGACGAGATCAAGGCGCGGTTCGAACGGGTCCAAGGGGTTTCGCTTTCGAACGTGATTGGCGGGCTTGAAGATGAACTGCAGGTGGTCGTCGATCCGGAGCGGCTGGCGGCTCGGCAGATCACTATCAACCAGGTCCGCGCGGTGTTGATGGGTCAAAACGCCGACACCTCGGCGGGTGAGTTCTGGGAGGGTAAACGCCGCTGGGTGGTGCGGACTCTGGGGCAGTTCCGCAGCCCGGAGCAGGTGGAAGAACAACTACTGACCATCCAGGACGGGGCCCCGGTGTTCGTCCGGGACATCGGCGAAGTGCAATTGGGCTACAAGAAGCCGGAGGGTGTGGTCCGCCGGTTTGGCGAGTCGAGTATCGCCGTCAACTGCGTCCGCGAGACCAGCGCCAACGTGTTGGAGGTCATGAAGGGCTTGCGGGCCACGCGGGACGACCTGGACGAAAACCTGCTCAAAGCACGGGGTCTACAGCTCACCCAGGTGTATGACGAAACCGAATACATCTACTCGTCGATCACGCTGGTGCAGCAAAATATCTTTATCGGCGGTGCGTTGACGATGTGTGTGTTGATGCTGTTTTTGCATCTCGGTTATCGCACGCTGATGATTATTCCCATCGCCTTGGTAACCGCGTTCGCTTCCGCCTACATTAGCCCCTGGTTTTTTGTCATCACGTTGGCCCTGTTGATCGGGGCCGGATTTTGGTTTGCGCGAGGGGCATTGGTGGTTGCCTTGGCGATTCCGGCCAGTATCATCGGCACGTTTTTGATTTTGCAAATTCTGGGTCGGTCGCTTAACGTCATCAGTCTCGCCGGGCTCGCCTTCGCGGTCGGGATGTTGGTCGACAATGCGGTGGTCGTGCTGGAAAACATCTATAGTCATTACCAACGGGGCAAGTCGCCGCTGCAAGCGGCCAGCGCCGGAACCAAAGAAGTGTACGGGGCGGTCTTCGCTTCGACAGTGACCACCGTGGCGGTGTTTTTGCCGGTGGTGTTCGTGCAAGAAGAAGCGGGGCAGCTTTTTCGCGACATCGCGTTGGCGATCAGCGCCGCGGTGGCACTTTCGTTGGTCGTCTCCCTGACGGTCATCCCGACTGCCGCCTCTCGGTTGTTCCATCGAGTCAGAAAATCGGATAGCAAGCCGGGTTCCCACCATGGCAACGGGGCTGTCGCTAAGGATTCAGGCGGAAGGACCAAGGCGGCGAAGTCGACCGGGATTCAAGGCGTGATCGCCTCGGTGGGCGGAGGGATGATCGACCTGGTCGTCGGGCTCAACCGCTGGCTGCTCAAGTCGACCTTCCGCCGGCTGACGGTGGTCACCGGGCTGGTCGCCGCGACGATCTTTCTCAGCTTCACCTTTTGGCCCAAGGTCGAATATCTGCCCAGCGGTAACCGTAACCTGGTGTTCGGGATCTTTCTGCCGCCACCCGGCTACAACATCGACGAACTGATGGCAATGGGCGAAACGGTGGAGGAGGGGCTGCGTCCCTACTGGGACGTTGACCCGAACGACCCCGAGGTGCTGGCCGCCAAGTATCCGCCGATCAGCGACTTTTTCTTTGTCGCTCGGGGACGTCAGGTCTTCACCGGTATCCGTACCTACGACGACCAGCGCTGTGCGGAGATTATCGGGTTGGTCCAGGAGGTCGCGAAAGACTTGCCCGGCACGTTTGTGGTGGCGAAGCAGTCGAGTCTTTTTGAACAGGGGCTGACCGGCGGACGAACCATCGAGATCGAAATCACCGGCCCCGACTTGCCTACGTTGGTGGGCTTGGGTGGCCAGGTGTTTGGCATGGTGAAGGGAATTGATGTCCTGTCGGAGTCCCAAATCAGGCCGATTCCCAGTTTAGACCTCTCTAGCCCGGAAGTGCATATCGTGCCGCGGCTGGTCCCATCGGCCGAGGTCGGCATCAACAGCGCCGACTTAGGCTATACGGCCAACGCCCTGGTCGATGGTGCCTACGCTGGAGACTACTTCCTGGAAGGCAAGAAGATCGACCTCACAATCAAAGGGCAATCGAGGTATGCGGACCTGACCCAAAAGATCGGGGCCTTGCCGATTGCCACGCCGACCGGTGAATTGATCCCGCTGGATGTGTTGGCGGATATCGTGATTAGCAGTGGCCCGGAACAGGTGAACCACCGCGAGCGTTTGCGGTCGATCACGATCGAGGTTTCGCCGCCTAACACCGTGGCCTTGGAAGAGGCGATGCAGTTAATCACCAAAAACATCGTCACTCCGCTGCGGGAAGGGGGCCAACTCGATGGTGGTTACCGCATCGGCCTCTCCGGTACGGCCGATAAGTTGCAAAGCACCTGGAACTCGCTCCGCTTCAATATCCTGCTGGCCCTGTTGATTACCTACCTACTGATGGCGGCGTTGTTCGAGTCTTGGGTCTACCCGATGGTGATCATCTTCAGCGTGCCGCTGGGTGCGGTGGGTGGAATTTTGGCTCTCGCGTTTTTGAACTTATTCATACTCCAGCCACTCGATGTGCTCACGATGCTGGGCTTCGTGATCCTGATCGGAACGGTGGTCAATAACCCGATTCTGATTGTGCATCAGGCGCTCAATCATATGCGGGAAGACAACATGGACTTGAACGAGTCGGTGCTCGAAAGCGTGAAGACCCGGATTCGGCCGATCTTCATGACCACCACCACCACGGTGCTAGGGCTGTTGCCGCTGGTCTTGATCCCTGGTTCCGGCAGCGAGCTGTACCGGGGTTTAGGTAGCGTGGTGCTGGGTGGCCTGTTGGTCAGTACGTTCGTCACACTGATTCTGGTCCCCTGCCTGTTTAGCCTCTTGGTGCAGTGGTACGAGGGAGCAAAGACTCTCCTGCTCGGCCCGCCGGACGACGACGAAGAGGAAAACCCGTTTGAAGAACTTTCCCGGCCAGAAGATTCGAAGCACGCGGAGAAGCCCTCGGTCGTGGTTAGTGGGACCTGATCCCCCGGGCACGCGTCCATCATGAAATCCCCTTTGCGGCTTGGCGAGAGATTTTTTTAGCCACAGAGACCACAGAGACCACAGAGAGACGATATTGAGGCTGTCTTGGTCAGCCGCGACGTTGCTCCACTCGAAGGGCATTTTGGAAACGCAGAGGCGCAGGGAGCGCAGAGTGAGTGCTCTGCGCCTCTGCGTTTTAACCCCGTAAGACGATGGATTTTATTGTGAGCCGCGTGCCCCCTGGGACCGCCGACGTCCCGTCGGCATTTGGCTTGTTACCACTACCCCTTCCGTTTTATCCGCGAGAATCCGTGCCCATCCGCGGCTAAATTTCTTTGATTGACAGTGCCGAGGGCCGAGAATACGATGGGCGAATGTCGCCTATCATCGAATGAATCCGCCTCAGCATGCAATCACCCTCTCGCATTCTTCTGATCGGCCTACTTGTCGCGGCCTTCAGCCACGCGCCGATTCCCTGGATTCACCGGCACGACGAGATGCGGCCGGAGCAGTTGCGGATTCATCTTCAGCAGTTCCATCAAGGTGCCTCGACGAATAGTGCTGCGCTGGGCTGGCACTACCATGTCATCCCGTTGACGGTATCGGATAGCAGTGCGGAACACCAAGCGGCGGCGAGTTCACGCTCGCTGGCCCGAATGCCTGAGTGGCTTCATTCGCCGACTCCAACATGCCACTTGAGTTTTCACGGCGATCTCTTCGATACTTTGCCGATGCTGCGTTCGACCGTCTCGACCGAGGGGCATAGCGGCTGGCCGAACGTGGATCTCTTCAAACTCTATGAATCGCTTCTGATTTAACTCGCAAAGAGTTTAATCTATATCCCGGCGAGCTCACCTGTTTGGAATCCATTTCTACTGGAGTTATTTATGAAGATGCGCTATTACCTCACCGCGGTTGTTGCTGTTTCCCTCGTTGGCATCCTGTCGCTAAGTGACACGAAGCCCAACCTTGCCCAGGCCGCCGCGCCCGCCTCGGCAAAGGGGCAGGCCGAGCCTGTCGAGGAGGACATGCACGAGTTTATGGAATACGTCTTTCAACCAACCTACAAGCGGTTGAAGCAAACGATGGCCGCCGAACCCGCGGATAGCGCCGCCTGGAAGGGGATCAAGTCCGATGGCCTGATTCTAGCCGAAGGCGGAAACTTGTTGTTGCTCCGCGGCCCTGCCGAAAACGCGGAAGCCTGGGCGAAACATAGCACCGCGGTGCGGCAGGAGGGTGCCAAGCTTTATCAGGCGGGCAAAAAGAAGGACTTCGCCGCCGCGAGCGCAAGCTACCGGGCGATGCTAACCAACTGCAACGCCTGTCACACCGAGTTTGCGGATGGAGAGCATCAGCTTGCTCCGTAATCGCCAACATTCGCGATCAGGACATTCAGCCAGAGCCGCTTGCGTGCGAGCAAGCGGCTCTTTGTTTTGGTGGGGTACTTCGCAGGGGGGGGCATGTCGGGGTTGAATGGCGTCGAGAATCGCGATGATTTGACTTTTGTTCACTTATGCGGCATAGTTCACTGTGTAGTGAACGTTGTCGTTTTAGTGAACATGTGATGCTGGCCACCTTTCCAATGCCGTCTGAGCTGCTCCTGAGGGAACTATTCCACGAGGGGATCTATCCGGGTTGCCCCGTTGAGGTGGATCGAACGACGGTCATGACGGACGGTGGTTTCTGGAGTTATAAGCTGACGGTCTCCGATCCCGAAACGGGCGCAGTGTACCCCTTTCTTGTCGCCGAGCGTCGGCACGTGTCTCCCAGCCAGGTGATGCAGTGGGCGGAGAAGTTTCAGGAGGCTGCGGGCGAGGCGATTCCGCTGCTCTACGCGCCGTCGATTTCCCCCCGAGTTGGCGAGCTGATCACGAAGCTCGGCTTCAGCTACTTGGACTCCGGCGGAAATTGCCGCCTGTACCGGCGAAACCCCGCTTTCCTGGTCGATCGCCAAGGTCGCGCCGTGGTCGATCCGGCAAATGATACGGTGATCGACCCGTTCGCCCCTCGCGCGAGTCGCATCGTCCGGGCCCTACTGTCCGATCCGAGGCGAACTTGGACGACCCGGGACATGGCCCATGACGCTGCGGTCCGTGTGAGCGTGGGCTTGGTCTCTAAGGTAAAGCAGGCACTTGCTGAGCAGGCGTTTATTGAACCACAGCGGCGGGGAATTCAATTGCGAGACGCCCTCGGATTGCTGCGTGCCTGGGAGAACAGTTATCCGCGACCTCATGTCTTGCAGGGATTCTACGGTCGTGGTTCGGTGGAATCTTTGGAGGCGCGATTCCTGGAATGGTGCCGTCGACATGACCTGATCGCGGCGTTGGCGGGCCTCTCGGCCGCCTGGAGGTTAGTACCTCATGTCCGCCACAACGTGGCAACGGCTTACCTCGAAGAGATCGATCGGTTTCAAGCCAAGCTCAAAATGCTCGCCGACGAGGAAGATATCCATCCCACGGACCAGGGTGCGAATTTGGTCGTTTGGGTTCCGTATGACGAATCGGTTTTCTCAGGGCGTCAGTTTCTGGATGAACCCGAGCTGTCGACGACTTCCCCCTTGCAAACCTATCTCGACTGCATGCAATGGACGCCCCGCGGTACCGAAGCGGCGGAGGAGATTTACGACCGCTTTTTGCAAGCGCAATTGAGTTCCCCGAATGAAGACAATAAGGTGGTCCGATGACTTACCAGGAAGGCGCGGAAGCAAGTCGTCAGGTATTGCTGGAAGTTTGGAACGTGCTGGGTGCGTTTCATAACGACCTGGTATTGGTTGGCGGCTGGGTTCCGGACCTATGGTATCCGAGGCAAGGTCACGTCGGATCTCTCGATGTCGATATTGCGGTATCTCTTGACGCGATTCAAGGCAGTGCTTACCTCTCGATTCATCAGCGACTTCTCGACGCCGGATATCGACAGTCCGAGGGGACCGCGAGATTTGGCAAGGAAGTCCATTCCCGCGAAATTGCGGTTGATCTCGTTAGTGGGCAATACCAGGCGGGCGGCAAGTCGCGGACCATTCGTATCAATACGCTGCAAATCAATACCTTGCGCGGCCTGGATCTTGCTTTTGAGTCGTACCGAGTAATGGAATTGTCGGGGAGAATGCCTGACGGAAGCCGAAACACGGTTCCCTTGCAAATCGTGTCGCCCGCGGCATTTCTATTGATCAAGGCCTTTGCGCTCCGCGAGCGACGCAAGCCAAAGGACAGTTACGATATAGCCTTCGTGCTGGCTCACCATCAACCATCGCTGGCTGATTTGGCCGAGCAAATCGTACCGTTGTTGAGTGGCAACTTGGCTCGAGAGGGGTATAACATTCTACGTGAAAAGTTCGCCACGCGTGATTCCATCGGGCCGATGGACGCCGCACTTATCGGCACCGAAATGGTCGATGACCCGGTACTTCTTCGTGAGGCCGCGTGGCGCGACGCCCAGTCGCTGTTCCGCGAGATCGACCAGCGATTGTGATAGCTAAGCCGAGTCACCCCAGCTCCGGCAACAGCCCAATCTCCGGATAATTGTCCCGCTGCCGGAATTCCTGCTCCAGCAGCCGCATCACTTGTAGGAGTTGCTCCTCGCGCCAAGGCCGAGCGGCGAGCTGGACCGCTACCGGTAGGCCGGCGCTTTGCTGATCGCTGCCGTAGGCCTTGCGAAGGGCGGGGTCTTTGGGTGGCGGGGTTTGGAATCGGGCCTCTTGTTCCGATTCCAGCACCCGGCCGCAGGTGACCGTGCCGCACGGGATGCCCAGGAGGTTCATTACAATCGAGTAGCTGGCGGCCGGCATCAGGTCGACACTCCAGCCGGCTGGATAGGCGGTCAGGCCGTGCGGTGGACAGAGCAGGAAATCGAGCGACGCTGCTTCGAGCTTGTCCAGGTAATCCCAGGTAAAGGCCTGGGCTCGGTGCGTCGCTTGCCACAAGGAGTCGGCCGAGCGGGGCCCGGAGGCGAGAAACAGTTCCGCCAATTTTTCCTCTCCCCGTGCGCGGAGCACGCGGGCCATCATCGGCCGCAGCCACCGGGGCGTTTGCGCGAGTCTTACCAACCGAGCCACCTCCGGATCGGTCACGCTGCCGCGGAGCATCCGCCGGAAATCGGCCCCGCCGTCGGCGCTGACCAGGGCGAAGTAGTGCCGCAGCGCGGGCAAGGTGTCCGGCGGTTGAAACTCGATCACCTCCGCTCCGGCCCACTTCAGTATTTCGACCGATTCCTCGATCACCCGTACGATCGCTCGGCTAGCCGGAAAGAACCCATCGTCGGTCCAAACACCGACCCTTACTCCCTTCAGGTTTTCCTGCGGACGGGGTAGGGTGGAGACCGGCAGGGGTGTCGTTTCCCCGCCGTTCCAGGAGGCATCGGCCCGGCTCAGCACATGCATCCCGAGCCACAAATCCTCGACATGCCGGGCGATCGGCCCCGGTTGGTATTCGAGCCCCCGCATGCCCCGTAGGTTGGGGACGATGCCGCGCCTGCCCAAGCGGCGGTTGGTCGGCTTCAGGCCATGCACGCCGCAAAAATGGGCGGGAATTCGGACACTGCCACCTAGGTCGCTGCCCATCCCCAAGGCGGATCCGCCACTCGCCACTAAAGCCGCCTCACCGCCGCTGCTGCCGCCGACACCACGCTGCGGGTTCCACGGATTCTTGGTTTCACCATACACGGGGTTCTTCGTCTCGTGTACGATCATAAGTTGGGGCACGTTGGTCACCCCAATCGGAATCCCACCCGCGGCCCGCAGCTTTTGGACCTGGGGGCAATCCTCGGTTTGAAGCTCCTTCCGAGTGGTCAAACCCAAGGTGGCCGGAGCACCCCGCACCGGAAAACATTCCTTAATCGAGATCGGGACCCCGCATAGCGGTTGCACTGCCAGATCGGGTGGTTTTTGGTCCATTTGCGTGGCCGCGGCCCGGGCCTGATCGAACAGGTCGAACGCCAACGCGTTGATGGTCGGCTGGGTTGCCTCGATCCGGTCGATGTGGGCCTCCAGCACCTCACTGGCCGAGACCTCACGTCGGGCGACCGCCGCGGCAATTCGGGTCGCGCTCCATTGCCACAATGGCTTGTCCGTATCGTTCCCCAACGCCGTAGCCTCCCTGTAACCTGCCCGTCCCACGCTCGATCCCTAAGCCCCAATATCCAGCATGAACCGTACCCGGCCCAAGGCGTCAAGCACAAGCCCCACTCGTGTCGCGGGGTGCCTCCTCACTATCTGGTTGCTCGTCTTTCACCCCGGTGTGCCCTACGCCCAGGAACGTTTCCTCCGTGAACTGCCGGTGGGGCTGGACTGGATTATCCTGCCGGAAGATAACCCCGTCACGCCGGAAAAAGTTGACTTGGGGCACAAGCTGTTTTTCGATGCGCGGCTTTCCAGGGACAACTCGGTCCGCTGCGCCACCTGTCACGATCCGGCCCAAGGCTGGGCCAACGATAAGGCGTTTTCCGTGGGAGTCGAAGGTCGCCAGACAACCAGGAACACGCCCAGCATCGTCAACGCCGGGCTGCATCGAAGCTGGTTCTGGGACGGCCGGGCCAAGTCGCTTGAAGAGCAGGCCCTAGATCCCATCGAAAACCGGGACGAGATGGACATGACCCTGCCAGAGTTGGTCGAGCGGTTGGAGGCGATTCCAGGCTACCGCCAACTCTTCAGCCAAGCCTTTGAAGACGGCATCACCCCCGCCAACATCGGCAAAGCCTTGGCCGCGTTCCAGCGAACGATCGTCGCCGGCGAGACACCTTACGATCAGATGCGGCATGGCAACGCCAACGCCCTCACACCACAAATGACGCGGGGCGCGACCGTCTTCTTCAAGACGGCCAACTGTTTCAACTGCCATATCACGAAGTTTCTGCACGACCACAGCTTCCACAACTTGGGCGTCGACTGGGACAAAGACCTGCCAGGCTTCGGCCACCCCGACCCAGGCCGATACAACCTGACCGGCCGAGAAGAAGACCGCGGCAAGTTCCGGACCCCGATGCTCCGCGACTTAGACCGCACCGCTCCCTACATGCACGACGGCAGCCTCAAAACGTTGGAAGAGGTGGTCGAGTTCTACAACAAAGGTGGCAACCCCAATCCCTATCAAGACCACCGGCTGAGGCCGCTCAACCTGACCGCCCAGGAAAAAGCGGATTTGGTCCACTTCCTCAAAGAAGGCCTCCGGAGTAAGGACTACCCGGAGATCGGCGAGCCAGAGCTACCGTGAGAACGCGGGTTGGTGAGAAAAGGGGGCAGGACTCTTTTTAACAACCTATTAACAATTGGTGAACGCGCACTTAAAAAGAGTCCTGACCCCTTTTCTCACCCGGTTCATCGTCACACATTCTTTCCTAGCCGCGCACCGAGTCGATGCAGCGTCTTGCTGGCGTCTTCCGCTGAGAGGTGAACGTGAATGATGCTCATGCCGCTAGGATCCGCCCAGGCGGTTTCCAGAGCGAGGTGAAATTCTCGCTCGGTTCGGACTTCGTACCCGGTTCCCCCTTGCAGGACTTCCGGAAGTTTGCTGTAGGCCCAGGGGTGGATCTCGTTGTATTTCCAGGTCCCAGGGTGCAGCCATCGCTCGGTGCCGTAGCCATGGTTGTCCAGCACAATTACCACCGGGTCGAACCGGTGACGGACAATGGTCGAGAGTTCCATCCCGGTCATCTGAAAGGCCCCATCCCCCACGATCGCCAGCACCCGAGCCTCCCGCCGCGCGGTCTGCACGCCGAGGGTCGCCGGAACCGCGTAGCCCATTGAGGTGTAGTAGGCGGGGCTAATGAACTCCGACCGGCCCCGGGTCACCAATTCCGAGGCGGCGAACAGGGCGTCGCCGATATCCGCGATCACCACCGTGTCATCATCCAGCAGCGGGTTGATCATTTGCATCACCCGCTGAATCCGAATCGGGGCATCGGTGGTCTCGCCGACCGGGGGCATCGTCATTTTGATCGCGTCGGGGATTTCCCTTTGGACGACCCGCATCTCACGCGAGGCGAGTTCCTGGATGAAGTCGGGGAGTTGGACACTATGGTAATGATGGTGCCGGATGCGGAGCTTCTCGCTGGTGGCGTAGATGCAGCGGGACGGATCCAAATTGGCGGTAAAGACCCCCATGTTGATATCGGTCATAAAGGTCCCCAGTAAAATCACCAGGTCGCTCTCTTCGACGTAGTTGGTCACTTCCTCTCGACCCAAGGCCCCGCTATACAGTCCGACATACAGCGGGTGGGTCTCTTCGACAACGCTCTTGCCGAGGATGGTAGCGGCGATCGGCAAATGGAATTTCTCGGCCAGTTTCAACAAGGCGTCCTGCAAGGCGAACCGGTGTAGTTCCACACCCGCGACAATCACCGGCCGCTCGGCCGATTCAACCAACCGGGCCGCCTCAGACACCGCTTCGCTGAGGGCCTGGGGGTCGCTGCTGGCCGGCACGGTTTGTGAGCGGTGCTCCTGGTGGGGCACCACGTGGACCATATCGCGCGGCAGGTCGATATAGCCGGGGCGTTTGAATCGCACCACGGCGTCAAGGACTCGGTCGATTTCGCGAAACGCGGTGAGCGGGTCGGACAGTTCCGCCCCCGCGACGCACAGCTTCTCAAATACATCGCGCTGGGTATGGAAGTCGCGAACCATGTGGTGCAGCAGCGGGTTGTTGACCCGTTCCCGCAGCCCAGGCGAACCGGTTAACAGCACCACCGGCGACTTCTCGGCATAGGCCCCGGCGATCGAGTTGGAAACGCTCAGCCCACCGACACAATAGGTCACGCACACCGCACCCAAACCTTTGACCCGGGCATAGGCGTCCGCCGCGAACCCCGCGCAGTCTTCCCGCGTACACCCCACCACATTGATGTCGCTCTCCTCGAGCATGCCATAGAAGCTGAGGATGTAATCGCCTGGGATTCCAAACAGATCCTCCAGGCCATACTCCCGCAGGCGATGAATGAGATACTCCCCAATCGAAAGCCCCGAAACCACCTCCGCCGGACCTGGCTTTTCCGCACTGGTTTGATGCATGGCGACATTCTCCTGAAGCGAGGAAGGGTGACTGGGTAATTGTACGCGAGGTTGGATGAAAAAAGAGTCGTGCCGGGTGCAATCCGCGTTATGCGCCTGGATGAGCCGATACGGGACCATCCCCAATTCACCCAGGCCCGAGGTCGACACAATTCAATCGAACCGCAGCGATCTACTCGCAGTCTGTTTTTGAAACGCAGAGCCGCGGAGCGACTGTGTCGCTTGTCAAGTTGATTGTTTCCTCATGCGGGCGGGGTTTCGTCGTGTCATGCCCAATCCAACATCGATTGATCCAGCAGCGCAACCGGGATGGAAACGCAGAGACGCCAGGACGCAGGGACGCAAGGAAATCCCATGGGCGCTCTTCGCGTCCTGGTGTCTTTGCGGCTTGGCGTTGAATGATTTCGATTTCCGTCATGGCTGGTTGCCTTTGCTTTTTTAACGCGGATCGCAGGGGACCCGCGTGCAAGTTGCGTCCGCGGCTCTGTGTTTCAAACCTGGAAAGCGGCCTGTTTCTCGGATTTCTCGGATAAGATTTTAGAGGGCAGGGCGGCTAAAGTTTTCACCGGTTCATCGTGGGTGAGGGTTTTGGTTGTCCGAGCTTGGCCGCTTTAGTTATTTAAACTGGATATTGACATCCTATTTGGCCGAGATATATTCTAGGGAAGTGGGAGACAGGGCGAAAACCGTTCCACAATCGCCTCCTCACGCAGCTTCCCATCAAGGCCCCAATTTGAAGCCCTCGAGGTGACGTGATGCTATCTCAATCGACCATCGACATCGTCAAGGCGACCGCACCCGCGGTCGGTGCCCACGCCGAACAGATCACGCGGCGGTTCTACACTTTGATGTTCGAGGGTGCCCCGGAGGTGACGGCCTACTTCAATCCGGCCCATCAGGCGGAAGGGACCCAGCAAAGGGCCTTGGCCGGAGCGATTTGTGCCTATGCCGCCAACATCGACAACCTGGCCGCCTTGGGTTCGGCGGTCGAGTTGATCGCCCAAAAGCATTGCTCGCTGCAAATCCAGCCAGAGCATTACCCAATTGTCGGCAAGTACCTGTTGATCGCGGTGAAGGACGTGCTGGGAGACGCCGCCACCGACGAAGTCATCGCCGCTTGGGGCGAGGCTTACGGGCTGTTGGCCCAAATCTTCATCGACCGAGAAGCGGCCATCTACCAGGAGCAGGCCCAGCAGCCCGGCGGCTGGAACGGCTATCGCGAGTTTATCGTCGAGCGGAAGGTGGTGGAGTCGGACATCGTCAGCTCGTTCTACCTGAAACCGGCCGATGGCGGCGCGATCGCCGCTTACTTGCCTGGTCAGTACATCACGGTGAAGGTCGATCCGGCGGTCGCGCGTTCGCCACGCAACTACAGCCTGTCCGATGCCCCCGGCCAAGGCCATTACCGAATTAGCGTGAAGCGGGAAGGGAATCTCCTGCCAGACACGCCACAGGGTGCGATTTCCAACTACCTGCATGACGCAGTAGAGGAAGGGGATCAACTATTGCTCGGCCCACCCTGCGGCGAGTTCACGCTCGACGCGGCCACGCTCGACGACGGTCGGCCCATCGCGCTGCTCTCCGGCGGCATCGGCATCACTCCGATCCTCGCGATGCTCAAAGGCGCGACCAGCGCGGGACTCACCAACCCGATCTACTTTATCCACGCGGCCCGCAACAGCGCCGCGCATGCCTTGGCAGTAGAAGTCCGCCAAATCGCCGCCGCGCACGACAACGTGCAGGTCCACTTCCGCTACGACGACCC
>JBBDIM010000165.1:0-15196 GCA_040880405.1 Pirellulaceae bacterium | reverse complement strand
TCAGGACTCTTTTTCATCAGACGTGTTCCATTTGAGAACGTATTGTGAAAAAGAGTCCTGACCCCTTTTTCACAGCCTCGGTTATTTCTTGGAAGCCTGAATCGCGGCTTGGGCGGCGGCGAGTCGAGCGATCGGCACGCGGAATGGCGAGCAGCTCACGTAGTCCATGCCAACGGCGTGGCAGAAGGCGATGGAGGCGGGGTCGCCACCATGCTCACCGCAGATGCCAACCTTGAGCTTGGAATCGGTCGAGCGTCCTTTTTTGACACCCATGTCGACCAATTGGCCTACACCGCTGACATCGAGCGACTGGAACGGATCGACCGGCAGGATTTCCGACCGGATGTAGTCCGGCAGGAACGAGTTGACGTCATCGCGGCTGTAGCCGAAGGTCATCTGCGTCAGGTCGTTGGTCCCGAAGCTGAAGAAGTCGGCGTGTTCGGCCACTTCATCGGCGGTCAGGGCGGCCCGAGGAATCTCGATCATCGTGCCGATCAGGATATCGAGATCACCGGTATAGTTTTTGGCCTCGCGGACTTTCTCGATCGTCTCCTCGGTCTTTTCCCGCAGGATTCGAAGTTCGGCGGCGGTGCCGACCAGCGGAATCATGATTTCCGGCTTGGCGTCAATTCGCTTGCCCTTGCACTGAATCATCGCTTCCACGATCGCCGTCACCTGCATCTCGAGGATTTCCGGGTAGGTCACGCTGAGACGACAACCACGGTGACCGAGCATCGGGTTGGATTCGTGCAACTGGGAAACACGTGACTTGACCTTGGCCGGAGTGATGCCGAGGATTTTGGCCACTTCGGACTGTCCCTTGGCATCGTGCGGCAGGAATTCGTGCAACGGCGGATCGAGCAGTCGAACCGTCACTGGCAGGCCCTTCATCGCGGTGAAGATGCCGACGAAGTCTTCCCGTTGGAACGGCAACAACTTGGCCAATGCCTTGCGGCGGGCTTCTTCGGTTTCGGCCAGAATCATTTCCCGCATGGAGATGATTCGCTCACCCTCGAAGAACATGTGCTCAGTGCGGCACAGGCCGATGCCTTCCGCGCCGAACTCACGGGCCCGCTTGGAGTCCTTTTCCGACTCGGCGTTGGTTCGCACACCCAAGGTGCGATGCTCGTCGGCCCATTTCATGACCTTGGCGAAATCTCCGGAGAGTTTAGGCGAGCTGGTCTCGATCGAGCCAACCATCACCTCGCCGGTCGAACCGTCGAGCGAAAGGATGTCCTTTTGCTTGAAGACCTTACCACCGATGGTGATCTTGCGACCCTTCTCGTCGATCTCAATCTCACCGGCCCCGGCGACACAGCAGCGTCCCCAACCCCGCGCGACCACCGCGGCGTGACTGGTCATCCCGCCGGTGCTGGTCAGAATACCGACTGCCGAGTGCATGCCGTCGATGTCTTCGGGGCTGGTTTCCTTGCGGACCAGCAAGACCTTTTCGCCGGCGTGGGTCCGATCCACTGCCTCTTGGGCCGTGAAGGCGAGCGCCCCCACCGCGGCACCCGGCGAAGCAGGAAGGCCACGCGTCAGGACGTCGGCGTTAGCCTTGCCTTGCGCCGTGAAACTGGGCAGCAGCAACTGGGTCAGGTCGTTGGCCGGAATCCGCATCAGGGCTTCTTTTTCGTCAATCAGCCCTTCCTTCGCCATGTCGCAGGCGATCTTGACGGCGGCGGGACCGGTCCGCTTGCCGTTGCGGGTTTGCAGCATAAACAGTTCACCCTTTTCGATGGTGAACTCGATGTCCTGAACATCCTTGTAGTGCTGTTCCAAGGTGTCCTTGATTTCGATCAGTTGCTTGTAGACGGCACGGTTCCACTTCGACATCTCGGAGACCGGCTTCGGTGTCCGAATACCCGCCACGACGTCTTCGCCCTGAGCGTTGATCAGGAACTCGCCGTAGAACTTGTTCTCGCCGGTCGAAGGATTCCGCGTGAAGGCGACCCCGGTCCCGGAATCGTCACCCATGTTGCCGTAAACCATCGATTGGACGTTGACCGCCGTGCCCAACAGGCCACGGATGCCTTCCACTTCGCGATAACGGACGGCCCGGGAAGTGTGCCAGCTACCGAAGACCGCCTCGATCGCCTTTTCCAGTTGGAGATAGGGATCTTGGGGGAACTCTTCCTTGGTGTACTTTTGGTAGATCTTCTTGTACTCGTCGCACAATTCGATCAGCCCGGCGGCCGGTACGTCGGTATCGGCGGCGGCGTTGTACTTTTTACGGATTTTGGTGAAGGCGACCTCGAAGTGCTCGCGATCGACCCCCATCACCACGTCGCCGAACATGTCGATCAACCGGCGATAGGCATCGTAGGCGAACCGCTCGTTCTCGGTGGCGTTGGCCAAGCCGACCACCGAAAGATCGGTCAAACCGAGGTTCAAAATGGTGTTCATCATGCCCGGCATCGAGACCGCGGCACCGGATCGAACGGAGACCAAGAGCGGGTTTTTGTCGTCGCCGAACTTCTTTTTCAGCTCTTTTTCGAGCTGGGCGACCTGGGTCTTCACGTCGTCCATCAGTCCCTTGGGAAGCTGCTTGCCCTCTTCGTAGTACTGGGCACAGCACTCGGTGGTGATGGTGAAGCCGGGAGGAACCGGGAGGCCAATGGCCGTCATACCGGCCAGGTTGACACCCTTGCCGCCGAGAATGTCCTTGCCAACCCCTTTGCCTTCGGTCTTTGATTTTCCGAAGTAATACACCATTTTGGATAAAGTGGAAGCCTTCTTGGCAGCCTTCTTTTTGGCCATGTTTTCAGCTCTCTTGTAGGTCGCGGACGATGGAATGGGTCTCGAATCGGGGGCCGGCACGACCGCTTCCGGCCGCAAGCTTCCCCCAGGGCGCGTAAACTGGGCGCGGGGAAACCGAAGAGTGTACTGGACCGACCAAGCAACCGTCAACCACGTCACGGTTTACGTTCGCTAATCGATCACCGATTCCCCATCGAAAAAACCAACCCAGGTATCAAAATAGCCATGACACAATTCAGGCCCGCAATCGTTGGTTCGCGAAAGACACCTTACCGATGGCGTATCAGTGCCTTGCACGATAGGATCGAGGGTTACCCCCATTGGCCCCCTTTCGGATTAGGCTTTCTGACGGATGAACGACGAGGACGGCTACGAAGACGAAACCTACGACGATTCGCCGCAGTCGGCCAGGCAGCGGGCCGAGGCGTTTGTGCGGACCGCCGTGTTGTTCGAATGTGGGTTGGCCTTGGTCGCGATTGGTTTGGGTTGGTTGTTCGACATCCCCGCTTGGATCAGTCAGAGTGGCGAAAGTGGTAACCCTGGGCTGATCGCGGGCATGGTCGGGCTCGGTATTGTGGGGACCATTCCGCTGCTAGGCTTCTTTTTCTGGCTAGAGTGGAGCGAGAGCAACCTGCTGGGCGATCTTCGCGAGGTGGTTGAGAGCAAGGTGGTGCCGCTTTTTCGAGAAGCAACCGTGCTGGAATTGGGACTGATCAGCTTGGCCGCCGGAGTAGGGGAAGAGGCCCTGTTTCGCGGCTTTCTGCAGACGGCGCTCCAAGCGGGCCTCGGAGCGGACGCCGGGCCGGTGTTGCCAATTTTGTTGGCGAGCTTGATTTTTGGCCTGGCCCACTATATTTCGCACGAATACATGGTTTTGACCACCCTGATGGGCGTTTACATGGGGGTCTGGTTTTGGTGGACCGGCGACCTGATCGTGCCGATGGTGATCCACTTTCTGTACGACTGGTTCGCTTTGACCTACATGAAGTACAACACAGAGCCGGTTGCGGACGAGTCGTAATGGTCCGGCCAGCGAGAGTTGGCGAGCGACGTCTGGGTGCCATGCCCACGCCCTCCAACGTGGGCATGCTTTGGCGGGCCCGTTTTCCAATGTCAACTCAACGAACAACCAGCGAAACGGCGTCCCGACTTCTCGGAAGAGACGTATTCACCTCGCACTTCATCGGGCAGCTTACCCTGCTCTGCTACTATTGAACCAGGGATCAAAAGAAAAAGCGGAATGGGCGCAAACGCTCCAATCGTTTGGCGTAGAATTTCTCGATCGGCAACGCCGCCAGATGGAAAATGAGACGGCGTTCTGACCTGTTAGAAAAGACACAGTCATCGCGCACTTCTCATGCCCACGTTGGAGGGCGTGGGCATGGCACCCAATGTCTTGACGTGCCAAAAATAGCAGGCCCAGCTTAATTCTTGAAGGTTTCCATCGCTTCGCGGAATCGCCCGAACAGGTACTCGCTATCATGCGGACCGGCCGAGGCTTCCGGGTGGTACTGGACACTGAAGGCCGGAAACTCGCGATGCCGGACCCCGGCGACCGTGTCGTCGTTCAGATTGCGGTGGGTGACCTCCAGACAGTTTGGAAGGGATTCTTCCTCTACGGCGAAACCGTGGTTCTGGGAAGTGATCTCGACTTTGGAGGTCGTTAAGTCCAATACTGGCTGATTCGCCCCGCGATGACCGAATTTTAGCTTGAAGGTCTTCGCGCCGCAGGCCAATGATAGCAGTTGATGCCCCAGGCAAATCCCGAACACCGGACGCTTGCCCAGAAGACCTTGAATGGTTTGGATCGGGCCGGTCAACGGTTCGGGGTCGCCCGGGCCGTTGGACAGGAAAATTCCATCGGGATTGTGGCTCAGTACTTCCTCGGCCGTCGCACTTCCCGGTAAGACCGTGACATGGCAGCCGATGTCCTGCAAGTGTCGCGGGATATTCCACTTCATGCCGTAGTCGAGCGCCACGACATTCAGGTCTTGCGCCCTTCGGCTGGCCAAGGTTCGAGCCTGGTTGCCCAGCTTGATCCAGTGGCTAAGATCCTCGGACCACTTTGACGACTCGGTGGGAATGACTTCTTGGACGAGATCGCGTCCCACCAATCCCTGACTGGCTTGCGCTTTTTGCACCAACGATTGATCGTCCAGGTCGACACTCGATAGCACGCCTTTCATCGATCCGCTGGTACGCAAGCGACGGACCAAAGCCCTGGTGTCGATGCCGGACATTCCGACGACGCCGTTGAGCTTCAGAAAATCATCGAGCGAACCGGCCGAGCGAAAGTTGCTCACGGTGCGGCTCGCTTCGCGGACGATAAACCCCGCCATGTGGATCTTGCCGCTCTCCATGTCCTCCGGGTTAATGCCGCAGTTGCCGATCTGGGGGTAGGTCATGGTCAGGATCTGGCCACGGTAACTCGGATCGGTGAGGATTTCCTGGTAGCCGGTCATTGACGTGTTAAAGCAGGCCTCACCATCGACTTCGCCGATGGCCCCCATCGCCTTACCGGTGAAAACAGTACCATCCTCCAGGGCGAGCTTCGCTGGCTGTGTCATCAATTCGATTCTATGCGTTTGCGAGATGCGGGACGAAACGGGATCGTGGGAACGTGAGTGACCATATCGGGTTAGCGACATGGACTCACCTTTTACCAAGCACCGGGGCGAGCGAATGTTCAAGCCGATTGTTAAAGTCTCGCGGCGGGAAGCCCGATACCCTTCTGTACGGCTGTGGGTCTTCGAACGAAAGTTCGGACAGCCTTATTCGGAGGGCTCTTGTTTCGGCGAGCGGGAGCCCTCCATTTTTTATTTCTTGGCGGACTCTCGTTCGCCCCTAAACATTCCGGCTGCCCTAGGCGGGCCACAGGTGCAGGCAAATTTCCGCCATTATAGGCGTCATCCTCTCGGCCTCATAGTGGCGGAGGGCGATCCTCTCGCCGTTTTTGCGACCCGGCGTTGGATAGGACCACGGTTACACCGGAACTTCCGACTCTTCTTCCCGTAGGCAACGACCGATTTGACGAACCGCCTGCCTCAGCCGATTCTCGTTTTCGACCAACGCCATTCGCAGGTAACCCTCGCCGGTGGGACCAAAGCCGGAGCCGGGACTGACCGCCACGTCCCCCTTGTCGAGCAGCATCATAGCGAAGTCCATGGTGCTCATTTTGGCTAGCCACTTTTCGGGGATCTTTGCCCAGACAAACATCCCGGCGCGAGGCGGCGTGACATCCCAGCCGATGCGATGAAGTCCCTCAATCAGGGCGTCGCGGCGTTTCTGGTAGAGCAGGCTTTGAGCCTCGACGGCGGCATCCCCTTCGCGCAGCGCGATGATCGAGGCGATCTGAACCGCTTGGAACATCCCGTAATCGTAGTAGCCCTTAATCACCCCCAGGCCGCGGATCATTTCGCGGTTGCCGGCACAGAAACCGATCCGCCAGCCCGCCATGTTGTAGCCCTTGCTCATGGTGGTGAACTCCACCCCGACATCACTCGCTCCTGGGGCCGAGAGGAAACTGGGTGGTTTGTAGCCATCGAATGCGACGTCGGCGTACGCGAAGTCGCTGATGACCATCAGGCCATACTTTTTCGCGATTTTCACCACATCGACAAAAAACTCCGGCTCGACGGTCACGGTCGAGGGATTATGGGGATAGCAGATGATCAGCAACTTCGGCTTCGGGTAAAGATGCTGGCACGTGTAGGCGATGTTGGATAAAAATTTCTCGCTATCCGCCACTTCCAGGGCGATGACATTGCCAGATGCCAACGCCACGGCGTACGTGTGGACCGGAAAGTAGGGAGCCGGGACAATTGCCGTATCGCCGGGGCCCATCAGAGCGAGGCACATGTGCGAAAAACCTTCCTTTGAACCGAGGCAAACCATCACCTCGCTCTCCGGATCGAGCCGGACGCCGTACTTTTTCAGATATTTGGCCCCCACTTCTCGGCGAAGATTGCGGATCCCATTCGACTTGCTGTAGCCATGGTTGCGCGGGTCCTGTACCGCCTCGCACATCTTTTCCATTACGTAGTCGGCTGGCGGATCGGACGGATTGCCCATCCCCAGGTCGATCACGTCATTGCCTGCCACCCGCTTCTCGTAGAGCAGTTGGTTGATCCGCCCGAACATGTACGGGGGCAATCGATGAACACGCTGGGCCAAGCTCACTTCAAAAGGAGGATTGGCGGTCGGATCGGGCTGACTGGATGACGTGCTCATAAACTGGGGTCTCAAAGGTTCGATGCCAAAAGGGGGTGGACCCTGGGAAGATCGCCAAGCGGGTTGGTCCGGCGGCCCGAGTGCCACAGCCAAGCCGGTAATGGAATACGAACCGCGCGATTCGCCCACCATCAACCAGAAAGGCAATTTGTTATTCTAAAATCGGAAACTCCGGAAGCCAAGGCGAGGGGACCGACTTGGCGGGCGGGGAAACGCGAAAGACCATGCCCTGTTGATGGGGCATGGCCTTTGGTTGTGTAGACATTCAAGCGATCTGGCAGGTTCACCGCTTGTTTTGCATTTGCTGACGAACGGCGGTTTCGTAAGCCTTCCCCACCTGGGTGGTGTTGGCTAGGAAGTTGTCGATCTGGGCGTCTTCTCGCAGTCGATCGAATTCGTCGTTCATTGCCATCCGGATCTTTTTCTCGTGGATGTCCTTGAATAATTCATCTCGGACGTCCTCCATGTCGTTGATCAGCGGCTTGGTTTTGCCCAGGCACTTCAGGACGACATACTGCTTGCCCATGGCGACAATCCCGGAAAGCTCACCTTCTGCCAAGCGGAAGGCCTCTTCCTCCAAGGCAGGCTGGCCACCATAGCGACGCAGCGGAGGGACTTGTCCCTCATTGTTTTTCGAGACCGGTTCAATCGAGTACTGGGCGGCCAGTTCGCCGAAGAACTCCTCAGAGGGATTCCGTCGGGCCTGTTCCCACACTTCCTGAGCGCGTCGCTGGTTATCGAGCACAATGGCCAAAACCTGGACTCGCTCGCCGTAGTTGGCGACAAAGCCCTTGCGGAGGTCATCTTCAGAGACCTGAATCTTGTCGCCGACTAGTTTCTTCAAGGCGACGGTCGGCCAGACCGCGTCCCGAATGTACAGTTCCACCGAGACCTTTTGCTGGTCGGTCACCTGATTGAGCCAGGCCTCCAGGTCGGGTTGTCCCTCTTTGGTCAGAAAGCCAAAGGCGTCTGCGGCCCGGCTGATCTCCGCTTCCAGGTCTTCTTCAGAAACGTCCATTTCCCGCTTGGTCAGTTCCTGTTTCAGGAGCTTGCGGTGGATTTCACCATCCAGGACTTCCACGCCAAAACGGCTGATGCACTCTTCCTGCAACTGGGCAAGCGTGATCGGCTGGCCATTGAGGATCGCGGCAACATCCGGCTGGCTGGCGGCCTTTTGCGGATCGTTGAAGATGTTCTCGATTTGGGCCGAGGCCTGCAACTTTTGGTAAATGTCCGAGGCAGCTTCCCGCATCTTGCCTTCACGGATCATGTCGCGGAGGCGGTCTTGGATCACGGTCAATTGGGCCGACGGAGGGGTCTGCTCCGGAAGATGTTCGATGCAGTTGAAAATCAGGTACTGATTGGCGGTGAACACGACCTTCGAAACCTCGCCCGGCTGCATCCCGAAGACAAGGTCTTCGACCGCTTTATCACCCGTGTGTTTGCGAATTGGGGGAATCAACCCACGGGCCGCCGCACTGTTAGGATCTTGCGAGAAGTCCTTGGCCAAATCGGCGAAGCCTTCTGGATTGGCCTTCGCCTTCTCTTGCAGTTCTTGGGCGAGTCCTCGATCGGCGACTGAGATCATGCGGACTTTTACTTTCGGTCCATAGTGCTTTTCCCATTCCCGCTGTAGTTCTTCCTGGCTCACTTCCAGCCGACTGGCGGCCAAGCGACGCAGGGCCAATGTGGGCCAAATAATCTCATGGCGATACTGGCCTTGAGAAACCTGGCGTTCTTCCTGTAGCAGGGTCAACCAGCGATCGACCGAGAGCCCAAACTTCTTGGCGATGCTCTCAATTTCAGCGTCGATGTCCTGTTCGGTGATCTGGATGCCGTGCTTTTCACACTCCATGAGGATCAATTTTTTGTTGACCAGGGTCTCCAAGACCTCTTCACCATGGCGACGCAAGGTCTCTTTCGCCAGATCATCACGGCTGATCGGCTCGCGATTGACGACCGCGACCGTTTGCAGGTTTTTAGGAGATGGCGTGGGAACACCCTCGGCGGATGTGGTCGCGACCTGGCGACCAGGAACGGTTGCCACACGCTGGGTTGGCTGGGCCGGCAACTGCCGGGTCTGCGGTGCCACGCCACGTGGGGCCTGGGCCTCGGCCGCGGAGGGCCCCTGAGTTTGTCTGACCGCGACGACTGCAACTCCCAGTAGGACAAAGCCGAGGGCGACTACCGCCCAGGTCTTGCCGAAGTGGAATCGGCGATTCGCATCCTTGCCGCTCATTCCGCTTGCTCCAAAAATTTTCGCTAAAAAAACTCAAGAACCCCAGGCCTGATGGCCGATCCATCCTTGTTGGGCAGCGGAGTATAGAAACGCCCCGCCAAACGGGTCAAGGCCGATTCTGGGCGGCAATAGCGCGAAAATCTCGATACGGGGTGGATCGAGGCACAAAAAAAGCCGCCATGTGTTCCATGGCGGCTGAGAATTTCGCGATTCAATTAGTGGTAGGGTGAGCGAAAGCCGCTAGGCCGAAACCCACCGAAGCAGCTAATCGTCCAGCACTTCGGTTTCTCGCTGCTTGGCCATCTCGTTGACCTTTTCCTCGTACTTTTTGGTCAGCTCCTGGACCTCGTTTTTGATGTCCTCGCGAATGTCTTCGCTGATTTCCTTCTCTTTTTCCGCCGTATCGGCCGCCTTGTTGGCGTCGCGACGGATGTTGCGGATGGCGACGCGAGATTCCTCGGCGAGTTCCTTGATCCGGTGGACCAGTTTTTTGCGGACTTCGGTCGAGAGGGCCGGCACATTCAGGCGAATCACGCGGCCATCGCTCTGCGGGGCCATGCCCAAATCACTCGCGACAATCGCCTTTTCAATATCCTTGATCGCGCTGCTATCGTAGGGGCGAATCAGCAGTTGGCTCGGTTCCGGCGCACTCACCGACGCCAATTGCTTGATCGGCTGCAGCGAGCCGTACACCTCAACGCGGAGCGAGTCGACCAAACCGGGGGTGGCGCGACCGGTTCGCACGCCGGAAAGTCCGTTTTTCAGCACTTCAATCGCTTTGTCCATCCGCGCTTCGGCGTCGGTAGAGATTTCGTCCGGATTCATAATCGATTCCCTGTCTCACTTGAGGAAACGTGGTTGAGGTGATGTCGTGATTCGCGACGCATCTTTCACACCCGCTAGAGCGGGCCAAAATCGCTAATTGCTCAATTTTAACCTTAAAGGCCCGCTTGGAAACAGGGCCCCGCCACTAACCAGGGTTGGCGGAAATCAGCGTGCCGACATGCTCTCCGCGGACAGCCCGTTGGATATTGCCATCGGTCTTATAGTTAAATACGAGAACCGGCATGTCATGTTCACGGCACTGTGAAATCGCGGTGCCGTCCATGACCCGGAGATTTTGGGCGATGACCGTGTTGAAATCGAGTTTTCGGTAGAAAACCGCGTGCGGATTCTTTTCGGGGTCTTCGCTGTAGACGCCGTCGACCCGCGTCGCTTTCATGAGGACATTCGCCTCCAGTTCCAGGGCCCTCTGAGCGGCCGCGGTATCGGTGGTGACAAAGGGGCTGCCGGTGCCCGCGGCGAGAATCACGATCCGTCCTTTTTCCAGGTGACGTTTGGCGCGGCGACGGATATAGGGCTCGGCAACGCCATCCATCTTGATCGCGGTCATGAGCCGCGTAGCACAGCCGAGGCTCTCCAGGGCATCCTGCATCGCGAGGCCATTGATGACCGTGGCCAACATTCCCATGTAATGGGCGGTCGCTTCCTGAATGCTGCCGCTCTCGCTTTTGAACTGAGCCCCACGGAGGATGTTGCCCCCGCCAATCACCACGGCGATCTCACAACCTAGGGCGGCCGCCCCCTGGATTTGGGTGGCGATGCCCACGACCTCGTCCATGGCAATGCCACGTTCTCCGGCTCTTGAAAAACTCTCGCCGGAGAGCTTCAAAATGATCCGCCGGTAGCTAGGTTCCGATTTCTCCACGTTTTCCTCGGCTGGGTGATTCATGCGATGTTTGGTCCGCTCGAGTGGCTGGGGCGATGATTTCTATGTCCGTCGAATTGTAAACGATCGCCGCCACTCTTGGCAGGTCGCGTTCCGAATGATCCCGCGGGGGCATGAAAAAACCCCGCCCCGAAGTTCTCGGGCGGGGTTCTAGATTGGATTAAGATCCGAGCGTGCGGATCGATTGGACGGGGTCTACTCGCCTGGGTTGTCGTCGCCGATTTCCCAGTGGATGAACCGCTTCACCTGCATCCCCTTGCTTTTGGCGTACTGGCCGACCGTCTGCTTGTCGTCTTTGACGAAAGGCTGCTCCAGCAGCACGGTTTCGGCGTAGTAGCTACGCAGGCGGCCTTCCACCATCTTCTCGATGATGTTTTCCGGCTTGCCTTCATTGCGGGCCGCTTCAGTCAGGATCTCACGCTCGTTTTGGACCACCTTCGGATCCAGTTCGTCGGTCGTGAGAGCCTGGGGACGCATTGCGGCGATGTGCATCGAAACATCCTTCGCGGTTTCGGCGTCTCCGCCTTCCACGTGGAGTAACACACCGGCGACGGTGGTCGCGTTGTGGCTGTAACCGCCGCAAGGAGCGTCAATCCGCACCATCCGCCCGATGTTGAACACCTCGCGGATCCGGTTGAACATGTCGTCCTTGATGTCCTTGAGGGTACTGCCTGGCTTGATGGTCGATTCCTGGGCCAGTAGCTCGTCCCCCGTCGCGGCACCGGGGCCGGTCGCCAACACCTTGGCCATGTCGTCGGCCAGGGCGATGAACTCTAGGTTTTGCGTGACCGGAGCGCTTTCACACTTCAGTTCCACCATCGCGCCGACGTTGACCGCTGGATCGGCATAAATGCCAACGCGGCCAAAGTCGGTGCTGCGGTCGCTCCGCTTGCCCTCGATCTTCGCCCCATTTTCCCGTAGCCAACGGATCGCGGCTTCTTCGTCACCACCCGATTCGGTAAGTGCTCGTTTGCAATCCATCATGGGAAGGCCCGTTCTGTCGCGAAACGCTTTCACGGTCGCTGCCGTAATCGCCGCCATGGTCTGATTCTCCGAAATTCGTAAAACGTAAGCTGCTAATATTAAGGAATGAAACGGGGTGAAAGAGTTCGCGCTGGTTATGGGAACCGGCGAACTCTATCACCTCGATCGTATATCTGAACGCGAAATGGACTACTTGGCGGCCATTTCGCTTTGAGTGGCCGCGTTGTGCTTGCCGTCGATCGCTGCGTCCGCCATGTGTTTCAGGAACAATTCGATCGAGCGAATCCCGTCGTCGTTACCGGGGATTGGCAGGTCGATCTGGTCCGGATCGCAGTCGGTATCAGTCAGGGCGACGGTCGTAATGCCGAGCGACTGGGCCTCTTTGATCGAGTTGCGTTCCCGTTTGGGATCGACGATCACGAGGACTTCCGGTAGCCGGTTCATGGAGCGCAGGCCGTTCAAGTTGCGATACATCTTGCGGTACTCGCGTTGCAGCGAAGCCTGCATCTTCTTGGAGTACTTGGCTAGTTCCTCACCTTCGAGGATTCGCTCCAGCTCTTCCAGGCGGGTCAGCCGATTGCGAATGGTGCGGAAGTTGGTCAGCGTGCCACCCAACCAGCGCTCGTTGATGAACGGCATTCCGCAGCGTTCTGCCTCGCGTTCGATTGCCTGACCGGCCTGACGCTTGGTTCCGACGAACAGGATCAGGCTGCCCCCTTCGGAGACCTGAGCAAGATACTTCTTGGCCCGCAGGATGCCACGTACGGTCTCGCGGACATCGATAATGTGAATTTGGTTTTTCTTGGCGTAGATGTACGGCGCCATCTTCGGATTCCACCGACTGGTGCGGTGCCCGAAGTGAATGCCCGCTTCAACCAAATCCTTAACAACTTGACTACCTTCAGCCATTGCGATTTTGCTCCCGCAAAAAAAATCCAGGTCCAACCTCACACCCGATCATGAAAAAGAGCCCTTATCCGGCGCAAAATCGCCAATCCGGGCAAAGCGATACTCACGTGTCGGGGATCATGTCTGCCCGGTGGTCTCGCTTCGCTCGCAACCATCGGTATCCACGCGACACGGTTTTTCAAGCACGGACCAAGCACTGCCAGCGAAAACGCGGCACTGCCAAGTTGTGAAGAAACCGTAAACCTCCAGACCGGAACATCCCGGTGGAGGAAAACCCACAAAACTATCAGTTCCCCCGAAAACCGTCAAGGATGGCGAAGCGGCTAACTCCCGCGTGGAGGGGGCATTGCGGCAAAAAACCGGAATTGAGGATGAGGCCGATCGCCCCTTCAAGAAACGCCCAAACGGCATCGTTGAAATCAAGTTCAACGATGCCGTTTGGGCTAAGCTACCCCCCGAGGATTTGAACCTCGACTGACAGAATCAAAATCTGTAGTGCTACCATTACACTAGGGGGTAATTGTCTTTTCGCCGGTTGGGCGATGTCGCTATATCCTAATCGAGACTTTTGCGATCGAGCAAGAGGCCTTCCGCGATTCGGCGGGTCATGGCAAAGGAAAGTTGCTCCATTTCAATGGCCAAGTCCACCGCTACCAGCGTAACCGAACTGGGCAGCTTCAAAGTAACCGGGGCGAAATTCAAGATACCCTTCACGCCAGCGGCGGCGATCGTATCCGCGACTTCCTGAGCGGCGCTGGGTGGCACCGCGATAATCGCCAAGCGAATTTCCCGTTGGGAAACACTCGCGGGGAAGTGGGCGAAGTCTTGAATAACCATTCCTTCCACTGAGGTGCCGATCACGCTGGTATCGGAATCAAAAGCCGCCACGATCTCGAAACCTTGGGCCCCGAAGCCACGATAGCCCAGCAGCGCTCGACCCAGGTTTCCCACTCCGATCAAGGCGACCGGCCAATGCTGGTCGGTTCCCATGATCCGTTTGATCGCCGCGATCAATTCGTCGCACCGGTAGCCGACGCCCGGGTAGCCAAATTGGCCGAAATTCGCCAAGTCCTTTCTTACTTGAGCGTCGGTGACGCCCAAAAGTTCGCCTAATTTTGTGCTGCTGGTGGTGACCACTCCATCGCGGACCAAAATCTGAAGTTCCCGCAGGTAGAGACTCAGTCGGTTGACGACCACCTTGGGAATTGCCCCACTCCCCTGGTTTTTTGTTTTGTCCTTCGATTTTCGCATCGGGTGTGCCGTGGGGAGATTTTCGGATGCGGATCATCGCGAGCGGATGGCCAGTGGGTTGGATCTGGAGGTGCGAGTCGGCCTCCCCCTAGGTAACGGTACCTAAAAGTTAGTGGGTGAAGCAAGGTGAGGCTGACCGTGAAGTAGCCCACCCCCCGGTCTGGGCTGTGTCAAACCGTTATGAACGGTCTCTTCCGGTATCTGTATCCGCTCGTTTCGCTAGCACTGTTGGAATTGCGATAAGCCGAATTTTCGGCAGGGTTACGATAACTTGCTGGAGTTTCACTTTTCCTGCTATTTGCCCCAGTAGTTTCATATTCTCCAGGTACTCCAGCTCAAGCAGTTTGCCTGGACTGCCGATAAAACTGGACATCCAGATGATAGTCCACGGGGTTTGGGAGGGATGCAATGCTTTGCGCCCGGGAGAATCCAAACCACGAGGACGATCCAGCGGATCGTGTCGGGCGATTACAGGAAGTAGTGCACGAGTTTCTGGGCAGAGCAAAAGGCACGGAGTTGCCAAACCAGGCCAGGCCCTATTGTCGTACAGCGTTTTGTCAACGAAGGAGAAGGAAAATGCGATCTCTATTGGGAGTGCCGATCTTAGCGGTCTTGTTGACTGTAGCATCGGTGAACTCGGCCGAAGCGGCCTACGGTGGGCTATTTGGCTTCCGTAATGTTGGCTGTTGCGAACCAGCCAGTTACGAGTGCTGCAAGCAGCACTGTTACACGGTGAACAAGACCTGCAAAGAGGTCCAGTACGAGAAGCAGCAGTACACCTGCTACAAAACCGTGTACGAAAAGGTGTGGGAAGACAAGACCGTTGATTGCGTGACCTACGAGAAGGAAACACGCTACAAGGATTGCACCTACACCGTATGCAAACCTGTCTGGGAAACCAAAACCCGCAGCTGCACCTACACTGTGTGCAAGCCGGTTTGGGAAACTCGGACCAAAGACATTTGTTACACCGTGTGCAAGCCGGTCTGGGAAACCAAGACCAAAGAGATTTGCTACACCGTGAACAAGCCTGTCTGGGAAACCAAGACCAAGGACATTTGTTACACCGTGTGCAAGCCGGTTTGGGAAACCAA
>JBBDIM010000164.1:0-15277 GCA_040880405.1 Pirellulaceae bacterium | reverse complement strand
CGGCTGCGGTTTTTAAATTCTCGGCCGCTTGGCCGCGCGTTTCCCCAATCGGGGGTTCACAAGATACAGCGATCACAGGGCCGAAAATGGCCCCGACACCACAACATGTACGACCCCCGAATGGGCAAACCACCTGGCCGAGGGGCGGCCAAGAAAAAACCAGACGAGGGGTAAAAGAGTCTCAATTGAACGGCCCGAGGGAGGGGATCAAAAATCTCAACTTGACCCGTCCGATGGCGTCGCGTTCTCATGGCGGCTCGGCTCTTCCGCCTGCCCCAGTCGATACCCGCGGTAAGACCGGTTCAATCGTGCCGGGGGCAACTCGCGGAACATCTGTCGCCGCATGAAATGACCTCCGCGCAGCGAGTTGGCGACTACAATAGAACTAAAGGTGAGAACGGATACCCTGTCGCACGTTCCACGGAGGGTCTGGAAAATTCGGCGGAAGGTCTGCAGTTAATGAGCCGCCATGTCCGCCCGCCACACGCCAACCTCGACCCGAGAGAAGGTAGTCGTTATGTCGATCCGATGGGCCGCCATCCCCGTGCTTTTTTTGCTCCTGGGAATCTTCGCTTCCCCCCTGTTCGCCCAATTCGAAAAGATCCAGCCGCCCGAGTCGGAAGGGGATTTGATCCTGGGAGAAGCGCAAACCACGCGGTACCAGGTGGGCATGCGTGTCAGTGCCGAACGGGGTGAGAGCATCAACATCTATGGGACGATCCCCGTTCCCGCGGATTGGCCTGAACAAACGGTGAAGATTGTCGAGGAAGATATTTCGCCCAACGTCGGTCGAATTCAGTACCGGATGCTGGAAGGAACCGTCAAGCAGATGATGGTGTCCATTCCGCGTTTGGGGCCGGGTGAGGTTGCCACCGCAATTATCACACTCGAAGTGGAAAAACGATCGGCCAAGCCACCGGCGGAAACATCCGGCTTGGCGGTTCCAAGACGAGTTCCTCTCGCGATGCGGCGATACATGGGAATGAGCCCCTACATTGAGGCCCGACATGGTGAGATTCGCTCACAAGCCAAGAAGATCACGGCCGACTTGGAGACCGATTGGGAGCGAATCGAGGCGATTTACGATTGGGTTCGTGAAAACGTCGAGTACACCAAGATGCAGCCCACCACCGCCTTGACCGCAATGCGAGAAGGCAAGGGAGACTTTGAGGACCTGACAGGGCTATTCATCGCGCTCTGCCGGGCCGAAGGATTTCCGACGCGCACCGTGTGGATCCCCAACTCCAGTTATGCGGAGTTTTATCTGGAAGACGAGGAGGGCAAAGGCCAATGGTATCCTTGTCTGGTGGCCGGTAATCGAGCCTTCGGTGAAATGCCCGACAACCGTCCTATCCTGTTAAAAGGGGACAATTTCCGCGTTCCCGAGAAGAAAGAACCGGTGCGATTTGTCAGCGAATATCTCAACGCGAAGGCAGGCCGTTTCGGTGGCAAACCGAAGGTGGAGTTCATCCGCGAAGTGGTGGGAAGCTGAGACGATGGGGAAGACGTTTTTGCCGCTGATGATGCTCCTCGTGTGGAATTTTATCGCGCCGATCGTCGTCTCGGCGCAATTTGAACCGCGCGAATCTCCGAAGCAAAACCGGACCCCAGCCAGCAACTCGACGGAGGCAGTCACGCCGCAAAGCGCTGCGAAGACCGTTCCAGCCGAGGCCCCGGAACCGGGCCGACCAGCGGTCCACGAGCATGACTTCGAGACCGGGTTCCGGCTTCAGGTCGCCGGGGTCGCAAGCGGGATTGTCGCCCTGTTCCCCGTTCCGCAGGAGTGGGAGGACCAGCGGGTGGAATTGGTCGAGCAGAGAATCACTCCGCGCGGCGCGAAAATTTCCATGGTCAGCCTGGCCGGAGCGACCCTCGCTAAGGTAACGATCGACCGTCTAGCCGCCGATGAGCCAGCAGAGGTCATCCTGCGATATCGAGTGCGGCGACTCGGGGTGCAAATTCCCTCGGAGCATGAAAATTTCCAGATACTCGAACCGGTCAAGCTGCGGCGCGAGGCTCGGATCTATCTGGGCGAGAGCCCGCTGATCCAAAGTCGTGATCCTCGAATCGCCCGGTTGGCCGAGGAATTGACGCAAGACGAAGGTTCCGCCTGGGACAAAACCAAAAGAATTTACGAGTTCGTTCACCAGCATCTCACCTACGAGGAGGGCCCTTTCAAAGGAGCGGTTTCCGCCTTGGAGGATCGGCGGGGTGATTGCGAAGAGATGACCAGCCTATTCGTGGCAATTAGCCGCGCCGCGGGCATCCCGGCTCGAACGGTCTGGGTACCAGGGCATTGTTATCCCGAGTTCTTGTTGGCCGGCAAGGAGAACCGCGAAGTCTGGACCGCGGTGGAAATGACGAATGATTTCCCCTTTGGCGAGTCGCCTGAAAGCCGGCCGATTCTGCAAAAGGGTGACAGCTTTCGAGTCCCCGGCAATCGGCAACCGCAGCATTATGTCCGGCCGGAACTCAAGATGCGCGACTATCGAGGCGCGGCACCTCCCGTGGTCGAGTGGTTCCCGCCGCTCGACAAACGAACTCCGCTTCCAAACGGCCCCGGTCGATAGGAAGAGTGATTTCCTGCGATCGACCTGCAGTCTCCTCGCGGAGGTTTCGTCGTCAGATTACTTTCTCAGCTCGGCCAAAATCGATTCGGCCGTCGGTCGCTCGGCCTTGGTGCCGGAGAGGATTTTAGTAACGACCCCCTGTTCATCGATTAGGTAGGTGGGGAATCCCTCCTGGCCGTACTGGGCGGTTTTTTCAGCTCCCAGGTCGAGCGCCAGTGGCATTTTGGCCTCCGTCATCTCGCGAATCTTATTCAGCCCCTCTATCCCAGTCGCTTCTTCGCGAAAGATGACGAGCACTTCCGCGTTTTCGTCCTGAAAGCGATCGTAATGGGCCTGCAAGTCCTTCAGATGAGCCATGCAAAACGGGCACCAATTGGCCCTGCTCAGAACCAACACCAATTTCTTGCCCGCGAAGTTGGACAGTTGAACTCGCTTAGATGATTGGTCCTGCTCCAGAGAAAAATCCGGGGCGGGCCCCCCCTCCTTGATGGCCGCCGGCTTTTCCTCCGCGCGGGCTTCAATTCCGGTGAGGAAGCTTGAATTGGTGACGAACAGTCCCAACACAAGCATCACCGCGATTCGCGCGATCATGATTTCATCCTTTTGCACAAGCCAAGAAAAGTGGGAATCTCCGCAAGCCACCCCTGATGTCGGCCCACCCCGCGATCCTTCTCTTTATTGAACGCGGTAAACCGACCTGAGGCAAGTAAATATTAGATGAACAGCGCGACGAATGCCCCGAGAAGTGGCGGTGGAAGTGGGACGTTATTCTTCCTCTGCTCCTAAATAAAACAGGGCCCTGCAAATGCAGGGCCCTATTGCCTCGTTTTCTATTTTCGCCGGAAGGCGTTCTTACCGAATCGGTTTCACTTCCAACATGGAATCGGTCGAGGCCGCTTGGGCCGCCGGTTGTTGGCTGAAAATGCTTTCCAGCAGTTCATCCAATCGTTCGCCCCGGGGGTTCATTTCAACGACCTTCCCTTCCGGATCGATCAGAACCAAAAATGGCAGGGCCTCGATCCCGCAGCGAACGGCGTTCGGGTCGTTCATGCCTTGGGCGTCCGGATTACCACTGACGACCGTGGCCCAGGGAATCTGATGATGCTGGAAGAAGTAGTCGCGGGCCTCACGGTTATCGTCCAAGTTGACACCTACCACTTCGAAGCCACGCTGACGGTATTTGGCGTAGACGCCCTTGATATTGTCCATCTCGTCGATGCAGGCAGAGCACCAGGAGGCCCAGAAATCGACCAGAACGTACTTGCCTCGATAATCTTCCCACTTGAGAGGCGACCCATCCAAATATACGCCTTCCAATTGGAACTTGTTACCCAACAGGCCGAGTCGTTTCTCGGCGTTGGCCGCGGAAACGGCGACCGACTGAGCGACCTGTGGGTTGGTGTGGCTGCCATAATTCTCAACCATCATGGCGGTTAATTTTTTGGCAATCTCGACCTTCCCGAAGTCCTCCATCTGCATCTCGATGTTCGAGATCAACTGCAGCGGTTCCAGCGACTCTTCACCCCGCAGTTCGATCCAGTCGCGCAAGTGACGCAGCATCTGTTCGCCCGCCTCTTGGTTGCCGTTGGCGGCGGCCATCATGCTGCCGACAATCTTGTACTGCAGGATGAGATCGTCCAGTTCCGCGGCTTGGGCGGCAAGTTGCTCGTTTTGGCTACCGGAAAACGCCTTCTTCATCATCCCCAGAATATCCAAGGCCTGATCCGAATGCCCCATCCGCGCGAACACCGTGGCGGCATTCTGCGCGACATTGAAATGCATCATGTCGGCCCCTGGGTCGTCGATGATATACTTGGCATCCTCCAACACCGCCTGGAACAATTCCTCGTTCCCCTGGGCGAATTCACCCAGCATCGTCTCGAAGATGAATAGCCGGGCGAGCCGCGAGACTTCCGGATCATTGGTGCCCGCCATCGATTCCGCAAAGGCCATCCGCTCCTTATTCAGGGCTTCGGCCTTCTCTGGCTCAATCGACGCGAGCATCTCGTAGGCGTTGAATTTGAACTGAACCGCGGCTCGGCGCTGTTTGGACGTTGCGTTTTGGATCGCCAACACCTGATCGGCGGCAGCCAGGACGTTGCCGTAAATCATCTTGGCGAAGTCGCGGAGTTCCGCCGGTGTGGCGTTGTCTGGGAAGGGAACGGATGTTAATTCGTTGGTGTACTTCAAAATCGCTTCGGCGTCCCCCTTGGGAATCGGCTGCGAGGCGATTTGGGCCGTCAGCTCCGCCGCGGAAATGCTCTCCTGCGGCTCTGCTTCAGCACCGGTAAGAGTATTGGCAGGTTGCCCCACGGGAACTTGGTCACGATTGACGGTCTGATTCTCGCCGGAGAAGCGATTGCCTTGGTTGGGATTCGGATCGGGATCGGAAAACGACGTCGGCGGAGGAGGCGAACTCACCTGAGCCGGATTCGTCCGCCCTTGGCCTGACGGCTGATCGGCAGTGACTTGAACCGGACGCGGGCTCGCCGGGGCCGAATCGGCCGGCTTCTCGTCCTGTGCCCCTTGATTGATACTTACCGCGGGCGGCGCGTCGGACGAACCGCAACCCGACAGACCAACCGTTGACAATGTCGCCAAAAGCAGGGCTCCGCCCGACTTCCACAACTCGAATCCTTCTCGTCGCATCACCACTATTTCCTCGCAAAACGGGAGCTTCCGAATATCCTCTGGCGGAATCCAACAAGGGAGAGTCTACGAAATCCCCCGCTCCAGGGCTGCGCCGATTCTGTGCGAATTCTGAAGCAGTGAGGGGCCTCAAGAGATCCCCGAAACCCCATTCACTGCAAAGAGTTACGGCAAACGCCTCGCTATTTCTCCGAAGAACGGGGCGGGAGGGAAAACCGATCCGCCACAGATTGGCGCGTTATCCCGTCACGGTCTCGTTCACTTCGCCGACAGAGTAGATCGTCCGCCCGCCATCGACCGGAACCGCCACTCCGGTCACAAATCGGCTTTCGGCGAGGAAGCGGACCGCTCGAAAGACATCTTCCGGCCGGCCGAGCCGCTTGACCAGCGTGGAATCGATGATGGCCTGTTTTCGCTGCTCGGACGCATCTTCCGGCAGCAAGACCTGACCGGGGTGGATCGCATTGACGCGGATCGCCGGGTTCGCCGCCGCGAGCTCGACTGCGAAGTCTTGAGTCAGCGTGATAATGGTTCCTTTGGCCGCGAAATAGGCGGAGAACCCCGGATAGGGCCGCGCGACACCCCAATCCCCGATATTGATGATCGCGCCGCCATGGGGCTGATCGACCATTCGCCGACCGGCCCATTGGCAGCATAAAAACGTGCCTAAGACATTGGCGCGAAAGTGCGCCTCCACATCCTCGGCGGTGACTTGCGTCAGCGGAGTCGGGTTCCAGATTGCCGCGCAGTTGATCATCAAGTCGATCCGGCCGAAGTACCATTGGATCTGGTCGAACATCGCCTTGACTTGACTTTCCTGCGTCAAATCGGCTTGGACCACGAGGGCCTCAATCTCTTGCTCGCGAAACCGCGCCGCTAGCTCTTGCGCCGCTTCTATCGAATCATGCGCATGAATCGCGACGCGATATCCGGAGGCCGCCAAAGCCTCACACAAATATCGACCGACACGACGGGCACCCCCTGTGACGACCGCTACCGGTCGAGGTGTGCCGAAGATGTCCTGTAGTGAATCCATTGGCGGAATCCTTGCTAAGGCCCCTCACCTCACCTAGCGCATCGGCCTGATTTCCTCGGGGAAATCGCGGATTGCTGGGTTAAGGCCGGCGCACTAAAAATCGCTGACCGGATGACCATGATACTTGGCGATGATATTCCAGGCCTCTTCCGGCGAGTCGGCGAACTGAAATAGCTCCAAATGTTCGTCTCGGATTACCCCCTCATCCGCAAGAAACTGGAAGTCGATCACTCGATTCCAGTATTCCGAGCCATACAGGATGATCGGAATCACTTGCATCCGGTTGGTTTGCCGGAGCGTGAGGGCGTCGAACAACTCGTCCAAGGTTCCAAACCCACCGGGGAAGACCACCAGCGCCTTGGCGCGTAACAGGAAGTGCATCTTTCGCATCGCAAAGTAGCGGAACATAAAACAAAGATCAGGCGTGATGTATGAGTTGGGGTGCTGTTCTTCAGGTAGCGTGATATTCAGGCCAATGCTTTTGGCCCCTGCTTCGAAGGCCCCGCGATTGCCCGCTTCCATGATGCCGGGGCCGCCACCGGTTACCACCACGTAATCGCAATGTCCGTCGATCTGACAGTTGGTCGAAACTAGCCGAGAAAACTCGCGGGCCTCGTCGTAGTAGTGGGCCTTGGCCAAGCGACTTTCGGCCCGTTGGACGCGTCGCTGCCACTGCGGATTGTCTGGCTCGGCCGCCAATTCCTTCTTGGCCAGTCCCAGATCGGTTTCGGCAAGCTTCCTGGGAATGATCTGAGTGCCGCCGAAGACGATGACCGTGGAGTTCACCCCGGCCTTCTTCAAGTGCAGTTCTGGCTTATGGAACTCCAGCATTAGCCGGATTCCCCGCAAGTCGTCGGTCTGCAGGAAGGCGGAATCAAGCTCTGGCAGAACATAGCTGGACGAGTCGATGATCTGCTGGAGATTTTCCTCGGGCGTGGGTTCAGGCGGCATCGTCATGTTCCTAAGGGGATGGTCTCACCCAGTTTGGGAATGGTCGTGCGGAAACCTCGCTGCTCAAGCAGTTGAGCCAGCGCTTCAGCGCTGTCCACTTCGCCGTGGGTCAAGAATACCTGCCGCGGAGGAGGCATGCCTTCAAGCCAATGTAATAACTGACGCTGATCGGCATGACCGCTGAGACCGGGAATCGTCGCGATGTGCGCTTTCACCGGTATGTCCGCACCATGGATCCGAATCGTTGATTTCCCATCCTTGAGTGCCCTGCCTCTGGTTCCCGGCACCATGTAGCCTCCCAGGAAAACGGTGTTCTTGGGATCAGGCAACCGCCGTTTCAAATGAAACAGGATCCGGCCCCCCGTCATCATTCCCGACGAGGAAATAATCACCGCCGGTCCCTTCACTTGATTCACTTTTTGGGATTCGCGGGTCGTTTTTACCATATGAATATGGCCAGCGTCCCAAATGTCTTCCCCTCCCAAGTCCCCCTCAGCCAGATCATGATCGAGGTGAAAACGTTCGAAGACCTCTGTCGCGGCGACCGACATGGGGCTATCGAGATAGACCGGGATCTTAGGAATTCTTCCGGCATGCATCAAGACTTGCAGCAAATAGATCAACTGCTGCGAGCGTCCCACGGCGAATGACGCCATCAAGATACCCCCCCCTCGCTCGATAGCGGCGTTGACCTCGGACTGCAGCGCGTCGAGCAGATCACCTTCCGGATGCAGTCGATTGCCGTAGGTACTCTCACAAATCAGATAGTCGCACGGCGGAGGTGGTGACGGATCGTGGTAGAGAGGGGCGTCGTAACGGCCGACATCTCCTGAGAATAAAATCCGCAGGGGTGGGTCTTGGTTGCGGATCTCAATCTCAATCATGCACGAGCCGAGCAAATGCCCCACGTCAATCATTCGGGCCCAAACCGGTTCATGAACGCAAAACCATTCGTCGGTCGGAACCGCCTTCAGTTGGCGAATGGCTCTGCGGGCGTCGTGGGTGTCGTACAAGGGCAACGCCGGTTTATGTTTGGAGATCCCCTTACGATTGAAGTAGGCGGCGTCCCGTTTCTGGTTCTTGGCGGAGTCGAGCAAGATGATCTCCGCGAGCTTTCGTGTCGCGGCGGAGCAATATACCGGGTGGTGATACCCTTGGGCGACCAAGCGAGGCAGGTAGCCAACATGGTCCAGATGGGCATGGGTCAACAGCACGCGATCAATCGAAGAGGCGGGCAGGGGAAGGTTATCCCAGTTGCGCAAGCGAAGCGACTTGTGTCCCTGAAACAGGCCGCAATCGATCATCACGCGCGTGCTGTCGACCTCCAGCAAGTACTTGGAACCGGTAACCGTTTCCGCTGCGCCGTGGAATGTGAGCTGAGCCATGACCAATCCGCCATTTTCATCAGTCAGTGCGAACGAAATCTTTTTAGGAAACCGGGGCGGATTGTACCCGACCGCGAACCACCCAACCAGCGTGGATCCAAGCGTAGCGATGAGGAGGATTCCCTCGATCAAGGCCAATCAATTGAGTGAAAAGTAGCAAAATACGTCCACACTTCCTCGATTGGAGGCAGAAATCAGCCGCCGAGGGGTTTAGAATGACGAGCCTCCGCTGCGATATGCATGCGGACTCGTGAAGAAAAACACCACATCCGATCGTTCCGGTGAAGGAATTTTAGATGAGCTTTTCGATTCGTAGCGTGGTCATGTCCCTGGTCTTGGGCTGTGTAATGTGTGCCTTTGGGAGCGGTGTGTTGGGAGATGAACGCGCGTACGAACTCCGTGTTTACACGACCAACCCAGGCAAGCTGGATGCCCTGCATTCCCGCTTTCGAGACCACACCACCAAACTCTTTGAAAAGCATGGTATGACCAACCATGCCTACTGGGTGCCGACCGATGAGACCCGCAAGTCCAATACGTTGATCTACATCATCTCGCACGACAGCAAGGAAGCGGCCAAGGAAAGTTGGGCTGGCTTCCGCGGTGATCCTACTTGGAAAGAAGTGGCGGAAGCCTCAGAGAAAGAGGGCAAGATTTTGGCTGCCCCGCCGGAATCGGTTTACATGCAAGCCACCGATTTCTCTCCGAACAACTTCCAATCGGGAGACCAACCGCGACTCTTCGAGCTGCGCCGTTATACGACCGTCGAGGGTCGGCTACCGCAACTTTTGCAGCGTTTCCGAGATGGCGAGCTCGACTTATTCACCAAGCACGGAATGACGAACGTCGCCTACTACGTGCCGGACGATATTCCCAACACCCTGATCTACGTGGTCGCCCACAAGGACGCGGCCGCCATGGAAGCCTCTTGGGCCGGATTCCGAGAGGACCCGGAGTGGAAGAAGCTGTGGCAGGAGTCGGAGCAAGATGGCAAGATCGTCATCAATGTCGAACGGCATCCGATGACGGTGGTCGACTACTCACCGCTCAAGTAATTGCGGCGACTCGCCCCTCGTGATTCAGGCGAAAGAAAATTGATGGCCTCAAAAATCCAACCACTGAAGTTGCCCATTATTGGATGGCGCGAGTGGGTGGAATTGCCGGACCTGGGAATCAACACCTTAAAGGCCAAAATCGATACTGGGGCTCGCTCCTCCTCACTGCACGCCTTCGATGTAAAAACCTTTCAGCATGAAGGAGAGACTTGGGTCCGGTTCAAGGTTCATCCCAAACAGAGGAGTGCCGAAGGGACGATTTCGACGGAAGCGAAGGTCTTGGAGTTCCGCACCGTTCGTAGTTCCAACGGCCACGTCGGCAAACGACCGGTGATCGTCACCAACATTAAGGTTCTCGGCAACACCTGGCCGATTGAAGTGACCCTGGCCAATCGCGACGCGATGGGCTTCCGTATGCTGCTGGGTCGCGAAGGAATTCGGGGCCGATTACTTGTCGATTCTGGGGCCTCGTATCTGGGGGGAAGAGGCCCCAAAACAAAAAAACGCCGCACGACGACGACAAGTCGCTCGGCCATAAGTCGAATTTCCCGGCGAAAGTCGGACTCGCCGTAATCAGATACCTGTGTTTTTCTTCGAGTTCACCCTGAAATCCCTTCGCCCTCCAAAGCGACTTGATATGAAATTCGCCATACTTTCTCGGAATATCCATTGCTATAGCACCCGTCGCCTGCGTGAAGCGGCCCTCGAACGGGGGCACAAAGTCAAGGTGCTCAACACGCTCAAATTTGCGATCGACCTAGAGGAAGGTGCGCCGGATCTTTTTTTTAGATCCAAGCAACTTGGTAATTACGACGCGGTGCTGCCACGAATCGGCGCGTCGATTACCTATTTCGGTACTGCGGTGGTTCGCCAGTTCGAACAGATGGACGTCTTCTGCGCTAACAGTTCCTCGGGGATTTCCAACTCCAGGGACAAGCTCCGCAGCTTGCAGATTCTTAGCCGACACCATATCGGCATTCCCCAAACCACCTTCGTCCGCGACCGCTCCGATATCCTCCCAGCCATAGAACGTGTCGGAGGTGCCCCGGTGGTCATCAAACTGCTGGAAGGGACGCAAGGCGTGGGCGTGATCCTCGCCGATTCAGTGAAGATGGCCGAGGCGATTATCGAGACTCTCCACAGCACCAACCAGAACGTCCTGGTGCAAAAGTTTGTGGCCGAGAGCCGCGGGCGTGACATTCGCGCACTAGTCGTCGGCGATCACGTTGTGGCGGCGATGCGGCGCGTCGCTCAAGGCACCGAGTTCCGCAGCAACGTCCATCGTGGAGGTGTGGCCGAATCAGTCACCTTGGACGAAAAGTACCAGGAAACCGCGGTCCGAGCCGCCCAGATCATGGGCCTCCGAGTCGCCGGAGTCGACATCCTGGAGAGCAACAGCGGCCCCCAGGTGATGGAGGTCAACTCTTCGCCTGGCTTGCAGGGAATCGAGCACTGCACGAACCTTGATATCGCCGGCGCGATTGTCGATTACATCCATGCCCAGGTCGACTTCCCGGATGTCGATATTCGGCAACGATTGACCGTTAGCCGGGGTTACGGCGTGGCGGAACTGCATATCCCGGAGGGCTCGGACTATATCGGCAAAACGATCGATGAATCGGGTCTCCCGGATTGGGACATCAACGTCTTAACCCTTTATCGCGGGACCTCGGTCATCCCCAACCCGCGTCTCAAGCGAACCTTGGAACCAGGCGACCGGCTTCTTTGTTTTGGCAAGCTCGACCACATGCGGGGGCTGATTCCGGACAAGACCCGCCGCAAGCGCCGCCCGAAAGTCCGGTCCTTGCCCAGCAGTGCGTTACAGGGCGAATAAGCGCGTTGAGCCAACTTTTTGAGTTGGCATTCCATTGCAGAGCGAGTAGGATCGCAAAGAAGACTTTTCCCTTCCTTTGCCGCTCGCCGGAATCAACAATGCCTTGCCGCGCTCTCTCGTTGCTACTCGTATTTGCCGCATGGATGTTGGTGCCTCATCAACTTACCGCTGCGGAAGAAGATGCCAAGGCGATTCAAATCGATGCCGAGTACCCCGGTGGAAATCTCGGCACTTACCAGGTGCGGGGCGAAGAGATCGATATCTCGCAAGATATTCGCGATACGAGCACTTGGTGGTTCTATTACAATTTCCGAGTTCGGGGGGCCGAGGGGCGCGAGCTCACCTTTCACTGGACCAACAAAAGCCCAATGGCCGCGCGGGGTCCGGCGGTAAGTACCGATGGTGGCAAGAACTGGCAATGGCTGGGAAAAGAGACCGTCCGTGGTGACTCGTTTGTCTATCGATTTCCGGAGGACGCCGAAGAAGTTCGATTCTGCCTGGGAATGCCCTATCAACTGGCCGACCTCCAGCGGTTTATCGAACGGCACAAGAAAAACCCTCATCTGAAAAGTGCATTGCACGCCACTTCCGAAAAGGGTCGTCCTGTTCATCGACTACATGTCGGCCAATTGGAAGCCGAGCCGAAATACCGCATCGTGCTGACCGCCCGGCATCATGCCTGCGAGATGATGGCAAGCTATACGTTGGAGGGATTCATGGAGGCCTTGTTGGCCGACACCGACGAGGGGCACTGGTTCCGAGAAAACGTGGAACTGTTGGCCGTTCCGATGATGGACCTCGATGGTGTCGAGGATGGCGACCAAGGCAAGAATCGTGACCCTCACGACCACAATCGGGATTACCGGGGTGAGGGAAGACCCAGATACGCCTCCGTAAGGGCGAATAAAGAGCTCGTGCCCCAACGGTCCGAGGGCAAACTCAAAATCTTGCTCGACTTGCACTGTCCCTGGGTCCGTGGCGGCGGAGAGAATCCAGGCAGCAACGAACGCATCTATTTCGTCGGAGGTCCCAATGAAGAACTTTGGCAAAACACCACCAAGTTGGCGATGATGCTCGAAAGTATGCAGAGCGGTCCTCTCCCCTATCAAGTCAAGCACAACCTGCCGCACGGCGTCTCTTGGAATACCGCCGCGTCGAACCTAAATCGCTCATTCCGCCAATGGGCCGTGGAACTTCCCGGCGTGTCGGTCGCCAGCACGATTGAAATCCCGTACGCCACGGTCGGAGAGGTGCCAGTCACGCAGCAATCGGCGCGTGCCTTGGGGCATGACCTAGCACATGCGATGCGGCGTTATTTGATGTCTTTGGACGAGTGACAAGGGGACCGTCTGGATCGGCCCAGGAGCAATCGCGTCGATTATTTCCGCGCACGAAAAAGGCCCCGAATCGGATGATTCAAGGCCTTCTCAAGTGGAGGATACAGGGATCGAACCTGCGACCTCTTGCATGCCATGCAAGCGCTCTCCCAGCTGAGCTAATCCCCCGTGCTGGATTGGTGGAGGCAATTCGCTTCCACTAATAGCTGAACTCGCTATGAAGTTCCCGGCCTTTGTGGCCAAAAACCTAAAACTAACAATCTTCGAGTGGGCTGTCAACAACCCCGGCGATTGGATTATAAGTTACCTGAGAGGGCCACAAGGTTCACGAAAAAAATCCTCCAACTATCATGGAGTGGTTTGTCCACCGGGCCCGCTCATCGCCGTCCTAAGATATTTCGGCATCCTGCCAGCGCGGGTTTAGCCTTTCTCTTAACTCTTTGTGCCTGTGAAGTTTAAACATTGCTTACCGCTGTTGCGGCTGGCCGTACCGGCGGCGATTTTGACCTACTTGATCTATTCCGTTGCCTCCAACCCCGACCAGGTAGCCAACCTCCGCCTGATTTTTTCCGGTGGCACGCGGTGGTATTTGATCGGCCTCGCCTTTCTGGTGGCGCTGGCCGCGCTGACCATCACCATTTTGAGGTGGTACCTGCTGGTCATTACCCTTGGCTTGCCCTTCACCTTGGTGGGTGCGTTAAGGCTCGGATTCCTCGGATATTTGCTCAATTTCGTGGGAGTCGGGGGGGTCGGGGGCGACTTATTCAAAGCGATCATTCTGGCCCGGCAGCAGATGGAGAGGCGCGCGGAGGCCTTTGCCACCGTGGTGGTCGATCGTTTGATCGGGCTTTACTCGCTGTTGGTAGTGACCGCCTTGGTTTCACTGACGATCGATTTTCAGACCGCCTCACTAATCGTCCAAACCGGTGCGCGGGCCGTTCGCGTCTGTGCGGTGGTCGGGACGATCATGGGTGGACTGATGCTGATGCCGGGATTCAGCAACGGTAGCTTTAGCGAGTTTCTCGTCGGCTTACCGAAAGTGGGTAGCGCGTTTCAGCGAGTGATGGACGCCATCCGGTTATATCGCGGTAGACCAGACGTTTTGGCCCTGATCGGGGTGATGAGCCTGATGGTCCATATCCTGTTCGCATTTTCTGTTTACTGCGTGGCCCATGGGGTGTTCCCCGTTGCGCCAACCTACGCGGAAATGCTCATTATTTCTCCCATGGCGATGGTTTTCGCGGCCATTCCGATCGCACCCGGCGGGTTGGGGACGCTGGAGCTCGCCTTGAGCTATCTCTACACCCAGGTCCCCGCGGAATCTTTCACCGAAGGTGAAGGTCTGTCGACCGCCTTGGGATTTCGCGCGATCACCATCGGCTTGGCCTTTATCGGGGCGCTGTTCTATTGGCTCAACCGAGATACCGTCCAGTCCGCCTACCGCGACGTGGAGCAAGAACAAGACCAGCAGGAAAAGCCCTCGGCAAATGAGAACTCACCAATCTCGGCGGAATCGGAGTGATTCGTTCTAAAATGGCTGGCCATCCACCGTGATCTCGCCCCCTTGGCGATCGAGATCGATCGCCGTGTTATCCAAGATGGTACTCCGGCGGATGTCCGTTTTGCTGTAACCTTCCGTCCGCAGCTGCGATTTTCCATTGTTGCCGATCAGGGCTCCGTTCACGCTAACGCGTGAGGCCCCGCCAATGGAAATCCCGCTCCGGCCGTTGCCCCGAGCGACGATGTTGTTGAGGACCACTTGGTCGGCGTTATCGTGGGCGTTGATGCCGTCGAGCTGAAAGCCCTGAACCGTGAGGTTATTGATCATGACGTAACGCACTTGATAGAGCGTGATTCCCACAGGCTTAGTCGTGTAGGTCATGCGATAACTACCAGGGCCGCGCCGGCGCTCTGCTTTGAAGTAAATCACACCATCGAGCAGAGTCCAATGGAGCGGCTGCATGGTGTCCAGTTCTCCCCGATTGGTGATCGGGGCCTGGGTGATCGGGCGGTCGTCGATGAACAGCTGATGGTAGATCTTGCGGGCCGGGGTGAAGCGAAAAATGTCGTTCACCTCGTGGTCCCAGCCATCGAGCGGGACGATATCGGAACCATCCAGGATCGCTCCATTCCCTTCAATCACGAAGCTCCCGTCAGGCCAACCACTGTTTTTGGCTCCTTGCAGGGTAAGCGACTCTCGATAAGGTTGGTCCTCATTATTTGCGAGGATGATGTGGTCTCCCCGATGGGCGATCCGCAACGCCTTCGCGATTGTCTCAACCGGGCCAGCCTGGCCGGCACCGAAGTCCGGTGATGTGCCGGCGTTGCGATCGTCCCCCTGCACGTTATCGACAAAGATATCGGCCGCGGCAGCAAGGTTAAAGCTGCCGAGAACCGCGCATCCGAGGATTAGGGCACCACCGAAAATCAGGGCCTTGTGAAACCGATTCATGCCATTCA